>CAUWJG010000006.1:0-74723 GCA_963559095.1 uncultured Collinsella sp. | reverse complement strand
GCGAGCTCGTCCGAGTTCGACCCGCAGTGCGCGCACGCCGTCATCGATCTGCTCGATGAGCAGGAGGGCGTGACCGAGAAGGGCGGCACCATGCGTCTGGGCGCGTATCCGTGCGCGCTTGTCGCAGGCACGCTCGCTGCGGAGGCGTACGGCGAGGCGCTGGTGCAGGAGCGCCATCGCCATCGCTACGAGTTCAACAGCGCGTACCGCGAGGAGCTGGAGGCGGCCGGCTTGGTCGTGTCCGGCACGAGCCCGGATGGCGAGCTGGTCGAGATGGTCGAGTTGCGCCGCGATGCGCACCCGTGGTTCGTCGCCACGCAGGCGCACCCCGAGTTCAAGAGCCGCCCCACGCGCCCGCATCCGCTGTTCCGTGAGTTCGTCCGCGCGGCGTGTGCGTTGGGAAACTGACGGAAGCGGCATGCGTCGTGCCATGCGAGCGTGGGGACGGCGGGCACGGTTGCCTCCCATGGCCTCGGCCGCGGGTGATACGTGGCGTGGTATGGTGGGGCAGGCAGTAAAGGCGAAGGGGGTGCGAAGACGCGTGACGGAGCTTGAGCGGTGCTGTGCCGAGTATTTGAACCATCTGGCGGTGGAGCGCAATCTGGCCGACAACACGATCGCCGCCTACAGGCGTGACTTGCAGGCGTACCGCGCCCATCTTGCCAAGCGTGGGATCACCGCGCCCGACCAGGTGACGCGAGCCGATGTCGAAGCGCTTATCGCGGCTCGCCGCGAGGCGGGGGCGGCGGGGACGTCCATCAACCGGCTCATGTCGACCATCAAGGGGCTGCACCGCTTCATGATACGCGAGGGCATGGCGGCAACGCACCCCACTTCGGCGATGCATCTGTATCGCGCCGCCGATCGCCTGCCGGAGTGCATCTCGCCCGATCAGGCGGCCGCCCTGCTCGATCAGCCCTTTCCCGACACGGCTCCCGGTGCGCGCGATCGCGCGGTCTTGGAGGTCCTCTATGGCTGTGGCTTGCGCGTGAGCGAGCTGACGGGGCTGGATGTGGACGATTTGCATCTGGACGAGGAATACATGCGCGTGAAGGGAAAGGGCTCGAAGGAGCGCATCGTCCCCATTGCCGGCGCGGCGCGCCGGGCGCTCGCATCGTATGTGCTGGGCGGCGCCCGCCAGGAATTGCTAGGTCACGCTCGCAATGGCGGGCAAACCTCGGCGGTGTTTCTCAACATGCGTGGCGGCAGGCTTTCGCGCCAAAGCGTTCACGCCCTGTGTGAGCGCGCGGGCCGTGTGGTGGGGATTGAGGGACTGCATCCGCACACGCTGCGTCACTCGTTTGCCACCCACATGTTGGCGGGCGGCGCCGATCTTCGCGTGTTGCAGGAGATTTTGGGTCACGCGGACATTGCAACCACGCAGATTTACACGCATGTCGATCGTACGCATTTGCGTGAGGTGTACCTGGAGGCGCACCCTCGGGCTCAGGAGCAATGATGCCAAAATGGTGGGCCGGAGCAGCGCATGTACGGTTTGAGCGGGAAGAAGGCAAGCGCGGGGGATCCAACGTGCGGCACGTGGAAAACCCGCTCCATGGATATGAAGCTATTCTGCCGTGCCTGTGGATTGGCTGGCGAGGGTCGAACTTGATTGGTATGCTGGTATGCACCCAAGAGACGTAAGGATGCACCATATGAAGCTTAAACGAACCGCATGCGCCACGACGGCTTGCATGCTCTCGATGTCTTTGGTGATGGCCGGTGTGCCGATGGCCGCGCACGCCGATGATACGGCCGAATTGCAGCAGCGCGTGAACGACGCGTACGCGACTCTGCAATCCTATACTATGGAGCTCGAGCTCGCGAGCGGCCAGCTGGCAACGGTCCAGCAGGATTTGGCCGACATCCAGACGCAGATCGAGGAAACACGCGCAGATATCGAGGAAAAGAAGGAGGAAGTCGCCGAGGGCCAAAAGGTGCTCGCCGATCGTGCCTCCTCGACCTACAAGCAGGGCGGTGCCTCGCTGCTTTCGGTTGTGCTGGGGTCCGCCAACTTCGACGATCTGTTTTCCCGCATCTTCTATGCGAACAAGGTCGCCGATGCCGATGCGCAGGTGATCGATGAGGTCAAGACCGCCGTCGAGGAGCTCCGCCAGAAGGAGACCGAGCTTGCTGAGCAGGAGGCTGAGCAGCAGGCGCTCGTGGCGGAGCAGGAGACCAAGACGGCGGAGGTCGCGAGCAAGGTCCAGCAGCAGCAGGCGTTTTACAGCGGACTGGACACGCAACTGAAAAATCAGCTCGCTCAGGAGGCCGCTCGCAAGGCCGCCGAGGAGGAAGCGGCCCGCAAGGCAGCCGAGGAGGCGGCCAAGCAGCAGGAGCAGAACCAGAACAACCCCTCTACGGGTGGTGGCACCGGCAATGATGGCGGCGGCTCCACGGGCGGCAACGTGCCCTCCAAGCCCATGACCCCTCCGAGCAACAACGGCAACACCGATTCGGGCAACGCGCCGTCGAGCGTCGTTGACGTGGCGCTGGCGCAGGTCGGCAAGCCCTACGTGTGGGGTGCGGGCGGCCCGAACACATTTGACTGCTCGGGTTTGACTTCCTTTGCGTATGCGCAGGTGGGATATAGCATTCCGCATCAGTCGCAGCAGCAGTTCAACGTGGTGCGCAACAAGGGCCACCTGGTCTACGATATTTCCAGCCTGAAGCCGGGCGATCTGGTGTTCTGGGGCACGGGTGGCAACACGAGCAAGATCTACCATGTTGGCATCTACACGGGCGGTGGTCGCTACGTGCATGCCTCGATGCCCGGCGTGGGCGTCGTGACCGGCACCCTTTCCACCGGTGGCAACTACGTGGGTGGCGGCTCGCCGGTGTGACAAGCTATCGTGGCGAACGTCTGCGAAGAAGTGTTCTGGCGCCCCCGGCATGTCCGGGGGCGTTGCATGTATCGTCACCTGGTGGCGGGGAAGCGAGGAAAGCCGATGGCAGAACAGATGCATCCGCGCGGGGCTCATTTCGCGCCATCCCGGCATCAGCCTGCCTTGCGGCAAGCGGTTGGTGCCGAGGCGCGCCCGGTGGCATCCGGCCGGCCGTTGCGCCCCGATGAGACGGCGGCGTTCATGCAGGCAGCGCGCGATACGCGCGTTGCTGGCGCCCCTGTATCGGCTCCGCTGGGCACTGCGATGCCCGTGCGTTCGCATGCGGCTCTTGCTCCAGATGAGACGGCGCAGTTCATGTTGGCGGCGGAGGCTGCGCACCCCGCTGGGCAAGCGGGCGCACCTGGTGCGAAGCTCGCCGCGCCACCTCGCGTCGATCGCGCCGTGCCGCATCCGCACGTCGCTGTCCAGCCCGATTCCACCGCGCAGCTCGTGGCCTTGGCCGATGACCGCACCACAGGGGCTGGCATGAACCCGGCGTCCCGCAAGGTGTCCGCCTCGGCTGCAACTGAGGCTTTAGCTGGGGAGGAGACGGAGGAGGAGGTCGAGCAGCTCGCGGCGCGCAAGGCCAACGGTGCGAGCATGCTGGTCATCCTGAGCCGCATTACGGGGTTTGGACGCACCATGGCGCAGGCTAACGCGCTGTCCGGCGCCCTGATGGCGGTGGCGAGCTGTTATACCGTGGCGGCTACCTTGCCGAACTTCCTGTACGAGCTCGTGGTGGGCGGCATGCTCATCACCTCGTTTTTGCCCGTGTACCTTTCGGTGCGCAAGCGCCTGGGCGCGCACGGCGCGGCGGCGTACGCATCGAACCTGCTGTCGCTCGTGTTGCTCGTCATGGGCGCGCTCTCGGTTTTGTGCCTGGTGTTCGCCGCGCCTTTGGTATGGACCCAGTCGGCCGGTGCCAATGCGGACTTCGATTTCGACCTCGCCGTCTGGTTCTTCCGATTCTTTGCCTTCGAAGTCATGCTCTATGGTGCGTCTTCCATCATCTCGGGCGTTTTGAACGCCGAGCGCGATTATGTGTGGAGCAACGCCGCACCCATCGTGAACAACCTCATCACCATCGCCTCGTTTACGCTGTATGCATTCGTGGTGCAGCGCGGTTTGATGGGGTGGGAGCAAGCGCTGATCATCTTGGCCGTCGGCAACCCCCTTGGCGTGGCGTCCCAGGTGCTCATCCAGATCCCGGCGCTGCGCCGCCATGGGGTGCGCTTGCGGTTCCGCGTCGATATCCATGACCCCGCCATTCGCGACACCCTGGCCATCGGGTTGCCCACGCTCATCGTGACCTTTGCGTCGTTCCCCACGAATGCGGTGCAGTCCTCATGCGCCCTGCAGGTGACGGCCAACGGCGCGGCCATCGCGTACTATTCGCGCGTGTGGTATGTGCTGCCGTTTTCCATCCTGGCAATCCCGATTTCCACAACGATGTTCACCGAGTTGTCGAACTTCCGCGTGGCGGGTCGCATGGACGCCTACCGCCGCACCGTCGCCTCGGGCATCCGTAAAATCACCTTCACCATGATTCTCTGCGTTGCGCTGCTCGTGGTGTTCGCACCGCAGCTCATCGCCATTATCGGCGGGTTCGATGTCGAGGATGCGGCGCTGACCGCCACCTATCTTCAGGTGCAAGCGCTCGCCCTGCCGTTTTACGGCGTTTCCACCTATCTTCAAAAGGTGTGCTCATCGCTCATGAAGATGAAGTTCTATGCAGTGGCGACCTGTATCGCCGCCGCGGTTCAGGTTGGGTTCTGCATCGCGCTCACGCCGGTGTACGGGTTGTACGTGGTGCCGTTCAGCTCGACGTTTTTCTTCATCGCGGTTGACGTGGTGACGCTGTGGCATATCCGTCGTGAGATCGGGCCGTTTGGCATGGGTGGCGTGGTGCGCTCGGCGCTGCACGCCGTCGTGTTCGGCGCGGTGGGCGCGCTGGCTGGCTGGGCGCTGCTCCAGGGGCTGACGTTCGTGCTGGGACCAGCTGTGGGCATGGCGCGCAACCTTCTGTATGCTGCCGTGGCGGGTATCCCCGCGCTTCTGGTTGCCTTTGGCGGCGCCTATGCGGCGCACGTGTCCGAGGCGCCTTTCTTCGATGCGCTGTTTGCGCGCATGGGCCGCATGCTGGGGCGCACGCGGTAGTATGCGGCCTTCTTGCGGCGGCGCCCCAGATGGTCGAGGCGTCTAGAACGAGGTATCGGTCGGCTCCGGGTAGTGCTGCTTGAACTTGCGGTATTGGTTCCACTCCGTGAGCTCGACATCCAACCGACGGCGCAGCCCGCCATCTGCTGCATAGCGCTGCGGGTCGAAAACCTTGCCCGCGCTGATGAGCGCCTCAAGGCGCGCCTGTAGCGCGGGCTCTCGAACGTAGCGTCGCAGCAGGCGCGTGGGCACCAGCGTGTAGAGCACCTCGCGGGTGATGCGAACGGGCTTCATGCGCTGCCCGTGCACGAGGTCCTCAACGCAGAATCGCATGGGGTTCGCGCCAGCCGCGCAGTTGTAGTAGGAGTTGCGTCCGATGCGCGGATTCACCTCAAGGAGCAGATGTCGCCCGGTGGCGGGGTCGCGCTTGATGTCGAAGTTCGCAAATCCCCGATACCCGATGGAGGTGAGCATCTGGGCGCATCGGTCCCAGAGGTGCTCCATGGGCGTGGTGATCATGGCCACCGGGTTGCCGAGCATGGTGGGTGCGTGGTCTTCGAGCAGGACGTTGGCGCCACCGAAAAGCGTGGGCGTGCCCGTGCTGTCGATGTACAGGGTGATGGAATCCATGTAGGTGTCGTCGCCGGCGATGAGCTCCTGCACCAAGAATGTCCCGGCAAAGCCCGCAGCGCGCAGGTCATGCCAGAGGGCGTCGAGCTCGCTTTGGTTCTGCATGAAGTAGACCTTTTTGAACCCGCGGTTGAGAAACGCCGCGTATTCGGGGGAGAAGGCCGGCTTTGCCACCACGGGGAAGGGCAGGGCCGTCCGTGCGATCGCGTCCGTGCCGGCGAGCTGTATGCGCTCGGTGAGGGGCGTGTCGAGTCCGAACGAGCGGCACAGCTCGCCGAAACGGAATTTATCCGAGGTCTGAGCGATGACATCGAGTGCGGGCGTGGGGCTCACCACGCCGGGCAGACTGCCCAGGACCTCGGCAAGCGCGGGGATGCACGCCTCGGAGTTGGTGATGAGCAGGACGGTGGCACCTGGATGACGGCGCTGCACCCGTTCGATCGCCCCTCGCACGCTGCTCGCATCGAGGTGCTCGATGGGTTCGTGCTCAAAGATGCGAGAGTGCTTGATGATGCCGATGGGTTCCTGGATGACAGATACCGAGGTGACGCCATAGGCTTCGTGGAACTCGCGCCCCAGTGCATAGGCGCCGATATCGCCCCCCAGGATGACCGGGATGAAGTCTGCCGTTGCGCTCGTGGTGGCCATGGAGTTCCCCCTTGGGTGAGGCGGTATAGAAAAAAGGCCGCACGCTGGCGGCTGGAGAATCAGTGGAGCCGACGGCAGGAGTTGAACGCTGCATCCCCGGAAAACGAGACCGGTACTCTAACGTTGAGCTACGTCGGCAAGAAAGCGTTCTCTATTATACCGATGTGTCATCTTGATGCAAGGCACTGCGGGCATGATAGAGTTTTTTCAACGAGAAACGCTTGAGGAAGGCGGAGACGCGCATGCTGAAATATCGCGAGATCACGGATGCGGCTGCATGGGATGAGCTGGTAGACGCCCATGCGGGCCATCCAATGCAGGCATGGGGATGGGGTGTGCTCAAAGAGCAGACGGGCTCGTGGCGCGCGCATCGCGTGCTGTGCACGCGCGACGGTGCCTTCCTGGGTGCTTGCCAGGTGCTCGTGCGCAAATTGCCCTGGCCGTTTGGGCAGATCTGCTATGCGCCGCGCGGCCCCGTTGTCGATGACTCTGTGCAGTTGCCTGCTGCGGCCGACGCCATGGCCGAGTGGTGCCGCGAGCATGTCCATGCCGTCTCCCTCAAAATCGATCCAGCGGTACCCGCGGGCTCCGTTGCACTTGGCAATACCTGGCGGGCGGGCGAGCAGATTTTCATCCCCAATACCGCTGCTATCGACCTTACGCCCTCCGAGGACGAGATCATGGCGGGCTTGCATTCCAAGAAGGCGCGTCAGTACATTCGCAAGGCGGCCCGCGCGGGTGTGACGGTGCGCGCGGCCACTGCGGCCGACCTCGATGGCATCTTGGACATCTATCGCAATACGGCTGAGACCGATGAGTTCTTCATCCACGAGGATGCCTTCTACCGCACGGCCTTTGCGGCGTGCGAGGACATCAACCAGGTGTTCGTAGCCGAGTTCGAGGGTCGCATGCTCGCGTTTTTGTGGAATGCCACCACGTCCGGCACCGCGTTTGAGCTGTGGGGCGGCGTGACCGACGAGGGCAAGCGCCTGCGCGCCAATTACCTGCTCAAATGGGAGGCCATGCGCGCCGCCAAGGCGCGCGGCGCCAAGCTCTACGACTTGAACGGCTTGCTCAACGACGGCATCAGCACGTTCAAGATGCTGTTCGCGCGTGAGCCCACCCTGTGGATCGGCACCTTCGACCGCCCGCTCTCACCGTTGTACGGGGTGTGGGACGGCGCGCTCAAGCTCTACCGGAAGCTCTTCAAATAGCGATGGACGCGCGCGAAACACGAACGGGCGCCCCAGCGCGCTCGCCCCGCCCGCTCGATGCCGCGGGTCATCCCGGTGAGAACCTGCCCATTGCGCCGTTTGACGCGCGTGCCGCCGCAGCGCATGTGCGCGCGGAAGGGGAGGGGCATGCGCCCAGCCTGGTCGAGCAGGTTGCCAAGGTGCCCACCGACCCGGGCTGTTATTTGTGGAAGGACGCCGAGGGACGCGTCATCTATGTGGGCAAGGCAAAGAACCTACGCGCTCGCTTGCGCCAGTACGTCACCCTGACCGACGATCGCGCCAAGATTCCGCTCATGATGCAACTCGTGGAGAGCTTCGACTACATCGTGGTGGGAAGCGAGCATGAGGCGCTGGTACTCGAGCGCGAGCTCATCGCCCAGTATCATCCGTACTTCAACGTGGACTACAAGGACGACAAGTCCTACCCCTATATCGCCATTACGCGCGGCGATGTATTTCCCGCCATCAAGTACACGCGTGAGAAACACCGCCGCGACACGCGCTACTACGGTCCGTATACCGATAGCCGCGCTGCCCGAGACACTATCGATACGCTGCGCAAGGTGTGTCCCATTTGCACGGCGACCTGCGCTGAGTGGAAGCGCGTGCGCCGTCTGCTCGACAAGGGGGGCGCCGAGGCCGACCTCGTTGAGCTCATCTGCGCGCAGAAGGGCCGGCCGTGCTTCGATTACCACGTGGGGCGCGGCCCGGGCGTGTGCGCCGGCATGGTGAGTCGCGAGGAGTACGCCGCCAACGTGCGCCGCGTCGAGCGCTTCTTGGCCGGGCACCGCAGCGAGGTCGTGCGCGAGCTCAGGGCCGACATGGCCGATGCCGCCTCCGAGCTCGATTTCGAGCGCGCCGCCCGCATCAAGCGCCGCCTCGAGGTCATCGACGGCCTGGACGACCGCCAGCAGGTGGTGTTCCCCACGAGCGTGGATCTGGACCTTGTCGGGTTCTACCGCGAGGAGACGATCGCCGGCGCTTGCGTGTTCGTGGTGCGCGAGGGCCGCGTGCAGCGCACCTGCGAGTTCATCTTGGACAAGGGCCTCGATGTGGACGAGGTGGAGCTTGCGGCAGGGTTCGTGAAGCGGTACTACGACGAGACATCCGACATCCCCGGCGAGGTCGACGTGGCCGTCGAGGTTCCGGACGCCGAGGTAATCGGGGAATGGCTCACCGCCAAGCGCGGTCGCGTGTGCCGTCTGCACCGCCCGCAACGCGGCGAGAAGCACCGCCTGCTCGCGATGGCCGAGCGCAACGCCCGGCACGCTCTTATGCGCTACATGCTGCGTACCGGCTATTCGGATGACCGTACCAATCAGGCGTTGCTGCAGTTGGAGAGCGCCCTTGCCCTCGACGCGCCGCCGATGCGCATCGAGTGCTTCGACATCTCGACCCTGCACGGGGCCTTCACGGTGGCGTCCATGGTGGTGTTCACCAACGGCAAGCCCGACAAGAGCCAGTACCGTCGCTTCAAGATCCGCACCGAGCTCGATGAGGCCAATGACTTCGTGTCCATGAGCGAGGTGCTCGGCCGCCGCTACGCGCCTGAGCGTATGGCCGATGAGCGCTTTGGGTCCCGTCCCGACCTGCTGGTGGTGGACGGTGGCCGTCCGCAGCTCACGGCCGCCATCAAGCAGCTGGAGGAACTCGGGCTCGACATCCCCGTGTGCGGCTTGGCGAAGGCAGATGAGGAGGTGTTCGTCCCTTGGGACGACACGCCGATCGTGCTGCCGAGCGGCTCGGCGTCGCTCTACCTCATCAAACAGGTTCGCGACGAGAGCCACCGCTTCGCCATCACCTTCCACCGCGAGCTGCGCGGCAAGGCCATGACCGTCTCGATTTTGGATGAGGTCGCCGGCGTGGGCCCGACGCGCAAGAAGGCCATCATGCGCCATTTTGGCTCCATGAAGCGCCTGCGCGCGGCGAGTGAGGCTGAGATTGCCGAGGTCAAAGGCGTGCCGGCCGATGTCGCCCACGCAATTTACGAGAGCCTGCGCGCCCTGGACGCCGCCCGCGCCGAGTCGTAGCCAAGTAGGCGGAACCAGCGTGTTGAAGAGTTGGTACCCCCAGGCCCCGGCCCTGTTGCTGCGGTGCGATAGACGAAGCGGCGAACCTCGGTCCCGGGCATGTTGCTATAGGGTGTTTTGTACGCGAGATTGCTTGGTCCCAGGCATGTTGCTGCAGGGCGTTTTGTGAGCGAAGCGAACCACGCCCGAAAGCAACGTGCCCGGGGCCCTCAGAGGCGAAGCGAACCACGCCCGAAAGCAACGTGCCCGGGGCCTGCGCGGACGCAATGCAACGCACTCGGGGTCACCCAGGCGATGCCGCACCCTCATTCGCGGGTATACTGGTGCCAAACATCGCATACGCTTGGAGACCCTATGGCAGATCCCAACACCATCACCTCGGCTGAGCTCGCCGACCGCGTGCCCGACATCGTCATCATCACCGGCATGTCTGGTTCCGGCCGCACCCAGGCCATGCACGTGTTCGAGGATATGGGCTATTTCTGCATCGATAACCTGCCGCCGAGCCTCATCTTGCAACTCGCTCAGATCGTCGGCATCAATACCGGCGTTGGTCGCCATTTGGCCGTCACGAGCGACCTGCGCAGCCAGGGGCTGTTCGACGAGCTGCTCGACACCATCAAGACGCTCGAAGAACACGAGATGAGCTGCAAGGTGCTGTTCCTCGAGGCGTCCGACGAGGTGCTCATCCGCCGATATAGCGAGAATCGCCGCCGTCACCCGTTGGCAAAGCGTGGCGAGACGACGGCTGACGCCATCCAGCGCGAGCGCATGGCACTCGGCAGCATCCGCGATCGCGCCGATATGGTGATCGACACGAGCCGCATGCGCACAGCCACCTTGCGCAAACGCCTCCAAACGGCGTTTTCCGAGCTGACTGACCAGCAACTCATGGATGTCCACGTGTTTTCCTTTGGCTTCAAGCACGGCATGCCCATCGAGGCCGACCTCATGATCGATGTGCGTTTCTTGCCCAATCCCTTCTACGATCCCGAGATGCGCACGTGCACGGGCCTCGACGCCAAGGTCGCCGATTTCGTGATCGATCATCCCAAGACGCAGGAGTTCCTCGATGCCTGGTTCAAGCTGCTCGACGCGGTGATGCCCGGCTATGTGGCCGAGGGCAAGCCACAGCTGTCCATCGCCATCGGCTGCACGGGTGGCCAGCATCGCTCGGTGGCCATCGCCGAGGCAACGGCACGCTATCTTGAGCGCCAGCAGTACCATGTGGGCATTTCCCATCGCGATCTCGCTAAAGCGAACCTCAGGGGATAGGGAGATGGAGCCGAGGTCGCTGCGGGCCGTTTCCATCGGCGGGGGAACGGGCCAGCCAAAATTGATCGGTGCGCTGCGCCGGATGGGGGCGCATATCGACTCGGTGGTCGCGATGGCCGATGACGGCGGCTCCACGGGTCTTTTACGCGAGCGCGAGCACGTCGTGCCGCCTGGAGACGTGCGTAAATGCCTATCGGCCTTGGCCGCCGACGCAACGACGCCGCTTGTTCGCGCGTTCGCGCATCGGTTTGCCTCCATCGAGGATCACGCTGTGGGCAATTTGCTGCTGGTGGCGCTCGCCAAGGAAACAGGGTCGTTTGTGGAGGCCATCGACGCATGCGAGGGCCTGCTGGGCTGCGTTGGGCATGTGCACCCCTCGACCCTCGATTCCGTGCATCTTGCCGGGCGTGCGCGCTCTGGCATCACCGTTCATGGGCAGGCGCGCATCTCGTATGGGGAAGAGCCGATGGAGTGCGTGTGGCTCGAACCGGCCGATGCGGCTGCCAACGAGCGGGCCGTTGAAGCGATTGTGGCCGCCGATCTTGTGGTGCTGGGGCCCGGTTCGCTGTTCACCTCCATCGTTCCCAACGTCCTGGTGCGCGGTATCCGCGAGGCGCTGCACGCCACGCGCGCCACACGCGTGTTCGTGTGTCCAAAAATCGATTCGCTGGGGGAGACGAGTGGGTTTTCCGTTGCCGATCACGTTGAGGCGCTGGCGTCCCATGGGCTTGCCGGCGCGCTTGACGTGGTGTTGGTGCACAAGGCCGAGCGCCCTGAATTCGTGTACCCCTATGCCCGTCGTCGTGCGTACGCGCGGGTTGCGCCTGCCGGGGAGCCTGGGCGTCCGGCGGATCCGGTGGATGAAGGGGCGCCGGACGGGAGCGCTGGGTGCAAGGTGGTGTCCGCGCGCCAGATCGCCGCAGCTAAGGACGCGCCATTCGGCCCGATTCGCGCCGACAGGGGTGACCTTGACCGGATCGCGGCGTTATGCGGTCGCGTCATGGTACGCGATTTCACCGGTGCGTCCCAGCCGGCGGTACACGATGAAGAGCGCTTGGCCGCCGCGCTTGCCGAGGCGGTGAACTAGCCCGATGTCGTTTACCGCAGAGGTGCGCGATGAGCTTGCGCGCTGCGCCCCTGAATGTGAATACTGCAGTCTAGCGACGCTCGCGGCGCTGGCGCGCGTTTGCGGTACGCTTTCGCTGGCGGGCCCCAATCGCTACCGTTTGCAGGTCGCGACGGAAACGGGCGCGGTGGCGCGCACGATGATCGAGCTCACGCATCGGATCTTGAAGCTCAAAACCGACCTGACCGTGCGCCGTTCGATCCTGCACAAGGTGCGTAACTACCTTATCGTCTTGCCCGATCAGCCGGATTTGGGCAAGGCGCTTGTGCTGCTGGGGATTTTGGACCGCTCCGGAGCGCTCGTGCAGGGGATTCCCAAGCACATCGTGGGGCGTACCTGCTGCCGCAAGGCCTACGTGCGCGGCGCGCTCATCGCCGGCGGCTTCGTGGCCGACCCGCGCGGCGACTTTCATTTGGAGATTGCGGTGCAAGGCGAGCGTTTTGCCCAGCATCTTGCCCTGCTACTTGAGGATTTGGGTGTGCATGCCCGGGTGAATGCACGCCGTGGCGCGTTCGCCGTCTACGTGAAGAGCGCCGATGACATCAAGCACCTCTTGCGAGTCCTGGGGGCGAACCGCGCGTGCGCCGAGATCGAGGAGGCGCGTGCGGTGAAGTCAGTGAAAAACGAGGTCAATCGCCGTGTGAATGCGGAGCTTGCCAATCAGACGCGCAGCGCCGGTGCCGCCCAGCGCCAACTCGAACTCATTGAGGACCTCGAGCGCCTGGGCTTGCGCGACGATCTGCCCGAGGCACTTGAAGCGTTTTGCACGCTGCGCGAGGCCAACCCCGACCTATCCTTGCGCGATCTCGGCGCGCTCGTGGAGCCACCTCTGTCAAAATCCGCGTTGTACCACCGTGTTTTGCGCCTGGAAAAGCTCGTGGCTCAGGCACGTGGCGAGTAATCTGTGCCAGCGGCTCATGGCATGCACCTTGATCGGTCCTAAAGTATGAAACGCTTCAATGGGCGAGAAATATCCAGATTTCACAAATGGCGCGATTACGTCGTGGAAAAAAAGGTATATTAGGCGAGTGGTTAGTTTTCGGCCCTCAACGGCGGGCAAAAAGCCCGCGGGAGGACCAGCGAAAGGAGACACACATGGCAGTTAAGGTTGCTATCAACGGCTTCGGCCGTATCGGTCGTCTGGCCTTCCGTCAGATGTTCGGTCACGAGGGCTCCGAGATCGTCGCCATCAACGACCTCACCTCTCCCGACATGCTCGCGTATCTGCTGAAGTACGACTCCACGCAGGGCAACTACTCCCGCGATCATAAGGTCGAGGCCACCGAGGACTCCATCGTCGTCGACGGCAAGGAGATCAAGATCTACAAGGAGGCCGACGCCAACAACCTGCCTTGGGGCGACCTCGACGTCGACGTCGTTCTCGAGTGCACCGGCTTCTACACCAGCAAGGCTAAGGCTCAGGCCCACATCAACGCTGGCGCCAAGAAGGTCGTCATCTCCGCTCCGGCCGGCAGCGATCTGCCCACCATCGTGTACAACGTCAACCATGAGACGCTGACCGCTGAGGACAACATCATCTCCGCTGCTTCCTGCACCACCAACTGCCTCGCCCCGATGGCCAAGGGTCTGAACGACTTCGCTCCCATCGTGTCCGGCATCATGACCACCATTCACGCCTGGACCGGCGACCAGATGCCGCTCGACGGCCCGCAGCGCAAGGGCAACAAGCGTCGTAGCCGTGCCTGCGCCGTCAACATCGTCCCCAACACCACTGGTGCTGCCAAGGCCATCGGCCTGGTGCTCCCCGAGCTCAACGGCAAGCTCATCGGTGCCGCTCAGCGCGTTCCTACGCCGACCGGCTCCCTCACCAACCTCTATGCCGTTGTCGACAAGGAGGTCACCGTCGACGAGGTCAACGCCGCTATGAAGGCTTACGCCGAGACCATCTCCGAGACCTTCGCCTACAACGAGGACGACATCGTCTCCACCGACATCATCGGCGAGACCCACGGCTCCATCTTCGACGCCACTCAGACCATGTGCTCTGATCTTGGCAACGGCCAGACCCTCGTTCAGGTCACCTCTTGGTACGACAACGAGAACTCCTACACCTCTCAGATGGTCCGCACCATCAAGTACTTTGAGAAGTTCGTTGCCTAAGTTGCGCGAGCTCGCTCGTAGCTAGACCAAGCGTCTACAGGAGGGCGCGGCCTTACGGCATCTGCCCGGGGGTCGCGCCCTTTTTGGATGAAACGCACCGCATGGTGTGCCACGTCTGTGCGTGGTCTGGCGCCAAACATCTGCGTGCTGCATTGGTGGTGCGCTGCGTGCGGGGATGCGCCCCGCCGAGTATTCCCAGAAAGGAATGGACATGGCTTTCACCAAGAAGACCGTCCGCGACATCGATGTCGACGGCAAGCGCGTGCTTGTTCGCGTTGACTTCAACGTACCGATCAAGGACGGCGTTGTGGGCGACACCACCCGCATCAAGGCCGCCCTCCCGACCATCAACTATCTCGTGGAGCACAACGCTCGCGTCATCCTCATGAGCCACCTCGGCCGTCCGGCCGGCACCGGCTTCGAGGCCGAGTTCTCGCTGGAGCCCGTTGCCGCCAAGCTCGCCGAGCTTTCCGGCCTCGATGTGACCTTCGTCGCCGACACCTACGGTGAGGATGCCGCCGCTGCCGTCGAGGCTCTCGAGCCCGGTCACGTCCTCGTGCTCGAGAACGTCCGCTTCGACAAGCGCGAGAAGAAGAATGACCCCGAGATCGCCAAGACCCTCGCTTCTTACGGCGACGTGTTCGTGCTCGACGCCTTTGGCACCGCGCACCGCGCCCAGGGTTCCGTCGTGGGCCCCGCCGAGTTCCTGCCCGCCGTGGCCGGCTTCCTGCTCGAGAAGGAGGTCGACACGCTCACTGGCATCTTCGCCGAGCCCGAGCGTCCCTTCGTCGCCATCGTGGGCGGTTCCAAGGTGTCCTCTAAGATCGGCGTGCTGGAGAACCTCATCGACTCCGCCGACACCCTGATCATCGGTGGCGGCATGGCCTACACCTTCTTCCTCGCCAAGGGCATGAGCGTGGGTATGTCCCTCAAGGAGGACGACTGGGTCGAGCGCGCCGGCGAGATGCTGAAGAAGGCTGAGGAGAAGGGCGTCAAGATCCTGCTCCCCATCGACAACCGCGTTGCCGATCACTTCGGTGAGGACGCCGTGCCCGAGGTCGTCGCTTCCGACGCTATCCCGGACGACCGCGAGGGTATGGACATCGGCCCCAAGACCGAGGAGCTCTACGCCGAGGCCATCAAGGGCGCCAAGACCGTGTTCTGGAACGGTCCCATGGGCGTGTTCGAGTTCGACAACTTCGCGCATGGCACCGAGGCCGTGGCCCGCGCCGTGGCCGAGGCCGACTGCACGTCCATCATCGGTGGCGGTGATTCCGTGGCCGCTATCAACAAGTTCGACCTGGCCGACAAGATGAGCTGGATCTCCACCGGCGGTGGCGCTTCCATGGAGCTCGTCGAGGGCAAGGCTCTTCCTGGAGTGGAGGCTCTGAACGATGCCGAGTAATCGCACTACCCTTATCGCGGG
This sequence comes from uncultured Collinsella sp., assembly GCA_963559095.1. GTDB lineage: Bacteria > Actinomycetota > Coriobacteriia > Coriobacteriales > Coriobacteriaceae > Collinsella. Next base: position 59,190 of record CAUWJG010000006.1, on the reverse strand, counting down.
CAACTGGAAGATGAACAACAACATCGGCGACGCCGTTGCGCTTGCCCAGGAGCTCGTGGCCGCGTTGCCCGAGATCCCCGAGGGCGTCGAGGTGCTCGTCTGCCCGCCGACGGTCGACCTGCGTCCTGTCTCCTGCAAGGGTGGCATCAAGGACAGCGCCATCAAGCTGGGCGCCCAGAACGTGTATTGGGAGGCTTCCGGCGCCTACACCGGCGAGACCTCCGTCGACATGCTCAAGTCCGTGCCAGTTGAGTACTGCATCATCGGCCACTCCGAGCGTCGCGACTACTTCCATGAGACCGACGAGGATCAGAACAAGAAGGCCCGCGCGCTCATCGCCGGCGGCATCGTCCCGGTCTTCTGCTGCGGCGAGCCCCTCGAGGTCCGCGAGGCCGGCACCTACGTCGAGCACGTCGTCGCTCAGGTGAAGGCCGGTCTGTCCGGTCTGGAGCTCCAGTCCGCCGACCAGCTCGTGGTCGCTTACGAGCCCATCTGGGCCATCGGCACCGGCATGACCGCCACCGCCGATGACGCCCAGGAGGTCTGCGCCGCCGTGCGCGAGGCCCTCGTCGAGCTCTTCGGTGCCGAGATGGCCGAGGGCATCCGCGTGCTCTACGGCGGCTCCGCCAAGCCCGGCAACATCGCCGAGCTCGTGGCCAAGCCCGACGTCGACGGCGCCCTCGTTGGCGGCGCGTCTCTCAAGGCCGCGGACTTCTCCGAGATGGTCAAGAAGGCCGCGGAGTAGCATTCGCTTCGCAGTTGGGCCGCGGCGCCACATACGCCGCGGCCCATTGTTTTGGACAAAGGAGAATTCACCATGGCTAACCGTCATCTCCCCGCGCTGCTGTGCATCATGGACGGCTTCGGCTTGGCGCCCGAGGGCGCCGACAACGCCGTGAGCGCCGCCGACACGCCGTTCATCGACAGCCTGTACGCGAACTACCCACACACCACCCTCGGCGCCTCCGGCGAGGACGTCGGCCTGCCCGATGGTCAGATGGGCAACTCCGAGGTCGGCCACCTCAACATCGGCGCCGGCCGCATCGTCTTCCAGGAGCTCTCGCGTATCAACAACGCCATCAAGGACGGCTCCCTCAAGGAGAACGAGGTCTTCGTCAAGGCCATGGACGACGTTGCTGCCGCTGACAAGACGCTGCACCTCATGGGCCTCATGAGCCCTGGCGGCGTGCACTCCATGCAGAGCCACTGCGAGGCGCTCGTCTCCATGGCCGCCGAGCGCGGCGTTAAGACTGTGCGCATCCACTGCTTTATGGATGGCCGCGACGTCGACCCGCAGTCCGGTGCTGGCTACGTGTCCGAGCTCGTTGCCTTCTTGGGTGAGCTGTCCGAGAAGACCGGTTGCGATGCTCGCGTCGCCACCGTCTCCGGCCGTTACTGGGCTATGGACCGCGACAACCGCTGGGAGCGCATCAAGCGCGCCTACGACGTGCTGGTGAATGCCTCCGACGCCGAGGCAGATCCGGTCGAGGGCATTAAGGCCTTCTATGAGAAGGACCCGCGCGGCGACGAGTTCGTCGATCCGTTCGCCTGTCACAACGAGGGCATCCACGCCGGCGACGCCGTCATCTTCTTCAACTTCCGCCCGGATCGCGCCCGTCAGATGACCCGCGCCTTCACCGACGCCGACTTCGACGGCTTCGAGCGCGAGAAGATCGCCCTCTCTCACTTTGTGACCATGACCGAGTACGACCCCACGTTCGACGTTGAGGTCGCCTTCCCCAAGACGTTCCCCGAGAACGTCCTGGCCGATGTCATCGCCGCCAACGGGCTCAAGCAGCTCCACACCGCCGAGACCGAGAAGTACGCCCACGTGACGTTCTTCCTGAACGGCGGCATCGAGGAGCCCAAGGCTGGTGAGGAGCGCGTGCTCGTGGCTTCGCCGAAGGTCGCCACCTACGACCTCAAGCCCGAGATGAGCGCCCCGGAGGTCACCGAGAAGCTCGTCGCTGCCATCAACGAGGATCGTGCCGACTTCTACATCGTGAACTTCGCCAACTGCGACATGGTTGGTCACACCGGCGTGTTTGAGGCTGCCGTTAAGGCCGTCGAGGCTGTGGACCATGCGCTGTCCCAGGTCATCCCCGCCATCCAGGCCAAGGGCGGCTTCGCGCTCATCACCGCCGACCACGGCAATGCCGACCACATGTTCGATGAGGTCGACGGCGAGAAGAAGCCGTTCACCGCGCACACCACCAACCGCGTGCCGTTCATCATCGTGAGCGACACCGCTAAGCTCACCGGCATCGAGGATGGTCGCCTGTCCGACATCGCCCCGACCATGCTCACCATGGCAGGCCTCGAGCCCTCCGCCGAGATGACCGGCCGTGTGCTGGCCGTCGAGGAGTAGGTTCGCGTCAAGGATCGTCGCGCACTTTCAGAGCGCCCCAACCGCCCGTCAGCCGCGTGCTGGCGGGCGGTTTGTTGTCAGGACTTGCGACCATCTCAGGCTGCGTTTCTCGTGGCCGAGCTTTTGTCGCATAACTGGAAAAACTTCGTGATTTGGGGTAGTTTTTCCAGTTATGCGACAAAGGATGAGAGCTGAGCTGCCGCGTTCGTAATGGGATTGAGGCCATCGCGCTCGTTGTGCGACTGGAAATGGCCGTGTTCGCGATGACCCCTCGCTCCGCCCCCGTGCGCCAAGGCTCGTTTGAAGTTTCGCCGAAATACGGGCGAGTGTGTTACCATTGCACGCTGTACGCGAATTCATCTTGAAGGAGTTCTCCGTGGGTCCGTTCCAGATCATCCTCTTTGGCGTGTGGGCGCTGTCCACGCTCGCTCTCATCGCGCTCGTCCTCATGCACTCCGGCAAGGGCACCGGCGTTTCCGACATGATCGCAAATTCCCTGTATAACTCAAGTGCCGCCACCGGTGTCATGGAGCAGAACCTTGACAAGCTCACCGTAATCGTGGCCGTGGTCTTTACGGTGTGCGTCGTGCTTGCGATGTTCTTCTTCCCGCAGGGTATCGTTGGTATCTAAACCGTTTACGTCCCTTGCATATACCGATTTGCGCAATGCGTCCGCTTGGCACATGCCGGGTGGACGCATTGTTTATGCACAGGCGAATTGCGGGCCGTATGCCCGGACTGCAGGGCCATGGCGTCAAGAGAGATCCTCAATTCAGGACCGTTGACACAGGTCAGTGGCCTTTCTGCTGTCGTTGAATCGAAGGCTATGGGACAGAAGCGGAAGCTATGGGACAAAACTGGGCTCGAATCGATGCCGCCTCAGCTTCATGCGGACATAATCTGGAAACATTTCTGCTGTTGCATCGGGCGGCGCTTTTCCATACACCCCCATTACCCTGCGAATACTTTAACAAGATAAAGAAAACGTCTTCATAAACGCGAAATGTGGCACTCCAGTTAGGAAAAGTGCGCTATGGTATACCCCACATCGAAGCGCGGTCGGTCACAGCCTTGCGGCCGCGTGCGATAGGTTGGGATGCGCGAGTGCTCGCGGGCTCGGTTCAAAGGATGGCCGTGCCTTGGTTCCCGAACCTTAGTTTGAAGGAGGAAGGCATGGCTGACACCAAGTTTACCCAGCCCATGATGGGTCGCCGCACCTTTATCGGTGGCGCACTTGCTACGGGCGCCCTGGCCACGCTCGCCGGTTGCGGCGGCGGTGGCGACAAGCCTGCGGGCAGCGGTTCTTCCGCGGCTCCGTCCGGTGACAACGTGATGAGCTTCTACCTCTCCGAGCCGGCGTTCATCGACCCGTACAATGCTCAGGAGAACCAGGGTACCGCCATCGTCTTCTCCGTGTTCGACGGCTTGATGGAGTGGGATTGGGATACCAACTCCGCTGTTCCCGCGTGCGCCGCTGAGGATCCGACCATCTCGGAGGATGGCCTGGTGTACACCTTCAAGCTCCGCGAGGGCATGAAGTTCCACAACGGCGATCCGGTTGACGCCGAGTCCTTCGTCCGCGGTTGGAAGCGCGTGGCCGACCCCAAGATGGCCACCCCGTCTGACATCTGCTACCACCTCGCTCCGGTTGCCGGCTACGCCGAGTTCAACGCCGGTGACACCGAGGAGTTCTCCGGCCTCAAGGCCGTGGACGAGCTGACCTTCGAGGTCACCCTCGCCGCCCCGATGGCCGACTTCCCGGCCGTGTGCTGCCACCCGGGTCTTGCCCCGGTGCCCCAGGCCGCCTTGGACGACCCGAAGTCCTTCCTTGAGCAGCCCATCGGCAACGGCCCCTTCAAGATGGATGAGGCTTGGAAGCACAACCAGTACATCAACCTCGTCAAGTTCGACGACTACTATGGTGAGGCCCCCAAGGTCGATGGCATCTACTGCTCTATCCAGAAGGATCCCTCCACGGCGTTCAACGAGTTCGAGGCCGGCTCCATCGACTTCGCCAACATCCCGTCCGGCAAGATCAAGCAGTGCCTGGAGAAGTACGGCGAGTCCGAGGACGGCTTCACCTGCACCCCGGGCAAGCAGGTCCTGCTTGGCACCGAGCTCTCCACCTACTTCCTGATCCCGAGCCCGACCGACCCGATCCTGGGCAAGGACAACCCCAACGCCGCCCTGGTTCGTCGCGCCATCTCCCTGGCCATCAACCGTCAGAGCATCGTGGACACCCTGTACGAGGGCTCCCGCATGCCTGCTACCTCCATCATGCCGACCTCCATCGACGATTCCGAGGAGAACGTCTGGGAGGACTGCAAGTACGATCCCGAGGCTGCCGGCAAGCTGCTTGACGAGGCTGGCTATCCGGCCGATGCCTCTGGCAAGCGCGGCGTGAACATCACGCTGAACTACAACGGCGACGGCGATCACGGCGAGCTCATGTCCGCCGTCCAGCTCGACCTCGAGGCCGTTGGCATCACCGTGACTCAGGACACGGTCGAGTGGGCTACCTACCTCACCCAGCTCGGCGAGAAGAACTTCTGCCTTGGTCGTCTTGGCTGGACCGCCGACTACCCGACCATGGACAACTTCCTGTACCCGAACTTCTTCACGGGCGCTGACAACAACTACGAGGAGTACAGCAACCCCGAGGCCGATCAGCTCATGCTCGAGGCCCGTCAGATTCAGGACGAGAAAGAGCGCAAGGCTGCCTGCCGTAAGATCTGCGGCATGATCGGTAAGGACATGCCGGTTATCCCGATCATGTTCTACACGCACAACTACGTTGGTTCCGAGCGTCTCAAGTCCTTCATGTACGACGCTCAGACCAAGCCGCACTTCGAGACGGTCGAGCTTGCCTAAGATGCGCAACGCTCTAAGGTAGTTCGCAAGGTTTTGCATTGGGCAGGGCATCGCGCGAGCGATGTCCTGCCTTTCTGCTACAGCGCGTAGGTTGTAAAGCAGATGCATTGATGCATATTTACGCACAATCATCGCAGTATCAAGTAACGGCTGTCGTATAATAGCAATTTACGCTGTGGCGCGGTGCCATGGCGGGACTGTCCACCAGACTAGGGAGGGTATCGCTGTGCTCAGGTACATCCTCAAGCGAATCCTGCAGTTCATCCCGGTCTTCCTCGGCGTCACGCTCATTCTGTTCATCATGCAGAACGTCGTGCCGGGCGATCCGATCAAGTTGATCGCCGGCGAGAAGAAGATGGATCCCCAAACGGAGATGAACATTCGCGCGGCTCACGGCCTGATCGTGACCGACGAGAACGGCAACATCGTCTTCGACGAGAACGGTGACACGATCGAGACCCCGATGTGGGATCGCTACTTCACCTACCTGGCCAACTTGCTCCAGGGCGACCTTGGCACCTCGTATCAGAAGGGTCAGGAGGTCACCGATATCATCCTGACGGCGTATCCCTACACGGTGCAGATCGCCGTGGTGGCCATCATCATCGAGGCGATAGTGGGTATCGGCGCGGGTATCATCTCGGCCATCAAACGCTATTCCTTCTGGGATGTCGTCGTAACGCTCACGACCTCGGCGCTCGTGGCCATGCCCGCCTTCTGGCTCGGTTTGCTGCTCCAGCTGATCTTCGGTATCTGGCTGAAGGATGCGACGGGTGGCGTCTTGGCGCTTCCGGTCTCCGGTGTCCCCGGTCCGCGCCCGTTGTTCCCCGGCTGGATGTATTACATCCTGCCTGCGGTGACGCTCGCTGCGGTATCGACGGCCTACACCGCGCGCATCATGCGCTCGCAGCTCGTTGAGGTTATGAACCAGGACTATATCCGCACGGCTAAGGCCAAGGGTCTGTCCAAGGGTTCCATCATTGTGCACCATGCGCTCAAGAACGCGCTTATCCCGGTTGTCACCTATGTTGGTATGGACTTCGGTGCGATGCTCGCCGGCGCCATCCTGACCGAGACGGTGTTTAACTGGCCCGGTATTGGTCAGCAGACCTACGTGGCCATCACCCAGCGCGACTGGCCCATCGTCATGGGCTCTGTGACGGTTATCGTCATCGTGGTTATGGTCATCAACTTGATCGTTGACGTGAGCTACGCGTTCCTCGACCCGCGTATCCGTCTTGGCAACAAGAGCGAAAAGTAGGAGGGGAGAGACATGCAATACCCGAATCTCGATTCGGTTGTCATCGATGTGAACGCGCCGCGTGAGACGGCAGCGAAGGCAACTGATTCCGGCGCCCCGACGCGTACCCTGTGGGGTGACGCTTTCAAGCGCCTCAGGAAAAACAGGCTGGCAATGTTTGCCCTCGTGTGGATTCTGCTTGTGGTGCTCGTTGCCGTGACGGCCGATCTCTGGGTGCCCCAGGTGCTCGGCAACCCGACGGCATCCGATACGGCGACCATGGCGGGCAACTCCCGTTTGGCCCCCTCGCTTGAGCATCCCTTCGGTACCGACACCTTGGGTCGCGACGTGCTGTCCCGCGTCATTTACGGCGCGCGCATCTCGCTGACCGTCGGCATCGTGGCTACGGGCATCTCCACGGCCATCGGTTTGGTGATGGGTGCGCTTGCCGCCTACTATGGCGGGTTGTGGGACACCATCATCATGCGTTTGGCCGACGTGTTCCTGGCGTTCCCGTACACGCTGTTCGTCATCGCCATGATCGCGGTCATCGGTAACGGCATCCAAAACGTGTTCTTCGCCATCGGTATCCTCGGCTGGCCGCAGATCGCCCGTGTGTTCAGAAGCGCGATCCTCTCCGTCAAGGAGAGCGACTACATTGATGCCGCTCGTTCCATGGGTGCATCGGACGCGCGCATCATCGCCCGTCACATTTTCCCGAACTCCGTTGCCTCCATCGTGGTGTACGCCACGATGAACATCGGTGGCGCCATCCTGACCGAGTCTGCCCTGTCCTTCTTGGGTATGGGCGTCATTCCGCCGGATCCGTCATGGGGCACCCTCATTCAGGACGGTCAGAAGTTCCTCCAGACCGAACCGTGGCTCATGATTCTGCCCGGCCTGGCGATCCTGACCACCGTGCTCGCATTCACCCTGCTGGGTGACGGCCTGCGCGATGCCCTCGACGTGAAGATGAAGGACGCGTAACACCATGGCTAAGAAGAACGACAATTACGTAGACCTCAAGACCCAGCCGATCCCTGAGGGCCAGCACTTGCTTGAGGTTGATGACCTGAAGATGTACTTCCACACTGAGGATGGCATCGTGCATGCGGTCGACGGCGTCTCCTACACGCTCGATCGTGGCGAGACCCTGGGCGTGGTGGGCGAGTCCGGTTCCGGAAAGTCCGTGACTGCCATGACCATCATGGGCCTCATCAACATGCCTCCCGGAAAGATCGAGGGCGGCACCGTCACCTATCGCGGTCATGATCTGCTGAACATGACCGAAGAGGAGATGCAGCACGTTCGCGGCAACGACATCGCCATGATCTTCCAGGACCCGATGACGTCCTTGAACCCGGTCTATAAGATCGGTCGTCAGGTGGGCGAGGGCCTCCGTTTGCACCGCGGCTACTCGAAGCAGGAGGCGCTCAAGCGCGCCACTGAGCTGCTCGACCTCGTGGGCATCCCTGAGCCCGAGAAGCGCGTGAACCAGTACCCGCACCAGTTCTCCGGTGGTATGCGCCAGCGCGTCATGATCGCCATGGCCCTCGCGTGCGACCCCGACATCCTGATCGCCGACGAGCCCACCACGGCGCTCGACGTGACCATCCAGGCGCAGATCATCGAGCTCATGCAGGAGATGCAGGAGAAGAACGGCAACGCCATCATCATGATCACGCACGACTTGGGCGTCGTGGCCGATATGGCCGACAAGATCATGGTCATGTACGCCGGTCATCCGGTCGAGTTCGGCACGGCCGACGAGATCTTCTACGAGAGCCGCCACCCCTACACCTGGGGCCTCATCCGCTCCATCCCCGAGCAGGCGATCGACGAGAAGAAGCCGCTGACCCCGATTCACGGCAACCCGCCGTCGCTGGTGAACCTGCCCAAGGGCTGCGCGTTCGCGCCCCGTTGCCCGTACGCCACGGAACTCTGCCACAAGGCGCGTCCGCAAAAGTTCGCGACGGCTTCCGGCCACTACGCCGAGTGCCACTATGCCGATGACGACGCCTTCGTGAAGAAGTTCGCCCCCGATACGTCTCGTTCGCGCGAGACGATCCCGACGGCTGTGCCCGATACCGATCCCGTTGCTACGAAGGGAGGCGAGGCGTAAATGGCCGGTACCGACAAGAACGTTCCGCTGCTCAAGGTTGAGCACCTCACCAAGGAGTTCCCCACGGGCTCTGGCTTCATGGCCGGCAAGCTCTCCAAGAAGGTCGTCTCCGCCGTCAACGACGTCTCGTTCGAGATTCACGCTGGCGAGACGTTTGGTTTGGTGGGTGAGTCCGGTTGCGGCAAGTCCACGACCGGTCGCGCCATCATGCGCCTTGACCCGCCGACCTCCGGCAAGGTTTACTTCGAGGGCAAAGACGTCTCGAAGATGAACAAGCGCGAGCTCAAGGACCTGCGTCGCGAGATGCAGTTCATCTTCCAGGATCCGTATGCCTCCCTGAATCCGCGCATGACCATCGGCGAGATCATCTCCGAGCCCATGGTGATTCACGGCATCGGCACGCCTGAGGAGCGCATCGAGCGCGTTCGCGAGCTGCTCGACGTGGTCGGTCTGAACCCCGAGCACATCAACCGCTACCCGCATGAGTTCTCCGGCGGTCAGCGTCAGCGCGTTGGCATCGCCCGTTCGTTCATCCTTCGTCCGAAGCTGATCATCTGCGACGAGCCCGTTTCCGCGCTCGATGTGTCCATTCAGGCCCAGGTGCTGAACCTGCTGAAGGACCTGCAGAAGCAGTATGGCACCGCCTACCTGTTCATTGCGCACGATCTGTCGGTGGTCCAGCATATTTCTGACCGCGTGGCCGTCATGTACCTGGGCAAGATGGTTGAGCTGTCCGACTGGAAGCGCCTGTACGCCGAGCCGAACCACCCCTACACCCAGGCTTTGCTGTCTGCTGTGCCGATTCCCGATCCGGATGTCCAGCAGAACCGCAAGCGCATCATCCTTGCCGGTGATCCGCCGAGTCCGATCGATCCGCCGACCGGCTGCCGTTTCCACACGCGCTGTCCAATCGCCAAGGATATCTGCTCGAAGGAGATTCCTGAGTTCAAGGAGATCAAGGACGGCCACTTCTGCGCTTGTCATTGCGCCGCGCCGTTCCCCATCAAAGAGAGCCACATCGATCTGTAAGATGTGCTGAGACTGAGCGCCTGACACTCGTGTCGGGCGCTTTTCTCGTATAGGCCGGCGTGGCTTGCACCTGTGTTGGCTTTAAGCGAAGGCCATCGTGGGGATGGGGACATGCGCTGCATCCACATATGCGTGTAACTTCGGTGCGTGTTGTGCAGGCCTTTACGGTGGTGTCTGTGCGACTTGGTACAATACCTGCCGTATGCGTAGTTGAAATGTACGACTAAAGGAGCTCTAGTGGGGAACCACTTCCGAACACCCGGAACTGAGCCGCAGCCTACGCCGTCCGTGCCCGAAACGGGCACGCCGACGGTCGAGCAGTCGGCCGCGATTCCGGGCATGCACTCTCAGCCCGTCGGCGCTCATGTCGGGGTTGCGGCCGCTTCGGCCCCCCAGGCAGATGCGCTGTTCAATGTTCCGTCACCGTCTGCGCCCGCGCAGGCCGATACGGGGATGTTCATCCCGCAGCCTGCGGCGGATGCCCCCTCGCCGCTGACCTCTGAGAACTTCCGCACCTCCGGTGGCGATGCCGGTACGGCTGCCGATGTCGATCAGGCGCGCCAGGTGGCAGATGTTGATGCGGCGCTCGCCAACCCTGACTTCACCACGGTGTTCGCTCCCGTGCAGGACAATCGTGCTCGCCAGGCTCGCGAGGCCGGCGTGGAGCCCGTCATTCTGATGGAGCATGTGACCAAGGTCTATCCTGCCCAGCCGAACAAGCCCGCCCTCGATGATGTGAACCTCGAGATTTATCCGGGTGAGTTCGTGTTCTTGGTGGGCCACTCCGGTTCCGGCAAAACGACGCTGCTCAACACGATGTTGCGCAACGTCAAGCCCACGAGCGGTCGCGTGATGGTCGCCGGTCAGGATCTCATGAAGATCAAGAACCGCAAGATCCCATTTTTGCGCCGTCAGATCGGCGCGGTGTTCCAGGATTACAAGCTCCTGCCGAACCGCACCGCTTACGAGAACGTCGCCTTTGCCCTCCAGTGCATTGGCAAGCCGCGCGCGGTCATCAAGGCGCAGGTGCCCGAGGTGCTGCGTCTCGTGGGTCTGGGCGAGCAAATGAACTCCCTGCCCGACCAGCTCTCCGGTGGTGAGCAACAGCGCGTTTCCGTGGCTCGAGCCATGGTCAACCGTCCGCCGCTGCTTATCTGCGACGAGCCCACGGGCAACCTCGACCCGGCGATCTCGCTCGGCATCATGAAGCTGCTCGAGCGCATCAACCGCACGGGCACCACGGTCATCGTCGCCACGCACGACCGTGAGATGGTCGATTCCATGCACCGCCGCGTGATCGCTCTTGAGGGCGGCCGCGTCATCCGCGATCAGGAGAGGGGAGGGTACGGCAACTATGGCACCTTCTAACTTTGGGTATTCCATCAAAGAGGCCTTCCGCCACTTTTTCCGCAACTGGACCACGTCGTTCGGCGCCGTGGTGACGATTTTCCTCTCTCTGTTCATCATCGGCCTGTTTATCGTCGGCTCCGTATTGGTGAACTCGGCGATTGGCGGCGTTGAGGACCAGGTGACGATCAACGTGTTCGTCTCCGACGACGCGACCGATGAGCAGCTTGAGGACTTCCACGACAAGCTTGATAGCTGGGAAAACGTCAAGCGCATCGAGTTTAAGACCAAAGAGGACGCGCTGGCCGATTACACCAAGAACGTCTCGGGTAACGCCGATGCGACCATGTCCGCCCTGGACGGTCAAAACCCGCTGCCGCGTTCCTTCTCCATTGAGATGGAGGATCCCTCGCAGGTCGAGGCCATGGCCGACAAGATCAAGGCGGACAGCGATTTCCGCGAGATTGTGGATGACAGCACCCCTGATGTCGATGACGTCGATACCGATGTGCAGGAGAGTGTGATTTACGGCCAAAAGGAGGTCGCGCGTCTCTTCCAGCTGACCGATTTCATCCGCATCGCCGCGGTGGTGCTGGTGGCACTGCTCACCTTTGTGGCCTTCATCTTCATCAACAACACGATTCGCCTGTCGATCACCGCTCGTCGTCGCGAGATCGCGATCATGCGCCTGGTGGGTGCGAGCAACGGTTTCATTCGTGGGCCGTTCGTGACCGAGGGCGTACTGCAGGCGCTTTTGGGCGCGCTGCTTTCCATCGGGTCGCTTGAGTTGGTGCGCAACCTTGCGATTCCGAAGATCGCCGAGGGCATCAATTTCATGAGCTTTGACGTGCCGATGGACATTTACTTTGCCACCTATGGAGCGCTTGTGCTGCTCGGTGTGCTGATTGGCCTGTTTGGTTCGGCTATCGCGATGCGGCGGTACCTCAAGGTGTAGAGCGCACACATCATTCAATCCCATCGGAGGCCCGGCTGTTTCGCCGCAAACGTCCTCGGCGCTGAGCGCTGCTCAGCGCCTGCGGAATGTTTGCTTGCAAAACAGCCGGGCCTCCTGCTTTCATGCCGTGTTCGCCGGGCGTAAAAATGTGCGCGGGATGTATGCTTTGGAAGCACCGGGGTTTCCTGCTATCACGGGCTTGCGCGCTGGGCGTAATGGGGCGGGGTAGATGCGGTGGGTATAAGGGGTTGCAAGAAAAGATTGGTGAATGTGGGGAGCTGGGTATGGGACGAGGAAAACGGACGGGCCGGGGCGGGCGCACGCGGCGTCAGCCGGGGTTGCGCGGGATTATCCGTGCGTACGAGGGGCGTGTGGAAGTCGAGACGGCTGAGGGCACGTACCGTGTACCGGGTCGCGGGCTGGCGGGCGCCATGCCCGACGATCGGGTGTATGTGAGCCTCGTCTCCTTGCGCGGGCGTCGGCACGCTGTGGTCGAGCAGGTGCTCGAGCGCGCTGCCCTCTCGGTGGTGGGCACCTTTGCGCCGGCGGGGCCGCTCGGCGCGGTGCAGCCGCTCGATCGGCGCATCAAGCAGGATTTCTTCGTGTTGCCCGAGGATGATTCCCCCGCGCGCATCGGTGTGTGCGGGGGCGATATCGTTGTGGCGCGCATCGTCGAGTACCCCACGCGCGCTGAGGCCGGGGTCGTCACCATCGAGCGCGTGTTAGGGGACTCCTCTTCGCCCAGCCTGGGCATCGAGTGCATCATGGCTCGACATGGTTTGGCACAGGGGTATCCGACTGAAGCTGTTCGCGAGGCGGATGCCTGTACGGTGGATGTCGCCGCGGCGCTTGCCGACCCCTTGCGGCGCGACGTGCGCGACCGTTTCGCCTTCACCATCGATCCGACCGATGCCCGCGATTTCGACGACGCGCTTTCCGTGTGCCGCGCCGACGATGGCGGATGGCGCCTGTCCGTGCACATCGCCGACGTCTCGGCCTATGTCCCTTGGGCGAGCTCGCTTGACCTCGAGGCCCGCCGACGTTCCTGTTCGGTCTACCTGGCTGATCGCGTCTTGCCCATGTTACCGGAGCGCTTGAGCTGTGATGTGTGCTCGCTGCGGCCCTGCGAGGACCGCTTGGCATTCACGGTCGAGATGCACCTGGATGCGCGCGGGGCGGTCGAGGCGTATGAGGCGTACCCCAGCGTGATGCGCTCGCGCCTGCGCCTGGATTATGCGACGGCCGATGCCCTGCTGGCGGGTGTGGAGGTGCCGGACGTACCGGCGCAGGTGGACGGGGTGGATGTGCGCGCCATGTTACGTGAGGCGTCCACGCTTGCCCAGGTGCGCCGCGAGCTGCGTGCGCGGCGCGGCTCGATTGATTTCGATACGCAGGAAGTGCATGCCGTGCTCGACGAGGGTGGAACGCCAACGGCCATTGCCGTGCGAGAGCGCACCGAGGCGACGAGTCTGGTCGAGGAGGCGATGCTTTTGGCCAACGAATGCGTCGCCGAGTTCTTGTCCGACCGCGACCTGGTGGCGGCGTATCGCGTGCATGAGGCGCCGTCGCTCGATGGGCTGGCTTCGGCTGCCAAAACATTGGTCGAGGCTGGAGCCATGGAGCCCGACATCGCTCCGGGCGTTATGCTGGGTGAGCCGCGAGCCATCGCGCGGGCGTTGGCCGAGGCGTCCGATCCGTACAAGCCGCTGGTTAACGCATTGTTGCTGCGTGCCCAACAGCGAGCGGAGTACAAACCTCACAACGAGGGGCATTATGCGCTCGGCGCCCGGGCGTACTGCCACTTCACGAGTCCGATTCGCCGCTATCCCGATCTTATGGTGCACCGTGCGCTTAAGCTTGCGCTCGCGCGGCGGGAACTGGGCAAAAAGGCGGCGGTGGCCCGCGCTCCCGAGCTGGTGGGCACCGGCCCTGAGTCAGCCGAGGCACTCTGCGCGCAGCTGTGCCGTCATGCGAGCGAGGCCGAGCGTGTGGCCGATGCGGCCGCACGCGCTTCGCAGAAGGTGAAGGTCGCTCAGTACTACGCAGGGCGTATAGGGGAGCGGGCGACCGGCACCGTATCGTGGGTATCGGATATGGGCGTGTTCGTCCGTTTGGACGATACGGCCGCCGAGGGCCTGATTCGCCCGTCTACCTTGGGCGATGAATGGTGGGAGTTCGATGAGATGCGCCTGTGTTATGTTGGAAACCAAAGCGGCCGCGTAGTCGGTGTGGGTCAACGCATCGAGGTCGAGGTCGCACGTGTCGATGTCATGCGCGGGCACCTGGATTTCACGCCGTGCGTGCTGGGCGCTGCGCTACACTGTTACCTCGACTGCATGAAGGATGAGAGGGAGTTCACCGCTATGTCCGAACTCGATACGCAGGATATGCCGTTTGGTGTTGAGGATGTCACGTATGCCGAGGGGTTGTTGATCTCCGGCGAGATCGATCAGGCGGCTGAGTTGCTCGAGCAGCTTGCTCAGGCTGCTGGATCTTATGCCGACGCGCACTGTCAGGCCACCGATGCGCGTCAGTGGTTCAGCTTTGCCGATGCTTTTGAGCGACTGGCCTATCGCCGCGTCGAGCGCGATCCGCGCGAGCTTGTGCAGATGTCGGTGCCGTTTGACCGCGTATACGCGGCACTTGCCTTCGTGCACATCCGCCGTCGGGCGTGGGAAGAGGCACGTGATGCGCTCATGCAGGCGGTGCGTTGGAATCCCATGAACTGCCGGTATCGTTTGGACCTGGCCGAGCTGTTCGGCATGTTGGGCGATGTGCAGGAATGGGCCGCGCTTTCCGCCTCGGTGCTTGAGCGTGCCGCTGACGCCCGCTATCTCGCTCGCGCCTATGCAAACCTCGGCCAGTATTTTCTTCAGGCTGATAACGACCTGGCGGCAGAGGGCTGCCGCCGCCTGGCGCAGCGCCTGGCCACGGGCGATGAGCGCGCGGCCGAACTGATTGCGCGCATGGACGAGGAATGCGCCGGGCTTGCCCAGGCAGAAGACGCTCGGGTGTTCGGTGCGCTCGAGGAGCAGGGCATCTCAACAAGCCCCAGCGCCGAGATCGCGATTTGCTTGCTCATGTGCGCCTCCGATGCCGCTGCGGCGGGCGACCGCAACGAGGCGACCCGCCTGACGCTGCGCGCCCGCGACCTTATCGGTGCCGAGGCGTGCGAGGCGCTCATCGCGCTTATTCGCCAGTCGGATGCCGAGTTGGCGCAGGAACGCACGGATGCGGTGTCCGAGGATCGGAAAGGGGAGTAGCCATGGCTGGATATACGCCGAAACCGCGCAAAGAGAAGAAGCTCATCGCCAAGAACCGCTCAGCGCGTCACGAGTATTTCATCGACGAGACGTTTGAGTGCGGTCTGGTGCTTTCGGGCACGGAGGTTCGCAGCCTGCGCGAGCGCGCCTGCCAGATCACCGATTCGTTCGCCCTCATCCGCAATGGTGAATGCTGGCTACATAACGTGCATATTCATCCGTACTCAAATGGCACGATTTTCAACCGCGACCCCGATCGCCGCCGCAAGCTTTTGCTGCATCGTAAGCAGATCGACTACTTGGATGGCAAGTTGCGCGTGCGCGGTGTGGCCCTGGTGCCGCTTGAGCTGTACTTCGATGAGAACGGCCGCGTGAAGCTGCTGCTCGGGCTCGGCCGCGGCAAGAAGCTCTACGACAAGCGCGAGGACATGGCCAAGCGCGATATGCAGCGCGAGATCGACCGCGCGCTGAAGGCTCGGAGCCGATAGAGGATTCCCCACATCGCGCGACCAACGGCTCGGCACCTACTTGCTAATATGATTGTATTCTAGTAACATATAGCGCATCGTGAGTTTGCGAGCCGGCGTATAGCCGCATGGCAAAACGGATATACTCACATCAATGTTCAAACGCCTGTGAAAGGAATGAACCATGGCCGATCAGAAGTACAAGTTCGTGTGTGTCGTGTGCGGCTACGAGGTCGAGGTCGATACGCCCGAGCTGCCCGAGGATTACGTCTGCCCGCTGTGCGGCGTCGGTCCCGACCAGTTTGAGCTCGTCGAGGAGTAACCCGTACGTTTTGCAGGTGCATATGCCATGCACGTGGTGCCGTATCCCTTTTGCAGGGATGCGGCTTTTTTATTGACATATAAGTTAGCCATAGATAATCTTTACACCCTGTTTGTTAGCACTGGATAACAATCTTGAAAGTCCGCCTCCCATGCCTGTTGCATGGGACCCACGGAAAGGAATGGGCGTCTATGGTTAACGTGCGGTTGATTCGCATGGTGCCGGGAAGCATGCGCATGGTCGTGCAGATCGTGGTGCTGCAATGGGTATCGTTGATGGCCAATATCGGGATGATCATTTCGATCTGCTGGCTTCTTGAACGGCTGCATGCCAACACGGCGAGCATGGCGATCGTGTGGCACGTGGTTGTTGCCATGCTGTTTGCGCTGGCGGTGCGTGCGGCGTGTACCCTTGGGGTTTCCAAGCACTCGTGCCGGCTGTCGTGCATGGCGAAACAGGTGCTGCGCGAGCGCATCTATCGCAAGCTGCTTTGTCTGCAGGGCGGGTATCGCGATGTGGCGGCTACCTCGGAGATCGTGCAGGTTGCGGTTGAGGGTGTGGAGCAGCTCGAGACCTACTTCGCATCCTATGTGCCGCAGCTGTTGTTTTCGGTCGTGGCTCCGCTCACCTTGTTCGCGGTGCTGAGCATTGTGGATGTGCCTGCGGCGCTGGTGTTGCTTGTGTGCGTGCCGCTCATTCCGCTTTCAATCGCCGCCGTGCAAACGTGGGCGAAAAAGCTGCTGGCGCGCTATTGGGGTCGCTACACCGAGTTGGGCGATTCGTTTTTGGAAAACCTGCAGGGGCTGACAACGCTCAAGGTGTATCAGGCCGATGCGCGCAGGCAGCAGGAGATGTCCGAGCAAGCCGAGCAGTTTCGTCGCATTACGATGCGTGTGCTCACGATGCAGCTCAATTCCATTGCCATTATGGATATGGTTGCGTACGGCGGCGCTGCGGCGGGTGTCGGCGTGGCGCTCATGCAGTTCTCGTCGGGTGCGATTGGGCTTGGCGGCGCCTTGGCGGTGGTGCTGCTGGCTGCCGATTACTTCATTCCCATGCGGCAGCTCGGGTCGTTTTTCCATATTGCGATGAACGGCATGGCGGCGGGGGAGAAGATCTTCCGCGTGCTTGATGCGGAAGAGCCCGCGCGCGGTGCCGCGGCGTTTCCGGCGCGGGCTTCGATCGAAGTGGAGCATCTTGGTTTCTCCTATCCCGAGCGCGCACAAGCACATCGCACATCTTTGGGCGCGCGGACAGGTGGCGCGCATGGCGCATCCAAGCGGGCGCTTGACGACGTGACTCTTACGATGCGCGCTGGTTCCTTCGTGGCGTTGGTGGGCAGCAGCGGCTGCGGTAAATCCACGCTCGCCTCGATACTCATGCGCCGCCGTCGGGATTATACGGGCAGCGTGCGCATCGGCGGGATCGAGCTGTCCGATATTTCCGCGGATGAGCTGCTCTCTCACGTGACGTATGTGGGACACATGAGTTACCTGTTCACCGGCACGGTTCGCGATAACTTGCGCATGGCGCGCGCGGACGCCACAGACGCGGAACTGTGGGAGGCACTTGCGCTTGTGCGCCTGGATGGCGTCATGCGCACGAGGGCGGGGCTTGACACGCCGATCGATTCGCGCGGATCGAATCTATCGGGCGGACAGCGGCAGCGCCTGGCGATTGCCCGCGCCTGGCTGCATCGTTCGCCGGTATACATCTTTGACGAGGCGACGTCGAACATCGACGCCGAAAGCGAGGATGCGATCATGGCGGCGATACGCGATGTGGCCACGACGGCGACGGTGCTGCTCATCTCGCATCGTTTGGCGAACGTGGTGGATGCCGATGTGCTCTACGTGCTGGATGGTGGTCGACTGGCCGAGCAGGGCACGCACGAGGAGCTCGTGGCACGCGGTGGCGTATACAGCCGCCTGTGGAGCGCCCAGCAGGAGCTGGAGCAATTTGGGTTGGAGGATGTGAACGATCGTGGACAGGAGGTGCACCATGGGTAGGCGACGCAGCGGGTTTCGTGTCATGATGCGCTTGATTGGATTGGTGCGGCCGTTGTCCGGCCATATGGTACTCGCGATTATCTTGGGGTTATTGGGCCATGTCTGCGCGACAGCTGTGACCGTGCTGGGTGCCTACGGTGTGCTGAATGTGCTTGTCGGTTCAGGTGGCGTGCCGAGCGCCGCAGGTGCCTTTCCGAATGCCGGGATGCTCACGGGCGCATCTGGCATTGCGCCGTGGGGCTTGGCTCTTGGTGTGCCGCTGACGGCCATCGTCGTGGGCATGGGCACCGCAGCGATCTTGCGCGGCGTGCTGCGCTATGGTGAGCAGGCGTGTAACCATTTTATCGCCTTCACGTTGCTTGCCATGGTGCGCGAGCGCGTGTTCGCAGCCCTGCGCCATTTGGCGCCCGCCAAGCTTGACAGGCGCGATCGCGGCGACCTGATTTCGCTCATCACCTCCGACATCGAGCTGCTCGAGGTGTTTTTTGCGCATACGATCTCACCGGTGGCGATCGCGGTGGTGTTCTGCGCGCTCATGGTGGGGTTCATCGGCTCCATGCATCCGCTGCTCGGCCTGGTTGCCTTCAGCGCATATCTGCTGGTTGGTGTGGCTGTGCCGCTGATTGCGTCGCGGGCGTCGGGATCGGCGGGGCTGCGTCAGCGCGATGCGGCCGGTGCGTTGAGCGGGTTTGTGCTTGACAGTCTGCGCGGGTTTGACGAAATCATGCAGTATGCTGCCGGTGAGGCTCGCTTGGAAGAAATGGATGCCCTGAGCGTACGCCTGGCTGACGAGGAACGCCGCTTGAAGCGCGTGGCCGGACGGAATACGGCAACGGTCAACGGTGTCATCCTTGTGTCCGACATGGCGATGCTCATGGTCGCATGCGTGCTGCGCGGCCAGGGTTCGATAGGTTTTGAGGAGGCGCTGCTCGCCGTCTTCGCGCTCATGGGGTCGTTTGGCCCGGTGGTCGCGCTGGCAAATCTGGGCAGTACGTTGCAGGGGACCTTCGCGGCGGGCAATCGGGTGCTCGATATCCTGGACGAAGAGCCCCTCACGCGTGATGTGACAGGTCATGAGGAGGTGGCGTTTTCAGGTGCGCTCGCGCGGCATGTCGGATTTGCCTACGATGAGCGCGAGGTGCTCAGCGATGCCTCGCTGAGCGTATCCCCAGGCGAGATCGTTGGCGTTTCGGGCAAGAGCGGTTCGGGCAAATCGACGCTGCTCAAGCTCTTCATGCGCTTTTGGGATGCCGATCACGGCGGCATCGAAGTTTCGGGTCGGCCCATAGGCGACGTCAACACGGACAATCTCCGTGCGCTCGAAGCGCTGGTCGAGCAGGACACGCAGCTGTTTCATGACACGATTCGCAACAACGTGGCCATTGCAAAGCTCGATGCGACCGATCGGCAGATCGAGGATGCATGTCGCAAGGCATCGATTCACGATTTCATCTGCAGCCTGCCCGATGGCTATGACACGTGCTTGGGAGAGCTGGGTGACACGCTTTCGGGCGGGGAACGACAGCGTCTAGGGTTGGCCCGTGCCTTTTTGCACGATGCGCCCTTCATGCTGCTCGATGAACCGACCAGCAATCTGGACAGTTTGAACGAGGGCGAGATTTTGCGTGCGTTGCGGCGCGAGTGCTCGGACAAGGCGGTGTTGCTCGTGTCTCATCGGGCTTCGACCATGCGCGTTGCCGATAGGGTTGTGTGCGTGCGTGATGGCCGGGTGAGCAAGATCCCTGCGGCGGGTGCACTGCAACGGGGCGCTACCGCAAAGGTTGCGGCGCAAAAGGAGTGCTCTAGATGAGAATGAAGCGTTGGTTGTATGTGGCGCTCGGGTATGTAGGGCTTGTCTTGGGTATCGTGGGCGCGCTCATCCCCTTTATTCCCACGGTTCCCTTTTTGTTGGTGGCCGCTTTTGGCTTCGCTCGGGGTTCTGCGCGCATGAACGCGTGGTTTGTGGGCACGCGCCTGTATCGGGAGCATCTCGAAGGCTACGTGGCGGGGCGTGGGATGACGCGCCGCGCGAAGATGCGCCTGCTTTCGGCGCTTACCCTTGTGATGGGGATCGGGTTTCTCATGATGGGCGCCGTGCCGATTGCACGCATGGTTTTGCTGGGTGTATGGGTGGCGCACGTGGTGTACGTCTACGCTGTTGTGCCGTTGCGCGAAAGTTAGGACTTCGTTTCCATCTTCGTGTGGCATTTGGGGCAGGTCACGCGGATCTTGCCCTTGCCCTTGGGAACCGAGAGGATCTGTCCACAGGTGGGGCACTTGAGGAAACGTGAGGTTTTGCGCTTGGACCACATCTGCTTGGCGGTCCGCATCGCCCGGTCGCGCTCGGCTTTGGCGGCGTTTTGATCCGTGCGGTGGCGTCCGGCTGTGCGTGCGGCGGCGTCCGGCGCGCCGACCGTGGCGCTCAACCGTTGGACGAGCGTCCGCACGCCGGGGATCTTCTGGGCGCTCGTGATGAACGCGCGGTTTTCGCGCATGCGCGCTTCGCCGTTTTTGGAGAGGGCGCGCACCAGCGCTATGATCACGAGTGCCAGGGCGCACCACAGGAGCGCATCGAGCTGAAACAGGGAGCCCATGAGGGCGAGCAACATGCCGCCCATGCCCAAAACGGTGGTGAGCTCATCGGCGCCGTAACGGTCTTGCATGAAATTCTGCATCAGGTGTCCTTCGCATCGTGTGTGCGCGTCGGGTGCGCACGGTGCTTACCGTACCCATTTGCGGCTCCCCTCATTCGGAAAGACGCGTTGGTCTCATGCCGTGCGCCGCGCCGTGCGGCGCGTGGGCGAGGCGCATGTCTTCTGGCATGGTTGCGCTGCGGCTGTGGGGGGTGACTTCGCGGATGCGATGGGGTTGCTGCCGGCATGTCGCAGCCAGGGATTTCCCGGCTGCGGTTGGCCCTTTTGTGGTCGCGCGGACACGCGCTGCCACTGCGATGATGCTGCCGCTATCGTGCGAGTTTATCGATAATCGCCTCGACCTCTTCGAGCTTGTTGGCCTGCTCGGCCGCATCGCCGCAGGTGAGCGCTTGACGCACGCACCCGTTCAAGTGCGCCTTAAGCACGTCGGCATTCACGCGGCCTATAAGCGACTGGGTGGCCATGAGCTGCGTTGAGATGTCGATGCAGTAACGATCGTCCTCGACCATCCTGATGATGCCATCGATCTGTCCTCGCGCGGTCTTGAGTAGGCGCAGCGTGCGCTCGTGGTCGGCCATCATGGGGTTTTACGCCTCCTCGACGGATAGGGCGCGGAATTTCTCACCCGCATTCTCAACGGCGGCGGCGAGCTGTTCGGGCGTGACCTCGGCCGCGCATTCGACGTCGACGGTCTGCGTGGTGTGGTCTGCCTCGGCATCCGTGACGCCAGCCACGTTGAGCAGGGCGGTTTCGACGGACGCGTCGCAGTGGCCGCACATGAGGCCCTCGGTCGTGATGGTGTAGTGCATGATAGTTCCTTTCTCGTTAAGGCGAGCGATTGGGCTTGTGCGCCGTCGCTGGCCTGGTTACGACGTGTACGTGGGTGCGTGGCGCAAGGGGGCACGCGGTACTCGGGTGGGCCTTGCGCGTGGTGCTACTGGGTGGGTTTGAACCCTCGCAGCCGTAGGGCATTGCCTACCACGCAGAGGCTCGAGAGGCTCATCGCCGCCGCGCCGAACATGGGCGAGAGCTGCCAGCCCAGCAGTGGGTAGAACACGCCCGCCGCCAGCGGGATCCCGAGGGAATTGTAGAAGAGCGCCCAAAAGAGGTCTTGCTTGATGTTGCGTATGACGGCGAGAGAGAGCTCGATGGCCCGCACGACATCCATAAGATCGCTTTTCATGAGCACGACGTCGGCCCCCTCTTTAGCGACGTCTGCCCCGGCGCCGATGGCCAGGCCGACGTCCGCGCGGGCGAGGGCGGGGGAGTCGTTGATGCCGTCGCCGACCATGGCGACCTGCTGGCCCTCGTCTTGCAACTCGCGCACCACGCGTTCCTTGTCGGCGGGGAGCACGTCGGCGATGACCTGGCCCGCGCCCACGCGCCGGGCGATGGCCCGCGCCGTGAGTTCGTTGTCGCCGGTGAGCATGATGGTGCGGATTCCGAGCGCATCGAGCCCGGCGATGGCGGCCGCGCTGGTGGGCTTGATCTCGTCGGCGACGGCGATGGTGCCCATGAGCTCGCCGTTTTTGGCAAAGAACAGGGGCGTCTTACCATCGCGGGCAAAGGCCTCGAGCTGTGCGCGGTCGATGTCGATGCCGAGCTCCGCCATGAGCGCCGCATTGCCGGCGGCGATGCGGTTGGCGCCCTCGCGCGCCGTCGCGCCGCGCCCGGGGAGGGCCTGGAAGTCCTCGACCGCGCGCGCCACGATGCCGCGCTCCTCGGCGTGCGCCATGATTGCCTCGGCAAGCGGGTGCTCGCTGTTGCGTTCCAGCGCCGCCGCGAGCTTGAGGAGCCCCTTCTCGCTGATGGCTGCCTCGCCGCCTGCGCGACGCGCGGGCAGGATGTCGGTGACGGCCGGCTTGCCCTGCGTGATGGTGCCGGTTTTGTCGAGTACCACGGTGCCCACGCCGCGCAAGGCCTCGAGCGCCTTGGCGCTCTTGAACAGAATGCCCATTTCGGCGCCGCGCCCGGTGCCCACCATGATGGCGACGGGGGTTGCCAGGCCCAGTGCGCACGGGCAGCTGATGACCACGACTGCGACGGCTGCGGTGAGCGCCTCGTTCACATCACCGGTCGCCACGAGCCAGGCTGCGAATGTGACGGCCGCGATGGCGAGCACTGCGGGTACAAAGACCGCAGCGACTTTGTCGGCGATGCGCGCGATGGGGGCTTTGGTGGCGTTGGCGTCCTCGACCAGGCGGATGATGCGCGCTAGATTGGTGTCGGCTCCCACGCGGGTGGCGCGGAAGGTGAACGAGCCAGTGCGATTGACGGTCGCGGCACTCACCGTGGCGCCTGGGGCTTTTTCCACGGGGATGGACTCGCCGGTGAGGGCGCTCTCGTCGATGGAGGAGGACCCCTCGAGCACCACGCCATCCACGGGGACGGTCTCGCCTGGGCGTACCAGGATGACCTGGCCGGGTTGGATGGCGTCGGCGTTGAGGGTGCTCTCGGTGCCGTCGGCGTTGACGATCGTCGCCGTTTTGGGAGCGAGATCGATGAGGGCCTCGATGGCGCCGCCGGTCTTGGACTTGCTGCGCGTCTCCAGGTATTTGCCCACGGTCACGAGAGCGAGGATGGTGCCCGCGCTTTCCAGGTAGAGGTTGTCCATGCCGATGGCGTGCGCGCCGTGGACGTCGCCCGTCGCGAGCGCCGCAGCGATGCGGTAGATGCCGTAGATGGACCAGGCGACGCTCGCGGTGGCGCCGATGGCGATGAGCGCATCCATGGTGGGGGCGCCGTGGACGAGCGACTTGAACCCGTTTTTGAAGTACGCGTCGTTGACGTAGAGGATGGGTGCGAGCAGGAGCAGCTCGGTGAGCGCGAGGTTCATGATGTTCTCGGGCGCGCCGAAAAACGCCGGCAGCGGCCAGCCGAGCATGTGGCTCATGCCTAGGTAAAAGAGGGGGATGAGGAACGCGATCGAGATGATGAGGCGCCCGCGCATGGCGCGCGCGGCCTGCTCAAGCTTTTTGGTGGGGGATTCCAGGGTGCGCGCGGCGTGGGCGCGCGGCGTGCCGGCGCCAGGTGTGCCGGGTGTGTCCATGGCGGGTGAGGCCGAGTAGCCCGCGCGATCAACGGCGGTGCAGATGTCCTCGCCGGTGAGCGCGGTCTCGTCGTAGGTCACCTGCATGCTGCCGGACAGCAGGTTGACGGCGACATCCTGCACGCCATCGAGCTTGCAGACGGCCTTCTCGACATGCGCTTGGCAAGCCGCGCAGGTCATCCCGCCCACATCGAATTTCTCCTGAGCCATATGCAGCTCCCTTCGTAGCATCTTATGCTCCCCAGTATACCCCACCCCCAGGGGGTGTCCATCTGCAATTGGGGAAGGGGTCGATTCGTGTGCGCAGGCGAAGGGGGTGCGGACGATCGGCGGGCAAGCGGGTGGCACGCAGGCGAAACGGCTGCCAGCCTTCCCAATCTGAGCGCGACCCCGTCCCAACCTGCATCGCGCCCGTCGAGCCGGCTGTTTTCCAGCATCATATACGAATCGACCCCGTTCCCAATCCGCCCAATCTGTGCCCGCATCGCGCCCATCGAGCCGGCTGTTTTCCAGCATAATTGCCGTTGTTTTCGGCGAAAGCGCTTGAAAGAAGCCCGCTCGATGTGGTGCTGGCGTAGCGGCGATGCGATATAGCCCGCGCGCGGTCGGGACGCACACGCAAAGCGTCTCTGTTTCCAAACCGCAACCACCTGTGGGGTTCTGCTGTGCATGGCGCGGCTTGCGTTTGCCGGTGGGTGCGGACAACGTATACTTGCCTGCGGTGGAATCTGCTCCACGTGTGTGCAATCGCCCTTCCCGACGCCCGGCACAGCTGGCGCGCATCGCATGGGCTCGCCGGTGCCCGCACGCTCCACCGCGCGGACCGGCCCGCGCCACCTGTATACATAACCCCCGAGCGCGGACGGTTTGGCGGGCACGCCCCTTGCTAGTGGCGTGTCGGCGCCTTCACGCCGCGCGGAAACGGAACATTTCACCTTCTCATGACGCAACAACTTACTTCCCCCGACGCCGCCGCGATTTCCGAGGCCCCCGTCACGCCCGTATCCTTTGCCGACCTCGGCCTTTCCGACGACGTGCTGGCCGCCGTGGCCGACATGGGCTACAGCGCGCCCACGCCGGTGCAGGCCGCATCCATCCCGCATACCCTTTCCGGCAGCGATGTGCTGGCCGCAGCCCAGACGGGCACCGGCAAGACGGCCGCCTTCCTGCTGCCCACGATGAGCACGTTGCCGCACGTCCCCCGCACGCGCCCGCACAGCAAGCAGGCCGCACAGGGCCCGCTCATGCTCGTGGTCACGCCCACGCGCGAGCTCGCCCAGCAGATCGAGAACGTCTGTCGCGCCATCGCCAAGCGCACCGGCCACCGCAGCGTGACCGTGGTGGGCGGCGTGGGCTACAACCCGCAGAAGGACGCCCTGAAGCGCGGCTGCGACATCCTCATCGCCACGCCGGGCCGCCTGCAGGACCTGATCGACCAGGAGGCATGCTCGCTCGACCAGGTGCAGGTGCTCGTGCTCGACGAGGCCGACCGCATGCTCGACATGGGTTTCGCGCCCGCCGTCCGTCGCATCGTGGGCTACACGCGCGAGGACCGTCAGACGCTGCTGTTCTCGGCCACGCTGGATGAGTCCGCCGTGGGCGCCATCACCGATTTGGTGCACGACCCGGCGCGCGTCGAGATCGCGCCGGCCACCTCGACGGCCGACACTGTTGCCCAGTACGTCCTGCCCGTGTCGCTCGATGCGAAAAACGCCCTGCTCGCCAGCGTCTTGACGCGTGAGGGCGCCAGTCGTGCCATCGTGTTCTGCCGTACGAAGCGCCGCGCCGACGCTTGCGCTCGCCGCCTGGCCCGCGCCGGCATCACCTGCGCATCCATCCACGGCGACCGCTCCCAGGCCCAGCGCATGCGCGCCCTCAAGGATTTCCGCGCCGGCCGCTGCGATGTGCTGGTGGCCACCGACGTGCTCGCGCGTGGCATCGACATCTCCGACGTCCGCTACGTGGTGAACTTCGACGTGCCGAGCGATCCGGTCGATTACATCCACCGCATTGGCCGCACGGGCCGCGCTGGCGAGGAGGGCTGGTCGCTCACGTTCGTGACGCGCGAGGACGTGGATGAGTTTTACGACATCGAGGCGCTCATGGGCAAGACCGCCGAGCTGTTCGACGCCGAGGAGCTCGAGCTGGGCATGGGCTATCCGGAGATCGACCCCGAGCGCGTGCCGGCCAAGGCGCCTGCGGGCAAGAAGGAGAAGAAGCGCCGCCGCGCCAAGGCTGCGCGCGCCGAGCGCGGTTCGCGTCGTGGTGGGAACGCGCGCCAGACGGGCGCTCCCACGGCGTCGGCCGAGGCGGGGGAGTCGCGAGAGTCCCGAGGCGTTCGGGATGCCGAGGGCGCCTCTTCGAAGCCGGCGCGCCGCAAGCGCGGTGGCAAGACCCGCGTGCACGCGCAGGACGAGGCCGATTTCGAGCTGCTGAGCGCGGCTGAGGCCCGCGGTGCCCAGCATCGCGATGCCGCGCGCGGCCGCGGTGCCGAGGGCGAGCATGGCGAACGCGGTCGCGGGGGTCGTGGCCGCGGCGCAAAGCGTGCGGATCGTGGGGCATCTGCGGAGCGCCGCGGCGGCCGTCGCGAGGGTGCTGGCGCTGCGGGCTCCGATTACGCCCGTGGCGAGCGCGGCGCCGGGCGCGGTGGCCGCGATGCGGCTCGTTCCGGTCGCGCTGGGTCGGGCGAACGCGTTGCTGCGGCGACCGGCGGCCGTCGTGACGCGTGGCGCAACTACGACGAACCAAGCGAGCGCCGTGGCCGCGGCGGTCGCGGTGGGCACGGCGCGCAGGCCGGACACGGCGCATCTCGCCGCGAGGGGCGCGGTTCCGCCTCGCGCGGCACCCGTGGCAACGCGGGCGGCTCGAGCCGTCGCCCGGGCGATCGCGGCGGTCGCCGTTAGCGATCGCGCCTTCGTGACTCTTTATCCCCGCGGGGAGCGGCGCGATGGATATGCGGGGCTCACATAGAGCGTGAGGACAGCGCGGCATCGGACATGCTCCGGTGCCGCGATTTTCTATATCATATAGGTGGATAATTATTGAGGTGCAGAAAGGGCATGTGATGGATCGGCAGCCGAGCAACTTGCGTGGGACGGATATGCCCGTTCCTGCGACGCCAGACGATGCGCTGGCGGAGACCGCGCCTTCGCTCGCCGCTCAGCGCAATCCTGTGGAAGCTGGCGAGACCGTCTTCGCTTCGATGGCAAACTCGACTCACGCGTCCGCGCCTGCCTCCGTAGCTTTAGATTCGCCGGAGGCGGGCGCGCCCGATTCCACACGGGGGCGCTTCATGCGTCGGATTGCCTGGTCGCTCGCGCTTATCGCCGCGGTCGTGCTCTTTGTTGTGGGGCAGGGCGTGGGCATCAGCATGGGGGTCTCCTTTACGGGTTGGGCCCATACGGCGCTCCACGCGCAAGCGGGGATGTCTGACGCTCAGTTGCAGGCTCTGGTGCATGAGGGTGTGGCGCTCGGTTTGAACTCGGGAACGTTGGCGGGTCAGCTGGTGGTATGTACAGGACAGCTGGTGGCGTTTGCCATGATTGCGCCCGTGTGGACGCGCATGCGACGCCGTGCATTTGTGCCATGCCGTGCGCGTGTGTGGTCGCGGCGGGACGTGGTCCGGATCGTCGGGGCGCTCGTGGTGGGCGGCATCGGCTTTCAGTTCGCGATGAGCCCGGTGCTCTCGGTGCTCTCCAGTGTGTTCGTGCAGACGTTTGAGGAATATGGCGCCTTGATGCAGCGCGCTGCTGGTACCGCTGCACTGGTGGAGTTCGTCAGCGTCGTTATGTTGGCACCGCTGCTGGAAGAGGTCGCTTGTCGAGGCGTTATGCTTGAGTGCGGCCTGCGCGCGCTGTTGCCATGGAGCAAACTCCACGGGCCGCGCGGGATCGCGGTGTCTGCGCGCGCATTCTGGGCGGCCAACGCCCTTCAGGCGCTCGCTTTTGCGATCATGCACGGTAACGTGGTGCAATCCTCATATGCACTGGTATTTGGCCTGGCGCTGGGCTGGGTGTGCTGGAGGACGGGTCGGCTGCGTTACGCCGTGCTGCTGCACATGGTCGTCAACGCGAGTGCATATCTGCTGAGTGCCTTCGAGCTGCTGACGGCCGAGCTGCTCGGTCCGCTTGCATTGCTGCTGGCCCTGGCGCTGATTGGCATCGGTTGTCTGGCGGCATCCTGGCGTTCGCTCAAACCGCTGCTGGCCAGCGACGCTCCCGGTTTGATGTCCCGATAAGCGAGATGGTCGTTGCCGCTCACCGAAACATCCTTGCTTCATGCTCGCGCATCACGTATTACAGAATCAATCATATCGGTTTTTGAAAGAGGGTTTGCGGTTCAGCGTGATGACGGCTTCGCCGTTTTCGTGTGAAAGGACTGTCCATGGGCAAATTGGTTTCTGCGGTTGTCGGCGTGTGCTTGGCATTGTCAGCTGCCGCCATGGCGCCTCAGCCTGCAGGGGATGGCTATGCCGAGGTTACTCTTGGATCCGTGCGCGTTGAGTCGAGCTACAAGGCTTCTGATGTGCACGTTCGCTACCGGGAGGACCGCTCGACCAATACGGTTGTGGGCGAGGTCGTGGATAGGGAGACGGGGCGCATCCTCGAATCATTTTCGGAGACCCTCGGGGTGCCTGCTACGGATGCTTCCAACGCTGCGAACGGCGGATCGGAAACAGGGGAGCAGGGTTTCGACACTTCGCTGACGCGCGCCGTCACGCTTGAAGATCCGAACGGCCAACCAATCCAAACATCTGTGTGGGTCAAGATGAACGTCACGGTTGATGCGACGGGGACGCATATCAATCGGGTCGATGCGTGTGGCCATCAGTCGAGCGATGCCGGTGCTTACACGCTGGAAGTGGCGAATACGGCTGTGAGAACGGCCCAGTTTCCCTGCGATGCGGTTTCGGTGCAGATCAACGGCGTGATTGAGCTCACGAGCGAGAGTTCCCCGGCAATTTCCTATAGTGCGCTCCAATCGCGCGGGTTTAGCATGACGGGGACTGCCGGCTCATCTTGGTCTGCCTCTAAGCCCTATAGCAGGATCGTTTCATTTGCTTTGGCGTAGGTACCTGCTGTCCAGGCAACGAATGGATGCCCGTGTCGAGCTTCGCTTGCGTTTCATTCGGCTTGGCGCATCTTCATCCCTCTAGGGCGGTTGCCGTGCATTCCGACTCGTAGACCACAGACCACAGACCACAGACCGCAGACCGTAGACCGCAAACGCACCCCGCTACAGCAGCGCGAGTGTTCGCTTGCAGTTGTCGCTCACGGGGCCGAGCATTCGCTCGCGCAGCTCGGCGGCACCTGGAATGCCGCCCGCTTCGGCTTCGTCAAAAACCTCGGCCATGCTCACCGGAATCTCCTGGGCGAGGTCGGCCATGATGGCCGTGCAGGCCGCCTCGGTGAGGCTGGCTTTTTCGAGCATCGCCGCGAGTGCGGGGTCGTTTCCGCCCATATACCGGTGAATGGCGCCCGACCCGACGCGACCAAGGCGATTCTCGCCGCCGATCGCCATTGCCAGACGTCCGCGGCGCCGCAGGCTTTCATAGGCGAGCCCAGATGCCATGTCGTACATGGGGGCAATGATTCTGTCGTTGTTGGGCCCGAGCAGCAGAGAGTAGTTTTTGGCATGAGCATCGGGTGCCCCAATAAGGCAGTTATAAAACAGGATCTGCGTAAACGCTACGAGATTGAAATGCGCGTGGTTCGTATCGCACAGCAGCATCAGTGCATCTTTTGTGGTCGGGCCGCCGTCAGAGGTGTATTTCTGGTTCGGCATAACGCCAAGCGCCTGGCAGAAGTCCTCTTGATGCAGGCGGACGATGCTGCCATCAGGATGATGCGCGCGGTCGTAGCGGGAAACGATCAAAGCCGGCTCATCTTCAAAGAATCGGTATGCAACATCGGCTGCGGCGATGCCGGAGCGCTTGGCGGTTGCCATGCAGATATATTCATTGAGGGCTTGCAGTTTGAATCCCATAACGCCGTTTTTAAAGATATGGGTTGTAGGGGCGGTTCCGCGGCACTCACACCATGCATTGTCGTAGAGGCCAAGGGCGAACTTCCCCTGATTACCTCCGAGTGACCAGTTCTCCTTACCACCCGTCCAAGAGGCGTTGTCATCCCGTCTGATGGTGGAGAGGCGCGCGGCGATTGCGTGATCACTCAGCGGAAGATGGGATTCTCCACGGCATAGTGCCATGTCGAGCTCCTCTTCTTTACAGAACTGAACTCCACCCGGGCAATCGAGGCCGATATGCTCCAATAGTACCATTGGGTTATTGGGCCCAACTTCGTACTCAGCGCCAATGGCGCGCCGTTGTTGCTCGCTGTCGGGAAGCAGCCCGAATAGATAGGGAAGGACAACCTTCTGGTCATACGTCCTATTTCGTATGGGCATGGAGCTTGAGAGCGGCGGACCGGCATAGCCTTCATCGTAGGTAAAGCGTATGGCGCCACGGGCGTTTTGTTCGAGGGTCCCTGCGACCTCATTGCAGATCATGACGACAAGGGATCGGATTGGCATCGCTTATCTCCTTGTCGCGAAGGACGTCGCTACCGTATTGATGCCCTGCCTTCGCAAGAAATCACGGTAAACAGCGTCGTAGTCGGATGAAGATTGCGAACGTGAGACTTGCATGCGTTGCTTGTGCGTCGCGGTGTGGCCTCCCGTTCGGTTTTGCGGGATGTCGCTGCGGCTGGAGCGTGTGGCGTGAGCCTGGTGCTCACGTATGTCGGGTTGTGCGCGGGCAATGGCATCGCCTCGGGCGGCGAGGCCGATGCCGAGGGCGTCAAAGACGGCGAGAAGTTTATCGAGGCGGATGCCGGTGGCGTCACCGAGTTCAAGTGAAGCGAGCAGGCGCTCGGATACGCCGGCAGCCTCGGCGAGCTGGGCGCGTGTGAGGCCCTGGCGTTCGCGCGCGCGACGCACATAGATTCCAGCTTGACGCGGTGTGGCGATCGGCAGCGTGTCCACGGCTCCTCCTTATGCAGACTTTTGCAGGTTATTATAGCTGTAAAAGTCTGCATCTACAAGTAAGGTGCAGACTTTTGCATGTCCTTGCCGGAGGACATATGACCGTAGAGAAAAAGCAGGCTGGTCGTTTTGCCCAGTGAGTGTTTAGCCGATGCAGAGCACGTCGCTCAAAGGGGCCGTGACGCGTTAATGCCGGTTCGCGCCCTGCCTGCCCTGAGCGGCACGGTTGCGGGCATGGGGGTTGGTGCCCGCTGCGCTTTTGCCGGTGGTGCGCCCGCCCGGTTTGCCCAGGGACGGCCGGCCGGTTTGCTTGGCGGCGGCGCGCCCATTCGAGGGGGTGGCGCCCTTCTTGCCCGCACGCGCGGCGGCGCGGCGTTCGGCGCGGTTTTGAGGCTGCGATGCTGTGGCGCCTTCATGCCCGCGCCCGCCTCGGCTCGTCTCCGGCTTCGGCTTCTGTACGCGCCCATTGCCGCGTTTGCCCGTCACGCCCTTGTCACCCTGCTTCCCGCCGTCCGCACCCGGCTTGGGCGGGACGGGGCGGATCAGGCACTTGGTGCCGTAACCTATCAGGTCCTCGCGCCCGGCCTTCCTCAGGGCCGCCTTCACCAGCTTATAGTTCTCCGGCTTGCGGTACTGGATGAGGGCGCGTTGCATGGCCTTCTCGTGCGGGTCGCGCGCCACGTAGACGGGTTGCAGCGTGCGCGGGTCCACGCCGGTATAGAACATGCACGTGCTCATGGTAGAGGGCGTGGGGTAGAAGTCCTGCACCTGCTCGGGCATGTAGCCCATGTCGCGCACGGCCTCCGCCAGTTCCACGGCCTCCTTCATGGTGGAGCCCGGATGGCTCGAGATGAGGTAGGGCACCACGTACTGCTTGAGGCCGTACTCGGCCGAGAGCCGCTCGAAGCGCTCGACGAACGCGTCGTACACCTCGCGCCGGGGTTTGCCCATCACGGAGAGGACGGCGTCGCTCACGTGCTCGGGCGCCAGGCGCAGCTGGCCGCTCACGTGGTGCTGCAGCAGCTCCACCAGGAACTTGTCGCTCGCATCGGCCATGGTGTAGTCGAAGCGGATGCCGCTGCGCACGAAGACCTTCTTCACGCCGGGGAGTTGCCGCAGGTCGCGCAGGAGCTCGGCGTAGGCGTCCTCGTTGGTGTCCATGTTGCGGCAGACGCTGGGCCAGAGGCACCGGCGGCTCTTGCACACGCCATGGGTGAGCTGCTTTGTGCACGCGGGCTTGAAGAAGTTTGCCGTGGGGCCGCCCACGTCGTTGATGTAGCCCTTGAACTCGGGGTCGCGCGTGAGCAGTTCAGCCTCGCGGATGATGCTCTCGCGGCTGCGTACCTGCAGCATGCGCCCCTGGTGAAAGGCGAGCGCGCAGAAGGAGCACTCGCCGAAGCACCCGCGGTTGCTGGAGATGGAAAAGCGGATCTCGTCAAAGGCGGGGATGCCGCCGGCCTCGTCGTAGTCGGGGTGCCAGTGGCGCGCGTAGGGGAGCTCGGCCACCTCGTCCATCTCGGCGGTGGTGAGGGGCGCCGCCGGCGGGTTCTGCACCACGTAGACGCCGTTCGGGTAGGGCTCGACCAGGCGCCGCCCGGTGATGGGGTCCATGTTCTGCTGTTGGATGTTGAAGGAGCGGGCGTAGGTGAGGCGGTCGGCCGCGAGTTCGTCCCAGCTGGGGAGCAGTTCGTAGTCGTACACGCCGTCGAGCGCCTGCGGGCCGCTCGTGCGATACGCCGAGCCGTTCACGAAGGTGATCTGATCCACGGGCAGTCCGCCGGCGAGCGCGTCGGCCACCTCGACGATGGAGTGCTCGCCCATGCCGTAGAGCAGGATGTCGGCACCGGAGTCGAGCAGGACCGAGCGCCTGAGCTTGTCCTGCCAGTAGTCGTAGTGGGCCAGGCGGCGCAGGCTCGCCTCGATGCCGCCGATGATGATGGGTTTGTCCTTGTAGGTGCGGCGGATGAGGTTGCCGTACACGGTGACGGCACGGTTGGGACGCGCGCCCGCGCGGCCACCGGGGGTGTAAGCGTCCTCGTGGCGTGGCTTCTTGTTCACGGTGTAGTGGTTCACCATGGAGTCCATGTTGCCGGCGGAGACGAGGAAGCCCAGGCGCGGCTCGCCGAGTGCGGAGATGCTCGCGGGGTCGGTCCAGTCGGGCTGGCAGATTAGCCCTACGCGATATCCGTGCGCCTCGAGCACACGGGTGATGATGGCGTGTCCGAAGCTGGGGTGGTCAACGTAGGCGTCGCCGCACACGTAGACGAAATCGCACTGGTCCCAGCCTCGGGCATCCATGTCCGCACGGGAGACGGGGAGGAACGCCTCGCGGCCCGGGCGGCCCTTCGTGCCGGGGCAGCGGGCGGGTGCGGGTTGGCTGCGGTGCTCCGGGTGTTTGTGCTGGTACCGCGCGTGTGACGGCTTGTGGGCATCACCGCTTCGGTTGGGGCGCGGCGCGTTGTTCGGCTGTTTGGCGGACTGCTTGGGCATGCTACTCGCTTTCGCTCAGGTTCACTGTGTAGGATACGCCAACCCTGCGAGCCGAGACGGCGCCACACCGCGCACCGCAGGCTAATCCATAAACCAGAACCAGATAAAAGCTCCCAGATACGGGAGGCTCAGCAGGTAGAGCACCGTGATGGCAATGATGAAACCCACTCGTGCGGTCATGCCCGCGCTCACACGCTTGACCTCGCGCACGGTGAGGACAATCGCGAGCACAAGCATGGCTGTGGCAACAACGGCAAGCCCGAATGAGAGCGCTGCAAGGCCGATGCCCGCTGCCACGACGGGAGCCATGAGCAGGGCGCATCCGCAGCCGCCGGGACTGTAGAGGCGCTGAGATGGGGTGCCGATGGTCGAGGTATTGCAACGGTTTGCGCGTCTCATGTCCTAACCCAGCTTTCTAGTCGATGGGGTCGCCCGCAGTGCTCGATCCGACGAGTCCGCGCGCCCCCACGAACGTTCGCGTTTCCGGATACCAGCGCACTTCTGCCAACGGATCGTTGAGGATGGGCTCAACTGTGGGCCAATCGGAAGCGTTGATTAAGAGATGGGCGTCTGCCCGGTGTTCCTTAACCGACTCGCCATCTTTGTATAGGGTGACTTCAACGGTGGCGGGCGTGAGCAGCGCGCCGCGTCCGCTCGGCCGCTCAATGTCCATTTCGTAAAACGCAAAGGTCTCCTGCTTCCAGCCGCCGTTCAGGTCGCCGATGACTTGACTGCAGGAATACGCGCCGCCCACGAGTGCGATGAGGGCGAAGACGCCGCAAAACGCCACAAGGGCAGCCGACCCGGTGTGCTGGTAGGTGATGGGGTCTTGCTTGCGGTGGCGGCGGTAGATAAACGGGACGGCGCCAAAGACGATGGCGAGCGCGATGCCGAACGCCCCGGTGTCATCGGCGGAGGACAAGGCCCCCAGGGCGAGGAAGAGCGGCACCACGTAGCAAAGAAATCCAAGAGCGATGCCCTTAAGCTCCCGGATAAGCTCGGACGGATCGATGTGTTTGCGATGCAGGCGTTGCAGGTAGACGCACGGGGTGAAGAGCGCCATGGCGATGCCGAACAGGATGAACGCGATGCCGAGCGCGGATCGGTTGTACAGGCCCGCCATACCGATGCTCGTGCAAAAGCGGCTGTAGACCATAGCGCAAAATGCGATGAGTAGAACTGCGCAGCCGATAATGACGACTTTTGCTTGCGTGCGCTTGGTGGCGGTGGTATGCGTCATGGGGACCTCGGCCGAATCGGGGGTGTTGCCAGCTCCACGGCTGCCATGGATTCACTTTAGTGTAGCGCAGAGCACGGTTGTATCGACGGTGATTCGTGGCACAGGACGGGCAAAAAGGCGTTTGGCCGGGTGTCGCCATCACGCAGGCGATATGCGGTGTTTGGTATCCTATACCGCAGTGTTTCCCGTTGAAAGGGAGGGGCGATGGCGCGTTCGAGAAGACGTGTGAATCGCGACCTTATGGTGCGCAATGTTGGCGCGATCCTGCTGGTAGTGGCCTTCTTGGGCATGGTGTACGCCTTCATCGGGCCATCTATTGGATGGGCCGGGCTGGTGCGCCATGGTGTCAATGGCGTCTCCGCACTGTTGCTTGCGTCGAGTTTCGGCTGTTTTGGCGTCTTTATCAACATGGGCTCACATGGCGCGGCCCGCTGTGCTCGGGGTGGCATTTCCGCATCGACCCTTGCGGTTAACGCGCTGTTTGTCGGGTTGACCTGTTTGGGGCTGTTTATTGGTTTGACCACGTTGTCGGATGTGGTTGCCGATGTGCAAGAGGGGCCTTGTGGTGTGAAGGTCTCCTCGTATGAGGAGGCTCTTGAGCGCAATGGGAGCGCTCGCAACCCCTCATTCACGCCCGATGAGTACGAGGTCGACTTATTCGAGCGATTGGGTGACGACGTTCCCGTTGCGCATATCTCAGTCAAGCGAAGTGACTGGGCGCGCGTGTTGGAACAGCTCACGGATGCCCAAATGGGGTCGACGGTGTGGTATTACCCGCGAACGCAGGTCTTTATGAGCGTAGAGGCATGAGAAGGGCGCCTGCGCATGAAAAAGCGCTGGTGCCATGAAAGGTGGAATGCCGGCGGGCGACTGGATGCGCCCGCCGGCGGGGTTTGCTAGCGCGCAGCTTCGCACAGGCGGTCGAGCGCGGCGGGCAATTCGAGCAGGGACGGCACCACGTCGGCGCAGAGTGCGCGGATTTCGTCGGTGGGTTCGTTGTAGTCGGGGATCATCACGACCTGCATGCCGGCGGCGGCGCCTGCGCGCACGCCGTTGAAGGAATCCTCGACGACGACGCACTGGCTCGGCTCGACACCCAGGCGCTTGGCGGTGAGAAGGTAGACGTCGGGCGCAGGCTTATGGTGCTCAACGTCCTCCCTAAACGACGCGGCGCAGAGCAGCTCCATCAGGCCGAAGCGCTCCATATTCGCGGTGGAGTAGTCGCGTCCGCTCGTGGTGGCGAGCGCCGCGTAAAGCCCGCGTTCGCGGACGTCTCTGACAGCCTCCACGGCGCCCGGCTTGACCTCAAGCTCGCTTTCCACCAGCTCCATGAAGATGTCGCGCTGATGGTCAAATAGGCGCCTTGTGAAGGTGGGGTCGCCATATTCGGCATCGATGATCTGCATGGCGTTGGGGATGCTGCAGCCCACGAACGCATGCAGGATTTCCTCAGAAAGCGTGGCGCCGAGGTCGTTGGCGGCGCGGCGCCAAGACGCCTGGCTCACGCGCTCGGTATCGATCAGGGTGCCGTCCATGTCGAAGATGACCGCTTGCATGCGAAGGTCCTTCCAGGTTTCATGTACCAAAAATGCCAGACGGTATTGTAGCAGGCTCGTCGCGACGTGCATCGCATCCGCTTGCTCGAACGCACGGGGCATGTGTCTCGCCGCTTGCTCGATGCGTTAATTCTGGAGTCCGGCTGTGGCGTGGCCTTCGTATGGCCTATCCTGTAGAGGCATATGCGGCGGGCGGCAACGAGGGGAGGGCGCATGAGGCGCGCAAAGCAGGTTTCCGAGTCCATCGAGCTCGGTATCATCCTGGCGCTCGTGGGCGGTTTCATGGACGTGTACTCCTACATGGGACGCGGCGGCGTGTTCGCCAACGCGCAGACGGGCAACATCTTGCTTACGGGTGTGCATATCTCCGAGGGCAATTTCACTGCGGCGGCCATGTTCTTCTTGCCGGTGTTGAGCTTTGCCACAGGTATCATGGCGAGCGATCTGGCGCATGAGCGTTTTGGGAGCCGTTTTCACTGGCGTCAGGTCACGGTGGTGGCAGAAGCGATCATCTTGCTGGCGGTGAGCCTCATGGATGCGCGCGCGAACCTGACGGCGAACTGCCTGACGTCGCTGGCCTGCGGTATGCAGGTAGAGAGCTTCCGCAAGATCCACGGGCGCGGTGTGGCGACCACCATGTGCATCGGCAACCTGCGATGCGCCTTGCAAAACGTCGACGACTACATCATCACGCACCGACGTGGATTTCTCACCAACGGGCTGCTGTACTTCGGCGTGATCTTGTGCTTCGTGATCGGCGCGGTGCTGGGCAACTGGTGTTTGGACCGCTTCGGTTTGTCCTCGATCGCGCTGTGCTCGCTTCTGCTGTTCGTGGCGTTCGTCATGATGTTTTCCGACCGCGAGGCCCGCGCTGGCGCCGTGTAGCAACTTTCCCCTTGACGCGCGATGCGCCCCTTGGTACAGTGCTGTTAACAACCAGATAATTCTCACTTGATGAAGATTGTTACCGCCGCGCGGGCAATACCGAAAGCTGAGCAAGTAGTTGCCGTTTCGATATTGCCCGCGTTTTTGTTTGGAGGTTGGTTGTGGTAATCGTCAAGGTCCTGAACAACAACATCGCCGTCGCCGTGGATGACGCAGGGCGCGATGTGATCGTTATGGGGTGCGGAGTCGCATTTCGCAAGCGCCATGGCGATGAGGTTGACCAGGCCAAGGTCGAGCGCCTCTTCACCCAACGCGTCCCGGAGTTGTCCACACGCTTTGGCGAG
The DNA here is from genome assembly GCA_963559095.1 of uncultured Collinsella sp. GTDB lineage: Bacteria > Actinomycetota > Coriobacteriia > Coriobacteriales > Coriobacteriaceae > Collinsella. Next base: position 21,998 of record CAUWJG010000006.1, on the reverse strand, counting down.
ATGGTCGCCGAGGTGCCCGAGGAGTACTTCGAGGCCGCGCAACACATCATCACCGATGCCAAGCTGCGCCTCGGCCGCGCGCTGGACGACAATCTCTACCTGGCGCTGACCGACCATATCCACTTCTCGGTCGAGCGTTGCCGCAAGGGCATCGCCATCCGCAACCGACTGTTGTTTGAGACGAAGATGATCTATCGCGAGGAGTTCGCCTGCGCGCAAGAGGCCCTGGTCTATCTCAACGAGCGCTTTGCCGTCGAGTTGCCGGAGGACGAGGCGGCTTTCATCGCCCTACACTTGGTGAACGCCGACACGGGCGCGAGCATGGATGAGACGCTCCAGATCACGCGCATGGTCCGTGGTATCAACGGCCTCATCAGGAACTTCTATCATGTTGAGATCGATCCCGCATCGCTCGATTACTACCGGCTCATGATCCACCTCAAGCTGTTCGCCTCGCGCATCGTTGCGGGTACCGCGAGCGAGCCCTCGCAGGACAGGCAGCTTATCGAGATGGTGCGCAGCCGCTACGCGCAGGCGTATGCGTGCGCCGCGAGCATCGCCTCGTTTATAGGGCGAACCTATGCGTATGCGGTGTCCGAGGATGAGCTCATGTACCTCACCATTCATTTGGAGCGCGTGTTCGGCAAGCGCTCCAGCGCCTCTTCATCCGCTCCGGCTGTGATGGGGGAGGCAACGCCGGTGTCGGCCGAGCCTTCTGTCCCGGCGGGTGGCACCCCAACCTCAGCTTGATGCAGACCGGGGGAGGCTCCGTACGGGACTCACACGCCCGCGCCGTCTCTCCCGTGAATGGCCGGTGCAGGACCTGGATCCACCTGCACGTGCCGTGCATATGCCATGTACAAGGGACGCGTGTGTCCCGATACGGTACAGAAAGGAACCACAATGGATGCGCAAACACTTGCGAACCAGATACTTGAACAGGTGGGCGGCCCGGCGAATGTCCGCGAGGTCTTTCACTGCGTGACCCGGCTTCGTTTTTACCTGCACGATCGCTCACGTGCCGATGAGGCGGCATTGCGGAAGATTCCCGGCGTGCTGGGCGTTGCCGGTCAGACCGAGCAGCTGCAGGTGATCATCGGCAACGAGGTTGATGCCGTTTGCCAGGGGATCCAAGCCAAGCTCGGCGACGGAGGAGCCAGGGCGAAGCTCGCCGAGGACGTGGCCCGCAACAAGGAGGAGATGCGGAAGTTCCGCATCGGCGGCATCTTCGAGACGATCGCCGCCATCATCTTGCCCGTGATCCCCGCGCTTGGTGGCTTGGGCATTCTCAAGGGCGTCATCACGATTATGACGAGCTACCTGGGCTTCACCGCCGAGATGGACCTTATCAAGGTTATGACGATCGCTGCCGATTCGGTCTTTTACTTCCTGCCGTTTTTGATCGCGTGGTCGGCGGCGAAGCGCTTCAAGACCGATGTCGCACTCGCGCTCGTGCTGGCGGGCTGCCTGCTCTATCCCACGATGACTGCCGGCCTTGCCGAGGGGGCCGCGCCCATGAGCCTTTTCGGCCTGCCCATCCCCTTCGTCAAGTACGCGTCGAGCTCCATCCCCGTCATCTTGTCGGTGTGGGTGCTCAAGTACGTGTACGCCTTCGTCGACAAGCACATGGTCAAGCAGCTGCGCCTGGTGTTCACGCCGCTCGTCACCATGCTCGTCATGTGCCCGGTGACGCTCGGTGTCACCGGTCCGGTGGCGAACTACATCAGCCAGGGCATCGCCTGGGCCTTCACGGGGCTGTTCACCTTCTCGCCGATCGTGGCTGGCGCGGTCATCGGGGCCACGCGTTCGCTGCTCGTCTTTACCGGTATGCACCTGTCGCTCGGTGCGGTGTGCCTGAACAACATCACCAACTACGGTTATGACGTGATCTTGCCCATCAACACCATGGGTACCATGGCGATCGTGGGCGTGTGCCTGGGCGTGTGGATTTGCGCGAAGAAGGCCGAAAACAAGGAAATCGGCATGTCCACGTTCATCTCTTCATTCATCGGCATCACCGAGCCCGGCATCTACGGTGTGCTCATGGTGTTTCGCACCGCACTCATTGCCGACATCATCGCTGGCGGCGTGGCCGGCGCGTGGACCGCGTTTTGGGGCTGCACGTCCAATGCGTATGTGAACTCTTGCATTCTATCGCTGCCCGTGTTCATGGACGATCATTTCGCGTTCTTCTGCATCGGCATGGTCATCGCGGTGGCGCTCGGTTGCGGGTTGACCATCCTGTTCGGGATCGACGAGGGCAAGGGCTTCCCGGCACGTATGGCGTTCGGCAAGCGCGGCGATGCGGCGGCGGATGCGCCCGCGACCACGCCCGCCCTTGAGAGTGCTGCCCCAGAGTCCTCGCAGGCGGCAGGGGTCGTAGATGGCGCCTCGACGCGCCTCGAGGTGATTGCAAGCCCGCTTGCCGGCGAGGTCATGCCGTTGTCGAGCGTGGACGACCCGGCTTTTTCCTCTGAGGCGCTCGGCCACGGTGTCGCGATCACGCCCTCTGAGGGCGTCGTCGTCGCGCCGTTCGATGGCACGGTGACCGCCCTTTACCCCTCGAAGCACGCCATCGGTGTGACCTCGACGACCGGCGTGGAGTGCCTCATCCATGTGGGCATGGACACCGTGAACCTGCGGGGCGAGCATTTCGAGGCGTTCGTGGCGCAGGGAGATGAAGTGTCCTGCGGGCAGAGGTTGTTGGCATTTGATGCCGCTACCATCCAGGCGGCCGGCTATGCCATAACGACGCCCGTGATCGTGGCGAGTGGCACGGCGTGCCTGGACGTATTCGCCGCTGTCGAGCGCGGTTCCGTGTCGCGAGGTGACGAGCTCATCAAGGTTATCCGCTAGAACGTACGCCCGGGCCGCCCCCCTGCTGCGTGGCCCGGGTGCCGAGAACCATGCATGTGACGAAAACCCAACGAGAGAAAGAGGCATTCATGTATCAAAACGTCGCACCGTTGCATTTCCCCAATGGCTTCATGTGGGGCGGTGCCACCGCCGCCAACCAGGTCGAGGGCGCCTGGGACGAGGGCGGCAAGGGCATGACCGTCCAGGATTGTCTGCCGTACCGCGAAGTGGGGGTAGCGGACTTCACCAAGCAGTTCGCCTTCTCGAGCGCCGATTTGGAGACGGCGCTCACCGCCGGGCCGGGCGACAACTACCCCAAGCGCCGCGCCATCGACTTCTATCATCATTACAAGGAGGACATCGCCTCGTTCGCCGAGATGGGCTATAAGGTCCTACGCGTCTCGATCTGTTGGAGCCGTATTTACACCGACCCGCGTGATCCCGAGCCCAACGAGGAGGGCATCGCTTTTTACGAGGATATGTTCCGCGAGCTGCGTCGCCATGGCATCGAGCCACTCGTGACGCTGTCCCACTACGATCCGCCGCTGGCGCTGGTGACCGACTATCAGGGCTGGTATTCGCGCGAGTGCATCGACCTGTTCGTGAAATACGCGCGTACTTGTTTCGAGCGCTTTGGCTCCTATGTGAAATACTGGTTGACGTTCAACGAGGTGGACGCCATGCTGCGCCATGCGGTGACCTCGGGCGGCCTTATCGAGGATCGTTTTCCAGGCAAGCCGTTTGAGCAGGTGATCTACCAGGCGATGCATCATCAGATGGTGGCGAGCGCCTGTGCGGTTAAGCTCTGCCACGAGCTCGTGCCCGATGCACAGGTGGGCTGCATGATGACCAAGCTCATGTTTTACCCCTACACGTGCAAGCCCGAGGACAACCTGGCCACACAACAGCGTATGCGCAGCATTTATCGGTATGTCGATATCCAGGTGTTCGGCGAATATCCGCGCTACTTGCTGGCCGAGATCGATCGCAAGGGCTTCACCGTGGAGATGCGCCCCGAGGATGCCCGGATCCTGCGTGAGGGCACCGTGGACTTCGTGAGCTTTTCCTACTATATGACGAGTTGCATGGCGGGGGACACGACTGGTCTGGATATGGCGCCTGGCAATACGGTGAACGGCGTGAAGAATCCACATCTGCCCAGCAGCGAGTGGGGCTGGCAGACCGATCCGATCGGCTTGCGCATTTCGCTGGTCGAGCTCTACGATCGGTACCGCAAGCCGCTGTTCATCGTTGAGAACGGCCTGGGCGCGAGGGACGTCGTCGCCGAGGACGGGCGCATCCACGACGTGTATCGCATGGCGTACCTGGCCGACCACGTGCGCGCCATGAGCGACGCCATCAATGTCGATGGTGTTGACCTGATTGGCTATACCTGGTGGGGTTGTATCGATTTGGTGAGTGAGAGTACGCGTCAGATGTCCAAGCGCTACGGGTTCATCTACGTGGACATGGACGACTACGGCAACGGTACTTATAAGCGCATTAAGAAGGATAGCTTCGATTACTATCGCCATGTTATCGAGAGCAACGGCGAGGACTTGGCGTACGAGGTGTAGTCGGTGCCGCGCAGGGCGTTGCCGGACCGCCCTGCCGCTGATGCGGGAACGGGTCCGTGCATAGGCCGCTTGCGTAAAGAGGGTTCGGCTTTTGGCCGTTTGAGGGCTGTTTTTATCTCTGGATGGTCCGGACCCGAACCCTTTTGCACGCGGATGGTTCGCATGCGACTCCTTTATGTATCAGCGCTCTGTACGTAAACTCGCATTGCGTCGCTGGCAGTCATCGCCCGAAGCCACGTTGCTCTCCGGCCCGTACCCGCTGTTCATACCGTTGCGCTCGCAGACGTCGCGGTCGGTGGTGAGCGAGGCCCGCTAGTCACAATCCATCTCAGAAATCACAAAGGCGCTTGGCCGTTTTTCCCGCTTGGTGCATCGTGTTGCCGTCGATATTCCTATAGGATGCAAATGTTTATCAGATGCGTCGAGAGGGGACCGATATGGCGCAGGTTACAAGCGAACGTGAATTTTGGGATGCCCTGGCGGCGGGTGAGCAAACGGTGACGGTGGCACGCAGCCTCATGTTGTCGCGCCCAGCGGTGTTGCCGGAGCGTACGGTGCTCGAGGGTGCCGCTCAAGAGGACGGCACCAATCCCGTGCTCATGTTCCAGGATTCCGATGGCGTGGGCGTTACGGCCTCCAACGCCGTTCGGGGTCTTTCCATCAGCGCGCCGGCGTCGCGTCGTGCGGTGTTCAATGCTGGTGCAGCCGAGGATCTGGGACATTTCGAGTTTGCCGACCTGGGTCTAACCGGTCAGTTCTCCTTCATCATGCGCGGCGGTTCTGTGCATGCGGATATCGAGATTCACGACGTGCACGTGCGTGCCGCCGACACGCGCGGGTATCTGGAGCAGCCTCAGAAGTACGGTGTGAATGTGCTGCAGGGCGCGCTGACCGTTTATAACTTCAACGCGCGCGAGGACGCGCGCATCTCGTTGCGCGTCACGGGTGTCAGCACAGGCGCGCCTGGCGATCCGGTGCGCGGCTCGGGCGTGTTCATTTCCGGTTTCGGCGACGAGGGTGGCACGGTCGAGATCGAGGAACTCACAACCAACGAGGTGCACGCCACGGGCGCGATTCCCTTTGGTGTGGCCAACATCATCACCGCAGGCGTGTTCATCGTCTACGGCGCCCACGCGAAGCGCATCGTTCACAAGGGGACGACGGCGACCTATGGCGTGAACGACATGGTGCTCGATGCGTGGGGCAGTGTCGATCTGTGGCGCGCGGAGGGTCGTGTGGTGTCCTACGGTCCGTCTGGCGTGGGGTTCGTCAATTTCGGAACGGTTCGCACGTTCGAGGCGCTGGGTTCGGTTGAGACCTACGGTTTGGGCGCACGTGGATACAACCAGTACGACGGTACGCTTGAGTCCGGCACGTTCAGCTCGATTGAGACGTTCGGCGACGGTTCGGTGGGCATCCAGGTGTCCAAGCAGGTCGGGTCGATTTGCGTGCAGCGCGGTATCACCACGCACGGCGGCATTGGCAACACGCTGGTCAAGGGCAAGAACGTCGAGCTCGCGGCGATTGCCCTCAGCGTGAAGGACGGTGGCAGCATCGGCGCGCTCGAGGTTGGCGGCGACTTGGTGACCCACGGCGCGCAGGTGGATGCGCTGAGCGTCGAGGCGGGCGGCTCGATCGGCGGCGGCTCGATTGCCGGCGAGGTCGTCGTGCACGGCGATGGCGCTCGCGGCGTGAATATCGCTCTCGGCGCCCAGTGCGAGCTTACCGGCATTGCGGCGGAGTAACGGGCGTCGCGGCTGAGTGACGCATGCGTTGAGCACGCCGTCCGCACCGAGTGTTGCGGACGGCGTGCGGCGGTTACGCGAGCGCCTGCGCGACGCGGCCACCGCCAAGCACTACGTCGCCAGCGTAGATGACGACAGCCTGACCAGGGGCGATGCCGCGCTCGGGTTCATCGAAGGCGAGACGCATGCCTCCTGCATCCCAAAAGAGCCGCGCGGGCCGCGTGGGATGGTGGTAGCGGATCTTCGCGCCGACGGCCAGTCCCGCTGCACCCGCATCATCGAGCAGCTCCTCCATGATCGCGGCAGGCGCGCTCCAAAGCCAGTCATCGGCCACCAGCCCATGCGCGAGCAGGTCTTCGGGCGTGCCGAGGGTAACGGTGTTGGCGGCGGCGTCGATCGCGGTGACGTAGAGCGGATGCGCGCTGGCAACGCCGAGCCCCTTGCGCTGGCCGATGGTGTAGCGAATGGCCCCGCGATGGCGGCCGAGCACCGCGCCGCTGGTGTCGAGCACGTCGCCCTCTGGCAGCGCTCGGCCACGGCGCTGTTCGATGTAGTTGGCGAAGTCGCCGTCCGGCACGAAGCAGATGCCCTGGCTGTCGCGCTTGGCGGCGTTTTCAAAGCCCTGCTCGCGCGCGATGCGGCGCACGTCGCGCTCCTTGATGAGGCCGCCGAGCGGCAACAGGGTGTGGGCGAGGCGCTCTTGGTCGAGGGCGTACAGGACGTAGCTTTGGTCTTTGGCCGTATCGGCGCCGCAGCTCAGTGTCCAAATGGGGCTTGCCGCCCCCGCTCGTTTTGCAATATCGGCCAGTAGATTCACGCCGACTTCCGCGCTCTGTCCGTCGCCAGACGCCTCGGGCCTTATGGCGAGTGTTTTTTCCAGCGTGCGAATTCGGCCGTAGTGCCCGGTGGCGACCGCGTCAAAGCCGTGATCGCGCGCGTAGTCGAGCAGCGCGCCGAACTTGAGATAGCGGTTGCAGTCGATGCAGGGGTTGGGCGTTTGGCCCGCCTCGTAGGTGCGGACGAATGTATCGATGACGGCGTGGGAGAACACCTCGCGGAAGTCGAGTGCCTGCCAGGGGATGCCGAGTCGCTCGCAGACGGCCTCGGCATCTTCGAGATCGGCAAGCGAGCAGCACGACCCCGGGGCATCGTCACCAAACGAGCGGCTGCAGGTGAGTCGCATGGTGGCGCCCGCGCACTCATATCCTCGCTGTTTGAGCAGATAGGCGGTCACGCTTGAATCCACGCCGCCACTCATGGCGATCAACACGCGCTTGGTCATGGTAGCCGCCTTTCCTTTCGCTCGCGTCCGCGCGCGGCGATCGTTCCCATATCTGTGTTCATGCGCGTGCCCATTGTAGCTGCTCGCCGCGCGCGTGCGACGAGCAGGTTGGCTGGGCGCGGCACGGCGTGCGCAAAGTGCCCTCCGCGCGTTCCGCAGATGCCCGCAGTGCGGTGCCCCCTCGCGCACGCACGGACCGGCCACACTGCGGGGGTCGGTCCGCGCGTATCTGCGCCGTGCGTATGTGCGTTCTTACGCCTGCGTGGCGAAAAGCGGGGTGGACAGGTAGCGCTCGCCGGTGTCGGGCAGGAGCGCAACGATGGTCTTGCCGGCATGCTCGGGCTTCGAGGCCAGTTTGAGCGCAGCAGCAAGCGCGGCGCCGGAGGAGATGCCCACCAGCACGCCCTCACGCGTGGCCATGAGGCGCGCGGCCGCAAAGGCGTCCTCGGTGCCAATCGGCATGATTTCATCGTAGATGTCCGTGTCGAGAATTTCGGGCACAAAGCCCGCGCCGATGCCCTGGATCTTGTGCGGGCCGGGCTTGCCGCCGGCGAGCACGGGGGAGTCGGCCGGCTCCACGGCGACCACGCGCATGGTGGGTTTGCGCTGCTTGAGGTAGGTGCCCGTGCCAGTGATGGTGCCGCCGGTGCCCACGCCCGCCACGAAGATGTCCACGGCGCCCTCGGTGTCCTCCCAGATCTCGGGGCCGGTGCTGGCAAGGTGCGCACCTGGGTTGGCGGTGTTCACGAATTGTCCGGCGATCCAGCTGTTCGGGGTTTTGGCGGCGAGCTGCTCGGCGCGCTCGATGGCGCCCTTCATGCCCTGCGCGCCCGGGGTGAGCACGAGCTCGGCGCCAAAGGCGGCGATGAGCGCCCGCCTCTCGGCGCTCATGGTCTCGGGCATGGTCACGATCAGGCGATACCCGCGCGCGGCCGCCATGGAGGCCAGGCCGACGCCGGTGTTGCCGCTGGTCGGTTCGATGATGGTGAAGCCGTCATGTGGGCGAATGAGCCCCGCCGCCTCGGCGTCGTCGATCATCGCCTTGGCCACGCGGTCCTTGACCGAGCCTGCGGGGTTGAAGTACTCGAGTTTGGCCACGATGCGTGCGCCCAGATTGCGCTCGCGAGCGATGTTGGTGAGTTCGAGAAGCGGGGTTTGGCCGACGAGTTGGTCGACAGATGTGCTGATGGCGCTCATCAGGATACTCCAATCTTTTGCGTGGCCTTCAGCGTGTGAGCTGTCCGTGCACCGGGTGCATCGTGCGCTGCGCGACGTGCCCCGGGCGTTTGCGCCGCGGTTCGCCATGGCCACCATGGTGTGTACAAAGGGCATGACAATGTTTCAGATTTGTAAACCAGGTGGATGAGAATGCAAGATTTCTCGTTTTTTACGTGTGTCGTTTCACATAAAATCGTTTGAATTTTAGCACGATACATCTGCGTTTACGCAGGTCACGACCTTTCCCAACTATAGCGCAACAAACATATAAATACAATAGGATTAAAAATGAGCATAATGCGGATAATTTGCTATCTGGTATGCTCTTTTCGATGCCATTTAAGAAGGGGGTTGGTACCGATGCTGGTATCGACGAAAGGGCGCTATGCGCTGCGTGTGATGATTGACTTGGTGGAGCACCAGGACCGCGGCCGCATTCCGCTGAAGGAAATCGCAGAGCGTCAGGGAATTTCCGAGAAGTATCTCGAGAACATTCTCTCCACGCTCGTGCGCAACGACGTGCTGTCTGGTATGCGCGGCAAGGGCGGTGGTTACCGCCTGACGCGCGAGCCCGAGGAGTTCACGGTCGGCGAGATCTTGCGTCTCACCGAGGGGAGCTTGGCGCCGGTCTCATGCCTGACGGGCAAGCATTGCAGCTGCGATCACGCTGAGAAGTGCTCGACGATCGGCATGTGGTGTGAGCTCGATCAGCTGATCAGCGAGTATGTCGACGGGATCACGCTGCGTGATCTCGCCGAGCGTCCGCGCAACGGCGCGACGCGCTAAGGGCTTGGTTGCCGCGCTTCGTTGCCGCGGCGTGCGGTCGGGGCGGTAGGCGCGCACGGCTCGAACCCGGTCAGGCGGGCACATCGTTTGGCGAGGGCGGGCCGCTCCACATACGTCTTGCCTCATGCATGAAAAGGGGCGTCCACGAACAGGTGAACTGCGCCCCAAAACTTGGACGCAATAAATAGTAGCCGCTAGGCGGCGCCCCGAAGGGCCTGCTCCCGGAACTCAACTGGGGTCAGGCCCTTCAGCTTGACCTGGCGCCTCACGTGGTTCCAGTGGTGGATGCAGGCCTCGAGGTCGCGCTTGAACTCGTCGAACGAATCCCAGTCGCGGTCGCGGGAGAACTCGTCCTTCATGTGGCCGAACAGCCCCTCGGTGCAGGCGTTGTCCAGGCAGTTGCCCTTGCGCGACATGCTCTGGACGACCCCCAGGTCGCGCAGCGCCCCGACGAAATCGGCGTGCTGGTACTGCCAGCCCATGTCCGTCTGCATGACCGGCCTCGCCCAGCCGGGCTTCGCGGCGGCCAGCGCGTCGAGCATCTCCCGCTGCCGGTCCATCCCCGGGCTCTCCGATATCGACCAGGCCACGATCTCCCCGCTGCCGAAGTCGTAGGCCGGGGCGAGGTAGGCCTTGCCGAACGAGCAGCCGAACTCGGTGACGTCCGTGCCCATCTTCTGCCAGGGGCCGTCGGCGGCGAAGTCGCGCCCGAGCACGTTCTCGAAGGTCGCGCCGACGACGCCCCTGTAGGAGCTGTACCTGCGGAACGGGCGCGCGCGTCTGATCGCGCACCGCAGCCCCATCTCGCGCATCACCTTCAGCACGGTCTTGTCCGCCACCACGGCGCCGTCCTCGGCCCGCAGGCACATCGCGACCTGGCGGTGCCCGCAGCCGTCGGGCGTCCTGGAGAACATCTCGGCGACCCTGGCCCGGAGCTCCGGCCTGGTCGGGGCCTTGGGGCGCGCGAGCGCGTAGTAGTAGGTCGACCTGGGCAGGGAGGCCGCCTCCAGCAGGTCGGCCAGGGGGAAGCGCCCCGAAAGCGCGGCTACGGCCGCCGCCCGGTCCCGAGCGGCAAGCCGAGCTCCGCCTTCAGGGCTATCGATTTTTTTAGGTAGGCCACCTGGGCCTCGAGCCTGCGGACCTCGCGCTCGAGCTCCTCCTCGCGCGTCGCCGGGGCGGCCTTCGCGCCCGACCCCCTCGGCCTGCCCTTCGGCCTGGGCCTCAGCGCCTCCGCGCCGCCCTCGCGGTGGAGCCGGCACCAGCTGTCGAGGGCGGACCTGCTCGCCACGCCGAAGCGCTCCATCGCCTCCGGCTTGGCCATGCCCCCCTCGACCGCCGAGCGCGCGGCGGCCACCTTCGTCTCGTACTCATAGCTCGCGTGCCTGGCACCCATCTCCAGCAGCCCCTTCCTTCCGGCGGCGCGGTACGTCAGGTGCCATTTTCTCACGGCCGCGCGGGGCGCGCCGAGTCTGCGGGCGGCGGCGCGGTCCCCGAACCCCCGCTCGAAGAGGTCGGCGGCCCGTTCCCGGACCCCTCTGCCGTATGTGGTCATGGAAAAAGCCTCCCATTCCCTGGACGTTAGTTTTCTTGTCCAAGAAATGGGAGACAGTTCAAGGTGGGCGCCCCTTTTCATGTGCCGAAGTCGGATGCCTGGCGAAAGGCTCCCTGTGCGTTGCGGAAGGTCACGCGCGCGTGAGTCCCAGGCATGCTGCCCCATCTTCGCGCTGGCTTGCTAGTCGCTGGTGGCCACGCCGAGCAGCGAGCACAGCACGCTGATGATGATGGCGCCGACCAATGCGGGGAAAAAGCCGCTGATGGCGATGCCGGAACCCAGCAGGTTGACCGACAGCCAGCTGGCGAGCTCGAGCATGAAGCTGTTGACTACCAACTGGAACACCCCAAGGGTCAAGCAGGTCAGTGGCAGCGAGATGAGCGTGATAAGCGGCTTGACGATGGAGTTCACCAGCCCCAAAAACAGGCCGACGAACGCGAAGCTCACCCAAGGGTCGGTGGCGCCGAAGGGCTCGATGCCGGGCACGAGGAACGTGGCGACGGAGATCGCGATGGATGTGACGAGCCAGTTGAGGATAAAGCGCATGGGGCATCCTTTCGGGCATGCGCCGCGTGCGGCGGCAGGCTATGATACAGGTTGGCGCCAGGCGCGTGCCGGGCGCGACGTGGTAGCTATGTAGTCTACCCAAATCAGTTGCGTTCGTTGCACAGGGGGTCTGGGATGCAGAATGAGGATGCCGCTGACATGGCGCGCGGAACGAGCGGAGCGCGGGATTCTGCCACGGTCCGCAGGCACGGCGATGCTCGCCATGCGCGTGCGGGTGAGGCGCGTCGGGCCATGGATCCCGCCTGGGCCAGCCCGATTGATGGCGCCGATGGCGCGCGCGAGCTCGATATCTTTATCTTCAACACCGATGTGCACCTGCATGCGTATGCGCCGGATGGCGCCGATGCGCGAGAGGCGTCCGTGCGTGCGCAGTTGGACGAGGCTCTGCTCGCCTGTCGCGAGCGATGCCGCTATTTTGAGCGGCATCTGTCTCGGACGCGCCCGGATTCCGATATCGCGCGCGCTCACGCCGCAGCTCCCGCGCCCGTGGACGTGGCGCCCGAGACGGCCGAGATTTTGCAGCTGGCTCGTGGGTATTGCGAGCGCAGCGGCGGGTGTTTCGACATCACCATGGGCACGGTGACGAGCCTGTGGGATTTTCATCGCGGGGTGGTGCCGAGCCGTTTGGCGTTGGCTGGCGCATGCGAGCACGTCGGCATGGATCGGTTCATCGTGGATGGCCGCAGCATGGGGTCGTCAACGCTTGCCATCACCGATCCTAAGACCATCCTGGATGTCGGCGGCATCGCCAAGGGTTATATCGCCGATGACCTGGGGCGCCTGCTGGAACAGCACGGTGTACACCGGTTCGCGCTCAACTTGGGTGGCAATGTGCTCGTGCGCGGCGGTCGTCCCGCCGATGCCGACGCGCGTCCGCCCGTGCGCGCCGGCGAGCCGTGGCGCATCGGTATCGTGAACCCGCTCGATACGGCCCATATGCGCGCCATCGTGGACATGACGGACGGTTCGGTGGTTACCAGTGGCCTGCATGAGCGCCGTTTCACGCGCGGCGGAATCAGCTACCACCACATCTTGAGCCCGCACGACGGGATGCCTGTGCGCACGGACGTGACGAGCGCCACGATCGTGGCGCAGCGATCGCTGGACTGCGATGGCTATTCCACTACGGCGCTTATGCTGGGCGCCAGCGCTGCGATCGAGATGATCGAGGGGCTGGATGGCATCGAGGCGGTCATCATCGATGAGCGCGATGAGGTGCGCTGGACGTCGGGTTTGGAAGACCGGTTGTCGCTTGTACCCACATTGCCGCGCTGGTGAGGGCGGCTTCGCTGCCGTTTCTCTACTGCTGGACGGTTCGCTGTGCGTTCTGTGCCGTGGGTGGGTGCCCATCTGCGCTTTAGCGCGATAGTGTGCTACACTTTGCTGCGGCGCAGTGCCCGCTGGCTCAACAGGGGGTTTGGTGGGGACGCGCTGGTAACGACAGGGTCTGTAATCGCGGTTGGCGGGTGCATGATATGAATATCGAGAAAATGTTCGAGCGTGGCGATGTCGAGCAGCTGGTGCAGGCGTGTCTGCTGCTTGAGGATGCCGATGATGTTCGGGCGTTTCTCACCGACCTGTGCACGCCGCGTGAGATCTGCGATTTCGCACAGCGTCTGCAGGTCGCCCGCTATCTCGACGAGGGCGAGCCCTATGTCGAGGTTCAGGCTCGCACCGGCGCCTCGTCGACCACGGTGAGCCGCGTGTCCAAAGCGCTCAACGGCGAGTATGGCGGCTATCGCAAGGTACTTGTCAAGATGGGGGATAATTAGCGCGCGCTAGCAACGGTGATGGGCCCGCCCCTCGCAGTCACGAGATTGCGGGGGGCGGTTTCTTGTGGGTGATGGATGGGCCCCATCGCCGCCTTGGCCGCATGGGGTTTGCCCACGATGCGCAAATGTGTCCGCGCGGGCGTGTAGGATGGAAATGACGCAACTTCTACCGAGGATGGGGAACATGGGGCTGAAGGTCTACATGACGCAATCCGCATCGGCGCTCGCGGACGCCGAGGTCTCACTGCTCGCGAGGGCGGTGCGCGAGCATGGCCGCGCCACGCTGCTGGTGCCCACGTTCGCCGAGCGGGACCTGTGCCGTCGCGTTCTGGCCGAAGCGCATGTCGGCACGGGCGTCGACGTGGCGACGCCCGCAACGTGGATCGAGGGGATGTGGGAGCTGTTCGGAGACGGACGCCGCATCGTGGCCCCGCTCGAGCGCCGCATGCTCGTCGCCGCGCTCATCTCCGGCCGCAGCGCGGAGTCGATCGCTCCTCTGCGGGATAATCCGGGTACGGTGCGGCTCGTTTGCCAGATCGCCGAGGCCCTGCTGCCCCAGATCGCCATCCCCGCAGTATCGGAGAGGGGGGAAGGCGAGGCGGAAAACGATGCCGAACGGGTCGTGTTCTCGTTGGTGCGCGACTACGCCGACATGCTCGAGGCGCGCGGACTCGTCGAAGCATCGGAGGCGGCCTTTCTCTTGGCCCGCCTCGTCGGCTCCGAGGCGCCCGCGTGTGCGCGCTTCGTCGCCGTGCGCGACGTTTCCCGCCTGCCCGACCATGTGATGCGCCTGCTGATGGCCGTCACCGGTGTGGGGGAGGCGGCTGTGCTCCTCAACCCCGACCAGCGCTCCCTTGCCTCCGATCTGCCTGTCCCCGTCGAGGTGATCGAGCTCGATGGGTCCGTGTCCGCCTCGCGTTTCCAGGGCTTCCCCGAGTTTCTCGAGGTCGCCGGCCCGCATGCCCGCGCCGGCGCCTATGCGCGCGCCATTGAGGTGCTCGTGGCGGGCAGCCGCGACGTGGTGGTGGCATGTGCCCGTCCTTTCGCGGTGTTCGACGAGGTCTCGCCCCGCCTGGCGGCTCGTGGGATCAGCTCGGAATGCACCCTTGTGACCCGGTTCGGAGACACGGCGGTCGGCCGTCAGTTCACCGCCCTGTCCGATCTGGTCGCCCGTATGAAGGAGGCGGGGGAGGATCCCGAACTCGCCGCGACGTGGTGGCCCGCGCCGGAACTCACCGACTGGCTTTATTCGTCGCTTTCCGGCATGGACTCCAATTCCGCGCGGAAGTTCGACAAGAAGATCCGCTCCAATCGCTCCCTGACGCCCGAGGCGGTCCTGCGCATCCTGCAGAGCTATCAGAGCCAGACCGCGACCATGCGCCAGCGCTCGGATCAGGCGGGGCCCTATGGGCGGGTTCCGGCCGTCTGCGCGAGCGTCGTCTCGTATCTGTGGCAGGGGCGGCCCGTCTCGGCGCTCAAGGCAATGTGCGCCGCCGCCACGGCCCTGCCCTCGAGCGCCCTCGGTTGGAGGGACGGGTCGGTTCGCGCCGGCGTCGAGGTCACCATGGCCGCCAAGGCGATCGAGGCATTGGCCGACACCGCCCGCGAGATGGATGTCCCCCAGTCCGTGGCGGTGACGGCGCTGGAAGCCCTGACCGTCTCCTTGCGTTGTCGCGCTGAGTCGACCGACGTTGCCCACATGGGTGGCGAGGGCGCCGCAGACGTGCCCTGCGTGCGGTTCATGACGCTCGCGGAAGCTGCCTTGCTACCGGCTGGTTCCGTGGACGCCGTCTTCGTCGCCGACGTGGACGTCGACAATTTCCCACTCGCGCATGAGGAGGGCGCGCTTTCGACCCTCGCCGCCAAACTCGGTGCTACCCCCGTGGAGCTCGAGCCCGCCGCCCGTCTGCGCGACCTGTTCGACCGCGCGCTGGCCGCCGCCTGCGGCCGTGTGATCCTTGCTCGCGTGACGCACGACCGGCAGGCCAAGGATCGCTATCCCGCCGCGATGTGGACGGAATTGATGGCGTCCGCCCGCGCGGCGGGGCGCGTCGCAGCCGTGAGCTCGGTGGGAGAGGGCGACATCGTGGCGGATCTCGACACCGCCGCTGGCGTGGGGCTGAAACGCCGCCGCGTGGCGTGCCTGCCCCCGCAGGAGCTGGGCGAGGACGCCGTCCGCCATCTGGTGCTCTACCAGCGCGACCCGGACGACCCGTCGCGCCTCGTGCCGCGTCAGCTGTCCGCCTCCCAGATCGAAGGGTACGTGACCTGCCCTCTGTGCTGGTTCATGTCCTCGCGCATCCGCCCGCAGTCGCTCGACGCGGGGTTCGGCAATATGGAGAAGGGCAACTTCGTTCACGACGTCATGCACCGCTTGCACGCCGAGCTCATCGAGGAGGGGGTCCCGCGCGTCACGCCCGAGAATCTCGAGGAGTGCCTGGGGAAGCTTCGGGATGTGTTCGACCGCGTCCGTGCGGAGCATGCGCGCAACAAGACCTCGAGCTCCGGCGCGCTTGTCGCACACTCGGCTCTTGAGCGCGCGCAGGTGGACGAGATCCTGCCGCAGCTCGAGGCGGTGGTCAGGTACGAGGCCGAGGCGCTCGCGCCCTTCGCGCCGGAATACCTCGAGTACTCCTTCAACGGGCTCGGGGTCGAGTACGCCGGGCGCCCGCTCGGCGGCCGCATCGACCGCGTGGACGTCGACGCCGAGGGCCGCGCGATGGTCATCGATTACAAGCACCGCGCCGACGTCAACGCCTTCAAGCTCTCCGACCCCACGGTCGCCAAGCGCGATGGCACCGTTCCGGCGGACGATCCCGATTGGCTGCCCGAGCATACGCAGTCGCTCATCTACGCGCAGGCGCTGCGCCACTCCGCGCTCGCCCTCGACGCCCGCGGCGCCCTCTACTTCTCGACCAAGGGCGGCGCCCCCGCCATGCGCGGCGCCGTGTCTGAGGAATTCGCCGAGGTCGAGCGCGGCGACGGCCGCGTGCCCGGCCTGCGGACGGGATTCCCCGACACCGAGCACGGCGGCGCAATGGGCTTCGAAGGGCTGCTCGACCGCGTCGAGCGGACCATCGCGCGCAAGCTGGATGCTCTCGAGGCGGGCGACGTCGCGGCGGCGGAGAAGCCGGGCGCGCGGTGCGCGTTCAACCACGACCTTGGATTCGAGCGGAGGGACGCTTAAACGATGGACCTTTCCACCCTCATGCCGCAGCAACGCGACATCGTGACCACCCTCGACCGCCCGCTCTTCGTTTCGGCGGGTGCGGGTTCGGGCAAGACCTTCACCCTTACGCGCAGGATCTTGTGGGCGCTCTCGCCCGAGTCCGGCCCCTTCATCCAAAGCCTCGACCAGGTACTCGCGATCACGTTCACCAAGGATGCGGCGGCCGAGATTCGCGAGCGCGTCCGCGGTGCCCTCATCGAGGAGGGGATGGCCGACGTCGCCTTGCAGGTCGACGATGCGTGGATCTCGACGATCCACGGCATGTGCTCGCGCGTCCTGCGCGCCCATGCGCTCGAGCTCGGGCTCGACCCCGAGTTCACGGTGCTGGATGAATCCGTCTCCGCCCCGCTCATGGATCGAGCGGTCGATATCGTGATCGCCCGCGAGCGCGAAGGCCTGGGCGCGCTGCGGGAGTGGTTCCCGCTCTCCGGCGAGGTCGACCCCTCCGGCTTCGAGGCGGGTGCGAGTGTCAAGCGTCTGGTGCGTGTGCTGCTCGAGCGCGCGAGCGCCTCGCGCCACGGTTTCGACGACATCAAGATCGCCCGCGGTTCGGTGGACTTCTCCGGCCTCATGGACGCCTATCGCCAGTGCCTCGGCGCGAGCGCCAAAGCCGCCGAGACTGCCCGCATCGCGCTGGACGCCCTCGAGGCCTTTCTGGACGGTCCACAGACGCGTGGGGACCTCGCCGCGTGCATGCTCGCCTGCGGCATGCCGCGTCCGAGCAAGGCGTTCCCCAAGGAGCAGGTTGCCCTTCTCAAGGCGGAGGCCGCCAATGCCTTCGTCAACGCCTATCTTGCCGTCGGCGACTGCGCTTTTGAGGAGCTGCTCGGGCTCGCCCGCGCCGTCGGCGATGAGTACGCCGCCCTCAAGGCGGAGCGCTCGGCCCTCGACAACAACGATTTGCTCCGCCTCACCTATGAGGCGCTGCGCGACCATGCCGGCATCCGCGACGCGTACGCGGGCAAGTTCGCGATGGTCATGATCGATGAATTCCAAGACACCGACCAGCAGCAGGTCGACCTCATCAATTTCCTGACGGGCGAGGGTGGGCGCGCCCTGTGCACCGTGGGCGATGCCCAACAGTCCATCTACCGTTTCCGCGGTGCCGAGGTCGAGGTGTTCCGCCGCGCGCAGCGCCGCATCGAGCAGGGGGCTGTTGCGGGTTCCGAGGGGTCCGTGGTCAAGCTTGTCAAGAACTTCCGCAGCCACGCCGAGGTGCTCGAGTACGTCGCCCGCATCTTCGACGATGGGCAGGGCGGCATCATGCCGGGTTTCCTCAACCTGCTCCCGCACGACGGGCGCGCCGACGGCTTGGTGGCGCCGGGGGCCTCGCGTCGGCAGGCGCTGCTCGTCGCCGGCGGCACCACCGAGGAGCGCACGGCCGCCAAGGCTCGCGCCATCGCCCATCGGTTCCGCGCGCTCGCCGATGCGGGCCAGCCCGTGGGCGGTATGGTGCTGCTGCTGGGCGGTATGCCCCGCGCCGGCGTCTACGCGGATGCCATCCGCGCGCAGGGGCTCGACTGCGTGATCAGCGGCGGTTCGGTGTTCGCATCCACGGACGAGGCCAAGACCGTCCGCGCGCTCGTGCATATGTTTGGCAACCTGGCCGATACCGCGCAAGGGCTCGCCCCCGTGCTCGCCTCCCCGCTGTTCGCCCTTGGCGTCCAGGAGTTTTTAGCCCTGGCCACGGCATGGGATGCGCAGACCGGCGAGACCCGCCGTCGCAACATCGAACTCGGCATCCTCGTCGACGACGACGCGCCGGGCTTTGGGGAGCTCCCGCTGCTCGCCCGCGCCCGAAGCGTCCTGCGCCGCGCCCTCGCGCGCCTGGGGAGGGACCCGCTTGCTTCCATCGTGCGCGATGTGGTCAACGAGTCCGGGTGGATGGTCCGTCTCGCCGATCGGGGGGCGGAGGGCCGCGCGCAGGCGGCGAACGTGTTGAAGGCCATCGACGCCGTCGCGGAGGCCGAGGCCGAGCTGGGCAACGCCCCGCGTCAGGTGGCGCTCGCCTTCGACCGATTCCTGGCCGGCAAGCAGGCGCCCGGCGCTCTCAACGAGGAGGGTGGCAACGCGGTGCGCATCATGACGGTGCACGCCTCCAAGGGCCTCGAGTTTCCCGTGGTGGCGGTGTCCGAGTGCTTCGGCATCCGATCGAATTCCGATCGCATGCAGTCCGCCCGTCGCGACGACGGGACCCTCGACGTCGCGGTTCTGCCCGGTCGTTTCCCGAGCTGTCGCGATTCGAACGGGTGCTTTATCGAGGGCTCCGATGTCGAGAAGCAGTTCAAGAAGTATCTGAGCGGTTCGTCCGCCACGCCGCCCTGGCTCGCTGCGGACCTGGTTGACGACGTGTGCGCGACCGGTTCGGCCGCCGAGGCATGGCTGTCCATGCGTGATGAGGAGGACCGTCTCGCGCTTGAGGAGCGGGCGCGCCTGCTGTACGTGGCGATGACGCGCGCCCGCGAAGTCTGCCTGCTCGCGATGGATGCGCCCGTCGGTCGCGGCAAGGACGCGGCCCTCGCCCTCAAGCCCGAGTCGGACCTCACGCAAGCTGTTCTCGAGCGCATCCTGCCCGATGCGGGCGCCTCGCTCGCATGCGACCGCCTCGTGTTCGACAACGCGCAAGCGGGCGATTTCGAGCTGATCGCGCTCAGGGATTTTTCATATGCCGGCACCGCCTACGAGGCGAATGCCGAGGCGGCCGATGTTGAGGGGCCGGCTGCGGAGGACCTGGCTGCGGAAGCGACCACCGAGTCCGGGCCCGCGTCCGCGCCGTTGGACTCCTTCACGCTCGTGGAGCCCTCGAGTGTGCGCATGCGCGCGGTGCCCGCGCCCCGCACCCCTCGCGATTCCTACAGCTATTCGTCGATTTCGGCTGAATTGCACGAGGAAGGGGAGGACCGCGTGGTGTCTGCCGTACCCCTTGAGGTCGGTGGTGCCGAAGAGGCTGTGGCGCCGGATGAGGTCGACGCCCTGCGCGAGGAGCGCGATGGGAAAGCGGCCCTATCGCGTTCCGGAGACCCGACCGCCCTGGGCAGCGCCTTTCACGCCGCATGTCAGTGGCTCATCGAGCTCGACCGTGCAGACCTTCCCGGCAGCCGCGCCGAGGCGCTTTGCCGCTATTGGGGCTGCACGCCCGAGCAACGTGGGCGTTTCGACGAGGCGGTTGTGCGCTGGCTCAGCAGCGACGTGCGCGCCGAGGCCCTTGCCTGGCCGTGCGTTCGCGCCGAGGTTCCGTTCTACACACTGGGCATGGATGGGCTCGCCGAGCGCTTCGGGCCTTACGCCGAGGGCGCCATCGACCTGCTGTGCACCGACCCGGACCGCCCCGGTCATGCCCTGCTGATCGACTACAAGACCGGCGGCAGTGCGGACGAGACACCCGGGCGGCTGCATGAGAAGCACCGCCTTCAGGCCGAGGTGTACGCCGACGTCCTGCACAAGGCCGGCTACGAGCGCGTGACGCTCAAGTTCGTGCGCGTCGAGGTCCCCGACCTCGTGGATCCCGCGCAGCCCCAGGTCGTCACCTACGAGCTCTAGCGGCGCGGTTTGGGCGCCCCATTTTGGCTGGACGGTTGAGCCGCCCCCCCGTTCGGGCTGGGCGGCTCAACCGGCTCGCCGTGCGGGGCCAGGCGGTAGCACAACTGGAAAAACTTCGCGATTTCCGGAAGTTTTTCCAGTTGTGCTACCGTCGCTCGCCGATGGTGGGGTTGTGTACCGAGGTGCTCGGCAAGCCGTTCGTGGGATTTTGGACCTCGTGGCCCGGACGCGGACATATGTTCGCAAGGGCGTTTCTGTGAAGCGAAGCGAACCACGCCCGAAGAGAATGCGTTCGCGCCCGGGCGGGCGGGTTGAGCCCCGTGCAATCGAACACGCTGTGAGCCTTTGGACGAGTCAGGTGCGCACACGCGTTCTGTCCACGCGCTCGGTTAGAATCAGTAGCGTTCAAACACCTCTCAGCACATCGGATTGGGGACGCACGCACATGGCCTTTGTTCATCTGCACAACCACTCGGAATACTCCATGCTCGATGGGGCGACGCGCGTTAAGGATATGGTCGCGCGCGCGGTCGAGCTGGGGATGCCCGCTGTTGCCATCACGGACCATGGTTATATGTACGGCGTGCCCGATTTGGGCCTGGCGTGTGACGCCGTGAACCACGGCACGCCTGAGTACAAGGTGTGGAGCCACGACAAGTCCTTCTTGGAAAAAGGTCGACGCGACGAGCTCGAGTGCCCGGATAAGGACGCCGATCCGCGCGGGTACGAGCAACATATGAAAGACCTCGCCATGTGGGACGAGAAGGGCAGCATCGACGAACTCAAGCCGCCGCTGGTGATCAAGCCCATCTTTGGTTGCGAGGTGTATTTCACCCCCGATGACACCCTGGCGCGTGACCGCAAGCCCGAGTTGTACCACATGGTGCTGCTCGCCCAAAATGAAACGGGTTACGTGAACCTCATGCAAATCGTTTCCGAGGCAGCGGTACAGGGCTTTTACTATAAGCCGCGCGTGACCCTGGATAACTTGCGCCGTCACCGCGAGGGCGTCATCGCCAGCTCGGCTTGTATCGCCGGCATCATTCCCAAGTGCATCGACCGCGGGGAGATGGATAAGGCCCTCGAGTGGGCCGAGACGTTCCGCGACACCTTCGAGCCCGGTAATTTCTACATCGAGATTCAGGAGCACGGCATCACAACCGACTCTGGCATCACTGACGAGGAGCTCTCCAAGAGCCTCATCCAGCTTGCCGAGCAGGTGGGCGTGAAGGTCATTGCCACCAACGACTTCCACTATCTCACGCGTGAAGATGCTCCGGTGCAAGATGTCATGATGTGCATCGGCATGAACTCCAAGGTGGACGACCCGAACCGCATGCGTATGCAGGGTTCGGAGTTCTATATGAAAACCGAGGAGGAGATGCGCGCGCTGTTCCCGTATTGTCCCGAGGCATGCGACAACACGGTGGAGATCGCCGAGAAATGCAACGTCGAGCTCGACTGGGACAGCATCATCCTGCCCAATTACCCGCTGCTCGACCCCGGCGAGACGCATGAGAGTCAGTTCAGGCGCGAGTGCGAGGAGGGCTTGGCCAAGCGCTACGGTGCGGACTGGGACGGCAAGTCCGTGGGCGGTGTGGACATCCGCGAGCGATTTGAGTTCGAGTACAAGGTCATTTGCGAGAAGGGCTTTGCCGCCTACTTCCTCATCGTTGCCGAATACGTGCGCTGGGCCAAGGAAAACGGCATCGGCGTCGGCCCCGGCCGCGGTTCGGCGGCGGGCGCTATCGTGGCCTATGCCATGGACATTACCACCTTCGATCCGCTATCGAACGGTCTGATGTTCGAGCGATTCCTCTCGCCCGAACGTACCGAGATGCCCGATATCGATATGGACTTCGACGATGAGCGGC
>CAUWJG010000005.1:0-90348 GCA_963559095.1 uncultured Collinsella sp. | reverse complement strand
TGTCCCTCCCCTTGGGGGGTGTTGGGTTTCCGTGGGGCGCACCCCCGGGGGCCTGCGTTTTTACCCCCCACGATAGGGCTGGGAGCAAGATTGTTGCTTGGGAAAAGAGGCTATCTGCACGATCGGAGCCCCACCGATTCCCTCAGTCCATCTAACATGGTCTGCATTTTCATGGTGTGATTTTGCGTGCGTGGCCGATACCGCATTCCTCGGGCCTTAAAGATGATGCGCGCGATTGATTCCAGAGCATCCAGGTCACGAAGTTGCTCGTTATTGATTCTGAAAACAGAGAATCCCATGGACTGCAGTGCGAGCGTTCGATTCTCATCGCGCTTTCTGATGTCCGGCGCATCGTGATAAGCACCGTTGTACTCCAGAACAGTTTGCGATTCCGGTAGGTACGCGTCGGCAATAACATAAGGCATGCCGGCTATGCGGGCTCCGGTGCTTGAAAGATGGATCTTGTGATTGGGGATGACCTTGCCACAGTTGAGCCCTCCCTGTGCATGGGGCAGGGAAAACATGAGATTTACAATGGACTCCATGGGAGATCGGGCGTTGCCGAGAGCATGCCGAGCGATCGTTCCTGTTCGTCTCTGCCCGTGCAGGCCTGTGGCGTGAGCGATGAAGGCCCGCAGTCCGCTGACAGCTAGGCACGGGCTTGCCTCAAAGTAGCCGCAGGGTTTGTCGGTGAAATCGATTGTGTTGCCAAACTGTCTGGCGTCGATCGGACCAGTTTCCGGTAGGGACCACGCGCCGCATAGCTCTTCCATCATCATAATGAGCCGTGGCGTGTCAATCGACCGGGCGGCGTCCAAGACGCACAGGGCGGGTGAGTAAGCGAAGAGGTTGGTGTTGACCTTCATGATGGAGCCGTGGGGAGCCCGAGGTAACGTCACGCATCGAATGGCTTCAGGGCTCACCCGATTGCGGCCTGATTTAACCGCGACGGTTAAGCGAGGGTCGTCGCGGTTGATAAGCCCCTGCCGCTCGAGCTGCTCAGGGTCGAATGCGCTTGTGTATGCGGTTGCGAGTTGATAGACGGATTTTTCCCCGGCCGAAGAGAGGCGCTCCCACGTGAGTTCGCCGTATACTCGGCGATGCCAGCGAATGGCCCTGAGTGCGGAATCGCCGGCCACCACAACCGGGCGCTTTGGTTGCAGACGGGCAATTTCAAGTTCAGTTCTCATGCCTCAAACCTTACTGAGGCGCATGGAAAAAAGGGTCTAGGTTCATCTTAGCACGCGGTGCCGGTGCACGATGCGTGGCGCTGACACAAAACATGACCTGTTGTAAAAGCCGTATCAAAAAGCCGTATCAATTATGGATGGGCGGGACAGTGCGGGTTGAGCAACGACCCGGACGGGGACAGTGTAGGCCGAGCGTCAGTAAGGGCTGGGGGGTAGGCAGGGTTGGGCAAGGATCACGCAGGGGGTAGGCAGGGTTGGGCGTTGGTTGGGCGAGGATCGCAGGGGGGGATGGACGCGAGGGGTCGGGTGAGGGATGAGGGCCAAATCGTGCAGACCAAAGCAGCTATCGGACAAATCATATGGAAACTGGATAGGGAGGGTGCGTACGTGCACGCACGCGTTCCTTTTTGCTATCATGTTCGTTTGTGTGACCATGCTGCGGGCGTGGCGGAATTGGTAGACGCGCTGGGTTTAGGTTCCAGTGGGCTTCCCGTGAAGGTTCGAGTCCTTTCGCCCGCACCAGTCGCGCACACAAGGTATCAAAGGGATCGGCACCCAAACCCTTGCCGAGCGTATTAGAGGAGGAACGTTGAACATCACTTCTGACGTGAAGGACGCCAAGCTCACCGCCACGGTCACCATCCCGGCCGCCGACGTCGACGCCGCCATCAAGAAGGCCTATAAGGACGCCGCCAAGAAGTACCGCTTCCCCGGCTTCCGCGCCGGCAAGGCCCCGCGTCCCGTGATCGACTCCGCCCTGGGCAAGGAGGCTGTGCTCGCGCAGGCCACCAACGAGCTGATCGGCTCCAACGAGGGCAACGTCCTCAACGAGCTCGACATCGTCCCGGTCAAGGAGGGCGATTACCAGCAGATCGACCTGTGCGCCGACGGCACCGACTACACCTACACCGTCGAGTTCACCCTGCGTCCGGCCCCCGCGCTGTCCTCCTACGACGCTGTTGAGATCGAGATGCCCCCGGCGGAGGTCACCGAGGCCGAGATCGACCAGCAGGTCGACATGCTCATGGGCTACCACGCCACCTTCGAGGACGTCGAGCGCGCCGTCGAGGGCTCCGACTACGTGACCGTCGACATCAAGAACGTCAAGGGCGCCGAGGCGCTCGCTGGCGAGGGCCGCATGATCGCCATGGGTTCCGGCAACCTGCCCAAGGAGTTCGACGAGGGCCTGCTGGGCATGAACGTCGACGAGACCAAGACCATCTCCTGGACCCCCGAGGTCGAGGGCGCCGAGGAGGCCTCCGTCGAGGTCACCGTCAAGGGCGTCAAGGAGCGCAAGCTCCCCGAGCTCACCGACGAGTTCGCAAAGACCAACTTCGGCTTCGACGGCATCGACGCCATGCGCGACGCCGTCAAGCTCGAGATCGAGTCCGACAAGTCCTCCCAGCTGCCCCAGCTCAAGGAGAACCGCGCCGTCTCCAAGCTCGCCGAGCGCCTCGAGCTCGACGAGATGGACGAGGATTACGAGCAGTCCGTGTTCCAGGAGCTCGGCCAGAACTTCCTGCAGAGCCTTTCCGCTCGCGGCATGAACCTGGACACCTGGCTTGCCGCTTCCGGCATGACCTCCGAGCAGTTCATCGCTGACCTGCACCGTCAGGCCAACGACGTCGCCCGCGAGTCCCTGGCGCTTGACGCCCTGGCCCGTGAGCTCAAGATCGAGGTTTCCGAGGAGGATATCGACGCCGAGTTCGCCCGCGCCGGCGTCGAGAACGTCGAGGCTTCCAAGGCCCAGTTCCTCGCCGATGGTCGCATGCCCGCTATCCGCGATTCCATCCGCCGCTCCAAGGCCGTTGACCACCTGGTCGAGAACGCCCAGGTGACCGAGGTCGATGAGGCTGCCAAGGCTGCCGAGTAGAACTCGGTCAAGCTTGCACTCGGGCATGCCGCACCATCTGCGCGCCGCGTGTGTGCAAAGGTGGGCAACATAGCCGGCTGTGCGCCTTTTGTTCGTGCGGTGCGAGGTGTTTGCGCGTTTGCGCATGCGCTTGGCACCGCACGTCTTTGTAGACGCCCCTTTTGAGAGGAACACCATGATTCACCGCATGGACTCGGCACTCGTGCCATATGTCATCGAGCAGACCCCGCGAGGCGAGCGTAGCTACGACATCTACTCGCGCCTGCTCAACGATCGCATCGTCTTTCTGGGCGAGGAGGTCAACTCCGTCACCGCCAACCTCGTGATCGCGCAGCTGCTGCACCTTGAGAGCCAGGATGCCGAGAAGGACATTTCCCTCTACATCAATTCGCCGGGCGGCGAGGTGTACTCCGGCCTGGCCATTTTGGACACGATGAACTACATCAAGCCCGATGTCTCCACCATCTGCGTGGGCATGGCCGCCTCCATGGCCGCCGTGCTGCTCGCTGCCGGTGCCAAGGGCAAGCGCTTCAGCCTGCCGCACTCCAAGATCATGATTCACCAGCCCAGCGGTGGCGCCCAGGGCCAGCAGACCGAGATTGAGATCGCCGCCCGCGAGATCCGCGAGACCCGAAACACCCTGAACCAGATTCTCGCCGACTGCACGGGCAAGCCTTTCGAGCAGGTCGAGCGCGACACCGAGCGCGACAACTACCTGCGCGCTGAGCAGGCGCTTGAGTACGGTCTGATCGACCGCATCGTGACCTCTCGCAACGATGCGGGGAGCGAGCGCTAATGGCCGACGATTTCACGCCCGATATGTTTGACGAGGGGCCGGTGCGCTGCTCGTTTTGCGGCAAGACGCAAGAGCAGGTGCGCAAGCTCGTGCGCGGCCACGACGGCATGTTCATCTGTGATGAGTGCGTGGCCGCCTGCAACGAGATCCTGGAGGAGTCGTTTGCCCAGGACCTCATGATGCAGACGGTGCAGAACATGCATTTTGGCCAGCAGCTGCCTGCGGCGACCTCGGGCGACGCCGAGGATGCCAGCGAGCCCGCGCCTGCGGCGAGCATGCGGGAGACCGCCGCGCGCATCATCACGCGCGTGCCGACGCCGCACGAGATTTACGACGAGCTGTCTGCCTACGTCATGGGCCAGGAGGATGCCAAGCGCGCGATGTCGGTGGCGGTGTACAACCATTATCGCCGCGTGCTGCTGGGCGACAGCGAGGCCGACGAGGCGCCGATCGGTGCGCACGCCGCTGCGGGCGAGGCGGAGGACGTGGAGCTTGCCAAGAGCAATATCCTGCTGCTCGGCCCCACGGGCACGGGCAAGACCCTGCTTGCCCAGACGCTCGCGCGTGTGCTGGAGGTGCCGTTTGCCATCGCCGACGCCACGGCGCTGACCGAGGCGGGCTACGTGGGCGAGGATGTTGAGAACATCCTGCTTAAGCTCATCACGGCGGCCGACGGAGACATCGAGCGCGCACAGATCGGCATTATCTACGTGGACGAGATCGACAAGATCGCTCGCAAGGCCGAGAACCTCTCCATCACGCGCGATGTGTCGGGCGAGGGCGTGCAACAGGCGCTGTTGAAGATCCTCGAGGGCACGGTCGCGAGCGTTCCGCCCGCAGGCGGTCGCAAGCACCCGCAGCAGGAGCTGCTGCAGATCGACACCACGAACATCCTGTTCATCTGCGGTGGTGCCTTCGTGGGGCTCGACAAGATCATCTCCGACCGCGTGGGCAACCAGGGTATCGGCTTCAACTCCGAGATCGCCGGACCCACCTCCAAAGACGAGAACACCCTACTCAAGCAGGTGCTGCCCGAGGACCTCAACAATTTCGGCATGATTCCCGAGTTCATCGGCCGTACGCCGGTCATCACGCAGACTCAGGCGCTGGCCGAGGACGATTTGGTCCGTATCCTGACGGAACCCAAGAACGCCATCGTCAAGCAGTACCGCCGCATGTTCCAACTCGAGGGCGTCGAGCTCATCTTTGAGGACGAGGCGCTGCACGAGATCGCGAAGAAGGCCCTGGCGCGCAAGACGGGCGCCCGCGGCCTGCGCTCCATCTGCGAGGAGCTGCTGCAGCAGACGATGTTCGACCTGCCGAGCGAGCAGGGCGTGGTGCAGGTCGTCGTGACGGCCGCCGCCGCCCGTGGTGAGGAGCAGCCGCACCGCGTGTGCGCCGATGCGCAAGCGGTCGATTTGAACCTCGATCTCGACTAACCGCTCGATATGACGTGGCCGCCCGTGCGGCCGTGCTTTGGGGGCGGGGTCGTTTCGTACGCGCCATGTCGCGCGCAGACGAAACGACCCCGCCCCCATATGGCAACACATCGCTGTGCTATCCTGTTGAGCGATTGCACAACCTTCGACTCTTCGGGAGCACACGCATGGCAGAAGAGATGCCCAAGACATACGATCCGGCTGTCAACGAGCCGACTATCCTGCAAAAATGGCTCGACGGCGGCTATTACAAGCGCCGTGAGGGCGTGGGCGACTGCACCGTCACCATCCCGCCGCCCAACGTCACGGGTATCCTGCACATGGGCCACGCCACCGATGACTCCATCCAGGACGCCATCGTGCGTATGGCGCGCATGCGCGGCCGTTCGACCCGTTGGATCCTCGGCACCGACCACGCGGGCATCGCCACGCAGACCAAGGTCGATAAGAAGCTCAAATCCGAGGGCGTCTCCCGCCTGGAGATCGGGCGTGAGAAGTTCCTCGATGCCTGCTGGGATTGGACGCACGAGTACGGCGGCACCATCGTCGAGCAGATCAAGCGCATGGGCTGCTCCGTCGACTTCGACGGCGAGCGCTTCACCATGGATGACGAGTACGCCGAGGCAGTCCGCAAGGTCTTTTGCGACTGGTACCACGACGGCCTGATCTACCGCGGCAAGCGCATCGTCAACTGGTGCCCCGACTGCACCACCGCCATCTCCGACGACGAGGCGGAGTACAAGGACGAGAAGGGCCACCTTTGGCACCTGCGCTATCCTCTGACCGAGCCGGTCAATGGCCAGGAGTACATCGTCGTTGCCACCACGCGTCCCGAGACCATGCTCGGTGACACCGGTATCGCCGTTTCGAGCAAGGACCCCGAGAAGGCGGCGTTCGTGGGCAAGACGGTCAAGCTGCCCATCGTCGACCGTGAGATCCCGATTTTCGACGATTGGCACGTCGATCCCGATTTCGGCTCCGGCTTCGTCAAGGTCACCCCGGCGCACGACCCCAACGATTACGCGATGGGCGAGGCACACGGCCTTGAGAAGATCAACATCTTCGACGAGCACGCCGTCGTGGTCGAGGGCTACGGGGAATTCACCGGCATGACGCGCGACGAGTGCCGCGAGGCCGTCCTGGCGTGGTTCGAGGAGCACGACCTGCTCGATCACGTGGATGAGCACGACCATTCCGTCATGCACTGCTACCGCTGCGATCAGACGCTCGAGCCCTGGCTGTCCGAGCAGTGGTTCGTCGCCGTCGACAAGCTGAAGGGGCCCGCACTCGACGCGGTCAAGGACGGTCGCGTGACCTTCCACCCGGCCCGCTGGACCGACACCTACACCACGTGGATGGAGAACCTCAAGGACTGGTGCATTTCCCGTCAGCTGTGGTGGGGCCACCGCATCCCCGTGTTCTACTGCGAGGACTGCGGCTGGGAAGACGCCTGCATGGACGACGTGCACGTGTGCCCCAAGTGCGGCGGCACCCACGTGCATCAGGACGAGAACGTGCTGGACACCTGGTTCTCCTCCCAGCTGTGGACGTTCGCCACGCAGGGTTGGCCGCAGCACCCCGAGATGCTCGAGGGTCATCATCCCACCACGGCGCTGGTTACCGCGCGCGACATCATCGCGCTGTGGGTTGCCCGCATGGTCATGAGCTCGCTGTACTTCCTGGACGAGGTGCCCTTCCACGACGTGGTGATCTACCCCACGATCCTCGCCAAGGACGGCAGCCGCATGTCCAAGTCCAAGGGCAACGGCGTCGACCCCATGGACCTCATCGACATGTACGGTGCGGATGCCATGCGCTTCAACCTGCTCACGCTGTGCACCAACAACCAGGACGTCAAGTTCGACGCCGATATCGATAAGAAGACGAAGAAGCTCAAGGGCAGCCCGCGCACCGAGCAGGCCCGCGCGTTCGTGACCAAGATCTGGAACGCGAGCCGCTTCTTGCTCATGAACATGGACGGTTACACGCCGGGTGAGCCCGTCGCCGAGACCGCGGCGGATGCATGGATGTTCAGCCGCCTCGCCAAGGCCGCCCGCATGGTGACCGAGGGCATCGAGGGCTACACCTTCGGCGAGATGGCCCGCGGCGTGCAGAACTTCTTCTGGAACGAGGTCTGCGACTGGTACGTCGAGGTCACCAAGACCCGTCTCAAGGACGATGCCTCCCGCCTGCAGGCGCAGCGCAACCTCATCTTCGTGCTCGACGCGAGCATGCGCCTCATGCACCCGCTCATGCCGTTCGTCACCGAGGCGATCTGGGACCAGATGCCCGCCAGCTGGCTCGACGTGGCGGAGGACGGCATGTGCGAACGCGCCGAGGCCCTGATGGTCGCCGCCTGGCCCGAGCCCGCCGACCTCGAGTGCTTCATCGACGAGCCCGCCGAGCGCTCCTTTGAGCTCGCCCGCGCCGTCGTGTCCGACGTGCGCTCCACGCGCGCCCGCTATCGCCTGAGTCCCAAGGAGCCGCTGCCCGTGGTCGTCAAGGCCGCCAGCGACCGTGTCGCCGCCGACGTCGAGGGCATGTCCGATTTCATCTGCGGCCTCGCCAACATCAGCGACCTTTCCGTGTGCACGTCCGAGGGCTTCGAGAAGCCCGCCGCCGCCATCGCCTTGGCCGGCCCGGACTTCGACGCCTATGTCGTCGTGGGCGACCTGGTGGACTTCGAGGCCGAGAAGGCGCGCCTGAACAAGGAGCTCGCCGCGGGCGAGAAGGAGCTCGCCGCCGCCGAGCGCACGCTCTCCAATGAGGGCTTCATCGCCAAGGCCGCGCCCGAGGTCGTCGCCAAGAAGCGCGAGCGCGCAGCCGAGCTCGCTGAGACCATCGCCGCCCTGAAGGCTCAGCTCGCCGACTTCGCGTAAGAGATGCTGACGCGCCCGGGCCCTTATGGGGTCCGGGTGTTCGCGCGTGCACGGGCGCCCATGATGCGATGGCGCCCGCGCCCGCGCGCCTGATGCCCGAGTCGATATGTTCGACTCGGGCATTGCTGTGCGGATCGTTTTCAATGACGCGGGAGGAACATGTCGAACCAGGAACATACGGGCGCGGTGATGCTGCCGCCGGCAAAGACGCAGGAGAGCTTTGTCCATATCGGGTTTGCCAAGGCGAACTTGAGCCGCGGCCGCGCGTTCGTGCTCGCGGTGCTTGCGGGTGCGTTCGTGGCCATGGGCGCCTCCTTCATGCTGATTGTGCGCTCGGATACCGAGCTGGGCACTACGCCCTCGCTGCTGCTGGGCGGCCTCGCGTTTTGCCTCGGTCTGTTTTTGGTGCTCGTGGCGGGTGCCGAGCTGTTCACCGGCAACTGCCTCATGGCGATCGGTGTGCTGAACGGCAAGTTCTCCGCGATGCGCATGGTGCGCAAATGGGCCATCGTGTACGCAGGCAACGCCGTGGGATCGGTGCTGATCGTGGGGCTGCTGGTGGCTGCTGGGTTTTTGGACATGAGCGCCGGTGCGGTGGCCGAGCTCGCCGCCTCGGTTGCCGCGGGTAAGGCCGCGCTCGACCCCATGACCGCCTTTGTGCGCGGCGTGCTTTGCAACGTCCTCGTGTGCCTGGCGGTGTGGATGGGCAGCGCCGGGCGCACGGTGTGCGACAAGCTCGCGGCGGCGGTTCTGCCGGTGGTGTCGTTCGTGGTGCTGGGCTTTGAGCACTCGGTCGCCAACATGTTCTTCTTTCCGCTGGGCGCGGTGGCGCAGGTCGTGCTGGGCGTTGGCACGATGACGGTTTTCGGGGTGCTTGGCAACCTGCTGTTCGTGACGCTCGGCAATATCGTGGGCGGCGTCGCCGTGGCGGCCGCCTACTGGTTTGTGTACGGACGCGAGTAGGGGAGGCTGTCGTGGCGCGTCGCACTGATACATATACCGTGCCGTTCGCGGTGCCGGAACTGTCGTACGAGGAGGCGGTCGCGCTCGCGGCCGATACGGGCACGATTTCCGGCGACGCCGGTCCGCTGCTGGAAACGGTGGTGGACATGCTTGACGAGGCAGGCCGGCCCGATGCGCATTTTGATACCATCCAGGTTGCCGGCACCAACGGCAAGACCTCCACAACGCGTTTTACCGCCGCGATTCTGCGTGGCGAGGGGTTACGCTGCGGCCTGTATACCTCTCCGCAGCTGGTGCGCTACGAGGAGCGCATGGAGGTCGATGGCGCGCTGGTGAGCCCCGAGGCGTTTGCCCACGGGGTGTCGGCCGCGGTCGAGGCGGGGCGTCGCGTGAACGAGCGGCGCCGGCGCGCGGGCGAGGCGCTCTACACCATCACGCCCTTTGACTTGCTGACTGTCGCCGCCTTGATCGTCTTTGCCGAGGCGCGCCTCGATGTGGCGGTGCTCGAAGTCGGGCTTGGCGGCCGTTGGGACGCCACGAGTGCGACCGACCCGGTGGCGGTGGCCATCACGGGCATCGGGCTGGATCACATGCGCATCCTGGGCGACACGCTGGCGCAGATCGCGCAGGAGAAAGCCGCGGTGATCAAGCCGGGGCGTGTCGTGGTGCTGGGAACGGGCGTGAACGAGCCGTCGGTGCGCGCCGTGATGGATGGGCGCTGCGCGGCATGCGGCGTGACGCCGTGGGATACAAGTTTCGAGCTGCTGCACGTACCTTCTTCGCTCGCTGATGCGGTGCGCTTCGCGGTGCGCGGACCGTACGGGCGCTATGAGCTGGCGCTGCACAAGCCCACCTATCAGCCGCAGAATGCTGCGTGCGCTATCGCCCTTGCCGAGGGGTATTTGGGGCGCGCGCTGGACGGGTGTGCGCTCGAGCACAGTCTGGATGCCTGTCCGATACCGGGGCGCTTCGACATGGTCCGCCGCGACCCTCTCGTGTTGATTGACGCGTGCCATAATCCGCAGAGCTGCGAGAACTTTGTCCGGGCGCTCTCTGAGGTAGAGCCGTGCGTTGATGCGCGGCCCACGCTGCTGATCGCGGCGCTTTCGGATAAGGACGTGGCGGGCATCGTAGATGTGCTGGTACCGGCGTTTCCGCGCATTGCGGTGACGGCCACGGCCTCGGCCCGCGCCCTTGCGCCCGGGGCACTCGCGGAGATCGTACGCGAGCGCGCGAAGGCGCTGGGCCGCGCTTCATCGGATATAGTCGGTGTGTTTCCAACGGTCGAGGATGCGTTAGCGGAGTTCACGGCATGTGGGGCGGATGTGGTCGCGGCCGGCACCATCACGCTGGCCGGCGAAGTCGCCGGTTTGCTACGGGGCTAGGGGCGCGGAGAGGGCGTCATCGCGCCTCGACAGCAGCGGCTTGGCTCTTCTACGGGGCTATGCGCGCTTTCGCTGCCAGGGTCATGCATGTTCTGGGTGTTCGGATTGCGGCGCCCGTCAAATAAAGACGGGTTTTGGCACGTTTCTCTGGGACCTCCGGATATAGGGCGCGTGGCAGGCGGGAAAAGCGCAGCTCATCGATGTGGGATGAATCGGGCTACGCGCTCTCCTTCGAAAATCGTGCCAAAACCCGTTCTCATTTGACGGAGCGCTTGGGCTAGGTTGGCAAAATCGGCCTTGTTGTCAAGGGGGTCCGCCCGCCTGCTGTGCGGTGTCCGGGTCCCGTGCAGCCCCGTTCTAGGGTGCGGGCATCGTCGGTCTTACGCCGGCCGCCTCTTCGTAAGGTGGACGGTCAGCCCGGCGAGCGCCCAGGCAACTAGCGAAAATGCCGCGCCGACGAGTCCCACGTAGGGCATGCCTACCCCCGAGATCACGCCGCCGCCGACCGCGGTGCCGAATGCGATGCCGATGTTGAAGGCCGTGGGCTCCAGCGAGCTGGCCAGGGTCAGCGCCTTGGGATATTCGCGCGAGGCCCCGTGCGGCCATGCCCCGTGACGCTTCCGTCATGCCGAGCGTTGCCGATGCAGGATTCCCGCGCGGCTGGATACAATAGGGTGGCATCGAGTATACGAACGCGCGTTAAGACGCGGGGCTCTCGCGGCCGTCTTTGCGCCTTGTAACGAAAGGGTGGTATGTATGACCAGCGTTGCCATCATTTTTGGCGGTATCTCCACCGAACATGACATCTCGCTCAAATCGGCCGATAACGTGGTGCACCAGTTGCCCACCGATCGCTTTGAGCCGGTGCTGATCGGCATCACGCGCGAGGGCGCGTGGCTGCACTACGCCGGCGATGTCGCCGACATCGTGACGGATGCTTGGTGCACGCACGATTGCACGCCTGTGGTGCTTGCCCCGGGGCATGGCACCGCATCGGGCCTTGCCGAGGTCATCGATGGCACCCTCGTGCCGCTCGCGGTCGATGTGGCGCTGCCGGTGTTGCACGGTCAGGGTGGCGAGGACGGCACCGTGCAGGGCGCGCTCGAGACGTGCGAGGTGCCCTATGTTGGCTGCGGCGTGCTGGCGAGCGCGGTGTGCATGGACAAGGATGCGGCGCATCGGCTCGCGGCCGCTGCGGGCGTGTGTTCGCCGCAGTGCTGCGTGCTGTACCGCGGGGCCTCCGCGATTGAGGAAGCCGAGGCAGTGGCACATTGCGGCGGCTTCCCGGTGTTCGTGAAGCCCGCACGCGGCGGTTCGTCCATCGGTGTCGCCAAGGCGACCGACGAGGCGAGCTACCGCGCTGCGCTCGATGCCGCCTTTGCGCTCGACGAGAAGGTCGCCATCGAGGAGACCATCGTCGGCACTGAGGTGGGCTGCGCGGTGATGGGCGATGCGGTGCATGGCACCGAGATGGGCGAGGTCGATGAGATCGTGATCACCGGCGACGGCTTCTTCCGCATCCATCTTGAGAAGGACCCGGGCGCGAACACGGAACTGCGCTGCCCGGCGAGCTTTACGCCCGAGGTCACCGAGCGCATCAGGCGCGCGGGGCGCACCGTGTACGAGGCGCTGGGCTGCGAGGGCTTCGCTCGCGTGGACCTGTTCGTGACCGAGGATGGCAGCGTGGTGTTCAACGAGGTCAACTCCACGCCGGGTCTGACCTACTACAGCCGTTTCCCGCAAATGATGCGCGCCGCCGGCCGCGAGTTTTCCGAGGTGCTCGCTGCGCTGATCGACGCCAAACTCTCGGCGTAGGCGAGCGGCTTTTGCGCCGCGAGCACGTGTGCCACGGCCGCCAGTTACACCTACAACAAAGGGGCAGAGGGCTCGTTTCAACCGAAACGCCCCTCTGCCCTCTTTTTGATTAACCTGCCAAGTACGGGCCGGAAAAGTTCAGCGCAGTCGACGCGCCTTCCAACGGACGGCCCACACCCCAACTATCACGCCCACGGCCGTGTAACGACGTCCGGCTTTGGGGAGGGCACCGGCCTATGCCCTGTGCGATTTCTGAGCCTCAGCGAAGCTGAGCACGGGGCATAGGCCGGTGCCCTCCCCAAAGCACTCCCGGCGAGCCTACACCCGTAACGTCCGCATGGCGTTCAGGATGGCGATGACGGCCACGCCTACATCGCCGAGCACGGCGAGCCACATGTTGGCGATGCCAAAGGCGGCAAGCACGAGGATGAGCACCTTCACGCCGATGGCGAACACGATGTTTTGATGCACGATGCGCATCGTCTTGCGGGCGAGTTGGATAGCGCGTGCGATATTGCTCGGCTTGTCGTCCATGAGAACCACATCGGCGGCCTCGATGGCAGCGTCCGAGCCCATGGCACCCATGGCGATGCCGACATCGGCGCGGGTGAGCACGGGTGCGTCATTGATGCCATCGCCCACGAACGCGAGGTTGCAGCGGGCGGAATCGAGCAGCTCCTCGACCTTGCCCACCTTGTCTTGGGGCAGCAGCTGCGCTTCGACCTCGTCGATGCCAAGTTTGTCGGCCACGGCATGCGCCACATCGGCGCGGTCGCCGGTGAGCATGATGCAGCGCTCGACGCCTGCAGCGTGCAGGGCGCGGATGGCATCGGCGGCGTCGGGCTTGACGGTGTCGGCGATGACGATGTGGCCCGCATAGGCTCCGTCCACGGCGATGTGCAGCATGGTTCCGATCGTTGCGCAGTCGGGGGCATCGATGCCGTGAGCGGCCATGAGCTTGTCGTTGCCCACCAGCACCGCGTGTCCGTCAACGGTGGCACGCACGCCATGACCCGACTCCTCGCCGGCTTCGGTCACGCGAGATTGATCGATGGCGGACGCGTATGCGCGCTTGACCGACACGGCGATAGGGTGGTCGGAAAACGCCTCGGCGTGCGCGGCGAGCGCGATGAGCTCGTCGGGTGTGGTGCCCTTGCTGGGATGGACGGCCACCACGCCGAAGGTGCCGGAGGTCAGGGTGCCGGTTTTGTCGAACACGACGGTGTCGACCTGGGAGAGCGCCTCAAGATAGTTGGATCCCTTGACGAGGATGCCGAGCTTGGACGCCCCGCCGATGCCTCCGAAAAAGGAAAGCGGCACTGAGATGACCAGGGCGCACGGGCAGCTTACCACCAGGAAGGTCAGGCCGCGCAAGATCCAATCGGCCCAGGCGCCTGCGCCGAGCAGAGGCGGGATGATGGCGATGGCGAGGGCGGAGAAGGTGACGGCCGGCGTGTAGACGCGGGCGAAGCGCGTGATGAAGTTCTCGGTGTGCGCCTTCTTCTCGCTGGCGTTCTCCACCAACTCGAGGATGCGGTTGACCGTCGAGGTGCCAAACGGCTTGGTGGTGCGCACGCGTAGCACGCCGGTCATGTTGACGCAGCCGGAGATGATCTCGGAGCCGGGCTCCACGCTGCGGGGCATGGATTCACCCGTGAGGGCTGCGGTATCGAGTTGCGAGGTGCCGTCCTCGACGATGCCATCGATGGGCACGCGCTCGCCGGGCTTGATGACGATGATGCTGCCGATGCCGACCTCATCGGGGTCGACCTGCACGAGTTCACCGTTGCGCTCGATGGTGGCGAAATCGGGGGCGATGTCCATCATGGCTGCGATGGATTTGCGGCTTTTGCCCACCGCGTAGCTTTGGAAGAGCTCGCCTACCTGGTAGAAGAGCATGACGGCGGCGCCTTCGGCCATGTGCGGGTCGGCTCCGGGGAAGGCGATCATCGCGAATGCGCCAATGGTGGCGACGGCCATGAGGAAGCTCTCGTCAAAGGCTTCGCCGCGGCGGATGTTGCGCCATGCCTTGGCGAGCACATCGTGTCCGGCAATGAGGTAGGGGATGAGGTAGAGCACGAAGCTCGCATAGAGCGCGCCCGGCTCGCCAAAGAGCGCGGCGAGCACGCCGAACTCTTCGAGTGCCATGACGATGAAGAAGATGGCGAGCGCGGTCACGATACGCTTGAGCCATCGTTGCTGCTTCTTGTTCATATGGTGGAACCACTCCAATCAGCGATGCCGCCAGCATACGGGGTTGGGGTTAACGGATGATCTCGCAGTCGGGCTCGATGTCGGCGGTCAGCTTCACGACCGCCTCGAGCACATCGTCAAACGAATCATCGGCTGCCTCAAGCGTGAGCTTTTGCGTGAGGAAGTTGATCTTGGCGTCTTGCACGCCGTCGACGCCTTTGATGGCGTCCTCGAGCTTGCCGGCGCACACGGCGCAGTCGATTTCGTCGAGCTTGAATACCTTACGCATGATGGGTTCCTTTCAGTTGGTTTCTTTCGGTGTGCGATGCGCAGCGAGTGCGTGGCGCCCTGCTAGTGGGTCTGCGCGGGTGCACATACCCTTCGGGCGTGGTTCGCTGCGCCCACAAAACGCCCTGCGGGTATATGCACCCGCGCAGGTCGCGCGAACACCCGGGCGGTAGCGAGGGGCGGCAAGGCGCATCCCCGCGTTCGAAGTTACTCGCAAATGTGCGTCATGCCCTGGTCGAGGATGGTGAGCACGTGGTCATCGGCAAGTGAGTACAGGATGCTGCGCCCGTCGCGTCGGAATTTGACGAGATGTGACTGCTTCAAGATGCGCAGCTGGTGCGATACGGCCGACTGCGAAGTGGCCGTTGCCTCGGCGATGTCGTTGACGCTGAGTTCGCAGGCGAGCAGCGCATACAGGATCTTGATGCGCGTGGTGTCGGAAAAGACCTTGAACAGGTCGGCCAGGTCGTACAGCAGCTCCTCATCGGGCATGTCGGTGCTTGCTTGGCAGGGCTGTACCGGGGTCGCCTCTTCCATAAGAACCTCCTCTCATATGAACACTCATTCATATCAACTACTCATGATTATATGAGCGTATGTTCATACGTCAAGTGAGAAATGTGAAACTGGCGTGGTTTTGCGGAGTTGGAGGAGAAGGCGCACCACAAAAAGTGCGCCACGAAAAAAGGCGCGCCACGTACCTTACGTCACGCGGCGCGCTCATTCCATGATGGGGCGATGACCGGCTTGTAACGAGCTGCACGGGGAGAGCGGCCGGCCATGAGCTCGCCGTGCAGCTTGTCCGACGAGCGGATGTCTGCTCCGCCGTGCCGACGAACCCGCCTCAGCTCCGCCGTGAAGCCATGCGCCCTAGATGGCATATCCATCTCGGCTCCACGGAGGGGTTGCGCTGCCCATGTTGCAGGCTCGGCCTGGTCCCTTAGCAAAACGTTCGGCCTATTTGGCGAACATCGACTTGCCATTGAATTCGGCTTGGACGGTGCGAAGCATGAGGTCGGTGTCGTCCAGGCCGAGGTGCAGCTCGTTTTCATCGGCCGCCAAGGTGCCGCGGCGCCGTGCCCAGTTCTCGAGGCTCGCCGGTGCGCTTTCGCGCGGCAGCGTGCGCACCTCGCCATCGACGGAGCGGCAGATGTGGCGCGTGTCGATGGGAATGATCTTCCCGGCTCGGCGCGCCTCGGCGTAACCGGGCAGGTGCATGGTGAACCAGGAATCCTCAAACGCGGCGTTGTGGGCCATGTAGGGGTACTTCTTCATAAGCTTGAGCAGGGTCTTGTGCAGTTGGGTGTTTTGGCGGAACGGAATCGCCCCATCGATGTCGGACCACTGGATGTGATGGATGTCGGCCAGCGGCACGCCCGCTTCGCGATACATCTCGGGCAGACCGCAGTAGTGCGCTTCGGCGTCGTGCGGGACGGCGTCGCTGGTGAGCTCCATGATCTCCCAGCCCACGTTGATGATGTAACCGCGCTCCGGCGCGCGCCCCGTCGTCTCGATGTCGATGCCGAGCACGCAGCCCTTGATGGGCTTTCGCACGTAGGCGACGGAATAGGCGTCGCGGTCGCCGCGCACCTCGCGCATGACGGCGCTGGCGGCGCGGCCCTGCATCTTGCCGATGCCCGCGCAGGTGTCGGCATCCGAGAGGCTGCGTGCGAGCAGCGGGCTCGATAGGTTGCGCAGGCGCGCCTCGCCGATCTGGTCGCACAGCTCGCGGTTCTGGTCGGCCAGGGTGAGGATGACGTCGAAGTCAAACCCCGGCTCGTCGTTCGTTTTCCATTCGTCGATGAGGGCCTTGATGGCCTCCTCGCCGCGTTGGCGTTCGGACTCCATGGCATCGTAGTCGCCGTAGATGAACATGGGGATGAAGGGCTGCATTGAGTATTCAAGGGCTTGCTGGACGTTCACGTGACTCCTATCTGGATGATGGCCGGCGGGCAGGGCCGCCTGCCGACTTGCTTGTGTGGTGTTCGCGCGGCATGTCGCGTGCCTGCGCGACCCGGTCGCTCGTTGCGCTTCGGGGTAGGGTACGCCTCCCGCAGGCAACGGATGCGGGCGCGCCGTGGCGCGGGCGTCCGAACGCTTGGGGAGGGACCGGTACGACGCGCGCTCTAGGAGACGCCGTTGCGGCGCAGACGCCCGTGCGCTTGGCGCGACGCCGCTGCGGTGCGGGTGTCCGGGCACTCAGTGCGGGGCTGGCGGATAACACATCGGCTGGCGCGATCCGCGCGCCGCCCGCGTGCCGCGCGGGTTCGTAACAGGTACGGGGTAGAGTATAGCGGCTTGCGGATTAGTTGATAGTGTTTGCGTTATGTAACTTTTGGGCGCAACGGAGAAGGATATGCTTCCGTGGCGCCGAACGGTTTATATCCGTTACTATTATGGGAATACATGATACAACATGCGCCGCGTATAGGGCGATGTGGGCCGCATGGCGGGCGCCGCCGTGCGGTCGATAGAGGGGAAGAAGCGATACCGCTATGGATATGTTGTTGGATATTGTGCTTGACGCGGGTAAGGACACGCTTGCGCTCGTGCCGTTCTTGTTCGTCACCTATGTGGCGTTGGAGCTGCTCGAGCACATGGCGGGCGAGCGCGTGAACGCCTTGGTGCGGCGCGCGGGTGCAGCTGGCCCGGTGGTGGGAGCGGCGCTTGGCGTGGTGCCGCAGTGCGGGTTTTCGGCGATGGGCGCCACGTTGTACGCTGGTCGTGTCGTGACGCTCGGCACGCTGGTTGCCGTGTTTCTCTCCACCTCCGACGAGATGCTGCCCATGCTGGTTGCCGAGCAGGTGAGCCCTGCCACCATGGCGTCCATCTTGGTGCCCAAGCTGCTCATCGCACTGGTGACGGGCGTTGCGATCGATGTGGCGGTGCGTGCGGTGCGCCACAATGCCCGCTTGCATGCGGCGCTGCGCCGTGGAGTGCTGGGACCTTCGGCGAGCGATGAGGGCGTGGACGTGCTCGACGCCGTTGCGAGCGCGGGCGAGGGCGTCGAGCATATCTGCCGGTTGTGCGAACAGGATCGATGCGCATGTGGACACGACCACGCGCACGCGCAGGCGGGTGCGGATGAGGGCGCGTCGGGGTGCGTCGGGCAGGCGTGCGGGGAGGATGCCGCCGATGTCCGCGATGGGCATGCCTCGCATGGCGTGGTTTCGCATGACTGCGCAGGCGGGCACGCGGGTGACCGCGCGGAGGGGCACGCGGGCGACCGCGCGTCTGGCTTTGCCCGCACGCACGATTGCAATCACGGTCGCGGGCATAGCCATGAGCATGGTCATGGGCATGTGCACGACCACGGTATCGATCGCGACCGCGAGCACGTGTGTCATCGCGAGCACGGCCACGGCCAGCGGGGCCGTGCGCGCGGCTTGGCCGTTCCCGTGCTGCGCAGCGCGCTGTCCCACACCGTGCAGGTGAGCGTCTTCATCTTTTTGG
Source organism: uncultured Collinsella sp. (assembly GCA_963559095.1). Lineage (GTDB taxonomy): Bacteria > Actinomycetota > Coriobacteriia > Coriobacteriales > Coriobacteriaceae > Collinsella. The sequence goes on along the minus strand of CAUWJG010000005.1, from coordinate 72,074 downwards.
TGACGCTCGTTTTGGTGACGGTGCTCGAGACGGTTGGCGAGGAGGCCTTGGCCTCGTTTATCGCGGGCAACGAGGTGCTGGCCGTGTTCGCCTCGGCACTCGTGGGACTGGTGCCCAATTGCGCGGCGAGCGTGGTGATTACGCAGCTGTATTTAGAGGGCGTGTTGGGGTATGGGCCGCTGATGGCGGGGCTGCTGGTGTCTGCAGGCGTAGGATACCTGGTGCTGTTCCGCACGAATCGCCGCGCCCGCGAGAACGTGCTGATCGTGCTGGCGCTCTACGTCGTCGCCGTGCTCTGGGGGCTGGTGCTCGGCGTGCTGCCGTTGTCGCTTCCGCTGTAGCGGCGCGGCCGTCGCGCCTCGACTGATGCTCGCTGCCCCATGCGCCACCATCCCTCTCGCTGTCTGTCGTTTCGGTCCGCTGCCCGCCCAGTGGGCTGCATGCAAGCATTTTCGCGGGATTTTCGGCTGATTCTGCTGGAAAAGAGCCCGCTCGCTGCCGCCGTTTGCCGAGCGGGCTGGATGCAATCGCTTTTCGAGGATCGTCGACGCATTCTGCTGGAAAAGAGCCCGCTCGCTGCTTGCCGTTTCGCCCGTTGCCGGAATCATCGCTGCCCACAGGCGGCCGTTGCTCCGATTCGGGCTCGCATCGCCTGCCCCGTCTGCCCTCTTCGGCTCCGCCATCGGTCCCGTGCGCGCTGAGGTACAATCGCAGGCATGTTGTGAGTGCGCCCGCGCGGCGCGCGGTCGGGCGAGAGGGGCGACAATGGCTCGCGAGTTGTATCTCATCAGGCATGGGCGAACCTTGTTCAATGACAAGCGCGTGATCCAGGGGTGGTGCGATTCCCCCTTGACCGACGAAGGCGTCGAGATGGCTCGCCGCGTGGGCCGCTATCTTGAGCACGAGCGCATCGTCTTCGACCATGCCTACACCTCCACCCTCACGCGTGCGCAGCAGACCATGGCCTGCATCACCGACATGCCTTTTGAGCGGCTGAACGGTCTGCGCGAATGGGGTTTCGGCACGTTCGAGGCAGAGCGTGTGAGCCTCATGCCTCCATTTCCGTGGGGTGACTTTTTCGTTCCGTTTGGCGGTGAGGGGCAACTGCAGGTACGCGAGCGCGTCTGCGCCACGCTGGCGGAGCTCATGGAACGGCCGGGGCATCGGCGAATCATCGCGGTGAGCCACGGCTCGGCGTGCCGCGAGTTCTTGACGCGCTGGGGCGGTGACGCGCGTTTTGCCACAGGTGGCGTACCGGGCAATTGCAGCATCATGCGATTTAGCTATGAGGATGGCGCTTTCGCGCTTGAGCAGATCATCGAGCAGGAGCAGCAGCGGGCCCTGCTGGGCGAATGCGAGTAGGGGCCGTGCGTGCGCGCTGGAAGCGCGCGTGAGCGAGGATGCACAACGTATGGGCGCGCCCGGGTGGGTCGTCCGAGAGAGGGGAACATCATGGAGCGGAATATGCGCGAGCTGGCTTTTATCGGCTGCGGCAACATGGGGACGGCCATTGCGCGCGGTATCGTGGCATCGGGCCTGGTCCCTGCGGACGGCATCGTGGTGACGAGCGCGACGCCCTCGACGCAGGAGCGACTGGCCGCTGAGCTCGGCTGCGCGGGTACGTGCGACAACCGCGCCGCCGTGCGTGGGGCGCGTGTGGTGGTGTTGGCCGTGAAGCCGCAGCAGCTCGCCGCCGTTGCGGCCGAGGTGTCTGAGGAGCTCGCTAAGGACGCGATTGTCGTTTCCATCGCGGCGGGCGTCACCCTCGCGCAGCTTGAGGAGATGCTCACCGGGTCGCAGCGCAAGATCGTGCGGGCGATGCCCAACCTGCCGGCGATGGTCGGCGAGGGCATGACGTCGCTGTCGCCAAACGCCGCCGTCACACCTGAGGAGCTCGCGCACGTCACGCGCCTGTTCGAGAGCTTTGGCAAGGTCGAGGTCGTACCCGAGCGCCTGATCGACGCCGTGATCGCGGCAGCGGGCAGCTCGCCTGCCTACGTGTGCATGTTCATCGAGGCCTTGGCCGATGCCGCCGTTGCCGAGGGCATGCCGCGCGTGCAGGCCTATACCTTTGCCGAGCAGGCGGTGCTGGGCACGGCGGCCTATTTGCTGCAGACGGGGGTGCACCCGGCGCAGCTCAAGGACATGGTGTGCTCACCGGGCGGTACGACGATCGAGGCGGTGGCCGCGCTTGAGGCCAGCGGTATGCGCGCTTCGGTCATTGCGGCCGCTCGCGCCGCAGCCGCGCGCAACCGCGCGATGTAGCGGGAGCCGAACGCAAGAGGACGGGGCTCGGGCGAAGGAACGGGCTCCGTCCTGCTTGCTACGCGCCGAGCAGCCGCGCGAGGTTGCGCCGGAATCGCTCGCGGTCCTCAGCGGTAAAGGCATCCGGCCCCTTGGTCCGCCCGCCCGCGCGCCGCACCTTCTTTTCCTCATGGCGAATGAACAGCTGCATATCGATGGTGGCTCGATCGTAGACGCGCCCGCGCACGCCGATGGCCTCTGCGCCGCGTCCGAGCACCATGCTCGCCAGCCCGATGTCCTGGGTGACGACCACATCGCCCGCCTCGAGTTGATTCACGATGGCGAAGTCCGCGCTGTCGGCCCCGGTGCCCACGGTGATGGTCGTGGCATAAAAGCCCGTGTGCGTCCCATCGCGCCCGCGGGCGTCGCCGGCGTTTCGCGGGTCGTCGCGGCGGATGTGACGTTCCAGGTTTTGCGTGCCGTTGCCCACGAGCACCACGGGCACGCGCGCCGCCCGCGCGCAGGCGAGCGCCTCGCGGGTGACGGGGCAGGCGTCAGCATCGATATAGAGGGTGCGCATGGGTGCTCCTGGTTCTGCGTGGGTTGTTCGGCTCCGGCCCGCTCGCTTTCTCCATGGAGCGTCCGGCATGATGCGGCTACTTGGCGATGCGATGGGCGAACAGGGCGCCCAAGGGCAGCGCAAGCTCGGCTTGGCCCGGGGAGAGGGTGCGCGCCTGGCTTTCGGGAACAAGGACGGCGAGCACGTAGTTGAACGGTTCTTTGCCGGTGAGGGTGCCCGCTTGCCGTGCCTGTTGCCGCTGCTCGCGCGCCAGCTGGGCGGCCGCTTCGAGCTGTACCTGGCCCCCGCAAACGCGTGCGGAGGTGATCTGCGCCAGCATCGCATGGATGGCGTCGATGGCCTCGCGTCGGGTGACTTCCCATATGGCCTGGCGCGCGCCCGTGCCGTTTTCGAGCGCATAGAGGGCGGCCGAGTTCTTTGCCGCCCCCGTGATGAGCTCAAGGACGGGCTGGTCGGGGTAGGCAAGAACGGTCGCCTGTGTTTGGCAGCCGGTTTGGCGCACGTGCTCCAGCTCGGCGCGCACCGCGTCCTCGCTGCCGTGGGGTACCCCCTCGCAGCCTGGCTTGTCGGCGGCAATGACGCCGCGCGCATAGTCGTCAAGCGAGCATACGGCGATGATGCCGCTCAGCGCGCGCCCATCTTGCGCCAGCTCGTAGAGGTAGTAGCCAGGGTTGCGATCTTCGACGAGCGTGCCGTCATCGATGAGGTGCCGGATGGCATCGCGGGAATTCAGCGCGCGAGGCGACTGCGACGCCATCGAGGCGGCACGCTCGGGGACGGGGCGGATACAGGGAAACGGTAAAGCCTTCATGGCGCTGGCCTTTCACGGGGGGTGGCGAAGAATGCATACACCTTACCGTGAAGCCTTGGTTCGATTCAACAAATCTCGTGTCGTGCGTTTGAGCGCGGCGGGCCGTGGGCATACAATAACCCTAACGTTCAAGTTTACCTTGAAGGAGAGGCGGGCCATGGCAACCTATGTGACATCGGATGCGCACGGGCATCTGCGTGCGCTCGACCGCGTGCTGGAGCGGGTGCAGCCGGGTGCACAGGATACCCTCTACGTGCTGGGCGACATGGTCGACCGCGGACCCGACCCAGTGGGTGTGTTGCAGCTGGTGCGCTCGCTGCCGAATACGGTGGTGTTGGCCGGCAACCATGAGGCGATGATGCTGGAGGGCGTGCGGGCAAGCAGCGACTTTGGTCGGGGAGACTGGCTGATGAACGGCGGCTTCACCACGTCCGAGCAGCTTGAGCGCTTGAGTGCCGTCCAGATGGAGGATCTGCTCGCCTGGGTGGAGCGGCTGCCGACATTCGCGGTTGCCCAGGTGCGGGAGCAGCGCGCGTCCATGCTGGCGGGCGAGTACCGCGTGTTCCTACTCGCGCACGCGGGTATCGATGCGCATCGGCTGCGCATCTCGCTTGCCAAGGCGGGTGTTGCCCCGAGGGCCTGCGGTGGCTACGGGCACGTGAGCGCGAAACAGCTTGCCGAGGCCATGGATGAGCAGTCCGCGATTGACCTGCAGTGGATCAGGTCGGGCTTTTGGGACGACCCGACCGGCCTGGTTGGTCGTGATGGCCGAGGCCCGGTGGTGGTGGCCGGCCATACCCCCTCGATCACGCTGTGGCGATTCGCCGCCCAGATGGGCGGGCGTGGTGTCGACGAGCATGATCGTGGTGTCATGGTTGAGGTCGGGGCCACGCGCGACACCGGCGGCGTGCCCGATCGCCTGTGCGTGGATTGCTCGGCCGCCGTGGGTTGCCCGAACGGGCGCGTGGGCATCATGCGCTTGGAGGACCGCCGGGTGTGGTACGCCGACATCGAGGCGGGCGAGTAGGGGTCGGGTGCCCCGTGGGCGGGGTTTCCCGGCGATGTTGTGCTGCGGCTCGCGTTCAGGCGTATTGCCCGAACGCGAGTTCAGCACGAGCCGAAGGCCCCGGTGGGGCCTTCATGCGAGCGGGACTGCCCGAGCAGCGGGTGATACGCCTGAACGCGAGCGGGGCCCGCTATGAGCGGAACGGCGAGCGGTTCTTCTCCGACAGGCTCGTGCGAATGCGGTAGTAGCCCATCCCGAGCAGCGCGAGCAGCAGCGCCATCGAGGCCAGGTATCCCACGACCGCACCGGTCAGCCCCATGATCCAAATGAGCAGCGTTGGCACCACGGCGGCGAACACGAAGGTGATGAGGTAGGGTTTCATGGCCGATTCTTGGTGGCGCAGCACGGTGATGATGGCGTAGATGAAGTCAATCGAGGCGGAGACGCCGCCTGCGGCGATCATGAGGTAGGCGAGCATGCGATAGCGCTCGAAGTCGACGCCGTACATGAAACTCATGATGGGTATGCCGATCCAGCCCATGAACACGAGCGTGCCGCCCGTGAGCAGGGCGATGACGCCGAGCATTGCCAGCACGATGAGGTCGAACCGGCCGCGTCGCTTGGGGCTTGACCAGATGTTGGCCAGCCTAAGCAGCTGCGGCTTATAGATGAACCCCGCCGACAGCAAGATACCCTGCGCGGGGAAGAACAGCGCGTTGAAGTACAGCTGGTTGTCGTAGGAAAGCATGCCCTCCATGGCGAATTTGGGCAGGCTCTCGATGAGATTGAACAAGAACAGTGCCGAGAACAGCGGGAAGCAGTGGCGGAAGAGCCCCGTCACCTCGTGGAGCTTCCAGGGGGCGGAAGCCTCGGTTTCGAGCAGGGCGAGCGGGATGCTCACCACGACAAGGGAGGCCGCCGCTGCGATGGCCATGGCGACGGCCGCCACGCTGACCGAGCGCGTCACGAGCAGCGCCACGGAAAACGCGACGATCACGGCGACCGAACGCAGCGCCTGGCTGATGCCGGCCAAATAGAGCTTGTCGGCCTGCTGCAGACGCCCCTCGTAGACATCGGCCAGACCATCGATGACTTTGTAGACGTAGACGCCCATGGAGAGTGCGAACATGGCGGCGCCGTAGTCGCGCAGCGAACAGTAAAACAGCCCCACCAGCAGGGCGAGCACCGAGGTGAGCCAGCGGTGGATTTGGTAGGCGGCAAACGAGCTCGTCTCGTCGATGTCGGAGGCCTGGAAGGTGCGCGTACCGAAGTTCGCCAAAAACATGAGCAGCGTGCCGACGGCGAAGGCCATGGAGAACATGCCCGCCTGCTCGGTGCCCGCCAGCTGCGTGGCAACTACGGTAAGCAGGGGAAAGACCATGCCCCACACGCCGGTTCCAACGGTGTTCCAGATGTAGTCGCGCGCGGTCTCGCCCGATTCGAACTCGGCCTCCTGGCCGGAGAGCGAGCCTTCGTACACGGAGGAGAGCACGCGGTTCCACCAGGCGTTCGCCAAGCGCGCAAGAGGGCCGGGCTCGCGGGTGCGTGCGCGGTTGCGCCCGTTGGCGCCGCGGGCGCCGGCGCGTGCGTCGTGTCGGGTGCGGACGCGCGTCCGGAGGTGCTGTATCAGGTCGAGTGCCATGGTGATGCTGCCAATCTGTCGGATGCGACCTAGTATAGCGCGGCGTTCGGACGCGAGTTTGGCCGAGTACGGCCGGCTGCGGCCGAAGCTTGGTGTGGCTGCGGATGCGGCTGATCTGCGGCTGCGGCGCCGGAAGTGCGCGGTGGCGCGGCCGGCTGCGGCTGACGGCGGGGTCCGTGCCGTCCTTCTTCGGTGCGCGCATCACATCTGCTACAATGCACGGGCTTGCGCGGGATGCCCATTGGCACCCGCCTGTGGTTTTTCAATCGAATGGGAGTTCTTGTGTCCGTAGCCGCCCTCGCCGTACCGTTCCTGCTCGCGCTTGTGCCGATTATCTGGCTCGTGGTCGCGCTCATCGCGTTGCATCTACCCGCATGGAAGGCGGCAGTCGGATCGTTTGCCATCGCCTGCGTGCTGGCGCTCGGCTACTGGAAGCTGCCCGCGCTGCACGTGGCAACGGCGAGTGCCGAGGGCTTCCTCATGGCGTTGTGGCCCATCGTGCTGGTGATCATCGCGGCGGTGTTCACCTACAACCTGTGCGTGCACACGGGCGCGATGGACGTGATCAGCACGATGATCACCTCGCTTTCGGCCGACCGCCGCGTGCTCGCGCTGCTCGTGGCGTGGTGCTTCGGCGGGTTCATGGAGGGCATGAGCGGCTTCGGCACCGCAGTGGCGATCCCTGCGGGCATGCTCGCGGCCCTTGGCTTCTCGCCCGTGCGCTCGGTGCTCATCTGCCTGGTCGCCAACGGCGTGCCCACGTGTTTCGGTTCGGTGGGCGTGCCCACGGTGTCGCTGGCCGGTTTGACCGGGCTCGATCCGGCGCGCCTGGCCTTTACCGAGATGCTCCAGCTCGCGCCGTTTTTCATGGTCGTCCCGTTCATCATCGTCTGCATTGCCGGCGAGCCCGAGGGCGGCGCGCGCCTGAGCGTGGGCGAGCGCCTGCGCGGTGTGGCGGGCATCGCGCAGGCGGCCGGTGTCGCCTATGCGCTGCCGGCGCTTGTGGTGGCCGCCGTCATGGGGCCGGAGCTGACCGTCGTGGTGGGCTCCCTTGCATCGCTGGGTGCAACGGCGCTGCTCGCCCGTCGCGTCACGGATCTTGATGAGCGGTTCGCGATGGTGCCCGCCGGGGCACCCGAGGGCGTCTCCCGCGCGGAGGTCCCTGCGCCAAGCGCGGTCGATGCCCTGCGCGCCTGGTCGTGCTTCATCCTCATCTTCGTGCTGCTGCTCATGACCTCCAAGCTGGTGGCGCCGGTGAACGCCTGGTTGGCGCAGTTCTCCTCGCGGGTGACGATCTACGCGGGCCCCAATCCTTCGGTCGTGTCGTTTACCTGGGTGAACACCCCGGGCGTGTGGATCTTCATCGCGGCGTTTGTCGGCGGTGTTATCCAGGGTGCGCGCCTGCCCGAGATGCTGCGCGTGCTCGCTGCCACCGCCCGGCAGATGGCGCCCACGGCCGCCACGATGCTGGCGGTGCTCGGTTGCGCCAAGGTAATGGGCTACGCGGGGATGATCGGCGCTATCTCGTCGTTCCTCATTGCGCTCACGGGCTCGATGTTTCCGCTGGTCGCTCCCGTGATCGGTGCCATCGGCGCGTTTGTGACCGGATCGGGGACGAGCTCGGGGCTGCTGTTCGGCTCCGTGCAGCTCCAGGCCGCTGAGGCCCTGGGGATGGATCCGCATTGGATGTGCGCCTTGAACTCGCTGGGCGTCGGCGCCGGCAAGATGATCTCGCCCCAGACGCTCGCCATCGGCATGGCTGCCGTGCAGATAACGGGCGTGGAGGGCAAGCTGCTGTCCCGCGTGATGCCGGTTGCCGTGGGGTTCATGCTGGCTATGGCCGCGATCGGTCTGGGCGGCGCGCTGCTGCTGTAACGCAGCCCAGACCCGCGACCGCTCGTTAGCCTTGCGGGCCGGCCTCGCGGATGGATGCCGGCAGGTGGGCGTAGCGCCGCTCGAAGTTCTCCCGGAACATGCCCGCCAGCGTATGAGCCGCCTCGTCATACAGGGACTTGCTCTGCCACAGGTGCCACGGCACCAAGATGCCGTCGGGCACGCCCTGGCAGCTGGTGGGGATGTCCATATTGAAGATCTCGTCGTGGATGAACTGCGCGTCCTCGATGCTGCCGTCGAGTGCGCGGGCAACCAGGGCGCGCGTATAGGCGAGCTCGATGCGGTGGCCCGTGCCGTAGCTGCCGCCGATCCAGCCGGTGTTCACCAGGTAGACGCGGGTGCGCCCGCCTTTCAGCCGCTCGCCGAGCATCCGCGCGTACACGAGTGGGTCGAGCGGCATGAACGGCTCGCCGAACAGCGAGGAAAACGTCGGGACGGGCTCCTCGATGCCCAGCTCGGTGCCGGCGACCTTGGCGGTGAATCCGGTGACGAAGTGGTACATGGCCGCCTCGGGCGTGAGGCGCGCGATGGGCGGCAGCACGCCGAAGGCGTCGCAGGTGAGAAAGATCACCACGCCCGGCTCGCGGCCGCAGCCCTTGACCCATGCGTTGGGGATGTGCTCGACGGGGTAGCCCACGCGCGTGTTGGTGGTGAGCGAGGTGTCCGCGAAGTCCGGCTCGCGGCGAGCGTCGAGCACCACGTTCTCGCAGAGCGCGCCGAAGCGGACGGCGCGGTAGATCTCCGGCTCGCGCTGCTCGGTGAGGCCGTCGCACTTGGCGTAGCAGCCGCCCTCGAGGTTGAAGATGCCCTCGCCGGCGGCCCAGCCGTGCTCGTCGTCGCCGATGAGCAGACGCGTCGGGTTGGCCGACAGGGTGGTCTTGCCCGTGCCCGACAGGCCGAAGAACACCGCGCTCTCGTGCGTCACGGGGTCCATGGACGCCGAGCAGTGCATGGGTAGCACGCCGTCCTCCACGGGCAGCAGGTAGTTCATGACGGAGAAGATGGCCTTTTTGATCTCGCCGGAGTAGCCGGTGCCCGCCACGATGATCACGCGCTCGGCGAAGTTGATGATGACGGCGGCGTTGCTGTTCACGCCATCGCGCTCGGCATCGCACCGATAGCTGGGCGCCGCCAGGATGGTGAAGTCCGGCACACCGTAGCGCCTCCGCTCGCCGGCGGTGGGGCGCACGAGCAGCTGCGTGATGAAGAGGGCCTGGCTGGCGCGCTCGCAGGCGACCATGAAGGTGCGCGCGTGGCGACGGTTGGCGCCGGCCATGCCGCGCACGACGAACAGGTCGCGCTTGGAGAGGTGGGCGGCCACGCCGTCGCGGATGCGCTCGTAGTGCTCGGTATCAAGCGCCACGTTGGTGGCGCCCCAGGCAATCGTGTCGTGGATGTTCGGGGTATCGACCACGAAGCGGTCGCGCGGGCTGCGACCCGTATAGGCACCCGTCTTGACCACGAAGGCGCCGTTGGCGGCAAGCTCACCCTCGCGTCGCGCCACCGCCTCCTCGACGAGCCGCGCCACAGGCAGGTCCACATAGAGGTGCGGCCCGTTTGTCCCGGCGTGGTTGCGGTTGGTTTTTGCCGTCGCCAGCGGCGTGGTGATCCCGAGCGCGGTGAGGGTGGTGGAAACGCTGGATGCTGCCATGGTGTCCTCCTTGGATGTGGCCGGTTGCTGCCGGCGCGGCCGGCGCGTGGATGCGGGACGCTCGCCCCGCTGCCACTGGCATGTCGGGTACCCTCGGCGTCAGCGTCCTCGGCGGTCGGGCATGGCGTGTTGCGCCGTTTCGCCGCTGGCATGTTGGGCGCGGTGATGCTTGCCCCGACGCGCCGCCGTCGCCGCTTGGCGCCTTCGGTGCGTCAGCCCCGTCCCTGCGCGGGCGCCGCGATCGCGTGGCTGCCGGCGCATGGGCGCGGTGCTGTTCGCCTTGCCGTGCGGCTGCCGCGGACATGTTGGGTACAGTGATACCCCATCGCGCCGTCTGTGGCCGCCTCGAATCGGTGGACGGTGTAAATTTGAGTACTGAGAGGCATTTTGAACCTCGGTCTCTCTTATGTCGGCAACAAGTGTTTCTTAAAAAATGTACAAACTATTGAAAATTGTTTATAAGAACGAGGACGCTTTGCAAGCAGCGGAGTAGAACTAAGATGGAGCCTCATCCGGGGCGCTGTGTACCGCGCATGCAGGTTCGGGCCGCGCCTGTTCGGAGTCGCGGTGCTTGGCATCGCGTCTCGTATACCAGCATGAGGAGAAAGGCATCCGGCCATGTCCGTACGCATCATCACCGATTCCGGTTCCGACTTCTGCGCAGGTGACCACCCCTCTCTCGATGTCCTGCCGCTGACCATCGCGTTTGGTGCCGACGTGTACCGTTCCGATGTCGATTTGTCCCGCGAGCGCTTTTACGAGCTGCTGGTGGAGCGCGACGAGTTCCCCACGACCGGTCAGGTGAACCCCTTCGCCTTTGGCGAGGCCATTCGCCGCGCTGCGGATGCGGGCGATGACGCCGTGATCATCACGCTGTCCTCCAAGCTGTCCGGCACGCATCAAAGTGCCTGTACGGCCGCTGCGGATGCGGTGGCTGCGGGCCAGGTTGTGCGCGTGGTGGACAGCAAGAGCGTGACGCTGGGCGAGCACATCCTGGTTGCATACGCCCTGCAGCTGGTGGAGGCCGGCCGCAGCGCCAACGAGATCGCCGATGCGCTCGAGGCGGCTGTGGATCGTATTTGCGTGATGGGGCTACTCGACACGCTGGAGTATCTCAAGCGCGGTGGGCGCATCTCTGCGGCGGCCGGGGCGGTGGGCGAGCTGCTCTCCATCAAACCGGTGATTGCCGTTGAAGACGGCGAGGTCGTGCTGCTGGGGAAGGCGCGCGGCTCCAAAAACGGGCGCAACCTGCTGCACCAGCAGGTCGAGCGCTCCGGTGGCATCGACTTTGAGATGCCGGTGCTCGTGGGCTACTCCGGCTTTTCGGACAAGTTGCTGCGCAAGTACCTTGCCGATCACCGCACGTTGTGGGAGGGCCGTTTTGCCGAGGACGAGATCCCGGTAATGCTCGTGGGCCCAACGATCGGCACGCACGTGGGCCCCGGCGCCATCGCGCTGGCCTTTTTCGAGCGGGCATAGCGCAATTTGAGGGCGGAGTCGTTTGAGACTGCCTCCCATTTCCTGGACATGAAAAATGTGAAGTCCGGGAGATGGGAGGCTTTCCATGCCTATCGACGCGGGTCGGGGTCGTTTTGCGCGCGGTGAGGCGGTTTGGGGTGGGGCCGTTTCGCACGTGGAGAGGTGGTTTGGGGCGGGGTCGTTTCGCGCGCGGCGCGGCGGCCCCGTTTTCTTGGTGCCCGAAGCGTTGTCCGTGTGTTTGGAGCGCCTACCGTGCACCCGCACTGTTGACTTTGCACTCGCGGTGTTGACCTTGCAGTTACGGTGTTGACCTTGCACCCGCGTTGTTGACTTTGCACCTACGGCCCATATTTCAGCAAAAAATGGGCCGTAGGTGCAAGATCAACGTGTCCGACCGCGAGTCGCTTGACCGATCGTGAGCAGCACTATCGCCCGCGGCTCATCCGTCGTGCCATCTCGCTCACCCGCGCCCGTGCGGGTGTAAAATGCTGCCGTATGTGTTTGCAGATGCAAGGAGGACCTCCATGTCGGTTTCCGCTCCCGTCGATGTCACCAAAACCCCCGCGTGGGAGGCGCTCCAGGCGCACTATGACAAGCTCACATCCGAGGGTATCAGCCTGAAGGACTGGTTCGCCGCCGACCCCGACCGTGTCGAGAAGCTCACCTTTGAGGCGGGCGACCTGCATTTCGACCTGTCCAAGAACCTGATCACCGACGAGACGGTCAAGCTGCTCGCCGACCTCGGTCGCGCCTGCGGCGTCGAGGAGCGCCGCGAGGCCATGTTCGCGGGCGAGCACATCAACACCACCGAGGACCGAGCGGTGCTCCACACCGCCCTGCGCCGTCCGGCAGAGCAGAAGGGCCAGCTCATCGTCGACGGCCAGGACGTCGTCGCCGACGTGCACGAGGTCCTCGACCGCATGTACGCCTTTGCCGAGCGCGTGCGCTCCGGCGAGTGGCGCGGCGTGACCGGCAAGAAGATCGAGCACCTGGTGTCCATCGGCATCGGCGGCTCCGACCTGGGTCCCGTCATGGCCTATGAGGCCCTGCGCCCCTACGCCGACGCGGGCATCGACTGCCGCTACATCTCCAACATCGACCCCAACGACATGGCCGAGAAGGTCCGCGGCCTCGACCCCGAGACCACGCTCGTGATCATCGTCTCCAAGACGTTCACCACGCTGGAGACCCTCACCAACGCCCGCGAGGTCAAGGCCTGGATGCTCGAGCAGCTCAAGGCCGCCGGCGCCATCGACGGCAGCGACGAGCAGAACGCGGAGGCCATCGCCAAGCACTTCGTCGCCGTGTCCACCGCGCTCGATCTGGTCGCGGACTTCGGCATCGACCCCGAGAACGCCTTCGGCTTCTGGAACTGGGTGGGCGGCCGCTACTCCGTCGACTCCGCCGTGGGCCTGTCGCTCATCATCGTGCTCGGCCCCGAGCGCTTCCAGCAGTTCCTCGCCGGCTTCCGCGCCATCGACGAGTACTTCGAGAACACGCCGCTCGAGGAGAACGTCGTCGCGCTCATGGGCCTCATGAACGTGTGGTACGTCAACTTCTTCGGCGCCGACACGCACGCCGTGCTGCCCTACACCCAGTACCTGCACCGCTTCCCGGCGTATCTGCAGCAGCTCACCATGGAGTCCAACGGCAAGCAGGTCCGTTGGGACGGCAGCGCCGTGACCTGCCACACCGGCGAGGTCTTCTGGGGCGAGCCCGGCACGAACGGCCAGCACGCCTTCTACCAGCTCATCCACCAGGGCAACGTGATGGTCCCCGCCGACTTCATCGCGTTCGCCAACACGCACAACCCGGCTCAGGATAACGGCCAGGACGTGCACGAGCTCTTCCTGGGCAATTTCCTTGCCCAGACCAAGGCGCTCGCCTTTGGCAAGACGGCCGACGAGGTTCGCGCCGAGGGCACGCCCGAGGAGATCGTCCCCGCCCGCGTGTTCACCGGCAACCGCCCGACGACCTCCATCTTCGGTGACACTCTCACGCCGTTCGCCCTCGGCGAGCTCATCGCCCTGTACGAGCACATCACGTTCGTCCAGGGTACCGTGTGGGGCATCGACTCCTACGACCAGTGGGGCGTCGAGCTCGGCAAGCAGCTCGCCAAGCAGATCACCCCGGCGTTCCATGACGACGAGGCGCTGGCGGCGCAGGATGCGTCCACGCGCGCGCTGATCGAGTTCTACCGCGCGACGCGCAGGTAGGGTCTGTGGGCGTGGCACGCAAGTAATACGCGCAAGTACGGCGCGCGTGCAGGACCTGCGGACGGGACGCGCAAGTAGGACGCGCTTGCAGGACCTGCGGCGTTTTCCGGCGGGCAAGCGGCTCCGAGTGCATCGGGGCCGCTTGTCTTTGCCGCGCCCTTGCGTTCTCGGTAAGATAGACGACGAAACCCACGATGGCAAAACCGCCGGACGAAAGGACACGCGGCATGGCAGTTAAGGCGATTGCGCTGGATATCGATGGCACGCTCACCAATGACGAGAAGCGCATCACCCCGCGCACCCGCGAGGCGCTGCTTGCGGCAGAGCATGCGGGCATTCGCCTTGTGCTGGCATCGGGTCGCCCGGCGCAGGGGTTGCGCGCTCTTGCCGACGAGCTTGAGCTGAGCCGCTTCGACGGCCTGCTCGTGTCCTACAACGGGGCCCATGTCGAGCGAGCGCAAACGGGTGAGGTGCTCTTCCAGCGCACGTTGCCGCAGGAGTGCGTGGTACCGCTGCTCGAGCATCTGCGCGCCTTCGACGTCATCCCGTGGGTGACCGAGGGGCGCGTGCTGTACGTTGAGGACGCGTATCGGTGCGAGATCTTCCATCGCGGGCGCGCGATGAATATCGTCAAATACGAGCGCGATGCCTGCGGTCTTTTGGTTCACGAGGTGGAGAGCCTGGAGGCGCTGTGCGTGCAGCGTCCGCAAAGCAAAGTGCTGGTTGCGGGCACGGACATCTATCTGGCACAGCATTGGGAGCAGATGGCTGCGCCGTTTCAGGACAAGTTGTCGTGCATGTTCACGGCGGATTTTTTCTTTGAGTTCATGGCGACCGGTGTGAGCAAGGGCGCGGCGCTCGCCGGAGCCCTGCCGGCGTTGGGCATCGAGGCGGCGGATGTCGTGGCGTTTGGCGATGCGCAAAACGACGTGACGATGCTTACCTGGGCGGGCGTGGGCGTTGCCATGGGAAACGCGACGAGCGAGGCGCGCGCGGCTGCCGACATGGCGACCGTCACCAACAACGAGGATGGCATCGCCATCGCGCTGGAGCAGCTGCTGGGGTAGCTCGAACCGCTTCTCGGGTTGATTGTTACCCTACAAAAACGTTATTATTTCTATTTGTAGGGTAACATTGCAGCGCGGTGAGAGGCTCCACATGACTGTTCTTGAGCAGGTCCTTGAAGAAGAGCTTGAGCGTTCAATACGCTTATGCGCTGCGATGGAGGACGAGATGCTTTCACTTCCAAAGGGGAGTGTCCGCACGAAAATGATTCGCGGGCGCGCATACTACTACCTCACGTATCGCGAGGGTGACCGGGTTGTATCGGATTATGTGCGCGCTGAAGAGCTGGATGCCCTGAGCGCAAAAATCGAGCGACGGCGAGAGCTGAAGAGCGCGCTTGCGGAGCAGAAAAAAAATCAGTGACAATTGTATCGTGCCTTGGGGAGAAAGGCGCCTAGATGAATGAGCAGCATGCCTTCAAAAGGGTTCTCGACCTGCTTGACAGAACCGGTTGCATCGAGCATGTCATTCTTATCGGTTCTTGGGCCGAGTTCACGTATCGTGAGGCGGGTGTCTTAGAAGGGTTCGACCCTCACATTCGAACGCTCGATGTTGATTTTCTTGTTCGCAACCTCCGCCGTTCCAGCCCACCTGCAGATCTCATTACCGTAGCGCGCGACGCTGGGTATTTCGTTCAATCTGATCGCATGGACGGGACAACGAGACTTCTTGACACGACCGGTCTCGAAGTGGAGTTTTTGATTAATCAGTTGGGTGCGGGGACCGAGGGGACGCTGAGGACGAACATTGGCGTCACGGCTCAGGCGTTGCGCCATCTTGGTATTTTATCTGCGAACACGCTTAAGGTGGTGTGCCTGGGGCATGCTATAACGGTGCCCACGCCTGAGGCGTATGTTGTGCATAAGATGGTGATTCATTCGCGTCGTGGAAAGAAGGCCGAAAAGGATGCGCGTGCAATCCTGCACCTGTGGCCTCTTTTGGATACGGGAAAAGTCGCGAGTGTTGTGCAGCTTTTGTCCAAAAAAGAGCGTGCATCCGTGCTTGCGTTTGCGAGTGCGCATGATTTAGGGCATCTTTAGGGGTGGTCGGCGGAGCGGGGCAATGCCCTGTCGTATGGAAGCGGGCGGATTGAAATGACAAAGCAGGGTATGTTTCCATTTGCCGCCGTCATCTTTGATATGGATGGGGTGCTGGTAGATACGGAGCGCCAGTACATCGAGGAAGAGCGCGCCTTTGGCGCCGAGGTGCTGGGGCTGGCGCTCTCCGATGAGGAGCTGTTCGGCATGGTGGGTGGCTCTCATCAGGATTTCCGCAGTTCAGTGGTGTCGTGGTTTGCACGGGCTGGCATTGTGATCGATGCCGATGAGGCCTGCGAGCGGTTTGGTGCTTGGGAATCGTGCCGTCCGCGTGACTATCGCGCGCTGCTGAATCTCGGCGTCGCATCGACCATCGCCGAGCTGCGCTCGCGTGGCGTTCGCACCGCGCTGGCTTCTTCATCGCCCATGAAAAATATCCGTACCGTGCTTGCAGCCTGCGGGCTGGATGATCTGTTCGAGGTCGTGGTGAGCGGGGAGCAGTTCAAACAGAGCAAGCCGAACCCCGAGATTTACCTGCACACGCTTGAGCTTTTGGGACTGTCGGCGGAGGCATGCTGCTGCGTGGAGGACTCCGTGCCCGGCATCACGGCCGGCAAGGCGGCGGGGCTGACGGTTATCGCCAAGCGTGAGGACCGGTTCGGCTTTTCGCAGGCGGACGCAGATTACGTGATCGATGCGATTCCCGATTTGTTGAGCTTTACGGTTTGCCGCCCTGCGTAGCGCGCTAGTGGGCGCATGGGAGGCCAAGGAGCTCGGAGCTCGCTGTTGCAAGGCGTTCTTCGAGCTCGCGGGCATCGACGCCGCGCACGCGGGCGAGTGCGTTCGCGCAACGCGTGAGCGAGGCCTCGAGATCGCTTGCATGGTAGATCTCATCGAGTTGGGGTGGCGCATCGGTTTCGAGGTGCAGGCGCTCAAGCGGCATTTGCCGCGTGTATTCGCGCCCGCAGCGCGTGGCGAGCATGCGCTCGTTGATGGACATATGGCAGCCCAGACGGCGCAGGCGGGCAAGGTCGTTGGACGTGCCCGAGAACCAGTGGAAGATGCAGGTGGCCTGTTGCGGTAGGTCGTAGCGTTCAAGCACGTCGAGGACGGTGCCGGCTGCGCGCACGGCGTGGATGGACACGATACGACCTGGGACTGCGTGCGATGCGCAGGCTTGGCAGATGAGCTCAAACGCTTTGATCTGTTCTGCGCGCGTTTGGATATGGGCGAAGGAGAAGTCCAGTCCGACCTCGCCTACGTAGCGGCTTGTCGCCGCGAGTGCCGCCGTGCGCTCGGCAGCGCGTTCGCCGTGGGTTCCCTTCTCGACCCACCAGGGGTGCAGGCCGATGCCGACGCGCACGTGACGGTGCTCGGCGAAGCGCGCCTCGGCGGCGCGGGAGTCGTCGGGCGTAACGGTGGTGCAGAACAGCGCCATGCCCCGCTCGCGGGCGTCGCGTGCGACCTGTGCGGCGTTTGCCATGCGGTCGAGGTGGCAATGCATGTCGACAAAGCGAATGGGCGCCGTTTGGGCCTCGTTGCCCACGGCTTGCGTTCCAGGTTCGCCGGAGTGCGGGGTCGGTTGCCCGATAAGGTGCCGGCTGGGCGGCCTTGCCTCATCGCCATCCCGCGCATCGGGCGTGTCGGCGCTCATGCCCTGCCGCCTCGCTTGCCGGCGAGTCGGCCTTGCTGCGCGGCGTCGTGCATGGCGAGCGCGGCCGAGACGTCGTCGTCAGCTCCCAGGCCCGAGATGTGCCGAAGCACCTCGCCGGCGATCATCTGGCCCATGATGGGCGGCATGAAGCTCGCGGTGCCCAGGTCCGTGCGCTCGGAGCGCGCCGCCCCGGGGGCGGCGGCGATGCGCACCGGCTCCTCGCAGGAATACAGCACGCGCAGGTGGCGGATGCCGCGCTTGCGGCACTCCTTGCGCATGATGCGCGCGAGCGAGCAGTTCACGGTTTTGTGCACGTCGGCGATGCGCAGGCACTCGGGGTGGATTTTCTTGGCCCCGCCCATGGAGCTTATGAGCTCAAAGCCGCGCTCTTGGGCAAGCGCCGCCAGCGCGAGCTTGGTGGAGACGGTGTCGATGGCGTCGACCACGTAATCGATGCGCCCGTCGGCTTCGGCAAGGCAGGCGTCGTAGAGCTCCTCGAGGTTTTCGGCGAGCACGAACGTGTCGTGCGAAAACACGCGGCAGTCGGGGTTGATGTCGGCGATCATGGCGGCCATGACATCGACTTTGCGCTTGCCCACGGTGCTTTCGAAGGCGATGGTCTGGCGATTGATGTTGGAGGGCGCCACCACGTCCTTGTCGACGATGATGAGCGTGCCCACACCGCCGCGCGCGAGCGCCTCGATGCAGTTGGATCCCACGCCGCCGCAGCCGAACACGAGGACGCAGGCATCCTCCACACGCGCCAGGCGCTCATCGCCGAGCATGATGCGCAGGCGGTCTTTCATCGTTTCCATGGCAGGCTCCTTGGCCGGGGTTTCATGAGCGGACGCGCGCCGACGGGGCCATGCGTCCCTGCGATTCAGCAGAACGTGGACAGTATAGCGCGCCCCTGTAAAACATATGAAAAAGATATGCTACAAATGTTCACCACAATAGCGTTTACGTGCAATTTTGCTGTTGAAATACCATTTTTGTTGGGCTATATTCTCATGCAC
The DNA here is from genome assembly GCA_963559095.1 of uncultured Collinsella sp. GTDB lineage: Bacteria > Actinomycetota > Coriobacteriia > Coriobacteriales > Coriobacteriaceae > Collinsella. The sequence goes on along the minus strand of CAUWJG010000005.1, from coordinate 53,780 downwards.
CTAGAAGGCGCATCGCAGCCGCAGGCATACTGACTTCCGCTCTCGATATAAAAGGAATGGGGGGGGGTACTTCGTATGCACACTTCACGCTACGACGACCACGGCCTCTTCTCTCACGGCGTGTTTCGCAGCTCGGAACACCGTTGCAGGATATTCTCATCCGGCGCCCACACGGCGTCGGCTTCGGCATATCAACCGCGCATCCGCGCGCGTCGGCGTATCGCGGCTGCCCTTGTGGCGGGCGGTCTTGCCTGCGGCTTGACGTTTGCCGCGCCCGCTGCGGCGCAGGCCGGCCCTCTTGAGGACTTCGGCCGTGCGGTCGTGGATTTCTTCACGGGCGGCTCGGGCGCGGAGTCCGGCGACGATACTGCTGTCGGCGACGACTTCTTCGCGCAACACCGTGTTCCCACGGTGAGCCCTGCCGGCACGACCATCAACGTGTTCGATTACTGGGACACCGAGGAGCACCGCAACGGCGGCGACTTTTTGGGCGGCGGCGGCGATAAAACGGTCAAAGAGGGCATCAACACGTATTCGCAGCTCTACTTCAATCAGGGCGAGTGCGGCAATCCCGGCGTGAGCATCAACAGCAGTTCGAGCGAGTGGCTCGCGCTCGTCGGCAACCGTCTTGGGGCGGATGGTTACCCGGTGCTCGGGGGGCGAGGGCAGCAGCGATAACGTGTGGGATGGCTATGGCAACAAGATCACGCCGACCTCACTTGCGTACCTGTTCGACATGCACGACGAGAAAAGTCCGACCGGCGCAGTTGCCGGCAAGCGCGCCTACGGCAACGTGAGCGGCTTGCTGCAAATCGACGCGGATGGCCGTTATTACTATGGCAGCGACAAGAACTTCGCGAGCTTCGACGCGGCGGCAAACGCCTTTGAGGTGTATGACCACACGGCCGTCAAGCTGGGGACGGGTGCCCCCAACAGCGGTCAGTTCTTCCCCTTCAATTCGGCCGAGCAAGTGTTTGAGCAGGATGTCAACGACGACGGCACGCTCAAGCAAAAAGACTTGACCTCCAACGATCCGAGCGTCGTGAACCACTGGTTCGGCCTGACCATGACCACCAAGTTCATGCAGATCAACGGTGGTACCGCCGGTGACGGTCTGCCGGTGACCTATGAGTTTTCCGGCGATGACGACGTGTGGGTGTTCATCGACGACGTGCTCGTGGGCGACTTGGGCGGCATTCACTCCGAGCGCAAGCTCTCCATCAACTTCGAGACGGGCGCCGTGAAGCGTTCCGGCTCTTCGATGGAGGATCGGAACACGACCATCAGGCAGTGCTTCGAGGATGCGGGCGTTTCGACCGCTACGGGATTTGCAGGCGATACCTTTGCCGATAACACGCGCCACACGCTCAAATTCTCCTATCTCGAGCGTGGTAATTTCGACTCGAACATGAAGCTGAGCTTCAACCTCACCACGGTGCCGGAAACCGGCGTCTACAAGGTTGACCAAAATGGCGACCCCATCGGCGGGGCGACCTTCGAGCTGCACGCCGCCACCGCTGACTATGAGATCATGCCCAACGGGTTGATCCTTGAGGGCACCACCGCCTCGGACGGCTCGCTGGTGTTTTTGGGTGACGACGGCCAGCCGCTCACCCCATCCGACGTTGCCAACCTGGCAAAATCGGACTACTTCGTGCTGCGAGAGACCTCTGCGCCCGCTGGCTACCGCCTGGCGGGTGATCTGCATGCGCAGTACGACCCCGTAACGGGTGTGATCATATGCGACAACTACTGGGAGACGGGCACCTTCACCAGTTCGAGCGAGATCATCACCGCGCCGACGTCCATGAACGTCTCCAAGACGTTCTCCATGGATCCGAGCGACTATACAAGCAAGCTGACCGTGCGTTCGGACGGCCTGTACCTCGATGGCAAAAAGCAGCAGGGCATTCTGTTCGGCACGGTGCTGCACAAGAGCAAGGACGATTCGTGGCGCGCCGTATACGGCACCCCTGCCAAGGGCAGTTGGTATACCACCGACGCGACCGCATCGGAGTGCGCTGCCATCATTGAGGCGCAGCAAAAGGCAAGCGCCAACGGCCTGGATGGCATCTGGCGCTTCAACAAGGACGCATCGGGCAGCTACTCGGCTTCCATTCGCGAGCTGCCGGGCGACATCGCGCGCTACCGCTACGTTGCCGGCGATGCGAAGTCGGACTTCGTCGTGTCGGTCTACTACACCACCGCCTCCGACATGAAGGACATCAACAAGGACAACCTGTATGTGGTCGATGCCCTGAGCGACAGCCCCGATAGCACGTTCACCTGCGTGTTCGGCGCCACGTTCAACATCCCGGATTTGTCCAACCGCCTGGCCGTGCAAAAGGTCGACATGGACGGCAAGCCCGTTTCGGTGAGCTCGCCTGAGCTGAGCGCAACCTTCGCGCTGTATCGCCAAGACGACATCACGCTCGCCGATGACGGTACGGTTCAGATGAAGGACGGTGCGCAACCTGCCTACACGGCGCAGACGCGCGACTACCGCAAGGAAGACGGCGATTTCGTGACCGCCGCCGGCATCGCGGAGTTCGCCGAGATCGTGCCCGGCGATTATGTGCTGCTGGAAACCAAGGCTCCCCTCGGGTACGCCATCAATCCCTGTGGCTCGCGCGTGCACGTGGACAACACCGGCGTGTACACCATGCGGGCACGGCCGACGACGGCATCGAGTCCGCCAAGGGCGTGGGCGTGCTGACGTCCACCATGAAGCAGTTCGCCACCCACGCCGACTTGGATAACACGCTCGAGCACATCACGATCAAGCTTGACGTCAGCTCCGATTACGAGTGCCCGCCCGCCGATACGCTGTGGACGGAAACCGATGAGCAGATCAGGCTCAAGTACGCACCGAGCGCGGCGGGCTTGGAGTACGCGCTCGACGATGGCGAGACGGCCACGGATACTCTGATGGCGTGCGCCGAGGGCTGGTCGCGCATCCGCGTTGTGCAGTCTGAGCCGACCGATTCCTGGACGCCCACCGAGGACCTGTCCGACCTCATGCTCAACAATCTGTTCTCGCGCGATGCGTTCGTGCGCGTGAGCGACCAGCCCATCGGCGATTTGTCGATCGACAAGACGGTGGCGGGTTACGAGGGCATGGGCCCGGCGCTGCAGCAGACGCTGTATGCCAAGGAGTTCACCTACGAGGTGAAGCTGACCGACGCCGACGGGGCGCCCTTGGCGGGGGAGTACGACCTCGTGGACGGCGAGGGCAAGCCGCTTACGGGCGCCGACGGCCAGCCGGTTCCCTCGATCTCGGGTGGCGCGGACACCTTCACGCTCAAGCATGGCCAGAAGGCCGTGGTGCGGGACCTTCCGCTGGGTGCGCGCTACACCGTGAGAGCGCCTTGACAGCGCTTCCGATGCCGGTTGGACATGCACCGAGATCACCTCGAACGACGCGGGCGAAGGCGGCGCGCAGATTGACAAGGATGCACGCAGCGTCGCCGGCACCATGCGCGATACCGACGACGACCCCACGACGCCGGTCGAGGTGAGCGCATCGTTTGCCAACGCCTATACGCCGGCGCCCGCTCTGAGCGAGGACACCTTCGGTCTGAAAAAGACCGTCGCGCAGTGGGGAAGCCGTGACACGGGCGCCTGGGACAAGCTGCCCGCGCAGGCGAAGTTCGCCTTCCATCTTAAGGGCCTGCACGCCGAGTCGAGCTTTGCCGACGGCACCCAGGTGAGCGCAAAGACCATGCCCCTGCCCGCCGGTGATTCCAGCGCCGTCGGGGAGGATGGGAACGGCAACCGCTACGTCGAGCAGACGGTGCACAAGGACGCCGTCATGAGCGATCCCGCCGCCGCGACGATCATGTTCAACTCCGTGTCGTTCACGCGCCCGGGTACGTTCGTGTACCTGGTGACCGAGGTGACGGACGGCCCGTCGTTTACGGCCTATCCCGGCGTGAGCTATTCCAAGATGTCCTATCGCGTCTCCGTGACCATCGTCGATGATGGTTCCGGTGTGCTCAAGGTGGGCGAATCGCACATGTGGCGCACCTCCTCGCAGTCCGGCGTCCCGCTTGAGCAGTGGGAGGAGGTCGCCGGTGGCATCGCCGATTTCTACAACTTCTACAGCGAGACGCAGGCCACCGCCTCGGCGCGCGGCAAGAAGCTGTACACGGACTCCACCGACGCCGATCCGCTGACGCTCGGCAAGTTCCAGTTCCGCGTCGAGCCGGTGGGCGACAATGCCGCCGGCGCCCCGGTGCCGGTATATGACCCGACGGCCGACAAACCCGACCCGCTGCCGCAAGACGAGACGGGATCCTATATCACCGGCAACCTCGCCGACGGCTCCGTGTCCTTCGGCATGGCGTCGTTCGATGCCGGCGATGTTAACAAGACCTACGTGTATCGCGTGAGCGAGAGGATCCCCGATGACGCCATCCGCATCGACGGCGCGGGCGGAACGACCTACGGTGACGATTTCGCGCGCTATGAGCGGGGGGATATGGCCGCCCTCGGCAAGACGTATGGCAAGGACGGCTACAGCTACGATGCGCGCGTCTACTACGTGCATGCGTGCGTGACCGATGAGCTCGTGAACAACGGAACGGGCGACTTCCACTACATCAAGGTCGCAATGAGCTACCACGATGAACCGGTGCTCGATAGCCCCATCATCGAGGGCTCTGACGCGGCCGGGTGGGTCATGGCGTGGGAGAACACGCATAAGCCGACCCTGATTTCAAACACGTTCACGGGTCAAAAGACGCTTGTGGGCCGCGATATGCTCGACGATGAGTCCTATTTGTTCCTGCTCCAGGCGGATGGGGGCGACCCCGTGACGGTCGAGGCCGTCAAGATGGGCAAGATCGCCCCCACTGACGGCAAGGGCTGGGACATCCAGGGTGGCACTTCCGCTGCAACCTACGCGTTGAAGAAGTCGGTCGTCGGTGGCAAAAACGGCATTCCGACCGAATTCAAGTTCCGCAGCTTGAAGTTCTCCAAGCCCGGCACCTTCCACTTCAACATGTACGAGCGGATGCCCGACGAGCCGAAGCCGAGCGTCACCTACGACGATCATGTGACGCATGTGACCGTGGCCGTTCGCGAGGTGGCCGGGGAGCTCATAATTGAGCGGGTGGCATACGAGAACGCGCCTGAGCACGCGGGCGTGACGAATACGGGTGTGTTCGTGAACACGTACGAGGCGTCCGGCGAGATCGCGCTGTCGGGCATCAAGCGCCTCGAGGGGCGCTCCTTCAAGAAGGGTGATGCCTTCACATTCAAGATCGCCTCCGCCATGCCGGATGGCACGGTGGCGCCGCTGCCCGATGGCGCCGCTGCCAAGACGGGCGAGGTGGATATCGCCCCGGCCAAGGGCGAGGACGCCGTCATCGATTTCGGCTCCTTCCACTTCACGAACGCCGACGTGGACAAGGTCTATGTCTACAAGCTGTCCGAGGTCGTGCCGGATGAGGGCAAGCGCCTGACCGGCGTCACGTACAGCACCGAGGAGTACAACCTCAAAATCGAGGTCGAGGCCGATCCTGCCGCCCAGGGTTCCTTGGTGGTCTCGGCCGGCATGACCAACGGCGATGGCGAGGTGGTCGATCGCCTGCAGCCCACGTGGACGAACAGATACGAGACGAAGGGCGCGGCGACGATCGAGGGCACCAAGGTGTTCTACGGCCGCGACCTCACCGAGGCCGACGACGACATGGTATTCACGTTCCAGCTCGCGGCCGCCAACAGCTGGACGCAGGAGGCCCTCGACGACGGCTCGATCGAGCTGGCCGACAACGGCGTTGCCCGCGTGACCGGCAAGCAGCTGCGCGAGGGCGCGCCGGGTCGGGCCGATTTCGCGCTGCCCATCACCATCCACAAGGCGAACAGGCAGTATCGCCCCTATATGTTCTCCGTACGCGAGAACCTGCCGGCCGGTGGGACCCATGATGGCGTCGAATACGATCGCCATGTGTACATGGAGAACATCTACGCGGCGGACAAGGGCGACGGCACGCTGAAGATCACGCAGATCCCGGTTTCCTCGTCGGGTTCGAGCGAGTGGATGAACATGTATCGCGCCTCGCTCGACTACGACGCCGCCCAGGCGCTGAATCTCACCAAGGTGCTCAACGGCCGACCCATGGCTGATGGGCAGTTCGGCTTCGAGATCAAGCCCGTCGAGGGCGATGGATATGTGTCGGCCTACACCGCCGCCAAGAAGTTGGGGCTGGATACCGCAGACTCGACCTATGCGCGCACGGTTCGCACGCCCGCTGCCGCCGCCGATGAAGTGGTGACGACGAGCCTGCTGCCCGCTGGCGGTGTGGCCTTCGACCAAAACGACGTGGGCAAGACGTTCGCCTACGAGGTGCGCGAGCTCGAGGAGCCCGCTGCCGGCTACACGCAAGATGACGCACGCTACCGCGTGACGATCTCGATCGCCGACAACGCAGACGGTACGCTGACGGCTACGACGACGGTCGAGGAGCTGAACCCCGCTGCGGGCGAAAAGCCGTATGAGCAGGTCGTGACCTGCACGACGGGGGATGCGGCCACCGAGGGCGACGCCGCTACGGTGCCTTTCGAGAACGCCTACGCGGCGAGCGGGCAGATCGAGGTCGATGCCCGCAAGGGGCTCACGGGCCGTCCTTTGGTCGCCGACGAGTTCGCGTTCAGCCTGTCCGTGCTGGGTGCCTCCGATGGACGCGCGGCCGACCCCATGGTGATTGGCCGCGCTCGCAACGCCGCTGACGGCGCGATCGCGTTCGATCCCATCGCGGCGGATGTGACCTGGCTCGACGCGTTGGCGGCGAGCGGGCACGCGCGCAAGACCACGGTCGATGGCAAGCCCGCCTGGGAGCTCTCGCTCATGATCGCCGAGGACACCACGAGCCTGCCCGGCAGCGTCGTGGCCACAAAGGCGACGGCGACCGTCGGCGTTTGCGTGATCGACGAGGGCACAGGCGCGCTTTCTTCCCAGGTCACCTATGAGGGGCGTTCGAGTTCGCCCTGGTGGAGCTGGCGGGATCGGGCTCGGTCGTGACCGCCGTCAACGATGTCGACGGGCGCGTGGCGTTCCCTGCGCTCTCGTTCGACGCGCCGGTGTTCAAGAACGCCTATGAACCCGCGCCCGTGGCGGTCGATCTGCTGGCGACCAAGGTCCTCGCGGGTTGCGAGCTCACCGATGGCGAGTTCGCCTTCGAACTGATCGGCGAGGATGGCTCGCTGCTGCAGACCGTTCGCAACGACGCGACTGGACAGGTCGCCTTCGAGCCGCTTTCCATCGATGCGGCGGCGCTCGGCGATGCGCCGTGGGTGGGCGAGGATGATGCGCTCGTGCGGAGCCGTGCCTTCACCTACCTGGTGCGCGAGGTCGTGCCCGATGACGCGGTGAACGCCGCGGGCGTGCGCTGGGCCGATGCGAGCACCGACGAGCGCGCTGCAGGCGGCTTTGCCAAGGATGGTGTGACCTACGACGGCCGTATGTTCACCGCGACCGTTACGGTGACCGATGACGGCTCGGGTGAGCTGGTGGCATCGGTCGCATGGGACGGGGAGCCGGTGTTCGAGAACGCCTGCGGCGAGCCTGGCGAGCCGGATGGGCCAGACGGGCCGCAGGAGCCGATCGACCCCGATCATCCGAGTGGGCAGGACGAGCCGTCTGTCCCCGATGATCCCGCAACGCCGCCCAATGCCCCGTCCACGAGCGAGAAACTGCCGGGCACCGGCGATGATACGCTCGTGGTTCCGTTGCTCTGCGCAGCACTGGGCATGCTGGCCGTTGCGCTGGGCATCTGGCGTGCCCGACGCTCACGCGCCCAGCGATAGGCGCGCTGGGCATGGCTTGCAGCCCGCTGCACGGCAGGTGGGGCTTACCTGCCGTGCAGCGGGCGTGACGGTCCTCGGCACCGTGGCGTGAGCACCCGCCGTGATGATTGAGCACCTGGGGCCCAAATGCCGGGCAAAAATGTGCCCCAGGTGCATGTTCGATACAAAAGTGCACATAGAAGCTTGGGCTGTCTGCTGGAGCGTCCACAGGGATTTCCCTCGTGGGCGCTCTACATTTATGTAGAACACATGTTCTTATACTATGATAAGAACATGTGTTCTGATTACAGTATGATCGAAGAGACGTTTTGCTTCACGGTCGATGCGGACCCTGGTTGAGAGTGAGTATGCGCCGCTCCAGTTTCGCTGGCATCGATGCGGTATGGGGTGATGGATGGGGCATGATCGCTCGTTTGTTGGTCGCGTGGGCGGGTACACTAGGCTCAGTTGATTGCCGTTCCAAAAGGAGGAACTGATGGCTTGTACGACGATTTTGGTGGGCAAGGACGCGAGCTATGACGGCTCGACCATTGTGGCGCGCAACGAGGATTCTCCGAACGGGCAGTTTGAGCCCAAGAAGATGCACGTGGTGCACCCTGACGAGCAGCCGCGCACGTATACGAGCGTGCTGTCGCACCTGAGCTTTGAGCTGCCTGACGACCCGATGCGCTATTCGAGTGTGCCGGATGCGCTGTCGGGGCACGGTATTTGGGCTGCGGCCGGCTTCAACGAGGCGAACGTCGGCATGTCCGCCACCGAGACGATCACCTCCAACGAGCGCGTTCTCGGTGCGGACCCGCTGGTGAGCTATGTCGCCGCTCAGGGCACGGAGGGCGAGGAGGGCTTTGTGCCCGCCCGCCCCGGCGGCTTGGGCGAGGAGGATTTCGTGACGGTCGTTTTGCCGTACGTGCGCTCGGCGCGCGAGGGCGTCCAGCGTCTCGGCGCCTTGCTTGAGCGCTATGGCACCTACGAGATGAACGGCATCGCGTTTTCGGACGAGGATGAGGTCTGGTGGCTTGAGACGATCGGCGGACATCACTGGATTGCCAAACGTGTGCCCGACAATGCGTACGTGACCATGCCCAACCAGCTCGGTATCGATTACTTTGATCTGTTGGACGCCGAGGGTGATCAGGTCGAGCACATGGCGAGCCCTGATTTGCGCGAGTGGATGGCCGAAAACCACCTCAACGTGTCGATGGCGCCTGATTTGGATGTCGACGATCTGGTTGAAGAGGCGTATTTCGACGACGTTGAGGATTTGGAAGAGGAAGACCTGGATTCTTGCGAGGAGCATCTGGACGAGCTGGCCGACTTGCTTGCCGAGTTGGCGGAGAGTGTGCGCACGGGCGAGATCTTCAACCCGCGTGAGGCGTTTGGCTCGCATTCCGATTCGGATCACGTGTATAACACGCCGCGCGCCTGGTACATGCAGCGCTGCCTGAATCCGCATGACGCTTGGGACGGCGAGGGCGCGGCTTTCTTGCCCGAGGACGACGATATTCCGTGGAGCCGCGTGCCCGAGCGCAAGGTGACCATCGAGGATGTCAAGTACGTGCTCTCGGCGCACTATCAAGGCACGTCGTACGACTGTTATGGCGCAAAGGGCACGCCGGCGAGCCGCAATGCGTACCGTCCTATCGGCATCAACCGTAACAGCCAGCTCGCGGTGCTGCAGATTCGCCCGTATGTGCCTGAGCCGTTGCGCTGCGTGCAGTGGATGGCCTTTGGTTCGAACGTGTTCAACGCGCTCGTGGCGCTCTATGCCAATGTGGATGACTTCCCGGCCTACCTTTCCGACACGACCGAGCGTGTGACCACGGAGAACTTCTATTGGGCCAATCGCGTGATCGGCGCTCTGTCCGATGCGCGATTCCATGAGACGGCCGCCAAGGTCGAGTCCTATCAGGAGAAGATCGGCGCGCTTGGACATAAGATGCTGCGCCAGACCGACCGCATCGCGGCAGACTTGTCTGATGAGGCGGCCGTGCGTGCCGCCCTGCAGCAGGCGAACCAGGATATGTGTGACGAGCTCAAGGTTGAGACGGAGCGTTTGCTCGGGCAGGTGCTGTACACGACGAGCTGCGCTATGAAAAACGGGTTCGCGATGTCGGACAACGAGCGGTAGTGGGACGGATGCGCCGCTGTCCTTCGTGTGGGGTGTTGTACCCCTGTGCGCTGGAGGCCGGCGGCGCAACGTGACAAAAACGTTTGTCCGCCGTGCGTGTGGCGGGCAAATGAGTGGGGTACAAGGGCAGTAGCTGTTTGGCGGCTGGAAGATGGGGGGCAGGGCGCTCTTGTATCCGGCTTCGCACGAGAGGAGTGGACGCATGGCCACGAAGTTCGAGGAACTCGTCAACGAGATGGTGAACGTCAGCTTTGGCGTGGCGGCAACGGCTGTCGAAAAGACCCAAGAGGTGTTCGATGGCCTGAACGCAAAGGGCGAGCAGGTGCGTCATGATACGCAGACGCCTGATTTCGCTCGTTCCATGTCCGATATCTTCGAGCATGCGGGCGGCGTGTTTTCCGACGTGACGGCGCGCATGAGCACAAAGGGCGAGACGGCTGCCGAGCGTGTGTTGGATGAGTTGATTTTGGCACGTGTGCGCTTCATGACTGTGAGCGAGCGCGTGGCCTTCATGGCGCATGTGCGCGATCTGGTGGACTCGGTTGACGATGACACCGTGACGGTCGATATCGAGGTCGAGGTTGAGCCTGCGCCCGAGAGCGAGGCCGCCGCCGCGTCCGGCGATACCGAGAACGCGCAGTAGCGCGAGCGGCGTGCGCCATGACGACAGCGAGTGAGGCCGAGGGCCACCGCAATTTATCTCCTGAGGACACCGTGGTGCTCGATGACCTCGAGGCTGAGCTGCTGCGCAGTCCATGGCGCAGGCCGCGTGCGGTCGATGCGTTTCCGGATAACCCGGAGGCCATGGCGCCGTCCGAGCAATACCAGCTCTCCGCCGCCGGGCGCCGCAAACGCATCGGCGAGATCTTCCGTCTCGCGCGCAAGTACGAGGTGTGGCACGATATCACGCCGGTGCGTTTGCGCCGTCTGCTTGAAGAGCTGGGCCCCATGTTCGTCAAGATGGGGCAGATTCTCGCCAACCGGTCCGAGATCCTCCCGCAGCCGTTCTGCGACGAGTTGCGACATTTGCGCATGGATGTGGAACCGGTGCCGTTTGCCGTGGTGCACGATTGCCTGATGGCCGAATACGGCAGGCCGCTCACCGAGATTTTCAGCCGTATCGATCGCAAGCCGCTGGGCAGCGCCTCACTTGCGCAGGTGCACCGCGCGCGTCTGGTCAGTGGCGAGGACGTGGCCATCAAGGTTCAGCGGCCTGGCGCCCAACAGGTCATGGCGCAGGATATCGATATCATGCGTTCGATTGTGCGACACGTTTCCCACTTCGTGAAAACCGACCAGTTTGTTGATTTGACGGGCGTCGTAGAAGAGCTGTGGCGTTCGTTTCGCGAGGAGACGAACTTCCTCATGGAGGCGCGTAACCTCAACGACTTCCATCGGTTCCATGAGGGGTCGCGAGGCATTTCGTGCCCTAACGCATATTTGGACTACTGCACCGAGCATATCGTGGTGATGGATTACGTCGACGGCATCTCCATTTCCAATCCTGGGGCCATTGAGCGCGCAGGCTACGATTTGACGAAGGTCGGAGCGGCGATTGTTGAGGACTATGCCACCCAGGTCTTTGACGACGGTTTTTTCCATGCCGATCCGCATGCGGGCAACATCATCCTGAAAGACGGCGATGTGTATTTCATCGACCTCGGCATGGTGGGTAGGATGTCGAGCCACGATCGTGGCATCGTGCAGGATATCATCTACTCGGTGGCCGAAGGCAATGTGCCCAAGCTCAAAGATTCACTCATGCGCTTTGCGGTGACGCGCGGGGATTCATCTGAGCTCGATCATTCCTCGTTTTTATCGGATCTTGATTTCATTTTGGCTGATTTTGCAGGGCTCGACCTGCGTGATTTGGATATCGGCGAGTTTTTGACATCCCTGGTGAACCTAGCGCGCAAAAACGACGTGGAGCTGCCGAGCGTGGTGACGATGTTCGCGCGCGGCATGGTGACGCTCGAGGGTCTACTTTCTGAATACATGCCCGACATCAACATGGTGGAGATCATCTCCGCCCATATCAAAAACGAGAAGAGCACCTACACGCGCATGCGCGAAACGACCGAGGAGCTTGCCGGCGCATCGCTGCGCGCCCTACGCGGGCAGTTGGAGATGGCCGAGCAACTCGGTCTTGCCTCGCGGATGCTCACGCGCGGTCAGCTCAAGGTGAATACGCAGGTGCTCGGCAGTGAGCAGGTGCTGCGCCATGTGGGCGGCATCGTGGACCGACTGTCTATGGCCATCGTTATTGCAGGCTTGTTCATTGGATCTTCGGTGGTGTATTACGCCAAGATCGAGCCGGTGATCTTTGGCATTCCGGTCATTGGCTTTTTGGGATATGCGAGCGCGTTGGTTTTGGCACTCGGTTTGGGCCGCGAGATTTGGCGCAACAGCCACGCGAGGAAGTGATTGAGGCTTCTGTGAATCGTGTCCTGGCAATCGCGTCCTGGCGGACGGGCATGCAAGCCGGCGCTCAGGTAGTCCTGCTCGCGCGAAAAGCCACCGGGCTCTTCGGCTTGTGTGAAGGCTCGCAGTGAATTGCATGCCCATCCATCAGGGCCGAGGAGCTCCAGCGTGGGCGCTTATGCTCTTGTAAACTGAGCACAGATGATTTCGGCGTCGATGGTGATGTGCGTCAGTGCCGTGAGGTCGACCTCGCTCGCGTTCACGCTGAACGCGATGGGGCTCATGCGCACCAGGTCGAGGGCGTCTTCCAGTTTGACGGGAGACGTTTGAGTCACGCGGGTGCGGTGCACGACGTGCATGTGGCGCATCAGGTGCTCGGAGACGCCATGGTCGACGTAATTAGCCTCGGATAGCTGTTCGCCCGCGAGTTCGCGCAGCTCGCGCATGTGCGCCTGTGCGGGAATGACCTTGACGAGCGTGCCGTTCGGTTTGAGGATGCGCTTGAATTCATCGTAGTTCGCAGGTGTGAACACGTTGAGGATCACGTCTGCCGATGAATCCCCGAGGGGGATGTTTGCTAGGTCCGCCACGAGCCATCTCACCGGACCGCCGCCGCGAGCCGCGACGCGGACCGCGTCCTTGGCGATGTCGAGCCCGAGGACGGTCGCGTCAGGGCGCGTCCGCGCGATGTCCTTCGCGTACGATCCTTCCCCGCATCCCGCGTCGACGATGGTGGCAGCGGGCGGAAGGCCGTCCAGCACGTCTGTGATCGCCTTGCGAACCTCGCCGTAATTGCCGTGCTCCATGACGCGCTTCCGGCTCTCGAAAAACGCCTTGTCATAGCCCTTGAGGGGCTTTTGGTGCGGGATGAGGTTCAAAAAGCCCTTCGCCGAGATGGCGAAGTCGTGCCCGCTCATGCAGGCGACTGAGGATGCGCGGGGGCTCATCGCCGCCCTGCACAAGGGGCAGCGGAGGAGCTCGGCGATGTCGAGGTGTTTTTGGACTCCGGGGCGCGCCATGGGTTACAGGACTTTCTCGAACGCCAGGCGCAGCGGGTCGATCTCCTCGGGATAGGGGAGGGTGATCGTGCCGCAGCGGGTGTAGCCGAGCTTGCCGACGAGGCCCTGGAGGGGGATGTTGCGCTCGTGCGTGTCGATGCGGATACTCTCGGCGCCGTGCTTGCGCGCGATGCGTTCGGCCTCGGTGAACATGCGCGTCATGACGCCGCGGCGAGCTGAGGCAGCGCTGGAGGCGCAGCGGTGGATGACGGCGTAGCGCGGGTGCGCGCTATCGGACTCGGTGAGCCAGGCGCCGTCGATCGCATCATAGGTTTCCTCGCCGGAGAAGGAGAGCACCATGACGCCCAGCACGGTCCCGTCCTCGTCGACGGCGACGTAGGAGGCCCCTTCCGCCATGTCCGCCTCGATGTCGATGCGGTTGGGGTATTCTCCCTGCCACTGGGGGACGCCCAGGGCAGCCAGAGCTGCCTTGCCGTCGGTCAGGCACTTTTCAGCCGCTTCAACATCGGCTGCAACAGTCTTGCGAATCGCGACTCTCATGCACGAGTCCCTTCCAGTCGAATGCGGTCTGAGAGAATCTCCCGAACCTTCTTTTGCGGTGGTCCGGGAGAGTCCAGGGAGGGGCCGCGGATTTTTGTAGATTCCGCACGAGCAGAAGCGCCAGTGGCGCTTCGTCGCGAGCCAGGACTTGACCGAGCAAAAATGCGCGGCACCTCCCTGGACTCTAGCGGGGCGGACCGTTAGAACTGCGACGGGTGCTTCTCGAAGAAATCGAAGCGCGGCGGCAGCGCCTTGACGGCGTGCCCGCCCGGCTGCTCGCCCAGATCGGCCACGAGTTCGTCGTTCGTCTTGAAGATGTTGTCCCAGCTGAAGAACACCTCGGGCGCGATGGCGAAGTGCTCGCAGATCAGCTCGCAGCCCGTGGGCACGATGCCGTGCATGAGGACGGTCGCCACACGCAGCTCGTGGAACGCGTCGACGAGCGCCTGGGTCATGGCGGCGTCGTCGCCGGAGTTCTTGGCTGCCTTGGAGGCGTCGCTCCAGCGCTTGTTGGCGGCGCGCAGGAACTCGTCGCACACGCCGAGCGCGTGGTGCAGCTCGAACGCGTGCATCGCCTGTTCGAAGTCGAGTGCGGCCTGCTCGGCGGCCTCAAGCACCGCGGGGCTCGGGACGCCCGCGGGAATGCAACCGGTGCGGTAGACGGCCTCGTCGCCCTCCTTGACGGCGACGCCGTAGAAGGCCGAGCGCGCCAGGCGGTTGAACACGCCGGTGAGCAGCGCGCCCTCTTTCAGGACGGGGTCGATCACGCGCTTGTCATCGCGGGCGAGGATGGGGTTGCCTTGGCCGTCCTTGCCGGTTTCGCGCAGGTCGAACGCCTTTGGAGAGAAGCTCACCGGCTTCTCGCCCAAACCGAGCGACAACCAGTGGGCGCGCAGCTGCTCGGGCGTGTAGTGCTCGAGCATCTCGTGTGCGAGCGGCGGCGGCGTCTGGGAGCTGGAGCTGGCCTTCTTGCCCATGTAGAGGATGTGGTAGTTGGCAGCCACGCAGGACTGCCGCATGTTCCACTCCAGCGCCTCCCACATGCCGGATTGCGCGATGCAGTAGAAGTAGATGTTGTCCTGACCGATGAACTGGTAGGCGCGGGCGTCCTCGCTCGCCCACCAGTCGCGCCAGTCGAGGCTGGCGTGCGTGTAGGCGGGCTCGTCCATGATCATGGCCGGGGCATCGTTCACAAGTTGGGCGTCGGCGACGGCGCACTCGGCAAGTTCGGCGGCAGGTGTGCCCTCCTCCTCGAGCTTGGCGGCGTCGCGTGCGAGCACGGCGCGGGTGAAGCTGATGGGCGCCCACAGGCTCTCGGGCCATACCCAGGCCGTGAGGTCGCGGCAGCCCTCAACCTCGGGCAGCGGCACGCCCCATTCGACGTTGCCCGAGATGCGGAACGGCACGAGCGCCTTGCCGGAGCGGAAGCGCACACCGGCGCGGTTGAGGACCTCATGCGCCTCGTCGCGCTCGCGCCAGGTGGGGAAGACCACCGTGAAGGAGCCCTTGTTGCCCTCGGCCTCGATGACCTCATGGGTAGGAAGCTCGCCGCGCACGGCCTCGAACTCATCGCGGAACTTGACCTGGATGAACAGGCGCGGCGCGTCGAGCCATTCCTGCATGGTCTTGGAGACCACGGAGCGGACCGTGGGGTCGGCGGCAAGGCGCTCGGTGTGCTCGCGCATGAACTCCGTGTAGGAGGGCAGGTCGAAGTACAGGTTGTCGACGGGCACGAGCTCGGGGGTCTCGCCCGTGAGCGCGCTCTTGGGGGCGATGAGCTCCTCGGGTTCGAACTGGTGGCCGAGGTCGCACTCGTCGGCGTAGGCCTTCTCGGACTTGCAGCCCTGGATGGGGCAGCGGCCGAGGACCTGGCGGCCGTTCAGGAACTGGCCGGCGGCCGGGTCAAAGAACTGCTTGGTGGTGAGCTTGGTGAGCTTGCCCTGCTCGTGGAAGCGCTCGACGATCTCGGAGGTCACGCGCTCATGGATGTGCACGGCGGGCTCCAGGGCGCTGCCGGCGTACAGGTCGCAGGACACGCCGAAGCTCGCCAGGTCGGTCTCCTGGCTGTCGTGGTTCTCGCGGACGTAATCGGAGATGTGCTTGTCGTAGCCATCCGTCTCGCGGCGCTTGCGGAAGCCCTCCATGATGGGGGAGCCGTAGCAGTCCGTGCCCGAGACGAAGATCACGTTCTCGCGGCCCAGGCGGTCGCGCAGGAAGCGGGCGTAGAAGTCCGCAGGCACGAACACGCCGCCGACGTGGCCAAAGTGCAGGCCCTTGTTGCCGTAGGGCATGCCTGCGGTGACGACGGCGCGGCGGGGCCAAGAGGGGCGGTCTGCGGCAATGAGCGGGGTGGCCTTGTTTGCCATGGAATCTCCTTCGATGCAGGTGTATGGCGGGTGGTGCGCGGGCGTCCGCGCCGTGTATGCATGTCGGTGCCGCGCGTTGACGGCGCGGCATGGTCTTGTATTATCGCACAGGTAGCGGCGTGTGTCCGCATGGGGTTGTAAGCTGTAGGGACGGCGGACGGCCTGCGACGCGCACCTGCCGGTCGCTCGCGGTGCGTGCTGCTCGCGGTGCGTGCGCGGAAGACAGAGTGGAGGGGCTGCATGAGGAAAATCGCGGAGATACGCGTTTTTGAGGACGAGGCGCTGCTGCGCTGGATGGTGCGCGCGTCGCTGGCGGTGCTGAGCGCCGGTGTTGCAGCTGGCGTGGCCTGGTGGTTTGCCGTGGACGCCTTCAATGCGGCGGCATCCTCGCATGTGCCGGCCTTCGAGCTCGATCGGGCGTTTGGAGCCTGGGGTGCGCGCCTGCTGGGGGCGGAGGGCGCCGCGAGCGTCGATGTGCTGTGGTGGGTCATGCTGGCGGTGGATGTCGCGGCGAGCTTTGCAGGCCATGAGCTGGTGCACGCATGGCTGTTTCGTCGGTTCGCGCCGCTCGGCGCCCGCGTGCGGCTGGGTGCCAACCTCAAGATGGGGATGCTCTACGCGAGTGCGGAGGGCGTGGTGTTCCCGCGTTCGCGCTACCTGCTTGCGGTGCTCGCGCCCAGTGTCGTGGTGAGCTTGGTGGCGCTTGCGATAGGCGTGGGGCTTGGCTGGCCGCTTTGGACGCTGGTGGTGGCGACGATCCACCTGTCGGGCTGCACGGGTGACTGGACGTATGCGCGCATCATTCACAGCGACCCGGCGATTCGATATTGTAAAGATACGGCCTGGGGCGCCGAGTTGTATGGTGATGACGAGACCCCGGCTCGTACCGTCGGCGCGCAGAGAGTCGATCGTGCGGGTTTCACCGTGGTGGAGGGCGGCCGTGTGGGTTCGTGTGTCGATGACCGCTCAGAAGGGGCTGGTGACCAATGACGCGTTTGTTGCTGCATGCCTGTTGCGCACCGTGTTCGCTTGAGCCGGTGAGGCTGCTGGTCGAGGAGGGCTTTGAGCCTGTCATCTGCTGGTCGAACCCGAATATTCAGCCCCGCGCCGAGCACGACCGCCGCTTGGAGGAACTCCGTCGCTGGGCGCGTGGGCAGGAATTGCCGCTCATCGAGGCGGGCGACGACCGGGCCGCATGGGATCGGGGGGTGGCGCCGTGCGGGGTCGACCGTATGCGCCGCTGCCGGGCGTGCTATGCGCTGCGCCTGGCCGAGGCATGCCGTGTGGCGCGGCGTGAGGGGATCGAGCATATCGCCACGACGCTCGCCGTCTCGCCCTACCAGTTGCTGGACACCTGCAACGACGTGCTGGAAAAGCTCGCCCGTGCCCACGGGCTCACGCCGGTGCTGCGCGATTTTCGGCCATGGTACCCCGAGGCGACCAGGCGCTCGCGCGAGCTGGGGATGTATCGGCAGTCGTATTGCGGCTGTCGGTTCTCGGCGGCGGAGGCCTCGCTCGACCGAGCCCGTATGCGCGATGAGCGCAAGGCGGCCAAGGCGCGCCAGGCCCAAGCGTAGGTGCCGGGCGAGTGTCTCGCTTGCTTTGCGTGCCTGCGCCGGCGCGGCAGATGACGGCGCGGCATACGGGTAATTTCCGTAGGGGCGTCGCGCGCGCGAGGTCGCGGCGCGGCGGGCGCGCTATCATGGACGGCTGAATGAACGTCGACGTGAGGAGCGCCTCCATGCGCACGGATGATTTCGATTACAACCTGCCCGATGAGTTGATTGCCCAGGCGCCCGCCGAGCCGCGCGATTCCTGCCGTCTGCTCGTGCTCAACCGCGAGCTTGAGGGCGGCCCCGCCCGCGCTGCGGATGCCGTTGCGCTTGAGCACGGCGGGTCGGTCGAGCATCACCATTTCTACGACATCATCGATTACCTGGAGCCCGGCGACCTGCTCGTGGCCAACCAGACGCGCGTCATGCCGGCGCGCCTCATCGGCAAAAAACCCACGGGCGGCGTGGCCGAGACGCTGCTGCTCCGTCGCCGCGAGGACATCGACGCGATGGGTCACGTGTGGGAGTGCCTGGTGAACCCCGGCAAGCGCCTCAAGCCGGGCAATGTGGTGGAGTATCGCGCCGGCGGCCTGCTTGCGCCGGAGGGCTCGCCGGTGGTCCTGCGCGCCGAGATCGTTGACTTCGTGGACGATTCCAAGGGCGGCCGCCTCGTGCGCTTCGAGCCGGTGGGTGTGGGGGATGACGGCGAGCCCCGCACGCTCGATGCGGCCATCCACGCCGCCGGCCACGTGCCGCTGCCGCCCTACATCACCAACTACGAGGGCGATCCGGAGAAGTACCAGACCGTGTACGCCATGAGCGAGGAGCACTCCGCTGCCGCCCCCACCGCAGGCCTGCACTTCACGCCCGAGCTGATCGAGCGCATCAAGGCGAAGGGCTGCATCTGGGCGACCGTCGAGCTCGAGGTCGGCATCGACACCTTCCGCCTGGTTGAGGAGGACGACCCCACCGAGCACGTCATGCACACCGAGCGCTATCACGTGCCGGCCGAGGTCGTCGAGGCCGTGCACGCCACCAAGGCAGCCGGCCACCGCGTGATCGCCGTGGGCACCACCGCCGTGCGCTCGCTTGAGAGCGCCTGGGACGCGGCGGCGCCCGCAAGTGAGCCCGCCGTCACGGCGCGCGGATTCGAGGGTCGCGAGGATAGCGCCGATGTGTGCGGCGCGGGCGACATCGTGACCCGCGAGGACGCGACTACTAATCTCTACCTCATGCCGGGCTCGACCTACCACGTGGTCGATGCGCTCATCACGAACTTCCACGTGCCGCGCTCCACGCTCATGATGCTTGTGTCCGCGCTTGCCACGCGCGACCAGGTGATCGATGCCTACGAGGAGGCCGTGCGCGAGCGCTACCGCTTCTTCAGCTTCGGCGACGCGATGCTCATCGAGTAAGGGCGGCGCAGCGTCACAGTCAATTGGGGACGGGATCGTTTCGCGGGCATCTCAAACGTGCGCGAAACGACCCCGTTCACCTATCGCGCTGGGCGTCGCTACTTGACGGTGCCGTCGGCGAACACGAGTTCCGATTCGGCGCCGGTGAGGGCGGCGCGTGCCTGGTCGCGCAGCTCGTTCAGGCCGGAGAGGAACTGTCGTTGCATCACGAGGGCGTAGTAGCGTCCGCGCGGCGTCAAGGTGATCTCTTCGTGCGTATTGGTCGCAAAGCCGCCCATCGCGGTCATGAAGGCCATCTCCATGGGAAGTCCGCGCTCCACGCTCACGCCGAAGTCGCGGCGGAAGCGCGCCTTGTCCAGCCGCAGCGCGTAGAGCTCCTGCATGAAGCGGTAGCGCATGAGATCGCGCTTGCTCATGCGCGTCTTGCCCATGACCGACATGCGCCCGGCCTCGATATCCTGGTTGTACTGCGCCAGGGAGAACGTGTTGACGTAAATCGTGCCGTCCAGGTGCGTGACCGACCCCGAGCCGATGGCCGGGTACTCCTCGTAGCTCACGCCGAACTCGTCCACCGGCACCTCACCGCACGCGTGCAGGTCCATGCCGCGTCGGTTGAACGTCCACACCGTGCGCCGCTCGAAGGCCGGGTCCGCGCCTTCCGCCAACGCCTCGTCGAGCATGCAGTAGTACTCGTATTCTCGCTGGTAGGCGGGGGTGCCAAGCGTTTCCAGCATATGGCGGGTGGTGGCGCGGGAAAAATAGAGCGGCGAGAACGTGGTCTGCTGGCAGCCGCACGCCTTGATGCGCTCGATGTCGCGCATGAGCACCTCGGGCGTCTGCGACGGGAAGTTGAAGATCATGTCCACGTTCAGGATGTCGAAATACGGCGCCGTCTCGCCGATGCGCTCGAAGATCTCCTCGCCGCTGCCGTACTTCTCAAAGCGGTCCATCTGGCGAAGCAGGTCGTTGTCGAAGCTCTGCACGCCCACCGACAGGCGCTGCACGCGTCCGTGGAGCTTTTCGAGGTAGGGGCGCGTGAGGTGGTTGGGGTTCGTTTCGCTGCTGACTTCCTTGATGGAGAACAGCTCGCGCGCGAGGTCGAGCGTCTCGCACAGCTCGTCGATCATGATGGTGGGTGTGCCGCCGCCGCAGTAGATGCTCTCGAAGTCATAGCCCATGTCCTTGAGCATGCGCATCTCGCGGCGCAGGTTGGCGAAGTACGGCCGCGCGATTTCCTCGCGGAAGGGGTAGCGGTTGAAGCTGCAGTAGGGGCACAGGCGCTGGCAGAACGGGACATGCAGGTAGAGCATGTAGTGCATGCCGGGTTTGGGGCCGGGCAGCATACGCTCGGACGCGGGCACGGGCTCCATGTGCAGCGAGCGCGCGGACATGGTGTTGATGACGCGGGTCAAGAGACGTTCTGAAAGCACGAAGGGCTCCTGTTCAGGGATAGACGGGCGGAACGGATGAAGTGGGCGGGGCGGGGGCCGCGATGCCACGGCGCGCGACGCGCGGGGCGCGGGTGCGATGCGGGGAGGTGCTGCGATACGAAGACGTGCGGCGCGCGCCGCTGAGCCAGCTGCGCGGCGAGAGGCGCCCGCGGCGTCTGTGCGCCCCAGGCGGGTGGCTTATTGCATGGCGATGATCCAGGCAACGATGCATACGACGATGAGCGCCGCCGCTGCCGCGATGGCCGTGAGCCGCATCCGTGCCGTGCGGGTTCGCGCCCGCACATCGCGTTCGGCGCTGGCGAGCTGCTCGACCTCGCGCTCCTGCTGCTCGAGCTCAGCGCGATCGGCATCCAATGCGCCGGCGAGCGCCTCGGTCGCCTCGGGATGGTCATGGATGTCGTGCGCGTCGGCAAGCACTGCGGCGGCGTCCTCGTCCTCAGAAACGGCGGCCTCGGCGGCCTTCTCCTGGTCGCGGGCGGACTTTTCCTGCTCTGAGATGCGTCGGCGCAGCTCCTTTTGCCGCTCCTCCGCTTGCGAACGCGCCTCGGCGTGAGCGTCGCGGGCGCGGTCGGCCGCGGCCAGGATCTCGTCAAACGATTGTTTTGCGGCGGCGATGGGGCGTTTTGCCTCGGTTAATAGCGTGCGAGCCTGCTCGATGGCCTCGGTGGTTTCGGCTTTGATGCGCGGCAGGTCGTCGGTGGCCAGGCGCAGCGCCTCGGTGGCGTCGGCGATCTGCCCGGAGAGCTCGCCGCTGCGCACGGTGTACGCTGCGGGGTTTGCCGAAGGATTGCGCTGAATCTCAACGAACTCGGCTTTGAGTGTGTCGAGGTGCTCCTGGGCGCTCGCGATGGCGCGCTCCGCTGCGGCTATGCCCTCAGTGCGCTCCTGCTCGGCGCGTGCGAGGTTGCGCTCGGCGTCATCCACGCGGCGCTGCAGGCGGCTGCCGCTCTCGCGGGCCGACGCCTCCTTTGCCTCGGCGGCGTCCAGGGCAGATTTGAGGCGCTTCTCGGTCGCGTTGTCCGCCTCGCGCATGCGCTCGAGCTCTTCCTTAAGTGATGCGGCCTGCGTCTCGTGCTCGGCCTTGAGGCGATCGGCCTCGGCTTTGGCGGCGGCTGCCGTTGTGCGGCGAGCCTGCTGATCGGCAACGATGGCATCGAAGTTCTCGGCCACATCGCGGCGATGGGCGAGCTCTTCTTCGCGCTCGGCAATCGTGCGTTGGAGCAGTTCGAGATGCTCACGGGCATCGGCGTGGGCGCGCTTGGCGGCACGGGCTTCGCGCACTCCGGCGACGCCCTCGCTGATGAGGGAGCGGGCCGTGTCGGCTGCGTGCTCGATGCCGCTGGGGGTGGAGTCGCCCTCGGGAGTGCTCTTCGCGTTTGCGTTGGCAGGTGTGTCTGCGGGGGCGGCGTCGGCAGGGCCTGCGGCATCGGCGGTTACGGGCACGGGGCCGGCAGTCGCGGCGCGCGACGACGAGTCGCATATGGCAGCGTCGGTGTCCGTGGTGCCGCCCAGAAAGGCAGGCAGTGAGCCCTCCTTGGCAACTGCGGCCGTATGGGACTGTTCGTGCTGCATATCGTTGTCGGTGCGCTCGCTCATGCCGATCCTTCCGTGCGCGGACGTGGGTGCAATTGCACACCATGATACGCCGCCTGCGCCGCATAGCGCGCGGCGTGTTTGAACCCACATACGGCCTTGGGATGCCCCGCGCGTCCGCGCGCCGTCGTGTGCGCGGACGGCGCCTGTGCGTTTTGGTGCGCGCGGTGTTTTCGCCCGCTGGCCGATTCATTGAACCGCTGGGCGGGTGCAGCGATGGCCCGTGCGCATGTACAGGGGTAGGTGCGGTAAGGTTGATGGTGTCATGGTGCATCGTGAGAGCGCGGCGCACGAGGTGCGCGGTGCGGCGGTGCGTTTCGAGAGAGGACTGCCATGGGTATGTTTACCGGTAAGACCGTCATCGTGACCGGAGGCGGCAAGGCCACCCTGCAGGATGGGTCTGCGGGCTCGATCGGCTACGGCATCGACATCGCCTTCGCGAAGGAGGGCGCCAACCTGGTGGTCACCGGCCGCAACGTCGCGAAGCTCGAGGCCGCCAAGGAGTCGCTCGAGGCCGAGTACGGCATCAAGGTCCTGCCCGTGGTGGCCGACGTCTCAGCCAGTCAGGACAACGAGGCCGTGGTGCAGCACGTGGTCGATGAGGCCATCGCCGCGTTCGGCCGCATCGACGCGCTCGTGAACAACGCCCAGGCGTCCGCCTCCGGCGTTACCATCGCCGACCACACCATGGAGCAGTTCGACCTGGCGATGTATTCCGGCCTGTACGCCACCTTCCTCTACATGCAGAAGTGCTACCCCCACCTCAAGGAGACGAAGGGCTCCGTGGTGAACTTCGCCTCCGGCGCCGGGCTGTTCGGCAACTATGGCCAGTGCTCGTATGCCGCCGCCAAGGAGGGCATCCGCGGCCTGACCCGCGTGGCCGCCAACGAGTGGGGCGCCGACGGCATCAACGTCAACATCGTGTGCCCGCTCGCCTGGACCGCCCAGCTCGAGAACTTCCAGAACGCCTATCCCGAGGCTTTCGAGGCCAACGTCCATATGCCGCCGGCGGGTCACTACGGCGATGTCGAGACCGAGATCGGCCGCGTGGTCGTGCAGCTGTGCGGACCGGATTTCAAGTACATGAACGGTGAGACCCTGACGCTCGAGGGCGGCATGGGCCAGCGCCCGTAGGGCTTCCTCGGGCATCGCGCCTTCACGTTTCGAACGCCCGTCCGGTGCTGTTGCCGGGCGGGCGTTTTCTCGTTTCGGGGCGCACGGGGTAGAATGGGTGGAATGACCTTGAAATGGAGGAGGGCCGTATGGCATGTCAGGAAATCGAGATCGACGAGGCGCTTGCTGCAGTGGAGGATGCGCTGGATTGCCTGGACGCGGCGGCGCGCGACCTCAAGAGCGCGGGCAACTGGGGCTGGTTCGACATCTTCGGCGGCGGCTTTTTAACCTCGATGTTCAAGCACGATAAGATGCAGACCGCCCAACGTCACCTCTCGGCGGCCCAGGCCTCGCTGACCCGCCTGGCCGATGAGTTGAACGATGTCCGGGGCCTTGCGGGGCTCGGGCCCGATGTGGACGACTTCCTGCTCACCGCGGATTGGCTGTTCGACAACGCCTTCATGGACGCCATGGTCCAGCAGCGCATCATGGAGTCGCAGAACCGTGTGGCGCAAGCGATTGCCCAGTGCGAGCAGCTCCGCGATCAGCTGTTGGCATTGCAGCGCCCGACCCGTGTCCAGGCGGGGCTGCCCGAAGGGAAGTAGCGCTTCGCAATCCCATGGCCCGCAAAACCACATAGAGGCATTAGTTGCGGATATCATGGCAGGGCTTTTGGATAGCGCGATATGTCTCCGATCGGGGCTCCCATGCCGCCTTCCTGCGCTGCCCTTGCGCGCTGCACTCACACGCCCCCTCGCAAACGGAATGCACCGCGACCGTTTCTCCGCCGTTCACCTGGATCTTGGTTTTGGCTCGATGGTGACTTCCGCAGTGCCCGTGGGGCTCTGGAGTGAGCGGTGAAGGCAAAACTTCGTGAAATGTAGATTCTTTTCGTGAACCTCGGAGTAGACGCAAAAAGTGCGATTCGTCTACCAGTGCTTTTCTTGTTCGAAACGGCAAGGATACTCGGGGATATGGGAAAGAAGTCTACATTTCGCGAAGTTTTGCTTGCGTGCGGGCGTAAGCACGGGCACTCGCATTGTTTGTCCGGTGGCTTCGTCTTTTCTGTGGCATGTGGCTGCACGTGGGCGCGCGATAGTACAATAGGCGGCTGATAATACGCGGCGCAGTGGGATGGCTTGAATGTCGCGCTTCGCCGGTGCCGAATAGCCAAGGAGCCGTTTCATGGACCAATCCCTGTTCAAATACGAGGTCGTCGCCGAGGACCCCAAGACGCATGCGCGCGCGGGCATCCTGCATACGCCGCATGGCGATATCGAGACCCCGATCTTCATGCCGGTGGGTACCAAGGCCAACGTCAAGGGCATCCCCACCGAGACGGTGAAGGGCCTGGGCGCCCAGATCGTGCTCGCCAACACCTACCACCTGGCCATGCGCCCCGGCGCGGACACCATCGCCGAGCTCGGCGGCCTGCACGACTTCATGAACTGGCACGGCCCCATCCTCACCGACTCCGGCGGCTTCCAGATCTTCTCCCACTCCGACGCCGTCAAGCTCACCGACGAGGGTGTGCGCTTCATCGCCACCGACTACGACGGCTCCCATGTGTTCTGGACGCCCGAGGACAACATGGAGATCGCCATGAAGCTCGGCAGCGACATCTGCATGCAGCTCGACCAGTGCCCGGGCTACCCCGCCACGCGCAAGTTCGTGGAGCGCGCCGTCGAGCTCTCCAGCATGTGGGCCGAGCGCTGCTACAAGGCGCACACCCGCGATGACCAGGCGCTGTTCGGCATCGTGCAGGGCGGCATGCATCTGGACCTGCGCCTGCGCTCCCTCAAGCACCTCGAGGAGGTCGGCGACTTCCCGGGCTACGGCATCGGCGGCTATTCGGTGGGCGAGCCCCACGAGGTCATGTTCGAGACGCTCGAGCCGCTCGTCTCCGAGCATATGCCGCGTCTCAAGCCCCGCTACCTCATGGGCGTGGGCAACCCCACCACGCTCGTGCGCGGTGTGGGTTGCGGTATCGACATGTTCGACTGCGTGCTGCCCACGCGCACCGGCCGCATGGGCACCGCCTTCTCGAGCACCGGCCGCATGAACCTCAAGAACGCCAAGTTCGCCCGCGACCCCCGTCCCATCGACGAGAAGTGCACGTGCCCGGTGTGCACGGGCGGCTACTCGCGCGCGCTCATCCGCCACATGGTCACGCAAAAGGAGATGCTCGGCGGCATCCTGCTGTCCCAGCACAACATCTACTTCCTGCTCGACCTCATGCGTCGCGCCCGTCAGGCCATCATCGACGGCCGCTACGCCGAGTTCCAGGCCGAGTGGATGGCGAGCGAGGGCGCCGCAGACTTCTAGCGCCTTGTGGCCAGGCCTGCATGCGATTGCGTGCAGGCCCGGCCTTGTTGATGTGTTGATGTGTGTGGGCGAGGATGGCGCGCGTTAGTTCGCGTGGGCTCCGCGCCGTTGGCATGCGGGGCAGTGGCCCTCGAAAAGCAGGCGGTGGCCGGTGATGACGTAGCCGGTCTCATGCGCCGCTGCGGCATCGAGCTCCTCATCGTAAGGGAGCATGACGTCGGCAACGGCACCGCAGGTGCGGCAAAGCACATGGGCATGGCCATCGCAGCGCCAATCAAAGCGCACGGCGCCTGGGGTTTTGACCGTCGTGATGGCACCCGTCTCCTCGAGGAGCTTGAGATTGCGGTAAACCGTGCCACGACTGACCTTTTCGTCGATGGTGCGCACGGTCTCGAAGATCTCCTCCGCCGTGGGGTGATCGTTGCGGGAGCGAACGGCGTCGAGCACGAGCTGACGCTGTCGAGTGTTGCGCCGCTGCACGGGCGCCGCCTGCGTGGTTGTGTGCGTGGACGTCATATCGCCTCCGTTTCGTTACCTTTTTACTAGCATTTCACCAGAAGCAACGCGACGAATCAAGTTCCGCCGTCGGTACGTGTGAGAAATTCGCAGGAAGCGCATGGGAACCCTGCAAAGAGACGGTTGTTGCGATGCGGGGGCGAGCCGGTGGAGCGCTTGCCGTGATGTGGCCGGCGCGCACGGGACTTGTGCAGACGGCTATCCCACCAACAAACTATCCTACCAACGCACGTTCTTACCAACGCACGTTCCTACCAACGCACGTCAAAGTCGCGCTCATACTCGGCGCGGGCAAGCTCGCGCGCGGATTCAAGCCAGATGCGATTGCCAAAGCGCCGATAGTGATCGTGTATGCGCGCAAGATGGCCGCGCACGGTTTCGGGCGCGCCTTGGAGCTCGAGGGACACCGTGCCGTCTTCGAGGTTGCGCGCCCAGCCGACGAGACCATGCTCGCGGGCGAGAGCCTGGTGCGTCCAGCGAAAGCCCACGCCTTGCACGTCACCGCTGTATAGCAGGGCGTAGCGCACCAGGGGCGTGCCTGCGGCGGCCGCGCGCGCAAGGGCGGTCGAAAGGTCGCGCTCGCACGGGCTCACCTTCGCGTCCGTCGCGTCCGGGCGCGCGCCATCCGCGTGAGAAGTGTTCATGCAGCAGGGGCTTGCATCGCGTGCATCGCCATTGTTTGCAGCGGTCGATATCGGCTCGGGGTGCGCATTGTGCGGCTCCGCCGTGCCCCGAGTGCGTATCTGCGCCGCAAGCCGACCAAAGATGCCCATGGTACACCTCACATCACGCGGTCTGCGGGAAACGCGATGCCCGCTTGAGCACGCGCCTCGTCCATCACGCGCATCGTGGCGAGCGTGATGTCGCGGTAGGCCGCCATGCTGCCGAGCGCTCCGCACGGCGCCTCCAGCAAAGCGGTGCCGCCAGCGATCGCCTCGACGCCGTTGAGGAAATCTTCGAGCTCATAAGGCATGCTGTTGGTGCACGCGGGGAGTTCGAGCTCGCGCGTTGCGGTCTGCGCGGCCGAGTAGCCGAGCGTGACGTTGCGCGTGGCGCCCTGGCGGGCATCGAGCGTGGCGTGCTGGGGCGTGGAGATGGCGTCGATGGTAAGGGTGCCCTGTTCGCCCTCGATTTGGCTGGGGGCGAGGTCGTTGCAGATCTTGGCGTAGTGCAGGCTCGCCACCATGCCCGGATAGCGCGCCAAGATCACGCCCGCGCCGTCGATGGCGCCGTTCGTGAGTGCGCGGGTGGCCTCATCCAACAGCACCGGCATGCACGCGATGGTTTGCGGCTCTCCAAATAGAGCGATGAGCGGCTCGACCGTGTACACGCCGATGTCCATGAGCGCGCCGCTTGCCATGTTGCAATCGAAGATGTTCGTGCGCCGTCCTGCCAGGATGTCGTCGTAGCGGGAGGAGTACTTGCCGAAGCGCAGCGTGACGCGGCGAATCGGGCCAAGTTCGGCGATGGCGGGGACAAGGGCGTGAAAGGCGGGGTCGTGCAGCGGACGCATGGCCTCCAGGGCGAGCACGCCGGCGCGCTCGGCTGCCTCGAAGATCTCGCGGGCCTCGCGCTCGTTGGAGCCGATGGGTTTCTCCACCAGCACGTGCTTGCCACCCGCGATGCATGCGAGCGCTTGGTCGTGGTGCAGGGCGTTGGGGCTGCCGATGTAGACGGCGTCGACCTCGGGGCTTGCGGCAAGCGCCTCAAGGGAGGTGAAGGGCAGGTGCCCACCGTGCTCGGCGGTGTAGGCGGCCGCGCGTTTTTCGTCGCGTGAGAGCGTGCCCACGAACGTGGCGCGCTCGCTGGCGGCCACGACCTCAAGGAAGCTCGTGGTGATCATGCTGGTTCCGATGGTTGCGATGCGGATCATGATTGCGCTCCTTTGTCACGTTGTCGCGTTGGGGACGGGGTCGTTTCTGGGAGTACGCAGGCGAGGCCATGCGCGTGGTGCGACATGGCCCCGAGCGCTTTCTCGGCGTGGTTGCGGCTCGGTGCGCGCCCGCGCGGTTTGGCCTGGCGCACAGCCGTGCCGCCCGTTAGTCGGCGTCGGCGAATCCGGTGTCGCACACCAGGTCGTTGCCGTCTGCGGCGGTGGTGGCGAGCTGGTCGCAGCGCTCGTTGAGTGGGTGGCCGGCGTGTCCTTTCACCCACATGAACGTTACCCGATGCGGCTCTTTGGCGGCGAGCAGCCGTTTCCACAGATCGACGTTTTTGACGGGCTTTTTGGCCGAGGTTTGCCAGCCGCGCCGCTGCCAGCCGTCGATCCAGTGCTTGTTGAAGGCGTTGCATACGTACTGCGAATCCGAGTGCAGTTCGACCTCGCAGGGGCGGTTGAGCGCCTCGAGGGCCACGATGGCGGCGAGCAGTTCCATGCGGTTGTTGGTGGTGCGCGTAAAGCCGCGCGAGAGCTCGAGGGTGTGCTGTTTGCCCGAGGGGGTGGTGTAGTTGAGCACGGCTCCGTAGCCGCCGCGTCCGGGGTTGCCGCGGGCGGCACCGTCGGTGTAGATGGTGACCTTCACGTGAGTCCTTTCAGGCTGAGTGCCGAGGTTCGTTGTGCGTCGGTGCGTTTGCGTCTCATTATAGAGGAGGCGGGTTGGCTGGTTTTCGCGGCGCAGCCGAGGCGGGGCGGGTCGGTTTTGCGGCGCAGCCGAGGCGGAGGGTGGGCCGACTCTCGCGGCGTGGCCGGGGTAGGGGGAAGTGGGCGGCTCTCGCGGCGCAGCCGAGGCAGCGGTCCTCTCGCGGCGCAGCCGAGGTGGGGTGGGCGACTTTTCACAGCGCAGTGCGCGCCATGGGCGCTGTTCGTGGTGCCCTGCTGTGGCATATCAGCATATTCGTATAGTAGGTATATAAATGGGTATAAGAAATTCATATCATTCGTTAGGGACTTTCACCTGCAAAAATAGAGCTGTTATGCGCAGCATGATGGAGGAGATGGCCCCATCCGTTTTGTTAGGAGCTCATATGGATTCCACACAACAGGGCCGCGCTGCGGGCGCTCGTCCGCGCGTCATGTTCATCATCGGGTCGCTGCGGGACGGTTCGTTCAATCGGGTGCTTGCCCATTACGCCGCCGAACGCCTGGCCGATCGCGCCGACGTCGAGGTTCTCGCCTATGAGGACGTGCCGTTCATGAATCAGGACATCGAGTTTCCCGCGCCTGAGGCGGTTTCGCGCGTCCGCGCGGCAATCACGTCCGCCGATGCCGTGTGGAT
Source organism: uncultured Collinsella sp. (assembly GCA_963559095.1). GTDB lineage: Bacteria > Actinomycetota > Coriobacteriia > Coriobacteriales > Coriobacteriaceae > Collinsella. Next base: position 24,316 of record CAUWJG010000005.1, on the reverse strand, counting down.
CTTCACGCCGGAGTACAACTTCAGCTTCCCCGCGCCGCTCAAGAACCTGCTCGACTGGATGAGTCGTCCGCTGGTCGCCGGCGACTACGAGACGCCGCGCCCGTTCACGGCGAAGCCGACCACGGTGTCGGGTGCCGGTGGGCGCGGGCGCACCGCGGGCGTTCGCAAGCATCTGTTCGCGCTGCTCACCTATCTTGAGGCGTCGATTGTGGGGGAGCAGGGCGAGGGCTTTGCCATCCCGGGCCCGGTGTGGGGTGGCGCTCCGTACGAGATTCCCGCCGAGGATCGCGAGCGCCTGGATGCCCAGGCCGACGCACTGTTGGCGGCGCTGAAATAAGGCGTTGCCCCAGGCGCATGTTGTGTGGGTGCGCCCGAGGCGGCGAAGTGCTCGCCGCCTCGGGCGCCGTACTGTGTCTTGCGTGTCCGTTGCGCCCCAAACCGCCGCTTGCTCGATATATCATGATGCCGTATGCATGTGCGTGCGTATGCGTGCGGCCGCTTTTTTGCGCGCCGCGGGAGGAGGTTGCCGTGGCGCTGCATCATCCGGGGTTTGTCCGTGTTCATCCGTCGAGCGGCGTGCGGTGGGATGCGCAGGATTTCATCGATGCCTGCGCCGACGATGATGCGCTGGTGTGTGGCGCCGCATGCACGGATGCCGAGCTCGCCTACGAGGATGCGCACGGAGCGACCTTCGAGGCGATGGAGTTTCGCGGCGTTGTGTTTGATCACGTCGATTTTCATGGGTGCACCTTTCGCGACGTGCTGTTTCGGGATTGCCGTTTCATCAGTTGCACGATGGAGGGCGCCTGGCTCAGTCGCGTGGATGTGCGCGACTGCTCGGCGCCCGGGCTCAGCTTGTTGCGCGCTCGGCTCGCTAACGTTTTCATGGCGGGTACCGATCTGTCGTGGGCAAATCTCTCTGAGACCTCAATTGACTGTTTGGCTCTGCACGGCGTGCGCCTGCGCGAGGCGGCCCTGCAGCGGTCGCGTATGAAGCGCGTCGAGCTTGATGCCTGCGATCTCACGCGGCTGGACGTGTTCGGCACGAGTCTTGCGGGGATCGACGTGTCGCGCTGCATATTTCAAGCGCCGGTGCTCTCAGATCGGTATCGAGAGCTGCGTGGGGCAATTGTCAGCCCGGAGCAGGCGGTTGAGCTTGCGTTGCTATTGGGTGTGCGCCTTGCGGAGGAATAGCTGGCAGGGCAGATGGCGCGGTATCGGACGTGCCGCTTTCGCGTATAGTTGAGCCACGCCCTTACGGGCTGCTTGCCATACGTCTCCTAACGTCGTTTATTGAAAGGACCGCCTCGTGCTGACCATCGGTTGCCACCTGTCCACCACCAAGGGCTACACCGCCATGGGCGAGACCGCGCGGTCCATTGGCGCGAACACCTTCGCCTTTTTCACGCGTAACCCACGCGGCGGCAACGCCAAGCCGCTCGACCTCGATGATGTGGCGGGACTGCAGCGCATTCTGGATGAGGATGGGTTCGGCCGTTTGGTGGCGCACGCGCCCTACACGTACAACCCGTGCTCGGCCAAGGAACGGGCGCGCGCGTTCGCACTCGAGGCGATGGCCGAGGACCTGCAGCGCATGGAGGCGTTGCCGGGGCAGTGCTACAACTTTCATCCCGGCGCGCACGTGGGGCAGGGGGTCGACACCGGCATCGAGCTCATCGTCGATGCCCTGTGCCAGGTGATGTTCGAGGGGCAGCGCACGTGCGTGCTGCTCGAGACGATGGCGGGCAAGGGTACTGAGGTGGGCCGCACGTTCGAGGAGCTCGCGCGCATCATCGACGGGATGGCCGCGCGACGCCCCGAGCTTGCGGGGGCCGACATGCTCGGCGTGTGCCTGGACACCTGCCATGTTTCCGACGGAGGGTACGACATCGTGAACGACCTCGACGGTGTCCTTGCCGAGTTCGACCGCGTGGTGGGGCTCGATCGCCTCAAGGCCGTGCATATTAACGATTCCAAGAATCCCCGCGGCGCCCACAAGGACCGCCACGAGGTCATCGGTGGCGGGTATCTGGGCAATCCCGAGTTGGGCGGCGGCGAGCACGTGCTGTGCTCCATCGTGAGCCACCCGGCGCTGCGCGATTTGCCATTCATCTTGGAAACGCCCCATGAGGACCTGTCTGGGTACGCGGCCGAGATTGCCTACCTACGGGGCCTGGCGGGGTAGCGACCGGGGTGCGTGACGAGCCAGTTTTGTTCGGGGTCCTCGTCGGGCAGCGACGCGTTGCTATATTGTGAAGAAACTGTGTGCGGGCGCTCATTGCGGGCGCCCGCTTCGTTATAGAGGGCGAAAGGAGGTGATGTGCGTGGCTTTTAGGGCCCGTGAGTTGGACCGCGCGGATGTGAAGCGCATGGTCGAGGCTCACTACGACGGCGTGCTTGCGTACTGCCGTCGGCACACGCAGACCCTCGACGAGGCGCAAGACGCCACGCAGGAGGTCTTCTTGCGGTTCGTGCGCACGGCGGACCGATATCGCGATGCGGGCAAACCGCTCGCGTATCTGCTCACCATCGCACGCAACGTTTGCATCGATATCGACCGCGCGCGACCGCGGGCGTGCGCGGAGCTGCCGGCCGAGGAGGTGCTTGCGGCTCCCGAGGGCCCGGTGGAGCCCGGCGGGGTCTTTGGCGAGGCCGTTGGTGAGGCGGACACTCTGCGCTGCGCACTCGCCTCGTTGCCGGCGGATATGCGGGAGGTGCTTGAGTTGCGGTTCGATCAGGAGCTCAAGCTGGTGGACATCGCGCGCGTGCTGGGAATCAGCCGATTCGCCGCACGAAGGCGCGTGGACGCGGCGCTTGCGGCGCTGCGCGCGCAGATGGATGTAGGAGGGGAGGAATCATGGTAGGAAGCGATGGCCGAAATGGGGAGATCGAGGAGTGCCGCTCGCTCGAGCGCGATTTGCGCGCGTTGTACGCAGCGGAGCGCGACGAGTTGCGCGCGTCCCAGGGCGATGATGCGCGCACCGACCTCATGGCCGCGTGCGTGAGTGCGTGCGAGCACGAGGCCGAGCAGATGCGGGGTGCGCCGGTGGATGACCGCGCGTTGGTGCGGTCCTTTGCCCGCGCGCAGCTGCGTTTTATCCCGCGTTCCACCTGGGCCGGTCTTGCCGGCTTGGCGCTGCTCGTGGCGATGGGGGCGAACGTGCTTGGTGCCCACGCGCTCCCGCAGCTGTTCTCCGCCGCCGGTTCGTTGCTGGCGCTCATCTGCCTAGTAAACGTCACGCGGTCGCGCGGGTTCGGCATGGCGGAGCTCGAGAGCTCGTGCCGTTACAACGCTGTCTCGGTAGTGTTGGCGCGCATGCTCGCGATGGGCGCGGCAAGCGCCGTGATCTTGGCGGTTGCCGTATGTTCGCTGGGTGCCGCCGGTGTTGATATCTTGCGTTGTCTGCTGTGGATGGGCGCGCCGTATCTCATCGCGTGTGCAGGAGGGCTTGCGTGCGCTCGACGCGCGGCGAGCTGCGATGCGCGCACGGCGGCGGCCACGTGGTCGGCGGGAATCGTAGCAATTTCTGTTGTGTTCTATCTGGTTGCTCCGGGGGCGTACACGTCTACGGCGCTCTGGTTGTGGGCCCTGACGTGCGCGGGTGCAGCCGCCTGGCTCATCGTCGAGGTGCGGGCGTGGATCGCCGCCAGTGCGAGCGGCTTCGTGGCGGGCGCGCAGGCGAGCCGCGCGTAAGGGGGCGCCTCCAGCCTTCCGGGTGCGTGAGGACGAGCTGCGCGCAGGCGAGCTGGAAGTACGGTGCATCAGCAGCATCGACTTCCTTTGCCGACCTGCCGCCCATCAGCTGCCCGGTATTTCTCGGCGGCTGAGTCGACACATAGCAAAAATCAACGAAAGGGGACGGTCATGGAACTTGAGCTTGACCGGCTGACCAAGCAATACGAGGCGAAGATCGCCGTCGACCGGGTGAGCGCGCGCCTGCGCCCCGGCGTGTACGGCCTGCTCGGCGCGAACGGTGCCGGCAAGACGACCATCATGCGCATGATCTGCGGCATTCTTCGTCCGACCTCCGGCGAAGTTCGCCTGGACGGCCGCTCCATCGCGGAGCTAGGTGAGGCGTACCGCGCCCGCTTGGGCTACCTGCCGCAGGACTTCGGCTACTACCCGGAATTCACGGCGCTCGATTTCATGGAGTACATGGCGGCGCTCAAGGGGATCGATGCACGCGAGGCGCGCGGGCGCTCGCTTGAGCTGCTCGACCGCGTGGGGCTTGCCGGCGAGGAGCGCCGGCGCATCCGCACGTTCTCGGGCGGCATGAAGCAGCGCCTCGGCATCGCGCAGGCGGTGCTCAACGATCCCGCGGTGCTTGTGCTCGACGAGCCCACGGCGGGCCTCGACCCCAAGGAGCGCGTGCGTTTTCGCAACCTGATCGCGAGTTTCGCCACCAATAAGGTGGTCCTGCTGTCCACGCATATCGTGTCTGACGTCGAGTACATCGCCGACAGCATCCTCATGATGCGAGCGGGGTCGTTCATTATGCAGGGCAGCCCGGCCGAGGTGGTCCGCGGTATCGAGGGCTGCGTATGGCAGGCGCGCGTGCCCGTGCGCGAGGCAGATGCGCTTGCCGAGCGCCTGTCGGTGGTGAACGTGCATTACGCGGATGACGGCACGGCGCTGGTGCGCTTCTTGTCCGACGGCGCCCCGGCTCCCGAGCTCGCGGCAACCCCCGTCGCGCCGACACTCGAGGATCTGTACCTGCATGTGTTTGATGAGACGGGAAGTGCGGGCGCGATAGATGGCCCGAGCCCGACGGGCGACGCGGGCGCGACGGGCGACGCGGGCACGACGGGCGCCTCACCCGCATCGGCTGGACGGGGCGGCACCGCGCGTGCAGACCGTGCGCCAGGTCGTCGGGGTTCCCATTTTGGAGGTGGCCGCAATGCGTAGCCTGATCAAGTTCGAGTTCAAGAAGATGCTCACCCGCCGCGTGGCGGTGGCGGTGAACGTCGGCGTGATCGCGATGCTGCTCGCCATCATGGCCCTCAATGTCGTTCAGACCAAGACGGAAGGCAATATCGGCGAGATCCTCTCGGGTCCGGCGGCGATCGCGCATCGTCGCGAGGTCGCCGAGGCGCATGCCGGCGAGCTCACGCCCGAGCGCGTTGCGGCCGATATCGCGCATTACCAGGACATCGCCTACGAGAAGCTCGACCCCGAGGAACTGGCGGAGATGTCCAGCGCGGCGGCGTACGAGGCAACGGCGGACGCCTACGATGAAGCGACGCGCTTAGAGCTCTATGATCCGTACTACGTGACCATTCTCAAGCCCTGGGCGGTGAGCGGTCAGGAGCCGTACCAATACGCCTCCCGCGTGACCTCCGAGATGGCACTTGATTTCTACGGTGCATTGGCCGACAACCTGCAAACGACGCTCGACGAGGGCATGGACGGAAGCTGGGTGTACAGCGATGCCGAACGCGCCTATTGGACTGAAAAGGAGGCGGGTGTATCCGATCCTTTGGCCTACGGCTGGGCCGGCGGTTGGGACAACATCCTCGATTGCGGCGCGTTTCTGGTGCTCGTGGCCTTTGCCGCATGCGTGACGGTGACGCCCCTGTTTGCCGGCGAGTATCGCGACGGCACCGACGCCGTCCTGCTCTCCGCCCGCTATGGGCGCGGCAGGCTTGTGGCGGCCAAACTCCTCGTGGCGCTCCTGTATACCACGGCGCTGTTCGTGGTCGGGGCGGCGATCATCTGCGGTGTGTCGCTCGTGTTCTACGGGGCAGAGGGTGCGGCGCTTCCCATCCAAAACTACGCGCTCATCTCGCCGTATTCGCTCACCATGGTCCAGGCGTGCACGATGTTCATCGGCACCTTCTACCTGATCACGATCGGTATGGTCGCCTTCACGCTCGCGCTTTCGGCGTGCCTGTCCTCGACGCTCGCCATCATCGTGACCGACGTGGCGATCCTATTCGTGAGCGGCATGCTGCCCACAGGCGGTTTTGGGCTGCTGAACCACATTTTCACGTTGTTTCCCATGGGAAATATCCAGTCGCCCTTTGTCGTGTTCGCGGAGCTGTTCTCCTATCCATTGGGTCCGATCGTGATCGACCTTATCGGCATGGCAGCGCTCGTGTATTGCGCGCTCATGGTCGTGGGCGTCCCGGTGGCCTGGTTCGCGTGGAGCCGTCATCAGGTGGCGTAGGTGCATCGTCTTTCCGTGCGCCCGCGCCGCCACCGCGTGGGCGCATTGCTTCCATGCTTCAGTTCGGACTCACGCCGTTTCACGGTGCTCCTTGTTCTTGTTGACTGCGCAAGGGACGGCTTTTCGGCCGTTCGGGGCAAAACCAGCCGTTGTCCATGGGCCAGCCGACTCGTGCCGTCTTACCTCGCAGGTGCGCGCTTGGGAACGCAAACGACGTCTTCCCCGAAGCCGTTGCGCTCCCGACTTTGAGACGGGGCCGATTTGTATGGCCCCGCTCTGGGTTTTCGTACCAAAATAACGAGTTTTGTATGCCTAAGGGCTTCGAAATCCGTCAACTGGGGCCTCAAATCTGCCAATCCGGGCCGATCCGATGGCGAAATGGTCATTTTCGTCGTAAATTGACGTCCCCGGCTATCGTTTTTGGCCTTTGATGCTCAGCGAGACCATACAAAACTCGAAAAAATGGTACCGAGCAAAGCATCGAGCGCTTGTGGTGTGGGCTGCGACCCCGTTCGTCGGGCGCGTATGCGTATTGTGCGGTGCGGGCCTGTTTTAGTCTTTGGACGGTTCAGGCCCGAATCCCTTTTGTGTGGGTGGTCTGGGTTCGGGCTCTTGTGTGCTGACAGGTTGTGCGTACGAGCGGTTTTGTCGCAAGGTGTTTGGCTCCGAGACGGCCTGTCGAATATAATGTGCGGTAATTGTTAAGAAATCCTATGTGGAACATATTTTTATCGCAAAATGATTGACCTGGAGTGACGGGGGAGTAGACTGCATGGGCGATTGTCGATGCGGCGGGATGACGTATCGCGTGCGAACCGGTTGGTCTGCACGGCTTGCGCGGGGATGGTGTGTCCCGCGCTGATGTGCGACAATCCACCCCGTGCGCGGGGTCGCTACGTTGGGGAGGTGCTTCGATGGACGACCGAAGTTCCAGTAGGTGCGTTCAGATGGACGAGGCATCTGCCGTTCGCGCGTCGGTCTGCTAACCTGCGCTCCACGCGACCACGCGACCACGCGACCACGCGACCACGCGACCACGCGACCACCAATTTGCTCGTGGCCGTCACAGCCGAGTTGCCTCTTTCATCTGGACATGCCCCATATCGCATACCTGCCGCGCTCGCCATTGACGAGCCGCGTTCTGTCGTATGCGCCGCTCGCATCCGGCATGCCACGGTGCCGCCGATGCTGGGCCGTCATGTTCGAAAACCGGGTGTCGCCCTTCCAGCGCTGCCCGTCCATGAGAGGGGTGAGCTGTATGACCATGCTTGCCAAGATCTTGCGCACCACCACCGCCGCGCGCGATGCCCGCGCTATCGCCAGCGCCGCCGCCGAGGCGCGCGCCGCCCATCTCGCCAACGCGCCCATCCCCGAGCTGCTCGACCGCTTTAGCACGACCGAGCAAGGACTCACTTCCGAGCGGGTCGAGCGCGCCCGCGAGGCGTTCGGCCCCAACGTCGTGACCCATCGCGACCACAATACGCCGCTGTATCGCCTGCGCCGCGCGGTGGTGAACCCCTTCATCCTCATCCTCGTGCTGCTTGCCGTGCTGTCCTGGCTCACTGACGTGCGTTTTGCCAGCGAGTCCGACTACACCAAGATCATCATCTTGTCCGCGGCGGTTGTGTGGTCGGTCGTGATGCACATGGTGCAGGAGGCGCGCTCGGCCAGCGCCGCCGCACAGCTGCTGTCGCTCGTCAAGAACACTTGCGCCGTCACGCGGCAGGGCGAGGGCGAGCGCGAGCTGCCGTTTGACGAGGTGGTGTGCGGCGATCGCGTGCGCCTGGCCGCCGGCGACATGATCCCCGCGGATATGCGCATCGTCGAGGCGAAGGACCTCTTCGTCAACGAGGCCGCGCTCACCGGCGAGTCCGAGCCGCGCGAACTTGCGCCCGGCACGGACATGGCGCGCATGGGCACCACGGTGGTGTCGGGCGCCGGCTGGGGCATCGTGGTGCTCACCGGCAACGCCACCATGCTCGGACATGTGGCCAAAGACGTCGCGGCGCGCCCGCCCAAGACGAGCTTCGAGCGCGGCGTGGAGAGCGTCTCGCGCGTGCTGCTCGGGTTCATGGCGGTCATGGTGCCGCTGGTGTTCGTGGTGAGTGGCCTGACCAAGGGCACATGGGTGGGGGCGCTGGTGTTCGCCATGTCGGTGGCCGTGGGGCTCACCCCCGAGATGCTCCCGACCATCGTCACCACGTGCCTGGCGCGCGGCGCTGTGGTGATGAGTCACAAGAAGGTCATCATCAAGAGCCTGGACGCCATGCAGAACCTGGGCTCCATCGACGTTCTGTGTACCGACAAGACCGGCACGCTCACCGAGGACAAGGTGGTGCTCACCTGCTACCTCAACGTGGCGGGTGCGGAGGATGCACGCATCTTGCGCCACGCCTACCTGAACAGCCGCTACCAGACGGGTCTGTCGAACCTCATGGACCGTGCCATCATCGAGCGGGCCGAGGCCCTTGCCGCAGGTTGCGGTGAGGCTGCGGGCTGTGGTGAGGTCGCGGATCGCGGTGGGGTCGCGGGCCGCTGCGACGCGGTGGAACCGGACTGTGACGGTGCTGCCGCGCGCGACGCCCTGGCCTTCTGCCCTGAGCTCTCGTCCCTGGATGCCTTCACGAAGGTCGACGAGATTCCGTTCGATTTCGACCGCCGCCGGATGTCGGTCGCCGTGGCCAGCGAGGCGGGCAAGGTTCAGCTGGTGACGAAGGGCGCCGTGGAGGAGGTGCTGGCCTGCTGCGCCTTTGCCGAGTGGGACGGCGCGGTCGTGGCGCTCGACGCCTCCATGCGCGAGCGGGTGTACCGCGCCGCCGATGATCTGAACGCGCGGGGCATGCGCGTGCTGGCCGTCGCGCAAAAGACGCTCGCGGCTCCCGTGCGCGCGCTGTCGGTGGCCGACGAGGCGGAGATGGTGCTCATCGGCTACCTCGCCTTTCTCGATCCGCCCAAGCCCAGCGCCGCCGCGGCCATCCGCGCGCTGGCCGAGCACGGCGTGGCCTGCAAGGTCCTGACGGGCGACAACCCACGCGTGGCCCTCGCCGTGTGCCGCGAGGTGGGCATCGACGTCGTGCGCGCCGTGACGGGCGCGGACGTGGAGCGCATGGACGATGCCGAGCTGGGGTGCGCCGTGGAGCGCGAATGCGTGTTCGCCAAGCTCAGCCCCTCGCAGAAGGCCCGCGTGGTGGGTGCCCTGCGAGCCGGCGGCCACGCCGTGGGCTTTATGGGCGACGGCATCAACGACGCCGCGGCCCTGCGTGCGGCCGACGCCGGGATTTCGGTTGACACGGCGGTGGACATCGCCAAGGAGACGGCCTCGGTCATTTTGCTGGAGAAGGACCTGCGCGTGCTCGAGGACGGCATTGTGGAGGGGCGCCGCACCTACGCCAACATGATCAAGTACCTCAAGATGACGGCCAGTTCGAACTTCGGCAACATGCTGTCGGTGCTCGTGGCCTCGGCGCTGCTACCGTTCATGCCCATGGCGTCGCTGCAGCTCATCTTGCTCGACATGATCTACAGCGTCACGTGCTTCGCGATTCCGTGGGATCGCGTGGACGCCGAGCAGCTGCGCGAGCCGGCGCGCTGGGACGCGCGCGGCGTGGTGAGCTTCATGCTATGGATGGGGCCGGTGAGTTCCGTGCTGGATATCGCGACGTTTGCCGTGCTCTTCTTCGTCGTGTGCCCCAGCGTGCTCGGCGCGCCGTTCCAGGCGCTCGACGCCGGCGGCCGCGCGCTGTTCGCGGCGCTGTTCCAGACAGGGTGGTGCATCGAGTCCATGTGGACCCAGACGCTCGTGGTGCATATGGTGCGCACGGCCAAGCTCCCGTTCGTGCAGAGCCGTCCGGCACCCGTGCTCGCCCTGGCGGGGCTCGCGGGCGTCGCCGTGCTCACCGTGCTGCCCGCCACGCCTGCCGGCGCCTTTTTCGGGCTGGTGCCGTTGCTGCCGTGGTGGAGCGGGCTGCTGCTGGCGGCCGCGGTTGTGCTGTACGCGGCGCTGACGCTGTGCGCGAAGCGCGCCTACGTCCGCCGTCACGGCGCGTGGCTGTAGTTGTGGCGTGTCTGCGGCCGTGCGTTGCGGGCTGGCCTGCGTTGGGGCGCGCGGTGCGTGGGAGGTGTTGGGGCGCGCGGCGGGGCGCGCGGCGGGGAGAAGGTTTTCACAGATGCGATCCGTCCTTCGCTCCGAAACGCGCAACTGGGTCGCGATTGCATGTTCTTGCGGTCCGCCCGCCACACGGCCGCACCCTCGCGCATCCAACCCCCCTTGCGCCACGGTGCGCCGCCTCGCGCGCCTCTTCCGAGTACCGCAACATCTAGGTCTGGCCCCTGCGCCCTTTCGATTTCCGCCCCAATCGAACGGCTTGTGGAGTTCGCGTGCCATGTCCGCACTGGCTTTCCGTACATTGTGGCAGGTCGGCGCGCCGCGCTCTGTCGACGCTCGCGCGTGAATAATGCGTCTGAAAATTAGCACATTAAGCGTGACCTGCTCATACCCTCAAAAACACAAGATGTTGTGTTGGGCAAGAATTGCAATTCAAGATATACTAAAGGCCACAGCAGCAAACATGGTATCTGACCTCGGTGCGCTTGGGCATACGCCGAGTGGCGCACCGAGGTTTTGTGACCAAAGGCACCGCCGCGTCCGCGCGCGGGGCAGCACGATAGCGAATGCGAGCAGAGAGGCGCAGCATGAAGATCATCAAGCGCAGCGGGTCCGAGGTCACGTTCGACCTCAACAAAATCATCGTTGCCATCAAGGGGGCCAACTCCGAGACGCCGGAGGCCGAGCGCCTGACCGAGCGTCAGATCACCTATGCCGCGCAGAACGTCGAGGACCGCTGCATCGCGGCGGGCCACACCGTGTCGGTGGAGGAGATCCAGGACATGGTGGAGGACGAGCTCATGGCGCTCGACCGCTTCGAGGTCGCCCGCCGCTACATCATCTACCGCTACGTCCAGGGCCTGAAGCGCACCAAGAACACCACGGACGACAAGATCCTCTCGCTCATCGAGTGCAACAACGAAGAGGTCAAGCAGGAGAACTCCAACAAGAACCCCACGGTCAACTCCGTGCAGCGCGACTACATGGCCGGCGAGGTCTCCAAGGACCTCACCCAGCGCGTGTTGCTGCCCGCCGAGGTGGTCGAGGCCCACAACGAGGGCATCATCCACTTTCACGACTCGGATTACTTTGCGCAGCACATGCACAACTGCGACCTCGTGAACCTCGAGGACATGCTGCAGAACGGCACCGTCATCTCCGGCACGCTCATCGAGCGGCCCCATAGCTTCTCCACCGCCTGCAACATCGCCACGCAGATCATCGCCCAGGTGGCCAGCTGCCAGTACGGCGGTCAGTCCATCTCGCTCACGCACCTTGCGCCGTTTGTCGAGGTCAGCCGTCAAAAGATCCGCCGTCAGGTGGAGGCGGAGCTCGTCGAGCTTGGCGTGGATGCCCCCGAGGAGAAGGTCGTCGAGGTCGTTGAGGGCCGCTTGCGTGATGAGATCCGCCGTGGCGTGCAGACCATCCAGTACCAGGTCGTGACCCTTATGACGACGAACGGCCAGGCTCCGTTCGTGACGGTCTTCATGTATCTCAACGAGGCTCGCAGTGAAGCTGAGAAGCGTGACCTCGCCATGATCATCGAGGAGACCCTGCGTCAGCGCTACGAGGGCGTTAAGAACGAGGCCGGCGTGTGGATCACGCCCGCGTTCCCCAAGCTCATCTACGTGCTCGAGGAGGACAACGTCCGCGAGGGCTCCGAGTACTTCTACCTCACCGAGCTCGCCGCCAAGTGCACCGCCAAGCGCATGGTGCCCGACTACATCTCCGAGAAGAAGATGCGCGAGCTCAAGCTGTCGAAGGGCGAGACGGAGGGCAACGGCGATTGCTACACCTGCATGGGCTGCCGCAGCTTCCTCACGCCCGACCGCTCCGGCAACGGCTACGACAACGTGGCGCGCGCCAAGAACTACGAGCCTGGCAAGCCCAAGTACTACGGTCGCTTCAACCAGGGCGTCGTGACCATCAACCTGCCCGACGTGGCGCTGTCCTCGCATCAGGACATGGATACGTTCTGGGAGATCTTCGACGAGCGCCTCGAGCTCTGCCACCGCGCCCTGCGCTGCCGCCATGAGCGCCTGCTGGGCACCCTGTCCGACGCCGCCCCGATTCTGTGGCAGTACGGCGCCCTGGCGCGCCTGGACAAGGGCGAGACCATCGACAAGCTGCTGTACGGCGGGTACTCCACCATTTCCCTGGGTTACGCGGGCCTGTACGAGTGCGTGAAGTACATGACGGGCTACAGCCACACCGACGAGCACGGCACCCCGTTCGCCATGGCCGTCATGCAGCGCATGAACGACAAGTGCGCCGAGTGGAAGGCCGCCGAGAACATCGACTACTCGCTGTACGGCACGCCGCTCGAGTCCACCACCTACAAGTTCTCCAAGTGCCTGCAGCGCCGCTTCGGCATCATCCCGGGCGTGACGGACAAGGGCTACATCACCAACAGCTACCACGTGCACGTCTCCGAGGAGATTGACGCGTTCGACAAGCTCAAGTTCGAGAGCCAGTTCCAGCGCCTGTCCCCGGGCGGCGCCATCTCCTACGTCGAGGTGCCCAACATGCAGGATAACCTCAAGGCCGTCATCCGCGTGATGCAGTACATCTACGACAACATCATGTACGCCGAGCTCAACACCAAGAGCGACTACTGCCAGAAGTGCGGCTACGACGGCGAGATCAAGATCGTGGAGGACGACGGCAAGCTCGTGTGGGAGTGCCCGCATTGCGGCAACCGCGACCAGGAGACGCTGAACGTGGCGCGCCGCACCTGCGGCTACATCGGTACGCAGTTCTGGAACCAGGGTCGCACCGAGGAGATCCGCGACCGCGTGCTGCATCTGTAGGGTTTGGTTCCGTCGGCGCCGGCTGGTTTTTTGTATCGTGGTCGGAGTCGATAAAAGGGAGTGTTACAATACGCATGTCGGGAGCCGCGGCGTATAAGAATTCGGCTCACGTGTACGTATAGCCTCCGAGAACGACGGGGTGCGAAAGCGTAGAATATCGTTCACCTGTCTGGCGGGGCTCGTTTCGGCGGGTCCCGCCGCTGCATAGGGAGGGGGAGCTATGCGGATTGTGTCCATATCGGATGACTTTGTCGAAACCTACGGAGCGGGCGATCGTGAGTTTATGTTCAAGCATGGTCGTCCCTGCATCGTGGTCGTGCGTCTTGTGTTTCGGGGCAAGCGGCGCGATTTCGCTGTTCCTTTTCGGTCGAATATTTCCCCCAATGTCCCCAAGGATCAGTATTTTGCGTTGCCCCCGAGAGCTCAAACCAAGGCGCGCCATCGCCACGGCGTTCACTACATCAAGATGTTTCCCATCGAGAAACGCTTTCAACGCAAATTCAGAACTGAGGGCAACTCATATTACGAGACGATTCAACGAATTGTAGATGAGAATAGCAAGGACATCGTCCAGTCATGCCAGCGATATCTTGAGAGGTACGAGCAAGAGGGACGGCCTCGTTACGCTGTTGATATTGATAGAATCATCGATCTTTTGGAGGGGCCGGATAGTGAATTACGCGGAGATCAAGCACTTTGACATCGCCAATGGCGAAGGTGTGCGCACGACGTTGTTCGTGAGCGGGTGCCGCCGTGGGTGCAAGAACTGCTTCAACGAGGTTGCGTGGAACTTTGCGGCGGGCAAGCCCTTTACGGCCGAGGTTGCCGACGAGATCATCGAGAGCCTGCGCCCCGACTATGTGGACGGCCTGACGCTGCTGGGCGGCGAGCCCATGGAGCCCGAGAACCAGGAGGGGCTGGTCGCGTTCGTGGAACGCGTGCGCGAGGAGTTTCCGCGCGGATGCGGCAAGACCATCTGGTGCTTCACGGGCGACACGTGGGATGTCGAGCTCGTCGCGGGCGGGCGGCATCATACGCCCGCGACCGATCGGCTGCTTGCGTGCGTGGACGTGCTGGTCGACGGCCCGTTCGTGCAGAGCCTCCATGACATCACGCTGCGCTTTCGCGGCTCGTCAAACCAGCGCTTGATCGACATGCCGGCCACGCTGGCGGCGCTGGCGGCGGGGGAGGCGCCGGCGGATGCCGTGCGCCTGTGGCATGACGCCGAGGTGTACGCAACGCATTCGATGTAGAGGGGTCGCGCGGTTGCCCGCTGCGCCGATTCGGGCGCGAACGCGAAGGTCGCACGAACGCAGCGTGCGCGCGAATGTAATGAACGCGAATGCGGCGTGCACGCGAATGCAGCGCGCTCGTTGGGACGTATTGCACAGAAAGGGTGGATGAACAATGGACACGGTGACGACGGACAGGCTCGTGTTGCGGCGTTTTACCGAGTCGGACGCACCGGCGCTCTTCCCCATGATGAGCGATGCGCGGGTGAACCGCTTCCTGCCGTACTTCGCGCATACGTGCGTGACGGATACACAGTCCTATCTCGAGCAGAACTATCTGCGGTGGTATCGCGCCGCCGACGCCGGTGAGCGCCGAGCGGATGGGCTGCCGCTCGACATGCATTGCGCGATTTGCCGTAAGCGCGACGATGACACGGCGGGCGAGTTGCTCGGATTCGTGAGCATCGATGCGCAAGGCGAGGCGTGCGACATGGGATATGCCCTGGCAGGCGACGCGCAGGGCCACGGCTACGCGACCGAGGCCGTGGCCGCGATGCTTGTGGAGGCGCGTCGTGCGGGGTATCCATTCGTGACGGCGACGCACGATGAGCTCAATGCGGCGTCGGGGCGTGTGATGGAGCGCTGCGGGATGACGTACCGCTACTCGTATCGGGAGCGCTGGCAACCCAAGGACATCGACGTGGTGTTCAAGCTGTATC
Organism: uncultured Collinsella sp.; assembly: GCA_963559095.1. GTDB lineage: Bacteria > Actinomycetota > Coriobacteriia > Coriobacteriales > Coriobacteriaceae > Collinsella. Next base: position 9,283 of record CAUWJG010000005.1, on the reverse strand, counting down.
AAATCGACTTTGCACCGGACGTGCCGACCTACCCCGGCTATTGGGAGCGCTATCCACAGCATTGGGTGTGATGGGCTTATCTGAGGTCGGGCCGGAGCGCTCGCCGCGCGTGGTATAATGGGTCGATGTCATCTGCGGAAAGTGAGTGGAACATGGTTGACCAGGATAAGGTGCGCGAGGCGGTTCGCCTGCTGCTCGAGGGCATCGGCGAGGACCCCACGCGCGAGGGGCTGCTCGAGACGCCCGATCGCGTGGCGCGCATGTATACCGAGCTCGTAGGCGGTATGGATGAGTGCGCCGGCACCCACCTGTCCAAGACGTTTTCCGTGGCGGAAGGCGGGCTCGTCATTGAGCGCGACATCCCGTTCTACTCCCTGTGCGAGCACCATCTGCTGCCGTTTTTCGGGACGGTGACCATCGGCTATGTTCCCAACGGGCGCGTGGCGGGCCTCTCCAAGCTGGCGCGCACCGTGGAGGTGTTCGCCCGGCGCCTGCAGCTGCAGGAGCAGCTCACGGGCCAGATCGCCGATGTGCTCATGGAGCACCTGGACTGCCAAGGTGCCATCGTGCTCATCGAGGCGGAGCATCTGTGCATGACGATGCGCGGCGTGCAGAAACCGGGGACCAAGACGACGACGCTTGCCCGCCGCGGCGTCTTTGCCAAGCCGGGCATCGAGTGCCAGCAGTGGGAAGAGCGCTTTTTCCGGATGCTGGGGCAGGCGTAATGTCGGTTCCGGCGGTTGCCGCGGCTTTTGGGGAGCTGCCGCGTGTCGACGCCCTGGTGCGGAGCGCGACGTTCCGGCGCGCGCTGGCGTCGATCGAGGAGGCGGAGCGCGAGCGGCCGTGGTGCCGGCATGGGCTGGCGCATCTGCTCGACGTGGCGCGCATCGCCTGGATCGACGCGTTGGAGCACGGGCTGCCGCTCTCGAAAGACGTGGTGTATGCCGCCGCGCTGTTGCATGACATCGGCCGCGCGGCACAGTACGCCTGCGGCGAGCCGCACGACGTGGCGGGGTGCCGCATGGCCGCCGAGATGCTGGACGAGTTGCCTGCCGCGCTGCGGTATGCGGCCGATGAGCGGGCGTGCATCGTGGCGGCAGTTGCCGGGCATCGAGGCGAGGACGCCGATTGCTCTCGTGTGGCGGGAGTGGGCGACGCTTCTGCCGTGGATGGCATCGTCGCGTCCGATGTGGAGGTGGTCAGCGCTGCTGCACCCGCTGCTACTGCGGTTGGCGGCGCCGATGGTCCCGCTGCGGTTGGCGGCGCCGATGCCCATGCTGGTTCCGTTGAGGCTGTTTCGCCTGTCCCCACTGAAGCCTCTGCACTCGCCGCTGTGATCCGCACGGCCGACAAGGCGTCGCGCTCATGCTGGGCCTGCGCGGCGCGTGCGACCTGCCATTGGCCCGAGGAGGCCATGAACCTGTCGATTCGCGTGTGAGCTGGTGCTGCGCGCCTGCGTCCACGTGGGTCGTGCCGGCCCTGCTCACGAGGGCTCGTCGCGCGGTGTGTCCAAGTGATGCGCCTGCGTCTCTCGCCCTATCACCCCGCCACCTGTAACCGCTGCCGTTTGATTGGAGCCCCTGATGTCTCAGAACAAACACCTACCGCAGACCACCACGCCCGTCGAGGGCGCCGAGCTCGCCTGCCGTGCCGACGGCGTGCCCGCCACGCGCGTGGCGCTGGCACGTCCGGCCGCCGTCGATTTGGCGCACGCGGACGCCATCCACATCGACGGCCTCGAGGTCTTTGCCAACCATGGCGTGTACCCGGAGGAGACGGCGCTCGGGCAGAAGTTCGTCGTCTCGCTCACCCTCTACACCGACCTGTCCCGCGCCGGCGCCACCGACGACCTGGACGCCTCCATCGACTACGGCAAGGTCTGTCATGTGGTCGATGCCTACCTGCGCACGCACACCTGCAAGCTCATCGAGGCCGCGGCCGAGGGCGTCGCCGCGCACGTGCTCGCCACCTGGCCGGCGCTCATGGCCGTGCGCGTTCGCTTGGAGAAGCCCTGGGCGCCCATCGGGCTGCCGCTCTCGACCGTCGCTGTCGAGATCGAGCGCGCCCGTGCCTCTCGTTCGTAGGGCAGCTCCCACGCAGGCCGCCGATTTCGTGCCGTTGTCGGCCGATGGGCGCGCAGGTCACGCTACTATGGTTCAAGTTGCAACCAACCGAAGGGATTGCCCATGAACAACCCCGACCGCGCTGTCATTGGCGTCGACGACCGCGTTCCGCCGGCCCGTGCCATCCCGCTGGGTATCCAGCATATGATGAGCATGTTCGGCTCCACGGTCCTCGTGCCCGTCCTGACGGGCCTCGACCCGAACGTAGCCATCATGTGCTCGGGCATCGGCACCATTTGCTACCTGCTCATCACCAAGAACAAGATCCCGAGCTATCTGGGCAGCTCGTTTGCCTTCATCAGCCCGATCATCGCCGTGGGTGCCACCCGCGGCCTTGCGGCGGCGATGTCCGGCGTGATTGTGGCGGGCCTGGTGTTTTTGGCCGTCGCGGCCATTATCAAGCTGGTGGGAACCGGCTGGCTCGACCGCCTGTTGCCGCCCGTGCTCGTGGCGTCGGTCATGGTGGTCATCGGCGTGGGCCTGTCGGCCACGGCGGCAAACATGGCGTTTATGGGAACCGACGCGACCGGCGCCTCGGTGTTCAACATGACGGGCGCGATTGTGGCTGCGATCACGCTGCTGGCCGCCGTTGTGTTTTCCGGGCGCGGTGGCATCGTGGGGACGGTGCCCGTGCTGTTGGCGATCATCGTGGGGTACCTCGTGTCGGTTCCGCTTGGCCTGGTGGATTTCGAGCCGGTGATGCAGGCCGCGTGGATCGGCCTGCCCAACGTGAGCCTGCCCGTGTTCGATCCGGGCGCGATCGCGCTGGTTGCCCCGGTGGCCATCGTGGTGGTTATCGAGCATATCGGCCATCTGCTCGCCGTGGGCGAGATCGTCGAGCGCGACTACCGGTCCATGCTTCCGCGCTCGCTGGCCGGCGACGGCATCTCCTGCATGATCTCGGGCTTTTTGGGCGGCCCGCCCACGACCACGTATGCCGAGAACATCGGCGTCATGAGCGTGACGCGCGTCTATGCGACGCAGATCTTCTGGTACGCGGGCGGCTTCGCGCTGGTGGTGGGCGGTTTTTGCCCCAAGCTCGCGGCGCTCATCAACTCGATCCCCAGTCCGGTCATGGGCGGCGTGTGCCTGTTGCTGTTCGGTCTCATCGCCTCGAACGGCCTGCGCATGCTCGTGGCCAATCGCGTTGACTTCGATGTGAACCGCAACTTGATGATCGCGTCGGTCGTGATCATCTTGGGCGTTGGCATGGAATGCGCCGGCATTTCCATCCCGCTGGGGGACTACACGCTGCCTGGCATGGCGACCTCCACGCTCGTGGGCATCTTGCTGAACCTAGTGTTTCCGCGCGAGCAGGCGCCCGCGGCCGATTCAGCCGCCTAAGTCGCGGTTCCTGGCCACGGCGTCTGGCTGCGGCGCCCGGTTACCGACGTCGACCTTGCATCTCTGACGTTGGACTCGCACCGAAGTGGCTGAGCTTGCACCACCAACCTTGACCTTGCGACAGCGTATCCGACCCTGCGATGCCGCAGTTGACCTTGCACTGACGTTGTCGACCTTGCACCACCGACCTTGACCTTGCACCACCGACCTTGACCTTGCACCACCGACCTTGACCTTGCACTAAAAGCCCATTTTCTGGTCGAAATTGGGCTTTTAGTGCAAGGTCAACTTATATGACGTGTTGGTGACTTCTTTCTTGTGGAAAACGGGCGCCATCTGCTGTCTGGTTATGCATGTTCGATGAACTTCCGCGCTTGTTCCTCGCCGTTTACGGGCACATAGAGACCGTTCGCCGAAAAGATCACTCTGCAACCCATCGTGAGCTGCGTGGTAAGTCTTGGGCAAGATTCGTGTAAGGCATCGCGCCATGCATCGTTCGCTATGGTTTCCATGAGGGGCTGTCGTGAACGGATGGGGTGGTGCGCATGGCCCGCGATCTCGAAAAGACGCTGAGGGGGAAGTTCGCAGCCGCGGAGGCGTGCGGTGCGCTGCTGGCGCCCGTGGACAGGGCGGAGCGTCGGCAATGTGCCCGCGCGCGTGCCTCCGGCGTGCTCGTTTGCCCGTATCCGGGCCTGTTTGCACGGGAGAAATGGTACGAGGCCCTGCCTGAGCGCGCGCGGTATCTCAGCCTGGTTCGGGGCATCGCACTTCTGCATCCTGATTGGATATTCTGTTCGTTTACGGCGGCGATCCTGCATGGGCTGTGGGTCGCCAACGCGCGCCTGGATGTCGTGCACGTGCGGGTGGATGGGCGGGAAAGCACGAGGAAATCCCCTGGTCGCATACAGTGCCACCTTATAACGGACGACGAGTTTGCCATGCAATGCGGACTGCGCGTCACGTCGTTACATCGGACAGTGCTGGATTGCCTCTGCGCGGCGGGGTTTTGCGAGGGGCTGGGGATTGTCGATGCCGCGCTGCACTGGGGCATGACCGACCTTTGCTCGGTGACGCGCTACGCCGCGGAACACGGCGCGCGGCGACCTGGCATCGTGGGCGCGCGGCGGGTGCTCGCGTACGCAGACGGCGGAAGTGAGAACGGCGGCGAGTCGCTGGTGCGGGGCATGATGATCGAGCTCGGCTTTGCCGTGCCGGAGCTTCAGGTTGAGTTTGCGGACCCGATGGAGCCGAGCAATCCCAAACGGGTGGACTTCTGCTGGCGCCGCTCGGACGGGCGCGTTATTGTGGGTGAGCTCGATGGCCTGGTGAAATACAGTGGCGGCGAGCGGGTGGTGGATTCTGCGCGCGCGGTGCGGGTGTTTGCGAAAGAGCGCCGTCGTAAGGCACATTTGAATCTGACGGGCGCCACGGTTATTCGCTTTTCGTTAGCGGAGGCGCTTGATGCGCCGTATTTCACGCATCTGTTATCGAGCGCTGGCGTTCCACGAGCCCGGCCGTGAGGAATGGGCCTGTGCGGCGCGCTGGCGTTGCGCCGGTGAGGTTGATGCGCTGGCAAAGTTGATGTGCCAGCGAGATTGGTTTTTGCTGGCGAGGTTTACTTCGTATCGGTGGGGTGGATTTTACGTCAGTGAGGTTGGTGCGCTGGCAAAGCTGATATGCCAACAAAACTGACCTTGGGCTTACAGAGTTGACTTTGCACTAGCGAGGTTGACTTTGCACTAGCGAGGTTGACTTTGCACCTAAGGCCCACTTTCCAGCTGAAATTGGGCTTTTAGTGCAAGGTCAACTCGGCGAGTGCAAGATCAACTCAGCGAATGCAAGATCAACTTTGTCAGCGGAGTGCCCTAGGTCGGTTCGGCACCCGGGGCAGCCGCGTCGCCAGCGGAGCGCCTTAAAGTCGGTTCGGCGGCGGAGGCAGCTAAATCGCGGGCGGGCCGCTTGAGGAGGGCGGAGACCGCGCGTGCCTTGGGGTAGTGCTGTTCGAGGAACGCATAGAAGCGTGCATCGTGCCGAGGTTCCACGAGATGCGTGAGCTCATGGGCCACCACGCACGCAAGGCACGCGGGTGGATAGGCTGCCAGCGCGGCGTTGATGCGGATGGCCCTGGTCGCGGGTGTGCACGACCCCCAACGCGTGCGCATGTGATGGACGCTCCAGCGGCTCGCGCGCACGCCCATGCGCTCCTCGAGTTCATGCGCGACTTGAGGCAGGCGAACGGCAACCTCGCGTGCATAGACCGCCTGTAGACGCTCCTGCAAGTGCTCCCGTAAGTGTTCCTGCAACGCGCCTCCCTCCTCGGCTGTTGCATTGCCGTCGCACGGTAACCCATCGTGTTCAATCAGGTCGGCGAGGGGCACAAGACGGCCCCATAGGGGAACCTGGCTCTGCAGGGTAAGGGTATCGGGCTGGCGGGCATGTGCGCACCGCAGCCGCTCGGCGATCCAGTCGGCACGTTCTTGGACGAAGCGCTCGGCGTGGGCGCGCGTTGTGCGCAGGGGAATGCTCAGCACGACGGATCCATCGGCGCGAACGCGCAGGTTGAGGTTGCGTACCTGCTTGCGCAGGACCGCGACCACGATGCGTTGACCGTCGCGCGTGGTGGCAACAAGCTGAAATGACGTCGATTCGTTCATGATGCCCCTCATATCCGATCTGCTGCCCGTGGGGCCTGCTGCACGTGGGTTCTGCTGCGCGTGGGACCTGCTGCGCGTGAGATCAACTGCGCACAAGACCCGCTGCACGCGCGTCCCACTGTGCGTGAGACTTTGATCCACACACACCGCACGTGCAAGTCGTGTTTTGCTTGCGCGCCCGCCATAGTGCCGCCTTGCGTTTCGAGCCCAACCCATGGTCTTTTGGGGATGCGGGCACACGAGCCGACAACGCGACCATGGATGCGCGCCCAAACCACTATAGTGAATCAAGCGATTGCGTGCACGTGTGACCAACGGTTTGGCGCTCCCAAAGCGCTGCTGCTCCGCCATGCGCTTCCGCGCCTGTTGTGCGCTCCAAAGGCGCTGTGGCTCCACGTGTTGACGTATCGCCATCGCCAGCGCCTCGCGCGCACCCGACCAGAAAAGAGGAGTCCCATGTCCAACCAGGGAAAGAACGTCAAGGCCCACTACCGCGGCACGCTTGACGACGGCACGCAGTTCGATTCCAGCTACGATCGTGGCGAGCCCATCGCCTTCACCTGCGGCGCCGGCCAGATGATCAAGGGTTTCGATGCCGCTGTGATCGATATGCAGGTGGGCGAGAAGAAGACCGTTCACATTCCGGCTGCCGATGCCTACGGCGAGCGCAACGATGACATGATCCTGCATTTCCCTGTTGAGCAGGTGCCCAACATCGAGCAGATCTCCAAGGGCGACAAGTTGTTCCTCCAGGGGCCCGGTGGGATGCCAGTGCCCGTGACGGTGCTCATGGTGGACGAGACGGGTGTGGTGCTGGATGCCAACCATGAGCTTGCCGGCAAGGATCTGAACTTCGACATCGAGCTCGTCGAGGTCGAGGACTAGCACCCCCTCAAAATGCGCAAAGGCATCTTCTGACCGCCAATGTGCGAATTTCTCGCCTGTATATGCAGCTTTTGGTGGCCCTTGCGTGCCCCCGCATGTAAAAAGCATGCGGGGGGGGGGTGCTTCAAATGCAAAAACAGATCGAATCGTGCTACAGTTGTTGCACGCCGCATTCGTGTGCGCGGCGTGCCGCTGGGCCGTTTGGGCCGCGATGCGGCGATGGGGACAAAGCGCGCCCAGTGCGGTGCGCGGAGCGAAAGGAGAGAGTCGTGCCTGTCATGACGATGTGCGAAAGCACCGCTACCACGACGTCTCAGCCTGTTCGTTTGCGCGTCTCTACCTCTAAAAATATTGCGGGGGGGGGGACTCTCAACTGAGGCTTATGCCTTAGCTGAGCACGTTCGACCCCGCAGCGTACGATCACAATGCAATATCGTTCACGTGCCGCATGCCGGTGTGAGCGCGGCGCCTTGCGCACATGGAGCCGAGGAGGTTCGGGCTTTGCGCGCGTGGTACGCCGTGCAGGTGCGTCCCGGCCATGAACGGGCCATGGCACGCAGGATCGAGCGTGTGGCGCCAGCTCGTGTTGAAGCGCTGGTGCCCGAGCGCGTACTGCCGTTTCGCGTCCATGGGGTGTGGACCACGCGCACCGATGTGCTGTTTCCCGGCTATGTCCTCGTGTCTGCCGAGCGGCCGGCTGACGTTTCCGATGCCCTGAGCCTCATTGCGGATTTTGCGCAATCGGTTGGCATGGGCAAAGAGCCCGTTGCCTTGGATGCGCCGCGAGCGCGCCTCATCGAGTCCCTTTGCGCTGACGGCTCCGTGGTGGGCGTCTCGCGTGGGCGCATCGTGCATGGTGCGCTGGTGGTGGACGAGGGGCCCTTGCGCGGATTGGAGCGCATTATCGCCAAGATTGATCGTCATAAGCGCGTGGCGTATTTGGATGCGCGCCTTGTCGAGTCTGAGCGTGCGGCTGCTTTGGAGACCTTGCCCCGCGCGTGGGCTCTCCTGTCCACGGCGCGGCTCGAAGGTGGCGAGGAGCGCAGAGGCCCTGCGACTCCCGCGCTGCCGCGTGTTGGGCTCGAAGTCGTGTCCAAGACGTGACGTCGCGCTTGCGGGCGCAAGCCCCGCAGCAACTGCGGCCACAGCTGGCTTCGCGCAGCTCGATGCGGTGCACGTAGCACCGGGTCATCGAATTGCGCGCAGCGAGCTGGGGCGTGTAGACACCGGCGTTCGCCAGTCCGCTACGCGCTCGGCAGCTTATCTGCATGCCCATACCCCTCTTTTGCGAGTGGCGCCGCGCGCGGACTCGACTGAGAGCTGGGGGAACGCATAGGTGTTGGAGCAACCGGCCCATGCCGGTATGGCGAAGCCATAGCGCTCGCATATGGGAGTGCTTCCCGTTTGCTCCAAAGCAGATGCGTTGCCCCGTTCGCGGTGAGCCCGAGTTCGTGGAAAGGCGGTGGTGCGCATGTGGTATGTGATTCAGGTCATAAAAGGTCGCGAGGACGCGATGGCCGAGCTGATTGGCCGCGTGGTGCCCGCCGCCGTGCTGGACGAGTGCTTCAACCCCAAATACGCCACCGAGACGAAGGTGCGTGGCGTGTGGATGCCGGTAGAGCGCAGCCTGTTCCCCGGCTACATCATCGCCGTGTGCAGCGACCCGCTTGCGCTTGAGCAGCAGTTGCTGCGCCTGGAGGAGTTCGCCCGCGTCCTGCGCCAGGGCGATGTCTTTGTGCCGCTTTCGGGCGAGGAGATCGAGCTCATTGGGGCGTTCACCTCGCGCGGTAACCGCGTGGTGCCCCTGAGCCGCGGATTTAAGGCCGGGCAGCGCGTCGTGGTGACCGAGGGGCCCTTGGTTGGCCGCGAATACCTGATTAAAAGCGTGAACCGCCATAAGAGCGTGGCGGTGCTCGAGGTCGATCTGTGCGGCAGGCCGCAGCGGACCTTGGTAGGTTTGGCTGTGCTTGCGTCACCCGGCGAGCCGGCAGCCAAGCGGGCGGAGCTGTATGTGAGCGAGGCCCGCCGCAGTGCGTAAGGTCGAGGTGCAATTGAATACCGGAGAAGCGATGGACGAGAAGCAACGCGTGGCAGAGCCGTTGGCTGCAGCGGCCGTCCGCAAGGATGTGGAGGGCAAGGCCGAGCGCTACGCCCGCGGTGAGTTCCGCGTGCCGCCGCCCGACGGCACCGTGGCGGCGCCGCGGCCGGGAGGGGCCGGCTACCTGTTCGTGAAGCGCGCGTTCGACATTGCGTTTTCATTGTTCGTGTGCGCCGTGC
>CAUWJG010000004.1:0-90985 GCA_963559095.1 uncultured Collinsella sp. | reverse complement strand
GGGTGAGGACGCTGCCAAGCCGCACCGCGTCCGCCGCAAGCTCACGCGCGACTAGTGGCCGCGTCGGCGCTGGCGGACGTGTTGACGTTGGCGGCTACGTGTGGTTGGCGGTGGCGTTGGTGCATGGTTGGCCGCGCCGCCTGTGTGTGACCGGCCGGTCGCGCCGCTCACGCGTGACCAGCTTGCCGCGGCTGCTGCATGCAATGGTCTGCGAGCGTCCAAGCGTGTGGACGTGCGAAGAATCCGCAAGCCCCGCGCGCGTTATATGCGTGTAAACGTACAGGGCGCGCCTCCATTTCAAGGAATGGAGGCGCGCCTTTTCTTGTTTGAGCCAACGGGGCTCTCGACCATGAAACAGTTTATTGGACGCCTGCGAGCTCCCACTTCAACGCACCGCCCGAGCGCTTCTTGAGCGTGATTTCGATGGGCGTGACGTCATTGGCGTGCGCGATGCGCAGGGGGAATGTGATGCGGGCGCGCGTGCCGCGGACGAGCTCAAGTGCGATCGCACGTTTCCAGTCCTCGGCCAGGAGCGCGAACACATCGGTGCCGTAGGGGAGCAGCTCGCAGAGCTCACCGATACGTTCGTGCGTGAGATAGACCTCCGTGGCGACGTCTTGCGGATAGGTGGCAAGAACTTCGGGCGCGGGCATCGCGCGGACGCAGGGCGCAGCTGGAGTTGCGGCACCGAGTTCGGGCGCGACGGTCGATCTGGTAGGTAGTGCCGATTCGGGCGCGGCGACTGGTGCGGCGGCGCGAGCCGATTCGGGTGCGGTGGCCGATGTCCGCCTCGTCTGCTCTGCGGTGCCGGTGCTCACGGCGGCTCGGGGCTCATCGGTGGCCGTCGTTGCTGGTGGCGCGATGGGATTCGCGACCGGAGCGCACGGGTTCGATTCGAGCGTCGTTTCTTCATCGATGCCGCTATAGGGGTCATAGGTGACCGTCAAGGTGATGGCGGGCTCGGGCATGGGTTCCGAGATGGGGTGCTCGTCGCGGGGTTCCACAACCGCCGGGCCCGGAGCGCTTGTCTCAGCCGTGACATCGGTGTCGGCGTCGGCGTCGTCGAACACATCGTCATTTGTTATGGTGGGCTTTGGCGCGCACGCGGGTTCGCCGTTCATCTCAGTGGCGGGAGCAGGCGTCGTTTGGGCTTTGGGGATGTCTGCCGTAGTGTCTGCGCGGTCCTGTGTCTCGTCAACCGGCGCTGCTTCCGCGTCTGCCGTTTTAGAGGCACCGATGGCTTCAGCGGGTGCGTCGATGGGTTCGACGCGCTTCACACGTTTGGGTCGAACGGGCTTGAGCGCTTTGTTGGCCTTCTTGCGTTTCCAGGGCTTATCGCCACCCTTGGCCGCCTTGCTCGCTGGCGCTGCGGCCAGGGCTTCGTCCCACTCGGGCTGTGCCATGATGGTCGCATAGACGCGTCCGCCCTTGAACACCGTGAGCTTGACAAACGGCGCCAGCGCTTCGAGAAGCGAGCGCGTGTCGGCAAATCCGAGGTCGGCGGCGGTCATGCGGTCGGTTTCCAGCGCTTGCTCCACGGCGGTTATAAAGGTCTGCTTGCCGCAGCCGATTTCGCGTTTGAGCAGGTCGTAGAGGTATATGAGGTTGCCCGAGGAGAGGCTTGGGCGCGGGGTGGTCGTTGCCATGGCGATCCTTTCGGAGATGTGCTCGCTTTATGGTAGCAGAGCGGGTAGGGGGATGCCTCTTGCCGTGCATGCGACGGTCTGTGCGGAACCTACCCCGGCTTTTCCTTAGGGCTCGTCCACCGCGCCTGTCGCGCGCGCCGCGTTTGCCGAAGCGCCGCCCGTCGCGCTGTCTTGCTGCGGTTGCGGCGTGGAAGTATCGGGGCGCGGCGTTTGCTGGTTGGTTGGCGTTGATGATTCAGAGCCGGGGGTTTGTTCGGGCGTTTCGGGCTGGGTCGCGCCGTTGTTGCTGGGCTCTTTGCTGGCCGCATCGTCCGATGAGTCCGTGCCCGCGGTGGCGTCGTCTGCGGGGGCATCGGGGGACGACGCCGCGTCAGATGTGGTGTTCGCGGGGTCATCGGGTGTTGTGCTGGCGTCCGGCGCGTCCGTATTGGTTGCTGCATCCGCCCCGGCATCTGGCGCTGGAGCGGAACTTTGGGCCAGCAACGCCGTGGGCTTGGTGCCCAGCCCCTCACCGGCGGTTCCGGCCAGGATGGCGCCGGCGCAAAGCGCCACGGTGGCAATAGCCAAGACGATGGAGGCGAAGACGACTTTGCGCTGGGTGGCGCTTCGTTCGGCCGCTGCTCGGGCTTGCAACTTGGTGGGTGCGATGCGCGCGCCGCGTACAGGGCGGCTGGGATCGGTGATGAGGGCTCGATTGTCGACGGAGCCGCTCGCGCTGGATGCGGAGCCGCTCGCATGGGTGCCCCCGCTCGTTCCGCTCGTTCCATCGACCCCATATGCCGCGCTTCGAGAGGGGCCGTGCGCTTGTTTGGCGCGCAGTCTCTTGGCACTTGCATCGAGGGCGTGGCGGTAGAGCTGCGAGCACACGATGGTGACGGCTGAGCTCACGGCCGCGCCGATCACCGAGCCGGCGATGCCGATCTTGGATGCCAAGAGCATGGAGGTCGCTGCGGCGGCCGCACCGGCGATGACCTGGGCGATGGAGATGCCATCGAACACGCTGCCCGCCGTCGCGATGGGCTGCGTGTAGCCGATGCGCTCGTCGCGCTCGACGTCGCTTTGCGGCCGTGCGCCGCCCGTCGGTTCTACTGCGCAGGCATCGTGGGTATCGATGTTGTGGTCCTCGCGCTGATACACGCGCGTGGGGCGTCGGTCGTATTCCATCGACATGGAAGCTGCCTTTCATTGGTTGCGTGATTCGTTCGTTTGCTGCTTCGTTCCTACCCGCCTGGGCGCGTAGGGGCACGGCGGAGGGGCAAGTATCGCAAAGTTCAAACAGACGGGGAGAGGTTGTGGAGATGCGTCGCGCGGCGATGCACCGCCTCACCGCGATTCATGCCGGAGCTCTGTAAGGATGTGGGCGGGACATCGTGGTGGCGCGGCGGTCCGTGCGCCCCTGCGATACAATGAGAGGCGATTGTGTCGAGGAAGGGATGGATATGGTGCAGGAAGCAGCGGCGGTGAGCCGTGATGCGATGGATGGTGCCGTTCGCGCGGATGCCCCACGCGTGAACGATGATGTTCTGCGCGTGGCCGCCGCGACGCCGAAGATCCGTGTGGGCGATGTCGTCGGTAACGCCTGCGCCATCCGCTCATGCGTCGAGGAAGCCGCCCGCGTCGGCGCGCGCGTGCTCGTCTTGCCAGAGCTGTGTCTTACCGGTTACACCTGCGGTGACCTTTTCCGCGACCGCGCCTTGCTGCGCACCTGCGAGCAGTCGCTCGCAGCCCTGCTGCGTGACACGGCCGCACTTCCGCTGTTGTTTTGCGTGGGCCTGCCCGTGGCGCACCGCGAGAACCTCTATAACTGCGTGGCCGCCTGCTGCGCCGGCAAGCTGCTGGGCCTTACGATCAAAAGGCACCTGCCCAATTACGGCGAGTTCTACGAGCAGCGCTGGTTCGCGTCTGCGCCCATGAACGGCGCTGGGCACATCTCGTTCGCCGGCCAGGACGCCGTCCCGCTCATGGCCGACATCGTCTATACCTGCTCCGATCCTGGTTGTGAGGATGTGCGCATCGGCGTCGAGGTCTGCGAGGATCTGTGGGTTCCCAATCCGCCCTCCGTGGGGATGGCGCTCAATAGCGGCGCGACGGTCATCCTGAATGCGAGCGCCTCCAGCGAGGTGATCGGCAAGTCGGGTTATCGCCGCGGCCTTGTGTGCGGCCAAAGTGCCCGCTTGTACTGCGCCTATGCCTACGCGAATGCAGGCGAGGGCGAGTCCACCACCGATCTCGTGTTCTCGGGCGAGAATCTCATCGCTGAGAACGGGTCGCTGGTGGCGAGCACCCCGCTGTTCTCGTGTGATATGGCCGTGGCCGATATCGATCTTGAAAAGCTCGTGGCCGAGCGCCAGCGCTCCAACACATGGCGTTCCGTTGCGTGGAACATGGGCCATGGCTATACGGTCGACTTTAGCTTTATGGGCGCTGACGGCGATGAGGCTGCCTCCGAGCCTGCTGTGCCGTCGCTCTTCTCGGCCTTGGATGTCTTGCACCCGGCACCGCGCACGCCGTTCGTGCCTGCGGAGGGCGAGAGCCGCGCCGAGCGCTGCGAGGAGATCCTCAGCCTGCAGGCCGCCGGCCTCAAGACGCGCCTGGCCCATACGTTCACCACGCACGCCGTCATCGGGCTGTCTGGCGGCCTGGACTCCACGCTCGCCCTGCTCGTCACGGTGCGCGCCTTCGATGCTTTGGGGTTGCCGCGCGCGGGCATCCACGCGGTGTCCATGCCGGGTTTTGGCACCACGAGCCGCACCAAGTCCAACGCCGAGCGCCTGGCCGAGCAGCTGGGCGTCGATTTTCGCACCATCGCGATCGGTGAGGCCGTGCGCGCGCATTTCGCCGACATCGGCCACGATCCCGAAGTCGCGGACGTCACGTACGAGAACGCCCAGGCGCGTGAGCGCACGCAGGTCCTCATGGACCTCGCCAACGAGGTGGGCGGCTTCGTGATCGGCACGGGCGACCTGTCCGAGCTCGCGCTCGGCTGGGCCACGTACAACGCCGACCACATGAGCATGTACGGCGTGAACGCCGGGGTGCCCAAGACCCTCGTGCGCCATCTGGTCGCGCATGAGGCGGACGAGCTCGGCGGCGAGGCGGCGGACATCCTGCGCGACGTCCTCGCCACGCCGGTGTCGCCCGAGCTGCTGCCGCCCACGGGCGACGGCGAGATCGCGCAGAGGACCGAGGACCTGGTGGGCCCGTATGAGCTGCACGATTTCTTCCTCTATCACATGATGCGCTTTGGCTTTGCGCCGGGAAAGATCTACCGCATGGCGTGCCGCACGTTCGCCGAGCCGGCGGGGGAGGGCGCCCCGGCGTACGAGCCGGCGACGATCCTGTATTGGCTGCGGACGTTCTACCGCCGCTTCTTCGCCCAGCAGTTCAAGCGCAGCTGCCTGCCCGACGGCCCCAAGGTCGGCTCGGTGAGCGTGAGCCCGCGCGGCGACTGGCGCATGCCGAGCGATGCGAGCGCGGCGCTTTGGCTCGCCGAGATCGACGGTCTGCGCGCCTAGCCGCCTGCGCGCGCGGCGCTACTCGACTTCCTTGTCGCGCTGGATCAGCTCCTCGTAGCTGCTGATGGCGTCGCGCGCGTGCGGGATCTCGGGCAGCAGGAAGCTGTAGAGCACCTCGATGATGAGGGTTGCCGAGATCTTGGAGAACGTGAAATCGCCGGTGGTGAGCAGGGCCTCGTAGTTCACGGTCTGCATCACGAGGTCCGCCTCGTGGGCGAGCGGCGAGTCCACGTTGCCGGTGATGAGCAGGATGGTGGCCTGCGAGCCGCGCGCCGCGCACAGGATGTCCATGAGGCGTTTCGACTTGCCCGAGTTCGAGATGAGCACGAGCACGTCGCCCTGGTGCATGGTGAGCGCCAGCGAGGTCGAGCTCTCCGTGATGGTGGTGGCCACGCTGCGCAGCCCCAGCTGCCCGAACTTGATGGAGGCGTCGATCGCGACGGCGTTGGTGTTGCCCACAGCCGCGAACAGGATGAGGTCGGCGTCGGCAAGCAGGTGCACGGCGGTGCGGATGGCGTCGCGGTCGAGCCCATCAATGGTGGCGGCGATCTCCTTTTGCTTGGCGTGGCGGATGTTCACGAGTGACTGCTCGATGTCGTCGAGGGATACCTCGCGCGTGATCTGGGCTTCGCCGCGTTTCACGGCCACGTCGCGGGCGAGTGCGAACTGGAATGCGCGGTAGTTCCGAAACCCGAGTCGCTTGGCGAAGCGCGAGACGGACGCCTCCGAGGTGCCGCTGGCGCTCGCGAGTTGCGCGCCGGTGAGCTGCGCGGCCGTGGCCTGGTTGGCCAGGATGTAGTCGACGATGCGCTGCTCGGTGGAGAGAAACGCGCGCGAAGACGTGATGAGTGGTAGGACGTTCAGCTGTTCTTGGGCCATGGTCGTTCTCCTTTGCTTGCAAAAGCATACACAAGTTGCGCCCGCTGCGGTGCAGCTGATGCGCTCCATGCCGTTCACCGACGTGGAAATACCTTTCACAGAAATATTTTTACATGAAAGTAACCAATCAATTGCCAGCATGGTAGAGTATCGCTGTCAAATATGCGCGGCATCGCGTTGGTGCGGCGCACGTATGTAGGAGACGAATCTAAGGAGGGAATATGGCAGAGACGTTCGACATCCTGGCCGTCACGGGTTGCCCCACGGGCATCGCCCACACCTTCATGGCGAAGGACGCCCTGGAGAAGGCCGCTGCCGAGCGCGGGCTCACCATCAAGGTGGAGACGCACGGGCAGGTCGGCGTGGAGAACGGCATCACGCCCGCCGAGATCGCCGCGGCGCGCGCCGTCGTGGTCGCGGCCGATAAGGACGTGCAGGCCCAGCGCTTCGCGGGCAAGCCGATGGTGTCGGTGGGCGTGTCCCGCGCCATCGCGGTCGAGGCTGCCGGCAAGCTGATCGACGAGGCTCTGGCCGCTCAGGCCGACCCCGAGGCTGCCGCTGCGGCGGCCGCTGCCGCCGCGAGCGGCGCCACGACCGGGGAGAAGGAGTCGTTGGGTCACCAGCTGTACAAGCACCTGATGAACGGCGTCTCCCACATGCTGGTGTTCGTCGTCGCCGGCGGCGTGCTCACCGCGCTGTCGTTCCTGTGGGGCATCACGAGCTTCGACTCCACCGCGGCAGACTACAACAGCTTCGCCGCGATGCTCAAGATCATCGGCGGCATCGCCATGAACCTCATGGTGCCCGTGCTGTCCGCCTATATCGCCGAGTCCATCGGCAAGCGCCCGGCGCTCGTTCCCGGCTTCGTCGCCGGCATGATCGCCATCCAGGGCCTGCCCATCAACGCCGAGACGGGCCTCATCGACGCCGGTGGCACCGGTGTGGGCTTCGGTTTCCTCGGTGGCATCGTCGGCGGCTTTTTGGCCGGCTACGTCATCGTCCTGCTCGAGAAGCTCTTCTCCAAGATCCCGGCGAGCCTGAACGGTCTCAAGGCCATCTTCCTGTATCCGCTGTGCTCCACGGCCATCGTTGGCCTGGCCATGCTTGGCATCTCCGGCCCCATGGCCACCATCAACCAGGGCATGATGGACTTCCTGCAGGGTCTGTCCACCTCCGGCCCGATCGTGCTCGGCCTGGCCATCGGCTGCATGTGCGCCTTCGACATGGGCGGCCCGGTCAACAAGGCCGCCTACGCCACGGGCACCTTCCTGTTGGGCACCGCCCTTGAGGCTGGCGTGGGCACCGCCACCTACGACTTCGGCACCAACTTCATGGCCGCCGTTTCCGCCGCGTGCATCGTTCCGCCGCTGATCACCACCTTCGCCGTCGTGGTGGGCAAGAAGTACTTCTCCCAGGAGGACCACGACGCCGGCGTCGTCAACTTCATCCTGGGTTGCACCCACATCACCGAGGGCGCCATCCCGTTCATGACCAAGAACATCTGGCCCGTTATGCCCATCATGATGATCGGCTCCTCCATCGCCTCGATCCTCACCATCTTCTTCGGCGTGCACGACCCGGCGCCACATGGCGGCTTCCTCGTGCTGCCCGTGGTGGACGGCGGGGCGCAGTGGGTGCTCTCCATCGCCATCGGTGCCGTTGTGGGCGGTTTGCTGTTCGTGTTGTTCAAGCGCCATGAGTACACCAAAGCCCAGGTTGCCGCTCCGGCCACCGAGGTCGCCGATGCGCCCGCTCCCGCCGCAGCTCCGGCCGCCGAGACCACTGCGTCCGATGAGGGCTTCGTGAAGGCCTCCGACGTGCTGTGCGTTGCGGCCGGCGAGCGCGACGAGGCTCTGCGCCTCGTGTCCGCGCACGCGGTCGAGGCTGGCATCGCGACTGACGCCGCCAAGCTCTTCGACGCTTTCCTGACCCGCGAGGCCGAGGGCACCACGGGCATGGTCGATGGCTTCGCCGTCCCGCATGCCAAGACCGACGTCGTGGTGCGCCCGGCGGTCGTCGTGCTGAAGTCCGAAAGCCCGATCGGTGCTTGGGACACGATGGATCAGGCCCCGGTGACCTGCGCCATCGCCCTGCTCGTGCCCGAGGCCGAGGCCGGTACCGCGCACCTGCAGATTCTGTCCAAGGTTGCCGCCGCGCTGACCGATGACGCCTTCCGCGCCGAGGTCAAGGCCGCATCTGAGCCTGCCTCCATCGCCGCGCTCATCAACGCGCGCCTGGCGTAAGGGGCTTGTTTCGGGTTTTGTGCCCAGCGCGCGTTCGGCGCATGCCCGCCAGGTGCATGTCGGCCGCGCACGACATGGCGGCGGGTACGGGGGTGCGCTCCCGTGCCCGCCGCACCGCTATGGGCCCGATTCAGTCGCTGTGCACCAGCCGCCTCTTATGGCGGCGCGGGCGCCTGATTGGGCAAAAGACTCACGGATCGAGGGTATTCCCATGATTTACACCCTGACGGCCAACCCCGCCATCGACTACAACATCAGCTGCGATGGCCTCGCCCCCAACGAGGTGACCCGCACGCGCGATGCGGTCTACACGCCCAACGGCAAGGGCCTGAACGTGTCGTTCACGCTTGACCATTACGGTGTGCCCACGGCCATCCTCGGCTTTTTCGCCGGGTTCTCCGGCCGCTACATCGTGGAGGGTGCGCGCGAGCGCGGCGTGCGCGTCGAGCCCGTGTGGGTCGACGGCATCACGCGCGTCAACGTGTTCCTGAACGCCGGCGCGGTGGGCGAGTACAACATGGTGAACGCCGGTGCGCCGATCACCGCCGCCGACGAGCGCGCCATGTTCGAGCTGATTGCGCGCCTCGAGGACCTCGAGTGCCTCGTGATTTCCGGCTCGCTGCCACCCAACACCTCCGAGGGCTTCCTGTCCGAGGTGATCGCCCGCGTGAAAGCGCGCGGCGCGTCGTTTGTGCTGGACATCTCCAGCCCGCAGCTGGCCGATCTGCTCGAGCAGCAGCCGCTGCTCATCAAGCCCAACGACGATGAGCTGCGCGACATTTTTGGCATTAAGGTCGCTGCCGGCGACGATGCATCCGTGGCGGCGGCCATGGACGACCTGCACGCCCGCGGGGCGCAAAACGTCCTGCTGACGCTCGGCGGCTCGGGCGCGTACTTCTCCAACGGCGAGGGCCTGTGGTTTGCCCGCCGCGGCTTCGACGTGAAGATCCGCTCCACCGTGTGCGCCGGCGACGCCTCACTGGCGGCCTTCCTCTCGATTTGGGCGGCCGAGCCCGATCACGTCGAGGACGCCCTGCGCCGCTCCATGGCCACGGGCGCCAACGTGGTCGAGTGCGCCGGCTTGGGCGATTTCGCCCACGTGGCCGCTTACGAGCAGGGTATCGAGATTCGCCGCGTGCGGTAGGGCGCTCAAGGCGCCGCGAGTGCGGAAACGTTGCGCATGTTAGGGGAGCCTCTCCGGGCTCCCCATTTTCATGCGCCGGCAGCGCGGGGGTGAGGGCGGCGTGGCGCGTGCGGGTCAGGTGCGTCCCATGGGCGCGAGCATGCGCGTCGCCTCGGGGCACACGCCGACCTCGCGCGCTCGCCGTGCGCATCTCGCGGCCTCGCGCGTGCCCATGCGTGCCATAATGAATGCATGCGTGCATGTTTTCGGAAAGGATTTGCCATGGAATGCGCAGACAGGCTCAACCGGTTCGGCGCGGAGGTGTTCTCCTCGCTCAACGCCCGCCGTGTGGTGCTTGAGCAGCAGGGTCGCACCATCTACAACCTCTCGGTGGGAACGCCCGACTTCGCCCCGTATCCGCATGTGGTCGAGGCGCTCACGTCCGCAGCGTCCGATCCGCAGATGTGGAAGTACTCCCTGCGCGACCTTCCCGAGCTCAAAGATGCCGTGTGCGCCTATTATGAGCGCCGATTCGGCGTGACGGGCATCACGCCCGATATGGTCGCTTCCTGCAACGGCACGCAGGAGGGCGTGGGGCACTTGGGTCTAGCCTTGCTCAACCCCGGCGACACCATCCTGGTGCCCGACCCATGCTATCCCGTGTTCGAGGCCGGCGCCAAGATCGCCGACGCCGAGCTCGCCTATTATCCACTCGATGCCGAGCACGGCTTCTTGCCGCATGTCGCCGGTATCGACCCTGCGGTGGCCGACCGCGCCAAGTACATGATCGTGTCGCTTCCCGCCAACCCCGTGGGCAGCGTGGGCACGCCCGAGCTCTACGCTGAGATCATCGCCTTTGCCCGTGAGCACGATCTGCTCATCGTGCACGATAACGCCTATTCCGATATCGTGTTCGACGGCCCGGCCGGCGGCAGCTTCCTGGCGCATCCCGGGGCGCTTGAGGTGGGCGTCGAGTTCTTCTCGCTCTCCAAGTCCTTCAACGTCACGGGGGCGCGCATCGGCTTTTTGGTCGGCCGCGCCGACGTGGTGGCCGCCTTCACCAAGCTGCGCAGCCAGATCGACTTCGGCATGTTCTTCCCGATCCAGAAGGCGGCCATCGCCGCACTTGAGGGGCCGCTCGATGCGGTCGAGGCTCAGCGGGCCGCCTACCAGGAGCGCCGCGATGTGCTCTGCGATGGCCTGGAGCGCCTGGGCTGGGAGCGCCCGAACGCGCAGGGCTCGATGTTCGTGTGGGTCAAGTTGCCGGGCGGCCGCACCGACTCGGTGGCTTTCTGCGAGGAGCTCATGGAGCGCGCCGGTGTCATCGTGACCCCGGGCGCCAGTTTCGGGCCGCATGGTGAGGGTTACGTGCGCATGGCGCTCGTGCTGCCGCCCGACGGCCTGCGCGCCGCCGTGGCGGCCATCGAGGCCGCAGGCGTTATGGGGTAGGGTATTGCGTATGGGGTGCGGCCCATGCGTGCCTGCGTCACGCGCTGGCATGACGGCCCAACACCGGGTGGCATGTGCTCGGCAATCATGGCACCCGTCTTTCGGGTGTGCGTGTCCCACGCCCCGCACCGCTTCCGTTTTTTCCTGCAAGATACCTGCTCGTTCGCTATAATCGAAGATATCGTATTAAGCAAGGGCAATTCGGTGAACGTTATCGAATTGCCTGTGAGCGTGCCGTATGTGGTCGCGCGGTGATGGCTCGGTGTGCGGGCCGGTTGGGATGTGATAAGACATGGTGAACGATCGCAAGGTCGCAATTGTCGGCTGCGGTTTCGTGGGCTCCTCCTCGGCGTTCGCGCTCATGCAGAGCGGCCTGTTCTCCGAGATGGTCCTCATCGATGTGGACAAGAACCGCGCCGAGGGCGAGGCCCTCGACATCGCGCACGGCGTGTCCTTCGGCAGCCCCATGAAGATCTACGCCGGCGACTACTCCGACGTATCGGACGCCGCGGTCATCGTGGTCACGGCCGGCGCCGCCCAGAAGCCCGGCGAGACGCGTTTGGATCTCGTGAACAAGAACGTCGCCATCTTCGGCAGCATCATCCCGCAGATTCGCGAAAGCGGCTTCAACGGCATCCTGCTCATCGTTTCCAACCCGGTTGACGTGCTCACTTACGCCGCCATCAAGATGAGCGGCCTGCCCGAGGGCCAGGTCATCGGCTCCGGCACCGTGCTGGACACTGCCCGCCTGAAATACATGCTCGGCGAGCACCTGGATGTTGATCCGCGTGACGTGCACGCCTACATCGTGGGCGAGCACGGCGATTCCGAGGTCGCCGCGTGGTCGAGCGCCACGGTCGCCGGCGTGCCGCTGTCCACCTACTGCGAGCTGCACGGCCACTACGAGCACAAGGCCGCCGAGGCTCGTATCGCGCATGACGTCAAGAACAGCGCGTATGAAATCATCGAGAAGAAGCGCGCCACCTACTACGGCATCGCCATGTCGGTGCGCCGCATCTGCACCGCCATCATGCGCGACGAGGATTGCGTCCTGCCCGTCTCCAGCCTCATGGTGGGCGAGTACGGCCTGAACGACTTGTGCATCTCCGTCCCGACCGTCATCGGCCGCAACGGCGTGGTGACGCGCGTGCCCGTCTCCCTGTCCGAGGAGGAGAACGCCGAGTTCCAGAAGTCGGCGTCTTCTCTCAAGGCCATCATCGATGATGCCGGCCTGAACGACTAGATTCACTCGACGCCCTGGGCCTTATCGCACAAAGGACCCCCGTTCGCATCGTGCACGGTGCGGACGGGGGTTTGCTTGCGGGGCTGATCGCACGACGGCGCTTGAGGGCGGGGCTCAGCGCGTGAGCGCGCGCAGACGCGCCTTGTCCTGGATGATGATCGCGCCGCGCTCAAGTTGCACCAGACCTTCGTTGGCAAAATACTTGAGCATGCGGCCGATCGCCTCGCGTGCGCTGCCGAGATGCCGTGCGATTTCGTCGTGCGTGACGGTCAAATGACCGCTGCCCAGGCGTGCGGCTTCATCGATGAGCCAGATGGCAAGTCGCGCATCGAGGCCCATGAAGAGCACCTGCTGCATGACCCACATGCAATCACTGAAGCGCTCGGTGGCCTGGCGGTAGGTGAAGGCCTCGGCATGGACATTACGCTCGGCGAGCACGCCGAAGGCCCGAGAATCGATAACGATGAGCTCGGCGTCCTCGGCTGCGTCAAGCGCGATGTCGAAGGTGATCATGGGCAGGATGCATGAGGCCGCCAACACGCAGCATTCGCCGGGGAGCACATGGAAGAGGGTGATCTCGCGGCCCTGCTCGGAGAGCATGTAGGCGCGCAGGCGCCCTCGCTTGAGGAAAATGGCGCCCGCACAGCCGACGTGCGGTCCTTGGACATGCTCGCCAGCTCGAAACAGCGCAATGCGGGCGTTTTGGCAGAGCAGGTCGCGGTCACCCGAAGCGAGGTCATCCCAAAAGGGAAGGTGACAGCTCAGCTCCTGCTCGATGGAAGGGCGGGTCATATCGTCTCCTTTGCACGCCGGTTCCATCACATGGTACGCCAGCGCGCGGCGCCAGACGCCGAGACTCGAATGGCGCAGGCTGTGCAAACGACCTCATTTTCAGTCTGCGGCTAAACGGTGAGACCGCAGTCACCGACGTTGGTGTGCGCGGGCGTGCTGCCTGCGCTGACTTGCCGGTAGAAGTTGTGTCCGCCCGCCACGTTGGAGCAGGCGAAGCCGTGTTGGGACAACATGCGGCAGGCCACGTAGCTGCGCAGCCCGCTGGCGCAGAACACAAGCAGGTGCGCATCGCGGGGTAGCTCGTCCATGCGCTCGCGCAGCTCGTCCACGGGGATATGAAGTGCCCCCTCGATATGCGCGCGCGAGTGCTCGCCGGCGGTGCGGGTGTCGAGGAGCACCGCCTCGCCACGGCCCGCAGCCGCCATCGCCTCATCCCAGCTCACCTGCTCGACCAGGCCATCCATGATATTTTCAATCATGAAGCCGGCCATGTTCACGGGATCCTTTGCCGAGGAGAATGGCGGGGCGTAGGCGAGGTCGAGCTCAATGAGGTCGCCGGCGCTCATGCCTGCGCGGATGGCGACGGCAAGGACATCGATGCGCTTGTCCACGCCCGCGCGCCCAATCGCCTGCGCACCGAGGATGCGCCCCTGTTTGCGTTCGAACACCACCTTGAGCGTCATCGTTTCGGCGCCGGGGTAGTAGGTTGCGTGGTTGGCCGGGGAGAGGATGACGAAGTCGGCCTCCAGTCCGGCTTGCTCGGCCGCTGCACAGGTAAGGCCCGTTGAGGCTGCCGTGAGGTCAAACAGCTTGAGGACCGAAGAGCCCTGCGAGCCGGTGAAGCGCGCATCGCGGCCGCAGATATGGTCGGCGGCGATGCGGCCCTGCTTGTTGGCGGGGCCGGCGAGCGCGATATGGGCTGGCTCGCCTGTCACGAAGTGGCGCACCTCGACGGCATCGCCGACCGCGTAGATGTCCGCATCGCTCGTGCGCATGTGCTCATCGACGCGAATCGCCCCGCGCCCGCCGAGCTCGAGCGCCGCATCGCGGGCGAGTGTGGATTCGGGGCGCACGCCGATGGACAAGATCGCCATGCCGGCTTCGAGGGTGTGGCCGTCGGCCAGGGTGGCGGCCATGCCGTCATCGCGCTGCGCGAAGTCCGTGACATCGGCATCGAGCAGGAGTCTCACGCCGTGTGCGGCAAGCTCGTTGTGGAGCAGCGCCGCCATGTCGGCGTCAAAGGTCGGCATGACGTGGTGCCCGCGCTGCACGAGCGTCACGTCCATGCCGCGTTCACTCAGGTTTTCGGCCATTTCAAGGCCGATGAACCCAGCGCCGATGATCAGGGCGCGCCGCGGTGCATGCTGGTCGATGAAATCGGCGATGGCGTAGGTGTCCTCAACGGTGCGAAGCGTGAAGAGGCGCTCGGCATCGACGCCGGGGATGTCGGGTATGACCGCGTGCGCGCCGGGGGAGAGGATGAGCTTGTCGTAGTGCTCGGCGTAGGTGCGCCCACTTTCCAGTTCGCGCACATGAACGGTGTGCCTCTCACGGTCAATCGAGATGGCCTCGCTGTGCACGCGCACATCGATGTCAAAGCGCGCACGGAAGCTCTCGGGCGTTTGCAGGGTGAGCTTTGATCGGTCGGTGATGGCGCCGCCGATATAATAGGGCAGGCCGCAGTTGGCGTAGCTCACGTAGCCCGATCGCTCGAGCACGACGATCTCAGCGTGCTCGTCGAGGCGCCGCAGACGGGCGGCGGCGCTTGCTCCTCCGGCAACGCCTCCGATAATGACGACCTTCATGTTGCATCCTTTCTGTATGCGCGCGCACCGCACGCATGTGTGGCGTATGGCGGTGCTTATACCCAACTCGTTTTATCTGTTATCGTTCGAGCGCGCCCAACCAACGGTTGATGCCGCCCACATCGGTGACATGATCGTAACCCATGCGGCGCAACTCGCGGACCGCTTGCGCGCTGCGGGCTCCCGAGAGGCAGTAAACGTACAGGGGTGCATGCTTGTCGGGTACCTGGCGAGGCGCTGTGACGGCAAGCGTCGAAAGCGGGGCGTTGCGGGCGCCCTCGATGTGCCCGCCTCGGTACTCGTCGGCGCTGCGGACATCGAGCAGGATATGGCTGGGGACTTGTTGCGCTTGAGCGACGAGCTCGTTGATGTCGGGTCCGAAGAAAGCTGAGAAGAGTGACATTGCGGGGCCTTTCCGGTGAGGGTGGTGTACGGTCTTGTACCTTACGCCAGCAAGCCCGTTGCCGTCCGTGACTTCGTCACACAGCTACCGGACCGCCTGTTGCCGTGCGTGCTGGTAAGATAGGTGGGTTCAATGTCAGGGCGACCCTGTTGGTTCAAAAGGAGCTTCTCGGTGAAAATCAACCACGCCATCTTGCATATTCTCGACTTCGATTCCTCGGTGAACGTCATGAGCGAGCGCGAGCTCGATTTGGACACCCGAGCGCAACGCACGTTTGTGACTTCGCATCTGCGCCGCGCCCGCACGAGCGCCGACAACCGTCGCGCCGCCTTTGCCGAGGACAGTGCGTTTGCGGGCGAGCTCAAGGGCTTCCTGTTCGGCGACCGTGACTTCATCGACTTCTCCCAGCAGATCGCCGAGTTTTTTGCCGCTGAGCTCGCAAAGTCCGACAAGCCCGAGTCCACCGACGTGCTCGTGGTCGATTTCGACGATGACGACGATGTGCGTTGGTTCGCGGTGCTGCTCATGAACAGCCGCACCGCCTTCATGCACGAGGTGGCGCGCGAGGGCGGCGAGGTCCGCAACGACATCGCCAAGCGCTATGCCATCTTGCCGGCGCCCTCGCAAAAGGTCGCATCCTACGCGTTGGTCCGTGCGAGCAACATGGACGTGCTCTACGTGGACAAGAAGCGCACCATCGCCGGTGCGGAAACCTTCATCATGCCCGAGGGTCTGCTCCAGTGCGAGATGGGGGTGTCGAGCAAGGAGGTCATCGAGAAGGTCACGCGCATCGTGGAGGAAGTGGCCGAGGAGCACGGCGCCAACACGGCGGTGGCGCTCGCCCGGGCCAAGACTGCGGTGGCCGAGGCCATCGAGGTCGATGAGGAGCTTGCGCCTTGGGATATCGCCGAGGACATCTTTGAAGACGAGCCGGTGCTCAAGGAGCGCGTGGAGGAGCGTGTGCGCGAGGAGCGCCTGCCTGAGCGCGTTGCCGTCGAGCGCGCCGTGGTGGAGCGCGCGCCGGTGCGCAACCACAAGATCCGCACCGATACGGGCATCGAGATCAGCTTTCCGGCCGAGATGCTCAAGAATTCCCAATACGTCCAGTTCGTCAACGAGCCCAACGGGTTGATCTCCATCGAGCTCAAGAACATCGGCAGCATCGAGAACCGCTAGCGAGCGCGCGCATGATAAAAAACAGGACCCCGCAGGGTCCTGTTTTGCGTTCTTAGATCCGGTTCATCTCGGAGAGCGTGGTGTTATACCAGTGGAACCAATTCGGCGGGCAGTACTTTTTGGCCGCCGAGACGCTGATGGTGTAACCATAGCCGCGCGCGAGGCCGCTGACGTGCGCGTCGATGGCCTCCTCCCAGCTGCCCCAGCTCATCTGCCCCCAGCCCCATGCGTTGTGCGACTTGAAGCAGTGCAGGCCCTTGGAGCTCTCCGTGTTGGAGATGGCGGGGGACCAACGCGGGTCGACGCCGTATTTCCATGCGGCGCGGGCGAAGGTTCCACCCTGGCCCGCGAGCGGGGAGCCCGCCAGGTACGCGTCGATGCGAGCGGTCCACTCGGCGACGAAGGTCGCCTCATCCACGTTCCAGTCGACCGCGCCGGTGTCGGGCAGCTGGATGGGGCCGGATGCCTGCGCGCCCTCGGCCATGGCCTGCTCGAGCAAGGCCGCCTCGGCTTCCATTTCAGCGGCGGCCTTCTCCTGGGCCTCCTCGCGCTGCTTTTGCGCATCGGCCAGGGCGTCGGCGGCAGCCTGCTGCTCGGTTTCGGCCTGGGCCTTGGCAACGTCCAGTTCGGCCTTTTGCGTCTCCAACTCGCTTTGGATCTCGGTGAGATCCTCGACGGCGTCCACGTTGGCGTCCTGAACCTGGCCCAGGTACTTCTTGGTGGTGATGAAATCGTCCAGGCTCTGCGTGTTCAGCATGAAGCTCATGAAGGGATTGGAGCTCTTCTGATACTTGTACATATCGCGCATGGCCTTGCTGGCTTTGGCCTGGGCGTCAGGCAGTTGCGCCTCAAGCTCAGCGATGCGAGCCTCATTCTCGGCGATCTGCGCATGCAGGTCCTCGAGGTTTTTCGTGGCGGTATCAAGTGCCGCCGCAGTCTCCTCGACGTTCTTCTGGGTCTCGGTGAGCTTGGCTTCAGTTTCTGTTGTGATTGCTCGCGCCGGGACGGGGAAGAGCACGCTTGCGAACAGCGCGCAGGTCACGCCGGCGCCTGCGATCAGGCGGGTCGTTTGGCCCTTGCGCCACGTAGCGTACATGCTCTGATGTGCGTTCATGTGCATCCTCGTCTGTTGCCTACCTTTGACACGATGCATCATAGCACCGGGTTCGACCTCAACTTGAACCTTAACCCTAGTTTAAGGTTCAAGTTGAAGGTTTAGGCTTGGCTGTACCTGCGGTTTTACTGAAATATGAAGCTGTTTTGGAGTTTCAAGTTCACCTTTAAGGTGAAGCTTTGCTATCGTGGCTGTACTTTAGTAATAGGGTATCTACCTGCGTATTTAGTAAAGTTGTTGTCATATGCTCCGTGCGTGCCAAACGGGCGCGCCCGTAGTGGCGGCGGTCATGGTAGGATACGCGGGCAAGGTTGAAGGTCGGGCTCTTTGTGGCCCGACGCTCGAGAAAGGTTGTAGGAAGATGGCAAAGCATATGCGCATGATGTCCTGCGGGCGCATGTGGCTCGGGGTGTGGCTTGCGGCCCTGCTGGCGGTCGTGTCGATGTTGGGACTGCCGGTGGCGGCGCATGCGGAGACGGCGTCAGGGGAGGGCACCATCGAGGTCACGGTCCGCGTGGCAGGAGTGGACGACCCGGCCGCCGAGACGCCGGTGGCTGAGGCCTGGGCGCCGGAGAGCCAGCAGACCTGTGCTGCTAAAGCCGTTGCCTGGGACGCGCTCAAGGCGGCGCTTGACGAGGCGGGGTGCACCTATGACGCGCAGGATTCCGAGTACGGCGTGTTCGTGCAATCCATCACCTCGCCTACAGGCGTCACGCTCGAGAACACTTCGAGCGAGCCGTACAGCTATTGGGCGTTTCTCGTAAATGGCGAGATGGTCTCTGAGGGCGTGTCCGCCTACGCGCTCAAGGATGGCGATACGGTCGAGCTCATCTACTATCCTGGCGGAGAGGCGCCTGCCCATGAGGCCATGCCGATTTCCGGGGAGGACCCTCAAGAGCCTGCCGGGGAGGGCGCCGACGGAACCTCGCCTGAGGACGGGACCGTCTCGCATGTCGCGAATGTGCCGCTGATCATGGGCGGCGCGGCGGTCGTGGCGGTGCTTGCCGCCGCCGTCTTCGCGCTTGTGCGCGCTCGCTCCAGGCGCTAACCTGCCTGTTTCCAAATTGCTGCGATGGCGTCTGGTGCGCCCTTGCCGCCGTGCGTCCAGTCTCGTCCTTTGGACGAGCTGATCGAACCCGATGGGATTGATCGCGCTAGGCGGTGGGGGCGCATTGTTTTGGCTCGGCGGCATGATAGGATGGGTGGGAACTATGGCCGAGGTGAAGGCGCGGCGACGCGCGGGGCAGCCGCCTTGTGGCGCTCCCTAGGGGAATCGGGGTGCAAGTCCCCGGCTATACCAGTAACCGTAACTCCGACGATTGCGAAATGGGCCGGCGCGTATCGGGCGCCGTGCGCGCAATCGGTTGACGACAAGTCGGATTACCTCTCATCTGCGCGGGCACGATGCCCGCAAGGCCCTGGATAGAGAGGGTCCGAATATGAGCGGACATATCGTGCGGGCACGCCGGGCGCTTGTGGCGCTGCTGGTGGGGGTGCTCGTGTTTGGGTCGGCACCCGCCGAGTTGTGGGCGACCGGAGTCGAAGGTATCGCCGCGGCGGTGACAGGGGAGTCGACGCCGGAAAAGCAGGACGCATCGTCGCCCGAATCGCAAGGTGATGCGCCGGGCGAGACGGACGTCGCGGACGTGACGGCCGGGGCCGAGGAAGACCCATCCTCCGATAACGGTGCGTCCCCGGCGCTCGCGTCCCCGGCGTCGGGGCAGTCTGCGGAGGCTGATAGGGCGGCCGATATCGCCACGTTGAGCGCGCCTGAGCGCGCGACGGAGGCGCCTGTGGAGGCCGCCGCGCCCGCGTCTTCCGATGGCGCGGCTCGCCTGGAGGCCGCACTCGCCGCCCTGAGCGCCGACGGATACGGCGGCTATCGTCCCAGCCCGGTGTTTGGCAAAGACGACAACCTCAATGAGATGCTGCAGGCGCGCCTGTCCGATTTGGGCTTTGCCGACGTGCGGACGCAGGTGGTCGCGGGTGGGTTCGATGCGAGCGCGCGCGACCCCAAGATGGTCGGCGGCGTGGATGTCTCCGAGGGTGATGCCAACGGGGATATCACCTATTTCTTCTTGGCACCCGAGGACAAGACGGTTACGTACGATTACGGCGTAGTGCGAAGCTTCAAACCGACCTACCGTCTGACGGTGGGTGCCTCGAGCGCGGATTACACGCCTGCCCGCAGCTCTCAGCTCGCCTGGGACGATGATGCCGTGCGCTCCTACCTCGCCGAGGTCGCCTCGGAGACCACCGTGCCCGAGGTGCTTTTGGCCGGCGAGGTTTCCGAGGATGTGGCCTCGATTGACCTGCCGGTGCAGGTGGTGCGCGCAGCGTCCGGCATCAAGGCGGCCGAGATCTCATGGGAGAGCTCGAATCGCTCGAGCGCCAAGGTCAAGCAGGGGTTTGACGCGAATTATCAGCCGACGTGCTCGGTGGCGTTCACGCATCAGGCCATTCTCGATACCGCCACGCTGACGGCGACCTTCTCGCTGCCCGTGCCCGGCTACGGGAATGCCCCGAGCGTCACGTATGAGCGCGCCTACCCGTTGAGCATCGCGCCGCGCTCCGCCGCGACGCAGGGGCAGATTGAGCGGCAGCTCACCCGCCAGCTCGCAAAGGTGCGCGTGCTCGACGCGTCGACGGCAGATCCGGTGGACCCGGCTGCCCTTCATGCCGATGTGCAGCTCTCGCGCCCGCGCGACCTGGGGCTGGACGGAAAATACTATAAGCTCACGTACAGCTCTTCTCGCGAGGACGTGGTGCGCATCAGCGGTTATCGCGGCGTCGTGACGCGTCGCTTGGAGGGCGAGGCCCCTGCTGCTGCGACGATCACGGCGCACCTGGCTTACGGGGGCGTGAGCGTCAGTCGTGAGCTGGGGGCATTTGCGCCCACGGTGGTCACCGATGCCGAGATCGCCGAGGCGCTTGCCTTCATGGCGCAGGTGAAGGCCGCCTATGGTGAGGCGCTGCTGGGGCAGGGCGATGCCGCAGCCGTGGAGGGCGACCTGCATCCGTTCACGAGCGCCTCGCCTGGCGCGGGCGGTGGCATCGCCTGGGCGACTACGGCCGCCGATGCCGTGGAGACGGGCGTGCGTCCCGTCGACCTGCCCGGCTTTGATTCGATGGCGTCGCAGCCGTGGCGGACGTTTCGCTCCTCGCGTGAGGACGTGGTGGCAAGCGAGAGCCTGCGCGTGACGCGTCCTGCCTACCACACGAGCGTCACCATCGATTCGGCACTCACCTACAAGCGCTATGAGTCGCTCGCCCAGGCGCATCCGGATGATGCGCGCTTGGCGCAGTTGGTGAACCAGCCCGTTTCGGCGACGTTTACCGTGCGGGGCACCACGGGCCAGAGCAGGCCCGACGGCGCGCGCACGCTTACGGTGTCGGCGCGTGTGGTCGGTGTTACCGAAAAAGATGCCGCCGGTTCGTACGCCGCGCAGGATTGGGTGCCCCTGACCGAGGTGACGGTGTCGGCCGATGCCGGGCTCGTGGCGTGGGATGTCCTGCGGGATCTGCTCGATGCGGGCGGCTATACCTATGAGGTGAATGCCGCCGGGCCGGTGACCATCACCGCACCCGATGGCCGCAAGTTGGATAGCGATTTTAACGAGCCCTATCGGTATTGGGCATTTTACGTGGACGGAACCTATGGCCAGGGCGCCGAGGGCTCGGCGATGACCTGTCCCGTGCGCGATGGGATGACCGTCGAGTTGCGATACATCGATGATGGCGGTACACAGCGCCCCGCTGCCGACGTCGAGGTCAACCCCGAAGCGAAGCACCCCGACATCGGAGCTGTGTGGAGCGGATTTGCCAACGGCGGCTCGGGAGCGGTCTCGACGGCGCCCGCGCCAGGCGAGGGCGCCGCGCAGGCATGGAACCTCGGCCTGCTCTCGGCTGAGGAGCAGCTTGCCGGTGCCAGCGCCTCGGCTTCCGATCCGATTCTGGCGGGCGGCAAGGTCTATCTCGTCACGGCCTCGACGGTCTTTGGCCCGGCACCGACTTTTACGCCACAGCGAAGCTTGGCGCGCTTGCGGGTAATCGATCAGGTGACGGGTACGGTCGAGCGCGAGGTGCAGCTCGGCGCTGCGATGGATACCACGTGTCGGCCCATCTACGCGGACGGTATCATCGTGATCCCGCTTGCGGGCGGTGCAGTTCAGGCCGTCTCGGCGTCCACGTGCGAGACGATCTGGTTTGTTCCTGCCTCCACATCCGCACAAGCGCTGTGTACGTTGACGGTGCACGATGGCTATGTCTATGTCGCGGGTCTCGAGACGCTTGGCTCTGATGGTCTGGCCAATGCGGGCGGCGTGGTGCGCTACAACCTCTACACAGGCGCACGTGCCGGTGCGGTCGCGGACGGCGCGAGCGGCTATTACTGGGCGGGCGGCGTGATGGTGGGCGAGCGCTATGTCATCGGTGACGATGCGGGCATGCTGCACGTGTTCGAGGCCGACCTGACGCATGAGGTCTCTTCATATGCCTTGGCGGGCGGTCCTTTGCGTTCCACCCTGGCGGTGTCGGACGGTTTCGTGTATGCCGTTACCCGCGATGACGGCATGCTGCACAAGCTCTCCATCGACGCGGACGGAACGGTGCGCGAGCTGGCCGCCGTGCCCTTCGCCGCCTATTCGACGTCATCGCCCACATTGTACGGTGGTTATGCCGTCATCGGCGGGGCGACAGGTGCGGGCTGGGATGCGACGGGCGTGCTGGCCATCATCGACTTGTCCACGATGCGCGTGGAGCGCATCACGTATGCCGCCGGCGTTCCGCTGCCCGGCGAGGTCAAGGGCACACCTTTGGTGGTGAGCGATGCGCAGGGTGGCTTGCGGGCGTATTTCACGTGCAATGGTGCAACGGGGATGTATCCCACGTACACGTCCGGCGGCGGCATCTACATGGCTGCGCTGGGCGATACCGAGGCGCGCGTGGTGTTTCAGCCGGGCGAGGGCCTGGCCAATTACTGCATCGCCTCGATCGTCTGTGATGAGCAGGGCAACTTGTACTACACGAACGACTCGGGGCACCTGTTCAAGGTGTGTGCGTCTGTATCGGGAGGCGTTGATGGCCCCGATGCGGATGACACCCCGGGTGCCGCTCCCGAGCAGGAGCCCGCAGTGCCTGATGACGGGGTCTCAGGCGGTGCGGCGCCAGGGGTCGAGAAGGGAGCGCTGACGGGCTTTGCCGCTGGGGCCGACGCGCAGGTCGGCGCCTCAAGCGCTGCGTCGCAGACGCTTGCCGCTCGCGCACAGGCACCGGTGTCACCTTCGCTCGATGGGGGCACGCGCGCGGCTGATGGCGCTGCGACCACACGCTCCGTTGGCGTGGATGGTCAATCGCGCGGGCCGGCTTGCATCTCGTGGTGGGCCGTTGCGGGCGCCGGTGCCGCTGTGGTCGTGCTGCTGGCGTGCGGATGTGTCGCCTTCGCGCGGAAGCGGCGGTCCTGATGGGCGCCGTGCGTGAATCTGAGCCACGTACCAAGGTGCGGGGCGCCGACCATGATGGGGATGAGGTGACATCTCCGTATGTGACGTTCGATGCGGGCGTCACCCGTGCGCCGATCGCCCGCAGTCGCGCTGCGGGCCGTGCGATCGCTGCGCTGGCCGCCGTGGCGGCAGTTGCTCTTGTGGTGTGTCTGGGCTTTGTGGTGCCGAGTGAGTCGGGTGGCTGGTCGCTTGCTTGGATGCTGGACGTGCCCGTTGGCTCTTCTCCTGGTGGTTCGGATGCGCCTCATGAGGCCGAGGGGGACGATGCGGCGCCGCTGGGGGCTGCGGATGCGCCCGATGCGCTTGCGGGCGGTCTCGACGAGCAAGCCTCTGCGGCTGAGCCCGCAGCGGACGTGGACCAAGCCGGCGCATCGACGGGTGTCAAAAGGGCCGATGCGGCCGACGACGAGAGCACCCGGGCTTCCTCGGCACCGGCATCACCACAACAGGGGGAGGCATCGAATCAGGCCGGCGCCGCGCCCGCGCCCGAGGTCGACGTGCTGCACGTCACGGTCACAGTCACGTCCGACGCGGCGGCCGGCGAGGTGTCGGCCGATCAGGTGGTGGCGCTCGCGCCCGGAGCGAGTGCCTACGACGCACTGTGCGCGCTGGGCTTGCCCGTGCGTGTGCAGCAAACGATGTATGGCACCTACGTGCAGGCGATCGGAGGCCTGGCCGAGAAGCAACACGGCGCTTCGAGCGGCTGGATGTATGCGGTCAACGGCCAGGCGGCACCGGTGGCGGCCAGCTCCTATGCGCTGGCCGACGGCGATACGGTATCGTGGTACTACATGACAGGCGAGTGAATAAAGCGGCCCGCACGGCATCGGGGAGTCGATGGCGTGCGGGCCGCGTGCCCTGAGATACGTGCTGGATGCACTACCGCCCGTTGCCCGCATCCAGGAATTTGCGACGGCTAAAATAGTTGTACCAGGTGACGAAGAATGTGGAGATGCACTTCATCGCCATGGTTCCGACGTTGAGCAGGCTGACACCGACATACATATAGAGGTCATTGAGACCCAGCCCAATCGCCGAGAGCACGGCGAAGATCGTGAATTCCCGACGTCGGCTCAGCCCCTCGCGCCGCGTGAACACGAATTTCATGCTCAGCACGTAGTTCACGACGATGGATGCCGCAAAAGCGAGCGTGGTTGCCCACAGGTAGTTCATCCGCACCGCATGCAGCAGGTGGGCAAGCAGGGCGTACTCCACTGCAAGGGAGGTAAGACCCACGAGTGCGAATCGCGTGAATTGTCGAGTTGTCTGCGAGGTGGCGAGGCTGCGCACCGAATCACTTCCTTATCAGGCCGCCGATGCGGCGGCTTCGAGGCTCATGGCACTATATGACATTTGTCAGCAATGTGTAAAGGCATGGCCGCCGATTATGGGCGAAGCGTGAGGATGCGCGGGGGCGGAGCCGAGCTGCGGCGCCGATGGCACCCGCTTTGCGGCACGAAACGCGCATCGTGGTAGCACTGCGTGTTTCATGGACGTTGCTTCATGGGCCGCTCTCGCTTAGACCTGTGATTGTGATAGCCTTATGCGCATCTTCATCGTTGAGGCAAAGCAAGGGAGTGCCCATGTGCGAATACGTGTTGTGTTGCGAGTCCACGGCGGATTATCCGCCATCGTTTTTCGAAGATCGCCAGATTCCGCTGTTGTGCTATCGCTATGACCTGGATGGCACGCCCGGTGTGGACGACCTCTACCATAGCACGACCCCCGAGGAGTTTTTCGATGCCCTGAAGCATGGAGCCCAGTCGCGCACGTCGCAGCCGAGCACCGGCGAGTATGTCGATTTGTGGGAGCCTTTTCTCAAAGACGGGGTCGATGTCTTGCACGTGACCTTGTCGTCCGGCGTCTCGGGTGCCTACAACGGCGCCTGCATGGCCGCAGACCTCATGGCGGAGCGTTACCCCGACCGCACGGTGCGCGTGGTGGATTCTCTGGCGGCAAGCTCGGGCTTTGGCCTGCTCGTTGAACAGATGGCCGATCGCCGCGATGCCGGCATGGGGCTTCAAGAGCTCGCACGGTGGGCGGAAGAGACGCGCCTGCTGGTGAATCATTGGTTCTTCGTGTCCGACCTCGATTGCCTGAAGCGCGGCGGGCGCGTATCCTCGGCGAGCGCCATCATCGCCACGGCGCTCAAGATCTGCCCGGTGCTCGATGTGGATGTCGAGGGTAGGCTCGTGCCCCGCAAGAAGATCCGCACGGCAAAGAAGGCCATCGCCGAGCTTGCTCGCGTGTTCGCCGAGCGCGCCGAGCTGTCTTCCGGGCAGGTCGGTCCCTGCGTGATCTCGCATTCCCAGTGCCGTGAGGATGCCGAGGAGCTGGCCGGTTTGGTTGCCGAGCTCGCGCCTGAACTCGCGGGCTCCATTGCCATCTATGACATCGGTACGGTCATCGGGTCGCATACGGGCCCGGGCACCGTCGCGCTGTTCTTCATGGGCAAGCGCCGGACGGCCTAGCGAGGCTCCTGCCCCCCATACGACCCGTTTTGAAACGAGCTCCTGCAAACGATGCGCCCGCCCCAGTTGCTGTGGGGCGGGCGCATCGGTGGTTTTACGCGTGTGGGCGCCGCGCTGGGCGCTCGTGGGCGCGACGGGGTATTTCGCAGTTGCTACTTGCGGCTACGGAAGAATCCCAGCGGCGGCCGTCCGCCGCGCCGACGCCGGCGAGTCGTGGCGTTGGCGATGAGCTCGTCGGGGATCGGGACGTCGGCGCGAGCGCTCTCCAAGGGGTTCACGTCGGCCGCAGCGACCGGATCCATCACGGCCGCTTCAGGCTTGACCTCGGCGTCGCGATATCGGCGCATCATGTCGGCTTGGAGCTGCTGGGCCGAAGGCGGTGTCCAGACGACGGCGTTGGCGCCGGCGGCCACCGTTTCGCGGACGGAAAGCGAGCTGCGCCCGCCCGAGGCGATGAGCGGCAGGTTGGGGTAGGTCTCGCGCAGTTCGCGCAAAACGGCCGGGGTGTCCTTGCCTGCGGCGACGTTCAGGATCTTGGCGCCGGCCTTGACCTTGGCGTGCGCCACCGCATCGCAGCGCACGACCGTGGCGATGACGGGAATGTCGATGATGGCGGCGATCTGCTCGATCATCTCAGGCGGCGCGGGGGAGTTGACCACCACGCCCGCGGCGCCCTGCATCTCGGAGACGGCCGCCAGCTGCATGGAGCGTTTGCCGGTGGTCGTGCCGCCGCCCACACCCACGAATACCGGGGCCTCGGAGGCGGTGAGCAGCGCCTGTGTGATGGCGGGCTGGGCGGTGAACGGGTAGACGGCAAAGATCGCATCGGCGTTCGAGTTGCGGATCACGGCGACGTCGGTGGTGTAGAGCAGCGACTTGATGCGTCGTCCGAACAGGGTGAAGCCGCCGCACTCCTCAAGCTCATCGGGTACGCGCAAGGGCGCCTTGCGCAGGCGACCCTCGACGGGTGAGGGCTCCATGGGCAAAAGGCCACCGGGGGTCACGGCCATCTCGGGCTCGGCGAATTCATCGGCGAGTTCGACCTCGGAGAAGTCGATGGACGCCTCGATATCCTCGGGCACCTCGGCGCTGACGGCGACCGCCTCGAAGGTGGCGCCATGGGCCTCGGCGGGTTCGAGTTCGGCCGCGTCTTCGGGTCGCTCGATGGCGGGAACGGCCGCAGAGCCTGCGTGCGGGGCCTGATCCGACTCGGATTGGGGTGCGGGGGCGTTGGGGCGCGGGTCGGGGAAGGCGCCTGCGGTGCCGATGCCGGAGGCTGCGGTGCGCACAGGATCCATGGGCTCACTCCTTTGCAATGTGGGTGCGCACGGCGGCACGCACCTGGTTGTCTCGTACATGATGTGCAGCATTGTACCCATCTGCGTGCGGTCATCGGTGCTTGGAGGGCGGCTGCGCAGTTTTAACGTCTTACGGATTCGTCATGAAGCGAGCATCTCGCCACGACTCACGCGTATTGCCTGCTCAGTGCGTATATGCGGCTCATTGGGGAGATCGCGAGCGCACCCTAGATCATGAGGGGTGCGCCCGGAATCTGGTATCCTATCAACCTAGGCGTGTATGTATCGTTGAACGCGAAGCGGAAAGGTGGCGATGGTCCGATGAGTGTCGTTGACATTTTGGTGCCCGTGCTCGTTATCGTCGGCGCGATCGGCGTGGTGGCCATCGCGTATCTGGGCATCACACAGCTGCGAGATGCCCGCCGCG
Source organism: uncultured Collinsella sp. (assembly GCA_963559095.1). Lineage (GTDB taxonomy): Bacteria > Actinomycetota > Coriobacteriia > Coriobacteriales > Coriobacteriaceae > Collinsella. The sequence goes on along the minus strand of CAUWJG010000004.1, from coordinate 63,900 downwards.
CCCGCAAGACGGGCCGCGGTGGCTCGCACATGCGCTAACGTTTTTGGATGACGGCAACAAAGAACCCCTCAAATAGACGCGTCGGGGCCACGGTGAGCATCGGGCTTACTTCCGTTCCCGCAAGGCGGGGGATGGCCAGGTCGCCCGCTTCGGCGCCTGCAAGGCAGATGGGCTGCGGTTTCCCATCGTCTTGGGTTGCCGCGTCGTCTTCGGTGGTTGCGCCCGCCTCGCCCAGCACGAGTGGCACGAGCTCGCAGTCGCGGTGGCGCTTGAGTGCGTCGGAAACGATCTCATCGTTTTCCTCGGGCAGGATTGAGCAGGTGGAGTAAACCAGCGTGCCGCCCGTTTTGAGGATGGTCAGGCCGCGGTCGAGCAGGGCGCGCTGGGATTTCACCGTTTTGGCGAGCAGGGCGCCCGTGATGCGCCGCGATGCGCGCTCATCGTCGGCGCGCATCGTGCCGGTGCCCGTGCAGGGGGCGTCGACCAGGATTTGGTCGAATCGGAAGAACTCATCGAGGCGCCGTGCGTCGCAGCGCATGACCTGCACATGGTCGACCCCGAGCTTGGCGAGGTTGTGCTGAAGCTTCTCGGCGCGCGGGCCGTTCATCTCGCAGGCGGTGAGATGGGCGGCTCCGTGCGCAAGTGCCGCCATCTGCGAGGTCTTGCCGCCCGGTGCGGCGCACATGTCGAGCACGTCGGCGCCGGCGCGAGGAGCAAGCACGAGGGCGGGGATCATCGACGAGAGGCTTTGCAGATACACGGCGCCCGTGCGGTAGATATCCAGCTCCCATACGCTGCGCTCGCGAACCTCATGCAGCACGAAGGCGTCCGGATACCACGGCACGCGCGTGTAGGCGATGCCGGCGGCCTCGAGTGCGGCGGCGACCGCATCGGTTGTCGTTTTGAGCGTGTTGGCGCGTAGCGTCACGGGGCGCCTGCGGGCCTCGGTGCAGCCCTCGGCGATCGAGGCGATTGTCTGCTGCGGGTAATGGGTGCGCAGTGTATCGCATACGAAGGACGGGATATGCTCGGTCGGGCAGGTCATACGGTTTCCTCGAGGTCTTTGGTGTGGATATGGTCGTTGCGCGCAAGGTGCGCGGATGGCAAAGAAGCCGCCTGGAGCTGTACGGGCATGTGCCGCAGTCCGCGGCCCCAGTCGGGCGCTTGGCGGGAAAGGGCCGTGCCGCTAGTGTTCGGGCTGCAGCTTGGCGAACTCGTCGACGATCAAATCGAGGCAGCGCGGCAGCACGCGGGCGCTGAACACGCCTGCGTTGCCGTGGATCAATTCGCCGTCGAACTGCATGTCGAGGGCGGGCTCGCACGTGATCTTCGCGCTTTTCGCCTGGAACATCTTGAGCTGCGGGCGGCCGAGCGCCTTGCCGGCCGGGTCGAGCACGCCGGCAAGCAACGTTGGCAGCAGCTGCACTGTGGCGGCCGGCTCGATGACGGCGATGTCGATCATGCCATCGTTCATGCGGCAATCGGGAAAGAGGTTGATCTCATTTTGGATGACGGCGGTGTTGCCCACCATACAGCCGATGCCGTCCAGCTCGTGCGTCTCGTCGTCGCACTCGATGGTGAAGTGCGCACGGCGCGGCACGGGCGTCGCGAGTGCGGAGAGGAAATAAGCGACCTCGCCCATCTCGGCTTTTGTTGCCTCGGCCTTATGCATGATGTCGGCATCGAAGCCGGTGCCGGCGATGATGATGAACCCGTGCCGCCGCGTGGTGCCATCGCCGGTCTCCCAGCACAGCTCGCCCATGTCGACGGGGGCTACGCGGCCCTCGCGGCACGCCTTGGCGAGCGCGGCGGGTTCAGGCGCGTTGCCGATATTGTTGAAAAACAGGTTCGCCGTGCCGGAGGGGAACACGAGGATGGGAACGTGCGTGTCGCGTAGGTGGTCGAGCACGTTGGAGACGGTCCCGTCGCCGCCCGAGACGACCACGCGGTCGAAGGAGCGCACGTCGGCCGCGGCGTCTTCGGGTTCCATGCCGTCGCCGATGAAGCGCATAGTCACGTCGTCGCCGCCCTGTGCGAGCGCGCGGCAGAAATCGAAAATCTCGTCGGAACGAGGGCCCGAAGCCGGGTTGTGGATGATGAGGCAGCGCATATGCGGTTTCCCATTCCGTCTCAAGCTAGAGTATAGTTACGATGTCGTAATCCTACCCCGCTTCTTGTGCGGGTGCCGCCAATCTGGGTGATCCATGTACATTTCCACAAACGAGGACCTGCGGATCTTCTGCGATCATGCGCGCTCCTTTCCCGCCATCGCCGTCGACACCGAGTTTTTGCGCGAGCGGACCTTCCATGCGAAGCTTTGCTTGGTGCAGGTGGCCACTCCCGACCAAAGCGTGGCCATCGACCCACTTGCCATCGATGATTTGACGCCGTTGTCTGAGCTTATGGCCGATGTCGACACCCTCAAGGTCTTCCATGCCTGCTCTCAGGACATGGAGGTGCTCAACCACGCCCTCGGCGTGCTGCCCGCGCCCATCTTCGACACGCAGATCGCGGCGGCATTTTTGGGCGAGCGCGCCCAGTGCTCCTATGCCAACCTCGTCCATTCGTTTTGCGATGTGACGCTGCCCAAGACGGCTTCTCTGACCGATTGGTCGCGCAGGCCGCTTGCGCCCGAGCAGATCGAATACGCCCTGGACGACGTTCGCTATCTCATCGAGGCATACCATGTGATCGCGGAGCGGTTGCACGCGCTTGGTCGCACGGCTTGGGTGCGTGACGAGACGCGCCCCTTGGCCGATCCCGCTCACTATCGCGCCGATGCGCGCTGCGCCTACAAGCGCGTGAAGCGCGTGAATTCCTGTACGCGTCGGCAGCTCGCCGTCGCCCGCGAGCTGGCCGCCTGGCGTGAGATGCGTGCCGAGCGCCGTGACGTTCCGCGCAAATGGATCATGTCCGATGAGGTGCTGGTGGCTCTGTGCCGTCGCGCGCCCACCACGGCCGAGGACTTCCGTCGCGTTCGTGGTACCGAGCAGCTGTCGCAGCGCGATGTCGAGGCCGCGCTTGCGGCGATCTCCAACGGGCTGCGGTGTCCGCAGGCCAACCTGCCGAACCTTTCGCGCGCGCATCGCACGCCGACGCCTGAGCAGGAGAGCGTGGTCGACATCATGTACGCTCTCATCCGCCTGGTGTCCGAGCGCTCCGATGTGGCCACCTCCATCATCGCCTCACGCGATGACCTGTTGTCCTACATCGACCATCCCGAGCGCAGCCGCCTGCGCGAGGGATGGCGCTTCGAGCTGGTGGGGTCGCTCATCGACGATCTGCTGCGTGGCAATATCGGCCTGACGGTCAAAGACGGTGCGATTGAGATCCTGTAGCGCCTTTTGTTTTTTGTAGGACGCGGATACGGCACCCACGTCGCATGATGTGCCCGCGCCGCCCGCGCCCGTTTGCGTCTGCGTGCGCCCACTGGTGCGGGCGGCTCTCTTTTTTGGGTACAAGGGAGCTCAGGCAACGCGCTATGACGAAAGGATGCCCTCATGCCCTATTACGGTTACGGGTTTGGTTATGGTTATGGGATCGATCCGGCCTACCTCGTGCTGGTCCTTGTGTCCTCTGTGCTGGGATTGCTGGCGCAGGGCTATATCAACCGCACCTACAAGGTGTGGTCGCGCGTGGATGCGCACGCGAGTGTGAGCGGCGCCGACGTGGCGCGCCGCATGCTCGATGATACCGGCTGCACCCGCGTGGGCATTCGTCGCGTGGGAGGCCATCTGTCCGACCATTACGACCCGCGTGATAACAACCTGTACCTTTCGGGCGATAATTTCTCGGGCGGCTCGGTGGCGAGCATCGCGGTGGCCTGTCACGAGGCGGGCCATGCGGCCCAGCGCGAGCACGGCTATGCCCTGATGAAGGTCCGATCTGCTCTGGTTCCCGTGGTCAATTTCTCGCAGAGCATCTGGATGGTCGTCTTTTTGCTCGGCGTCGTCATGAACGTCTCGGGTCTGACGACGCTCGCGGTGGCGCTTTTCGGTTTCTCGGTCGTCTTTCAGCTCGTGACCCTGCCGGTCGAGATCGACGCCTCGCGGCGTGCCATCGCCTACATCCATGCTTCTGGTATGGATGAGACGGCTGTGCGCGGGGCCCGCAAGGTCCTGACCGCGGCGGCGTTCACCTATGTGGCCGCTGCCTTAACCAGCATCATGCAGCTGCTCTATATCATCGGGCGCACGCGTCGTGACGACAACTGATGCACCCGTCGCGCGGCATCGTTGCGTTTTTTGTCCGTATGCGGCGCTACCGTAGGGTATGTGCACGATTTGCCAGGAGAAGGGAGCGTGGGTGGGCGCTTGGGATTTGGTTGGCACGGCGTCAGCGCCGGACGTCGGTGGCGATGACGAGGCCCTGTCGGTTTCGCAAGCCGTCGCGTTGGCGGCAGGCGCGCTCGATGCTATACCGCAGTTGACGGTGCTGGGCGAGGTCACGGGGTTTCGTGGCCCGAACGCCCGCAGCGGCCATTGCTATTTTCAGATCAAAGACGACGCTGCAGCCGTCGATTGCATCGTGTGGAAGGGTACCTACGCCAAGCGCACGTTCGATCTGCGTGATGGACTGCAGGTGCAATTCACCGGTAAGTTCGACCTGTACAAGCCGACGGGACGCATGAGCTTCAAGGCGAGCTCGTTTAGCTTGGCGGGCGAGGGTCTGCTGCGCCAGCAGGTGGCCCAGCTCGCCGAGCAGCTGCGCCGCGAGGGTTTGATGGATGCATCCCGCAAGCGCCGCATCCCGGTGTTTTGCACCCGCGTCGCGGTGGTGACCTCGCTGTCGGGCGCGGTGATCGATGACGTGAAGCGCACGCTGCGCCGACGCAATCCGCTCGTGGAGCTCGTCTGCGTGGGCGCGAAGGTGCAGGGCGAGGGCGCTGCCTCCGAGCTTATCGAGGGGATTGAGCGCGCTGCCGCCATCACGCCCGCGCCCGATTGCATCCTGCTCGTGCGCGGCGGCGGTTCGTTTGAGGACCTTATGACCTTTAACGACGAGAGCCTGGCGCGCGCGGTTGCCTCGTGCCCGATTCCGGTGGTCACAGGCATTGGGCACGAGCCGGATACCTCCATCTGCGACATGGTGAGCGATCGGCGCGCCTCCACGCCCACGGCGGCAGCCGAGTCGGTGGCGCCCGACATCTCCGAGCTTGCCTCGGCGCTTGAGGCGCGCCATGCGCGTCTGGCGGCATCGATGGGCACCGACGTCTCTGCCCGCGCCCAAGAGCTGTCTGCTGCCCGCGAGCGGGTCGGCCGCGCGATGGACGCCTATCTTTCGCGGCTCAAACTGATGGTGGATGCGCATGCGTCGCGCCCCTGCCTCATGGATCCAGTGCATGTGATCGACCGCCGGGCCATTGAGCTTTCGCAAACGGCCGATCGCCTTGCAGGGGCATGCGAGCGCTCGCTCTCGCACTTCCAGGACGGTGCGCGGCAGCTGGGTCCGCGCCTGCTTGCCAGCACGTCGGGATTCGCATCGAAGCGCCACGGCGTCGAGCTCGCCTCGTCGCGCCTGTCCGCGCAAGGCGCCCAGTTGCTCGGCCCGCACACCTCCGAGCTGGCGCGCGCGGCCGCCGCGCTCGACGCGCTGTCGCCCCTCAAGGTGCTGGGGCGCGGCTATTCCATCGCCTATGATGGGGCCGGGCGCGTCGCGGCGAGCGCCGCCGCCTTTGTGCCTGGCGATGCGCTGCGCGTTCGCATGGCCGACGGCGATATCGCCGCTACGGTCGAGTCCGTATCCGCCCGCGTTACCGATATGTAATCATGCCGGGTTCATGCCTGGCAGACAGAAAGGACAAGAGGATGGCCGAGTACAAGAACGTCGATGAGCTGACGTACAAAGAGGCGACCACCGAGCTTGAGCTCATCATTCGCAGCTTGGAAGGCGGCGAGATGGAGCTCGAGGATTCACTGGAGAGCTATACGCGCGGCGTGGAGCTGCTGCGCAGCCTGCGCGCGCGCCTGGCCGATGCCGAGCAGAAGGTGAGTGTCCTGTTGAAGGACGTCGACGGCACCGATCAGCTCGTGCCCGGTGAGCCTGCGGCTGAGGCCGATGCGCTCAATCTCTAACTTCCCCAACCTGCGTGTCATTCGATAGGAGAGCCCATGTCCGATTGCATTTTCTGCAAGATCGCAGCGCACGAGATCCCGTCTACCGTGGTGTACGAGGACGACGCCGTGATCGCGTTCGAGGACTTGAACCCCCAGGCGCCCGTGCATGTGCTCGTGGTGCCCAAGGCGCACTATGAGCACATCGCCGACGACATCCCGGCCGAGACGCTCGCTGCCATGATGCATGCGGTGGGGGAGGTGGCGCGCGCCAAGGGCCTTACCGACGGGTTCCGCGTCATCTCCAATAAGGGTACGGCCGCCGGCCAGACCGTGATGCACGTGCATCTGCACGTGCTGGGCGGCAAGCCGCTGGGCGAGGGCCTCATCTAGCATCGTGCCGAGCCGCGCATGTGCTCAGTCGCGGTATCATAGGGACAGTTTCGTATTCGCGCGCGTGGCCGCCTTGGCCGCGCGCGGCCAATTCAAGGGAGACACATGAACGTCCTCGTTGTCAACGCCGGCAGCTCAACCCTCAAGTACCAGGTTATCGACACCAAGACCCACGCGGTTTCCGCCAAGGGCTCGTGCGAGCGCGTGACCTTCACGGGCGGCACCTTCACACATGCGGCCAACGGCTCCAAGAAGGTCACCGAGAGTCACGAGTTCCCCGACCACGGCGCCGCCATCAAGGCCGTCCTGGACGACCTCGAGGCAAACGGCATCACGGTCGAGGGCATCGGCCATCGCATCGTGCAGGGCGGCTGGTACTTCGGCGACTCCTCGCTCGTTGACGACGACGTGCTCGCCAAGATCCGCGAGGTTGCCCCGCTGGCGCCGCTGCACAACAACCCTGAGGCCAACGTCATCGAGTACTGCCTGGCTCAGTATCCCGAGCTGCCCAACGTCACCGTGTACGACACCGCCTTTCACTTCAACATGCCCAAGGTGGCGAGCACCTACGCGCTGCCGAAGGATGTGTGCGATAAGCTGCATATCCGCAAGTACGGTGCGCATGGCACGAGCTATCGCTACATCGCGGGCAAGGTCGCCGAGATGAACCCCGATGCCCATAAGGTCGTCGTGTGCCATATCGGCTCGGGTGCATCTTTGTGCGCCATCGAGGACGGCACGTGCCGCGACACCACCATGGGCCTCACGCCGCTCGACGGCATCATGATGGGCACCCGCTGCGGCTCCATCGACCCGGCCACCGTGTGCTATCTCCAGCGTGAGGGCGGCTACACCTTCGACGAGGTCGACGAGATGATGAACAAGCAGTCCGGCCTTTTGGCCGTGACCGGCACGACCAACGACGTCCGCGACGTCGAGGAAGGCGCCGCTGCGGGTGACGCTGCTTGCGAGCTGGCCTTCGACATGTTCGTGTATAAGATCGCCGCGAAGGCCGCCGAGATGGCCACGTCCATGTGCGGCATCGATACCCTGGTGTTCACCGCGGGTATCGGCGAGCATGCGCCTGCGGTGCGCGCCGGCGTGGCTGACCGTCTCGCATGGATGGGCGTGCATATGGACCACGCCAAGAACGCACTGCGCGCCGAGGGTGCGTGGTGCCTGTCCACTGCCGATTCCCCGGTGAAGATCTACGTGATCCCCACCGATGAGGAGTTCATGATCGCCACGGATGTCGAGCGCATCGTCTCGGCCGCCAAGTAGCTCACCGCACGATATGTCCGTTGCCCCACCCTCACGCAAGAGGGCGGGGCGCTCTCATGAAAGGGGACACAAGATGAACGTACTGGTTGTGAACGCCGGCAGCTCCAGCTTGAAGTACCAGCTCTTGAACACCGATGATCACAGCTTGCTCGCCAAGGGCAACTGTGAGCGCATCGGGATGGATCGCGGCTTGTTCGGTCATGCCGAAGGTGGGGAGAAGGTCACGGAGGAGACGATTTTCACCGATCACCGTTGCGCCATCCGCCGCGTGCTCAAGACCATCGAGGCGGCGGGTCTCACCATGGACGCTATCGGCCACCGCATCGTGCAGGGCGGCTGGCACTTCACCGATTCGGCTCTGGTGGACGATGAGGTCATGGCCAAGATCATCGAGGTGGCCCCGCTGGCGCCGCTGCATAACTACGCCGAGGCGAGCGTTATCGAGTATTGCCGCGAGTTGCATCCCGACCTGCCGAACGTCGCGGTGTTCGACACGTCCTTCCACATGAGCATGCCCGAGGTCGCCTACACCTACGCACTGCCGCGTGAGGTGCGCGACAACCTGCATGTTCGCAAATACGGTGCGCATGGCACGAGTCATCGCTACGAGTGGATGCGCGCCAAGGAGATCCTGGGCGACCGCTGTCACCGGCTGCTGTCCTGTCATCTGGGCAATGGCAGCTCGCTGTGCGCCATCGAGGACGGCGTGTGCCGCGACACCACCATGGGCCTCACGCCGCTCGACGGCCTCATGATGGGCACCCGCTGCGGCTCCATCGACCCTGCCACCGTGTGCTATCTGCAGCGCGAGGGCGGCTACACCTTCGACGAGGTCGACGAGATGATGAACAAGCAGTCCGGCCTGCTCGCCGTCTCCGAGATCTCAAGCGATGCACGCGATATCCGCGCCGGCGCCGATGCGGGCAACCATAACTGCCTGCTCGCCTTCGATATGTTCGCCTACAAGGCCATGCAGCAGGCGGCCGCCATGATCGCCTCGATGGCCGGCGTGGACACCATCACCTTCACGGCAGGCATCGGTGAGAACGACTGGACGATCCGCCAGGCGTTCTGCGAGTGCTTCGAGTGGCTCGGCGTGCGCGTGGACCGCGAGAAGAACAAGGCCGCCGTGGGGGCGGGCCCGCAGGTCATTTCCTCCGCCGGTTCGAGTGTGACCGTCATGGTCATCCCGACCGACGAGGAGTACATGATCGCGCTGGACGTGGAGCGCCTGGCTCGCTAAGCCCTGCGTTTATATCGCCATTGTTTGGGGCCGCGCCTGTTGGGGCGCGGTCCTTTTGCATGTGGCGCTCGTTTCTCAGGTTGTGGCGACGGGCGCGTATCGCTCGCCACTTCGGGGTGGTGTGGCGGATATGCACAGGGCGGTTCTTCGCGGTGTCGTGTGGCGGCGCGAAAGCTACGCAAAAAAGCACCCCGCATCGGTGAAGCGGGGTGCTCTACATGCACGTAAACGTTTGTCCAACTAAGGAAGAAGCCTTAGGAGCGGGCCACCTTCTGCGCCTTGAGGCAGCTGGTGCACACGTTCATCTTGCGACGGTGGCCGTCAACGACGACATACACGCGCTGGATGTTCGGGCGGAACGTACGGTTGGTGACGCGGTGGGAGTGGCTGATGGAGCGACCAGCAACAGGGTGCTTACCGCAGATTTCGCAAACTTTGGACATATCAGTGACCCTTCTTAGGCGGCGTGTATGGTGCCGCGTGAACAAACAGCAACAAACTATAGCACACAACCACGGAAATCTGTTGAATCTACACATGAAACGGGGTGTATGCCGCATGGCCCAAGGCGGGGTGTGGCGGCGCGGGATGCCACGGGCCGTGAGCGCCCGCTTATTATACGAAAGCGGCCTGGCTGGATACAAGTGACAGATCCCAGGTGCACAGGTGCCGCGCACGAGGCTCGCCGTCGCAGGAAGAGCGCGAGAACATATAAGAAGTGCGCACAGCGTGCAGGTGGTTCGCAGCGGTTCATGAGGTACCTGACATGTTGCCATTCTATGGAGACGGGAGCGGCTGAACAACCCATGGATTCGTTCATCTTCAGGGGGAGAAAATACACAGCATTACGTTTTTGTGCTGGGGCGCCCTGCTGCATGAGGGGCCCGACCAAAAAAGAAGGGGAGAGAGGGGAGAGCTGCGCGTGAAAATCTTCTATTTCCTGCGCAACCATGTGGCCAACGTGCTGCTGGCGCTCGCGCTGCTGATGACGCAGGCGTATTGCGAGCTCACATTGCCCACGGTGATGAGCCGCATCGTCGACACGGGCATCAGTCGCGGGGGCATCGAGAGTGTGGTGCCCGAGCGCATCACCGCCGATGACCTGGCTGACGTCCAGCTGTTCCTCACGCCTGAGGAGGCCGCGCGCGTAGACGGTGCGTTTGCCGCCCCAGATGCCGAGGGCGTGCGCGTGTTTGCGGGTGACGCCGCCGAGCGCGACGAGCTCGCCGGCTTCTTGAGTGAGGCCGAGATGGCCGTCTACCTGTTCGAGCAGGGACTTCCCACCGAGATGATCGCCCAGGGCCAAGAGGACGCCGCCGCGGTTTCGGCGGCGGTGGGCGACACCGTGGATCTCGCGGAGTTCAAGCAGATGGTCCAGGCGTTCGCGATGGCCGAGACGGGGACGCCCGCCGAGCTCGAGCCGGGTTCGTTCATCGATATGCGCGAGGCGCTCGACCAGAAGCTGGGCGACACGGGCGACACCATCGTGACCTCACAGGCCATCGAGTTCGTGAAGGGCGCCTACGAGCGGGTCGGCGTCGATTTGGGCGAGCTCCAGACCGCCTACCTGTTCCGTGAGGGCACGGCCATGCTCGGCTATGCGCTGGTGGGTGCGCTGTGTGCCGTCGGCGCGGCCCTCAACGCGTCGCGCACGGCCGCCAAGATCGCTCGCGAGCTGCGCCACGACATGTACGAGCGCGTCCTGTCGTTCTCGCCGGCCGAGATGGGCCGCTTCTCCGAGGCATCGCTCATCACCCGCGCCACCAACGACATCCAACAGATCCAGATGGTGCTCGTCATGTGCATGCGCATGGTGCTGTTCGCCCCGTGCATGGGCATTGGCGCCGTCGTGAAGGTCATCGGCTTCGGCTCGACGGGCCTGCAGTGGATCATCGTGGCGGGCCTGGCGGTTATCTCCATCGTCATCGGTGTGCTCATGGGCATTACCATGCCGCGCTTTCGCCGTATGCAGGACCTGGTGGACCGCAACAACCTCATCGCCCGCGAGATCCTCACCGGCATCATGCCCATTCGCGCGTTCGGCCGCGCGGGGTACGAGGAAGGCCGCTACGACGAGGCGAACCGCGAGCTCACCGGCACCTATATCTTCACCAACCGCGCCATGAGCTTCATGATGCCGGTGATGATGGTCATCATGAACCTCATCTCCGTGGCCATCGTGTGGTTCGGCGGCCACGGGGTGGACGCCGGCACCATGCAGGTCGGCGACCTCATGGCCTATATGAATTACACCATGCAGGTGATCATGAGCTTCATGATCATCACGATGATCGCCGTGATGCTGCCGCGCGCCGATATCGCCTCCGAGCGCGTGCGCGAGGTGCTGGCCACCCGTTCGAGCATCGAGGACCCGGCGTCGCAGATGGCCGGCGCCGCCCATCACATGACGGCAGACGGGCAGGAGCTGCCGTGGTCCGGCGTGCTCTCCTTCAACGACGTCTCGTTCACCTATCCTGGGGCTGAGGCCTCCACGATCGAGCACGTGAGCTTCACGGTGCGCCCAGGCGCCACGCTCGGCATCATCGGCTCGACCGGCGTTGGCAAATCGACCCTGGTCCATCTCATCCCGCGCCTGTATGACGTCACGAGCGGCTCGATTACGCTCGATGGGGTGGACGTGCGCCGCATCGGCCTGGACGACCTGCGTGCGCAGATCGGCTACGTCCCGCAAAAGGGGATGCTCTTCTCGGGCGACATCGCGAGCAACATCGCGTATGGCGACCCCGAGATGCCCGTCGAGCAGATGGAACGGGCCGCCCGTATCGCGCAGGCCTCCGACTTCATCGCGGCCAAGGAGGAGGGCTTCGCGAGCCCCATCGCGCAAGGCGGCTCCAACGTCTCGGGCGGTCAGCGCCAGCGCCTCGCTATCGCCCGCGCCCTCGCGATTCAGCCGAAGATCCTCGTGTTCGACGACAGCTTCTCGGCGCTCGACTACAAGACCGACGCCGCCTTGCGCGCCGCGCTCGCCCATGAGGCCGCCGACGCCGCCACGGTGATCGTGGCCCAGCGCATCGCGACCATCATGCACGCCGACGAGATCTTGGTGCTCGACGATGGCCGCGTGGTGGGGCAGGGCACGCACGAGGAGCTGCTGCGCACGTGCCCGGCGTATCTGGAAATCGCGTCCAGCCAGCTGTCCGCAGCCGAGCTGGGCCTGCATCAGGGGGAGGTGGCCTAATGCCGGGTCCTATGGGACATGGTCACGGGCGCGGTCCTGTGACGGAGAAGGCGAAGGACTTCAAGGGCACGCTCGCCAAGCTCATCGGCTATATCGCTCACGATAAGCTGGCGCTGGTCATCGCCATCGCGTGCGCCATCGGTTCGGTGGCCTTCAATGTGGTTGGCCCGCGCGTGCTGGGTGAGGCGACGACAGAGCTGTTTGAGGGCATCGCCGCCAAGGTGGGCGGTACCGGCGGGGTGGATTTCGACGCCATTGGCTTCATCCTCGGCTGCGCGCTGACGCTCTACCTCAGCTCGGCGGCGCTCAACCTCGTGCAGGGCTGGCTGATGACGGGCATCACGCAGCGCGTGTGCTACCGCCTGCGCCGCGAGATCATCGAGAAGGTCGATCGGATGCCGCTCGGCTATTTCGAGCGGGTGAGCACCGGCGACGTCATGAGCCGCGTGACCAACGACGTGGACACGTTGGGACAGTCGCTGAACCAGAGCGTCATGCAGCTCATCACCTCCATCACGCAGCTGATCGGTGTCAGCATCCAGATGCTCATGCTGTCGGTGGCGCTGGCGGGCGTGACGTTTGTCACGGTGCCGCTCTCGCTTGCGGCCGTGGTGCTCGTGGTGCGCTCCTCACAGCGCTACTTCCGCCGGCAGCAGGCGTTTTTGGGCCAGGCGAACGGCATCGTCGAGGAGAGTTTCTCGGGGCAGAACATCATCCAGGCGTTCCGCCGCGCCCCGCGCGCCGTGGCCGAGTTCGACGTGGTGAACGACCAGCTCTACAAATCCGGTTGGCTGGCGCAGTTTTTGTCGGGCATCATGCAGCCCATCATGAACTTCGTCGGCAACTTGGGCTATGTCGCGGTCGTGGTGGTCGGCGCCTTCCTGGCAATCGGCGGTTCCATCACCATCGGCGACGTCCAGGCGTTCATGCAGTACGTGCGCAACTTCACCCAGCCGATCACACAGCTCTCGCAGGTGTCCAACATGCTCCAGATGCTCGCTGCGGCGGCCGAGCGCATCTTCGAGTTCCTCGCCGAGCCCGAGGAGGACGACGCGGCCGCAACACCGGCGCCCGAGCGTCGGCGCGGTGCGGTGGATTTTGAGCACGTGCGCTTTGGCTACGTGCCGGAAAAGACGATCATCCACGATTTCTCCTGTGCGGTCGAGCCGGGCCAGACGGTGGCGATCGTCGGCCCCACGGGTGCGGGCAAGACCACGCTCATGAAGCTGCTCATGCGCTTCTACGATGTGGACGCCGGCGCCATCACGGTGGACGGCGTGGACGTGCGCGACTACGCCCGTGCCGACTTGCGCCGCGGCTTTGCCATGGTGCTGCAGGACACGTGGCTGTTCAAGGGGAGCGTGCGCGAGAACATCCGCTACGGCAACGCCGATGCAAGCGATGCCGAGGTGGAGGCGGCCGCCCGTGCCGCGCTGGCGGACCACTTCATCCGCACGCTGCCCGGCGGTTACGACTTCGAGCTCAACGAGGACGCCTCCAACGTGAGCCAGGGCCAAAAACAGTTGCTCACCATCGCGCGCGCCCTGCTTGCCGACCGTCCGATCCTCATCCTGGACGAGGCGACTTCCAACGTGGACACGCGCACCGAACAGCGCATCCAGCAGGCGATGGACATCCTCATGGCCGGACGCACGAGTTTTGTGATTGCGCATCGCCTCTCCACGATCCGCTCGGCCGACAAGATCTTGGTGCTGCGCGATGGCGACATTGTGGAGTCGGGCACGCATGAGGAGCTGCTTGCAGCCGATGGCTTCTACGCCGAGCTCTACAACTCCCAGTTCGATACGGGAGAGTAGACGGTTGCGTTGAGCTGTGTGGGTTCCGGGATGATTCCCTTCGGGCGTGGCTCGCTTCGCTCGCGAAACGCCCTACGGGAATGATCCCGGAACTACGGTGCGCCCGGCATAACCGGGCACACCCATCTGGCGCTTCTGTTTGCGTATGACGCCGACCGTTCGATGAACCCTGCGAAGGACGGTTTTATGCCGTGTAGCTTATGCGGGAATCGGAAATCTTTTGGAACGATTCGAAGTTCGTGCCGTCGTAAGAAACGTACAGTTCTCCATCGCATGAGTTGGAGTATGCGATATGAACCAGTGCATACTCATCACCGCCGTCAGTGATCAGCAGGTACACATTCGGGTCGCCCGTTTCGGAGACGATTCCCGTAGCGTAATCGCTGCTTTCAGTGCGCCCAGCCCACGTTATGCGCTCTTGTCCCTCGGCCGCTTCAAAGTACATCGAGCGCTCAAGAGACGAGTCATACGCAAACGTGCCTCTCAGCTCGAAACCTTTCTCAAGTCCCGAGATGAGCTGTTCGTTCGCATGTGTTTTGCCCAGAAATGCTATGGCGCCAACGACCAGGAGCGCCACAAGAACAAGGGTGGCGATCGGACTGGAAATTGCGCCGACTGTCTTTTCATTCATGCGCGTGACTCCTCCCAGCCGCCTTTGAGGGTGTAAATTCTAATCTGAATTGTATGTATATGTCGGAAACTATCCACATATCAGAGTGCGCACTCGATGAACGGTCGTATTTCCTTGGTAAGCGTATGTATTTCTATTACAAGGGCTTATTCTGCAATGCATGAATATGCACAAACCCTGTTGTAGGTCAGAAGTGGGGCTGGCGGCAGGTTCTGCGGTCGTCCGCTGCTTCGATGCGCTTCCAGCCGCAGGACGGTCGGATGGTGTGGTGTGGGTCGTGCGCCGCACTCGGGTGCCCTCCTTGTGGGCGTGGCTCACGTGTGTGCCCGAAACGCTCTCCTGGAGTACGCCCGAGTCTTCCATCCGTTTCATATCAAGCCATTCGAGCGGTCCGTACACGGGAATGCATCGCGGAGGCGTGGAGCTGTGGGGTTGTTCTCGCAGGGCGTTTTGTGAGCGAAGCGAACCACGCCCGAAGAGAACAACCCCACAGCCCGCAACCGTGTGGACACTCTGGTTTCGCAGCCGCAGCGGCTGCGCTCGTTGTAAAATAGCGTGATGATTGCCCTATACATCTCGGGCGCGCACGCGCCTTGCGAAAAAGGAGATCTCATGTCCGAGCCGATTGCCGGTACCTTGAGCGTCAGCAACGATGTCATCGCCGACATCGCCGGATACGCCGCCCTTTCCTGCTATGGCGTGGTCGGCATGGCCGAGCAGCTCCAGGGCGCCGAGAGCGTTCGTCTGCTGCCGGGTCAGCGTCTGCGCAAGGGCGTGCTGGTGACCTCGGCTGAGGACGCCCTGACGGTCGACTTGCACGTTGTGATTGAGAGCGGCGTGAACATGCGCTCGGTGAGCGAGAACCTCGCGAGTTCGGTGTCGTTCACCCTGTCCGAGGTCGCTCAGATCGATCCTTCCCAGCTCAAGGTTGCCATTCATATTGACGGCATGAAGGCGCGCGCCTAGCGCTTGCCCGCTTTGTGGGCATCCGCGCATCGCCGGGCCCCATCTCTCCTTTTGTGTTTTTCGAGACGAAAGTGCCAGCTACATGATTGCTAAGACTATTCGCACCTGTTTTCCCATCGCCGCTGCGGCGGTGGCGGACAAGGCCGAGGACATCAACAAGCTCAACGTGTTCCCCGTGCCCGATGGCGACACGGGCACCAATATGTCACTTACCCTGCAGTCGGTGGTGAAGGAGCTTGCCGCCCTGCCGCCCGAGGCCGATATGGAGGCCATCGCCGGCGCCATCACCCATGGTTCGCTCATGGGCGCTCGCGGTAACTCCGGCGTCATCACCTCCCAGATCCTGCGCGGTGTGGCCGAGGGCTTGGCCCACGCTGGTGAGTCGGTGTCCACCTCCGATGTTGCGACGGCGTTCCGCCGTGCCGTGAAGGTCGCCTTCCAGGCGGTGCGCAAGCCCATCGAGGGCACGATTCTGACCGTGCTGCGCGACGTGTCCACCAAGGCGGACGAGTGCGACAAGCAGCGCATGACGGTGGAAGAGACGCTCGATGCGTTGGTGGTCGAGGCGTATCAGTCTGTGGCCCGCACTCCCGATCTGCTGCCCGTCTTGAAGGAGAACGGCGTGGTGGACTCAGGTGCCTTCGGCTTCGCCATCTTCCTGGAGAACTTCGTGGCTGCAGCGCTCGGCCGCACCGCCAAGATCGAGGGCTTCTCGGCCACGTTCGAGGCCGATGCCGACAGCGCCCGAGCCGGTGCGCTCGACCGCGTGAAGATCGAGGCCGACAACGACTGGGAGGGCTCGGAGTTCCGCTACTGCAACGAGTTCCTGTTCAAGGCTGAGCGCCAGTTCGATGAGGACGAGGTCCTGCGCTTCCTTGCCTCCATGGGCGATTGCGAGCTGCTCGTGGGCGCCTATCCCGACTACAAGGTGCACGTGCACTCCAACACGCCGAATCTCGTGCTTGAGCACATGCTCCAGTTCGGTCAGATCTACGAGGTGTTTATCCACAACATGGACCTCGAGGTCGCCGAGCGCACCGCCAAGATCCAGGCCGATCAGCAGGTCACGGCCGAGCCCGCCAAGCCCTTGGGCTTCGTGGCCGTGGCTGCCGGCTCCGGTGAGGCCGAGATCCTCGAGTCGCTTGGGGTCGACGTGGTCGTGTCTGGCGGCCAGACGATGAACCCCTCCACAGCCGATTTGCTTGAGGCCGTGGCGCGCGTGAACGCCGAGGCCGTCATCATCTTGCCGAACAACAGCAACATCCGCATGGCCGCCGAGGCCGCCGCTGCCGCCTGCACCGACAAGGAGGTGCTGGTGGTGGCCACCAAGACGGTGCCACAGGCGTTCTCCGCCATGTTCGCGGTGATGCCCGAGGCGCCGGCCTCCGAGGTCGCCGAGGCCATGCGCGAGGCCGCCGCCGAGGTGCGCGACGGCGAGGTCACCCGCGCCGTGCGCGATTCCGCCGCCTCCGACGGCACCCCCATCCATGATGGCGACGTCATGGGCATCATCTGCGACTCCATCGACATCGTGGGCAGCGACATCAAGGATGTCACGCTCGCGTGCATCGAGCGCATGCAGGACGAGGAAGAGGGCGATTCGCTCACCATTCTGGCCGGCTCCGAGCTGACCGATGAGGCGTTCCAGGAGATCCTCGATGCCATCGAGGAGGCCCAGCCCGATCTCGAGATCGATGCCCACCGTGGTGAGCAGCCGCTCTACCCGGTGATTTTCTCCATCGAATAGTCAGGGCTGCGCATGTCGGACGCCTTGTGCGCGCCGCGCGCCGCGCAGCGCCTTGCCAGCGCGACGATCCTGTCCGAGGATGTCGCGCGCCTGAAATACGTGTCGGGTGCTCGCGAGGAGGCCCTTCGCCGCTTGTCTATCGAGCGCGTGGAGGACCTCCTGCTCCATATTCCGCGTCGCTACCTCGACTTCACCCACGCCGTGAGCATCGAAGCTGCCCCCCTGGGCGAGGTTTGCACCGTGGTTGCCACGGTTGACCAGGTGGCCAACCGCCCCACGAGCAAGCGGGGCCTCACGGTCACGGAGGTCTTCCTCATCGACGCGACGGGCGTGCTCAAGGTCGCGTTTTTCAAGCAGCCTTGGCTTGCCCAGCAAATCAAGCGCGGCGACCGCCTAGCCGTGATGGGCACCATGGAGTTCGCCTACGGCTTCAAGCAGATGAGCGCTCCCCATTTTGAGCGTCTGGACGCACAGGACAGCGCCGTCATCATGCCGATCCATGGCATTGCCGAGGGCGTGAGCCGTGCATGGATGCGCCGAATCATCTCTTGCGCGCTGGGCGATGTCGGCGTCTTTGCCGATCCGCTGCCGGCTGGCCTGCGCGCGCGGCGGTGCCTCATGAGCTTATCGCGGGCTGTGCGCTGTATTCACTTTCCCCATCGTATGGCCGAGGTCGCTCTTGCGCGTCGTCGTCTCGCCTACGACGAGTTGCTGTATCTCCAACTTGCACTGCGCTTGCGCAACGACGCCAACCTGCTCGATATTGCGCCGGTGGCACATCGGGTGGGTCCGTTTGTGGAAGCGATGCGCGCGGTACTGCCGTTCTCGTTGACCGATGAGCAGGACAAGGCCGTCGCCGAGATCTTGGCGGACATGGCCGACGGTCGACACGTGATGAACCGCTTGCTTCTGGGCGATGTCGGCACGGGCAAGACGGCCGTGGCCTGCATGGCCTTGGCGTCCGTTGCCGATACGCGCACCCAGGCATGCGTCATGGCGCCCACCTCGGTGCTTGCTCGCCAGTATGCGCTCAAAGCCGGTCCGATGCTCGAGGAGGCTGGTATCAACTGGGCGTTGTTGACCGGCGCCACGCCTGCGGCGGTACGCGCCCGCGTGCTTGAGCGCCTGGCGGGCGGTGAGCTTTCGGTGTTGTTCGGGACGCATGCGGTACTTTCCGATGACGTGGTGTTCCCGCGCCTGTCGCTTGTGGTGATCGACGAGCAGCACCGCTTTGGCGTTGGTCAGCGCAACGCCCTGCGCGCCAAGGGGCCCGGCGCCGATTTGCTTGTGATGACGGCCACGCCGATCCCGCGCACGCTGGCATTGTCGGTCTATGGCGATTTGTCCACCAGCGTCATTCGTCATCGGCCACGTGCGGGTGCGGGCGTGAAGACCCGTGTGCTCGAATCGGCGAGTCGCGACATCGCCTACGGTGCGCTGCGCGACGCGCTGTCCGCCGGTCGACAGGCCTATGTGATCTGCCCGTTAGTGGCGGAGCGCGATGATGCCGATGAGCTTGAGGATGTGCCCGGCATCGAGCGCGACGATGAGGGACGAGACGCCCGTACCGCCCAGCTGCACGCTGTCGAGACCGAGGTCGAGCGCCTGCGTCGCGTACTTGGGTCAGGCGTGCGGGTGGAGGCCCTGCATGGTCGGATGCCCTCGCGGGAAAAGGACGCCGTTATCGGGTCATTTCACGAGGATGAGATTCAGGTGCTCGTTTCCACCACCGTGGTCGAGGTGGGCGTTGACGTGCCGAACGCCACCGTGATGCTCATCGAAAACGGCGAACGTTTCGGTTTGGCGACGTTGCATCAGTTGCGCGGCCGCGTGGGCCGCGGCGATCATGCGGGCACGTGTTTTATCATCACGGAGCTCGCGCGCAAGCGGGGCCGCCGCTCGCCGGCGATCGATCGGCTTGAGGTGCTCGAGCGCACCGCAGATGGGTTCGAGCTCGCCGAGATGGATCTGCGCCTGCGCCACGAGGGCGAGATCTTGGGTCTACGGCAGCACGGCGGTGTGTCCTTGCGGTTTGTGGATTTGGATGCCGATGTGGACCTCATCGAGGGGGCTCACGAGGACGCGCATGAGCTGCTGCGGTATGCGCCCACCCTGCGGGCGGCTGCCACCATGCCCTTGCGGCATGAGGTCATCAAGCGATATGGCGATGTATTCAAGGAGGTCAGCGGGGGATGAGGATTGTGGGAGGCGCTTGGCGCGGCCGCGCCATCGAGGCGCCGCGCGGGCGCGAGGTGAGCCGGCCGACGACCGATCGCGTGCGCGAGGCGTGCGCATCGGTGGTCGAGAGCGCGCTTGCCGATGGTATCGAGGGCGCACGCGTGCTTGACGCATTTGCCGGCACGGGCGCGATGGGGCTGGAAATGCTCTCGCGCGGCGCGAAGACGGCGACTTTTTTTGACATGGATCGTGGAGCCGCCGCCCTGGTGCGGCGCAACCTCGCTTCGTTTGGTTGCGCGCGCGAGCGTGCGCAGGTGCTGTGCGCCGATGTGGTGCGAGCCGCCGCACGTGGGCGCGTGCCCGGCGCCCCGTTCGACGTGGTGCTCATCGACCCGCCGTATGTCTTGGGTGCGGCGCCGGCCGAGGAGCTGTTGGCAGCCCTTTCCACCCACGGCCTGCTCGCCGAGGGCGCCATCGCCCTGTTTGAGCGCACGGCCTCCACGCCCGCGCTTTCGGTCGCGGGCTTTGCGACCGTGCGTGAGAAGCGCTACGGCCAGACGTGCATTGACGTCTTGCGTTATGGCCCGCTTGCTTAGCGGCGTTTTCGCTCTTTGCCGAAGGGTGCGGTGTGTCATGGCCGCGCGCCCTCGTCCCTTGGCGGCACGTTGCTGACGACGCTTCGTATATGAGTGTGTAAAGGAAGAAACCTGATGTGTAACACGATCGACCATGTGCTGGTGCCCGGCACCTTCGACCCCATCACCTACGGGCATATCGATGTGATCCGCCGTGCGCGGCGGATCGTGCCGCGCGTGACGGTCGCGGTGGCCGAGAGCCTGGGCAAGAACGGCTGCGGTACGACCTTCACCTTGGATGAACGTGTCGCGCTGGCCCGTGAGGCGCTCGCCGGCATGGACGGCGTCGAGGTGCGGCCGTTCACGGGACTGCTCGTTGATTTTGCCCGCGAGCTCGGGACCGGCGCGGTCGTCAAGGGTCTGCGCGCCATGACCGACTTCGAGTATGAGCTGCAGCAGGCCGACCTCAACTACCGCTTGGACCCTGAGCTCGAATCCATCTTCGTGATGAGCTCGCCGGAGTACGGCTACCTTTCCAGCTCCGTCGTGCGTCAAATCGCCTCATTTGCCGGCGATGTCGATCAATTTGTTCCTCCGTGCGTGGCGTGTGCGCTTCGCGACCATTTCGCGTAGGGTGCGCGCTCGCGGTGCCGCACCGAGTGGGTGTGGTACGATACCTCGATAGTATGGACAAATATGAAAGGAGGACTCATGCCGAGCGAGAACCTTCCGGGCGAGCGCATCGTGAGCCTGGTTGACGAGCTCGAGGGGATCATCGAGGAGGCTCGTGCCCCATTGGGCAAGGGCGCGCAGTTCAAGATCATCGAGACTGACGTCTTTCTCAACATCCTCGACGAGATCCGCATGAGCTACCCCGAGGAGTGGCAGCGATCCCGCCGCATTGTGAAGGAGCGCGACGAGCTGCTGGCCAGCGCCGCCGCCCAGGCCGACTCCATCATCGCCGATGCGCAGCAGCAGGCGCTCACCATCGCCGGCGAGCAGGAGATCGTCCGCCTTG
This sequence comes from uncultured Collinsella sp., assembly GCA_963559095.1. Classification (GTDB taxonomy): domain Bacteria; phylum Actinomycetota; class Coriobacteriia; order Coriobacteriales; family Coriobacteriaceae; genus Collinsella. The sequence continues at coordinate 42,799 of CAUWJG010000004.1, read as the reverse complement.
CCCAGAGTCAGGCCGACGACATCCGCGAGCGCGCCAATCAGTACGAGCGTGAGACGCGCTACGCTGCGGAGGATTACGCCGAGCAGGTGTTCACCCATCTCGAGGAGAACCTTAAATCGCTGACCGCCACCGTTGGGCGCTGCCGCCAACAGCTTAACGAGAGCGCGAGCCATAGCCAGAATCAGGGTTGGTAGCCATGGGCGCTTTCGCATCCATTCCCGTCGACCTCGCCGATCGCCTCGAGAACCCCGGCGAGTCCCTGCCCGTTTCGGGCACAATCGAGCCGGGCACCTATACGGTGGGGGAGCGTGAGCTCAGCGTGCCGGATGGCGTTGCCTACGATGTTGTGCTCACCAACGCCGGAGATGGCATCTTGGTGACCGGCATGGTGCGCGCGCAGGCCACTGCCGCCTGTGATCGCTGTCTGGAGCAGGCGACGATCGAGATCGCCGGTGAGATCGAGGAGTACTACCTGTTCGAGGAGCCCGAAGACGCCGAGGCATATGAAGATGGCTATGAGTTGGTCGGCCCCGATCGCGTGATTGACATCTCTGCTGCCATCTCCGATGCCGTGGTGATGGACACGCCTTTCGTGGTGCTGTGTCGCGAGGATTGTCAGGGTCTGTGTCCGGTGTGCGGAGCCAATCTCAATGAGGGGCAGTGTGGTTGCGCCGAGGCGGCCCGCGAGCGGGAGGCTTCCAATCCCGCCAACCCCTTCGCGGCCTTGGCCAATCTCACCTTTGACGAGTAGATCGCCTGCATATGCCGAGATTCTTTGTTTTTTATTTCCACCGTGCGGATGCTTTGCAGCCAGCGATGCTCTGTGGTACTATCGCTACTTGCGCGTAATGTCGCTCTAGGATGAGTTCGTAAGGAAGGTCAACATGCCAGTTCCAAAGCAAAAAAAGGGTCGCGCCAAGACGCACTCTCGTCGTTCGACGAACATGAAGATCGCCGCCGCTTCTCGTTCCACCTGCCCTCGCTGCGGTGCCGTTAAGCTGCCTCACCACGTGTGCCCCAACTGCGGGTTCTACAAGGACCGCGAGGTCATCGTCGTCGAGTAGCCCTTCGTGGCGCTCACAGCGAACATAGACGCGCGGCAGGCATCCGCCGGGCTTTTCGCTTTGGCGTGATGTACGATATGCGATTGATATGGCCGGCTCTGCGAGCTGGCCATTTCTCTATAGAAGGGTGGAGGAAATGAGCAAGGTTCGCGTGTGCGTGGACGCCATGGGTGGAGACGAGGAGCCTCAGGTCGTGCTTGCGGGTATCGCTGCCGCCCTTAAGGCCGATGCGGAACTCGAGGTGCTCGTGGCGGGCCCCGAGGACATCGTGACCCCGTTTTGCGATGAGCGCCCCCGTGCCGAGGCGCTTGTTGCCCCCGATGTGATCACCATGCACGATGATCCCATCGCCGCCGTGATGAAGAAGCGCCGCTCTTCCATCGTGCTCGCGTGTCGCGCCCTCAAGAAGGGCAACGCCGACGCCTTCTTCTCCGCTGGCGCCACCGGTGCGATCACCGCTGCCGCCTCGGCCTATGTCACGCCGTTTCGCTTTGAGCGCGACGGCGAGCGCCGCCCCATTCGCCCGTGCATCACCAGCGCGCTGCCCAACCAAGCCGGTGGTTTTACCGTGCTGTGCGACATGGGTGCCAACCCCGATGTCGAGCCCGAGGACATGGTGCGTTTCGCCCAGATGGGCACGGCATACGCGCGTTGCGTGTGCGGTGTGGGCGTCCCGCGCGTGGGATTGCTGTCAAACGGAAGCGAGGAGAGCAAGGGCAGCGCCTTCACCAAGCGCTGTTTCCCGCTCATGATCGAGTCAGTGCCCGGTTTTGCGGGCAACTGCGAGGGCGGCGACATCACGAGCGGCGCGGTCGATGTGGTGGTTTGCGATGGCCTGGCCGGCAATGTCGCGCTCAAGTCCATCGAGGGTGCAGCCAAGTTCATGATGGCCGAGCTCAAGGCCATGATGCTCGACTCAGTGCAAGGTAAGCTCGCCGCCGTGCTGCTCAAGCGCCGTCTGTCCGAGCTCAAGCAGAAGCTCTCCGGCGACGCCAAGGGCGGTGCGGTGCTGTTGGGTGTGCGCGGCGTGGTTCTCATCGGGCATGGCGCCACGAGTGTGGAGGCCGTGAAGAACGGCACCCTTGCCGCTGCCGATGCCGCGCGCCGCGATTTGGTAGGGCAGGTGGCCCGCTCCATGCAGGGGATCTGCTAGAACGCGCATCGTTGCGCTCGCGGTTGAGCGCGTCGGCGTCAGTGGGTAAAATACCGTGGAATATGCAAACGCTGCCTGGGGCGCACGGCTTCCAGGCGTGATGCGGAAGGGGCCTTCTCATGCCTTGGGATCGCACTGAGATTTACAACAAGGTCATCGACATCGCGGCGGACGTCCTCGGCATTGAGTCCGATGAGCTTTCCGAGACGACCACGTTCGACGATCTGGACGCCAACTCGCTTGACCGCCTGCAGCTCGTGACCGCCATGGAGGACGAGTTCGATCTCGAGATCGCCGACGACGTGCTCATGTCCATCAATTCGGTCGCCGATGCCGTCGACGCCATCGAATCGGCGCAGGAGGCGTAAGGGGCCGTGGCGTTCTCCAAGTGGGTCGTGGATGCCGAGCGGATTTGCGGCCACGAGTTTTCAGACAAAACACTGTTGCGCGCGGCTTTGACCCATCCGTCCGCCGTGGAGGGTGAGCCGGTGTGGGCTTCCTATGAGCGCCTTGAGTTTTTGGGCGACTCCATCCTGGGCTCCGTGGTGGCCTGTGCACTGTACCGCACCTACACCGATTTCGACGAGGGGCGCTTGACGCGCCTCAAGGTATCGCTCGTCTCGGGTGCCACGCTTTCCGAGGTCGGTCGCGAACTCGGCATCGACAAGCTCATCATCTTTGGCCCATCCGAGCGCGGCACCGGCGCGCGTGGCATGCACTCCGCGCTCGAAAACGTCTACGAGGCACTCGTGGGCGCCCTGTATCTGGATGGCGGTTGGGAGGCGGCCGAGGCGTTCATCATGCGCACCCTGCAGCCGCATCTCGCCACCGAGCGCGCTGAGCACCCCTCAAATCCCAAGAGCTATCTGCAAGAGTGCACGCAGTCCGATCGCCGGGGCACGCCTTCCTACAAGCTGGTGGACACGAGCGGCCCCGCGCATGCCCCCACCTTTACCGCCGTGGCGCTCGTGGATGGCGTACGGCAGGGCAGGGGCGAGGGCTCTTCGAAGAAAGAGGCCGAGGCCGCAGCGGCGCTCGATGCCCTCGAGCGCATGGGTTACACCTCCGATGGGGTCATCCTCAAAAAGAAACTCGATTAGCGAGGCGCCGTGTACCTAAAATCACTCACCCTCAAGGGATTCAAATCGTTTGCCGACCGTGCGCACATGACGTTCGAGCCTGGCCTCACGGTCATCGTGGGGCCCAACGGTTCGGGCAAGTCCAATGTGTCTGACGCCATTTTGTGGGTGCTGGGTGAGCAGAGCGCCAAGCAGTTGCGCGGCCAGGCCATGGAGGACGTGATTTTTTCCGGCTCCTCGGCGCGCAAGCCGGTCGGCGTGGCCGAGGTCACGCTGGTGCTGGACAACTCGGATCACACGCTGCCCGTTGATTTCCATGAGGTCGCCGTCACGCGCCGCATGTACCGTTCCGGGGAGAGCGAGTACCTCATCAACTCCAGTCCCTGCCGTCTCATGGACATCCAGGACATCCTGCACGATTCCGGTTTGGGCAAAGACACGCACTCCATCATCTCCCAGGGCAAGCTCGATGCCATTTTGCAGAGTCGCCCCGAGGAGCGTCGCGCGCTCATCGAAGAGGCCGCCGGCATTTCCAAGCACAAGCGCCGCAAGGAGCGCGCGCTGCGAAAAATCAAGAGCATGGACGAGCATCTCACGCGTGCCCGCGATATCAATCGCGAGATCGCCCGCCAGCTCAAGCCACTGGAGCGTCAGGTGGACCGCGCGCGCAAGTACAAGGATCTCTCGGAACGTGCCACGCATCTCACGCAGGTGCTCGCCGTGGACGAGCTACGCCAGCTGCAGGCTCAGTGGGCCGATTTGGAGTCGAGTTCCAAGGAGGCCGGCGCCGCGCTCGAGCTGGCGCGCTATCGTTTGACCGAGAAAGAGCGCGAGCTCGAGAAGCTCCAGGTCATGCTGGAGGAAAAGGGCCTGTTCGTGGGGGATTTGGGCGAGCAGCGCCGTCATATGCAAGACGTGGTGGGTCGCATTGGATCTGATATGCGCCTGCTTGAGGAAAAGGGCCGCAACATGGTCGCGCGTCTATCCGAGATGCGCGGCACCCTTTCGGGCTCTGAGCATCAGCGCCGCCGTGCGATTGAGGAGCTTTCCGACATCAATCGCCAGCTCGATGAGGAGCGAGCCGCCGCGCGCGTGGCCCAGCAGGATGTCAACGCCAGCGCCCCGGCTGCCACCGAGCTGCATGAACGCCGCCTGGAGTTGGACGGTCGCATCTCTGAGCTCGCGCGCAGCCAGCGCGAGCATCAGCATCGGGCGGATGAGGCGTCTCTTGAGCTGGCGCGCGTGCGCGAGGCCCTCTCCAACGCAGAGCTCGAGGACGGCATGTACGCCAAGCGCCTCGAGCAGGTTGACGATGAAGTCGAGACGCTCCAGGCCTCACTTGAGAGCCGACGGACGCGTGTCTGTGAGCTCGAGGAGGAGTTGGCAAGCGCGCGTGCACAGCGCGAAGAGGCGGCGCAGGCGCTGCACGTGGCCCAAGATGCCCATGCAGCGCTGCGCGAACGCGAGCGCGAGGCTCGCCAGAAGCTTGCCGATGTGCGATCCGAGCTGTCCGGCCTGCAAAAGCTCGATGAGCGTCTGGCCGATGCGTCGCCTTTGGCCGCGCGTGTGGGCCGTGAGCGCGCGGATGCGCTCGTTGGCCGTCTAGGCGATGCCATCGAGGCTCCGGCTGAGCTTGAGGGCTTGGTGGAGGGTCTGCTCGGTGACGATTTGGATGCGTTGGTGTGCGCCGACGCCTCAGCGCTTTTCGATACCGCCTCCTTTGCGCTTTCACAGCAGGGCGCTGGCGGCGAGGCGTTGCTGCTTGCGCGTGATGTGCAGGCGCCCGCCCCTGCAGCTGATGCAGCCGGTGTCCGACTTGTGGAGCGCCTGCAGGTCCGTGAGGGGCTCGCGCCCGCCGTGGCGGCGCTGCTCGGCCATGTGCACGTGGTCGATTCACTGGCGGATGCCTTGGCTGCTCCTGCGGTGCCCGGCGTCCTGTACGTGACACCCGAGGGCGCCCGCGTGTGCAACGGCAGCGTGGTGCGCGTCGGCCGTGTGGCGACCGACGCCGCCGGCGCTCTTGAGCGCAAGCGTCGCATTCGGGAGCTCGCCGGCCTCGAACCCGATCTGTCTGCGCTCTTTGAGCGCGCGGTCTCTCAGGCCAATCAGGCCGAGGGCGCTATCGACGCCGCGCGTGAGCAGGAGGGCGAGGCGGTTGGTGCGATCTCGCGTCTAGATGGTGAGCACGCCTCGTTGCTGTCTGAGGTCGGCCGCCTGGAACAGTCGCTGTCCGCCAAATTGGCGGAGCGCGCGCAGCTGTCGCATCGTCGCGAGGAGGCAGCGGTTGCGGTGCGCGAGGCCCAACCGCGCGTGGATGAGTTGGTTGCCGTGCGCGATGAGGCCCGTTCCGCCGCCGATGCGCTCGCGCGCGAGCACGAGGGCGCCATCGCTGATTTGGAGCGCCTGCGTCGCGACGACGCCGAGGCCTCAGAGCGGCTCTCCGATGCCAAGGTGCGCCTGGCGCGTGCCTCCGAGCGTGTTCGGAGCCTGTCTTCCCGCGTGCCTGAGCTCGAACGCCGCATCGAGGGCATCGACCGCCGCATCCATGGCACCGAGCAGGCCGCACGTTCGCTTGAGGTGTTGCGTCTTCGCGTGGATCCGCTGCACGACCGCTATCAGGCGCTTTCCCAGCGCGCTATGGACTGGGCCGCGCGTCTGCGCGATCAGGCGTCACTTGAGGAGGCCGACTCCGCTTCGCTCAAACGCACGATTGAGGGGGCAAAATCCGAGGTCGCTCGCGCGAAAACAGAGGTTGAGATGGCGGCGGCGCAGGTCAACGACGCCAAAGTCGTGCGCGGCAAGCTCGAAGTACAGGTCGAGGCGGCGGTGCGTGCCATCACGGCCGACGGCAAGACGGTGCTCGAAGAGGCCCTGATGCTTCCGGCGCCCACCGACCGAGCCGCCGCCGAGCGCGAGCTCAACGACCTGGCGCGCCAAATCAACAACCTCGGTCCGGTGAATCAGGTCGCCATGGAGGAGTACGAGACGCTCAAGCAGCGTGCCGACTATATCGCCTCTCAGCTTGAGGATCTGGAGAGCGCCCGCAAGGCCCTCACCAAGATCACCACGGCCATCGACCGCAAGATGCGCACGAGTTTTCTCACAACGTTCGAGAAGGTGGATGAGAACTTCCGCGAGGTCTTTGGGATGCTCTTCCCGGGTGGTCAGGCGCACTTGGAGATGACCGATCCAGAGCACCCGGCCGAGACGGGCATCGAGGTCGTGGCGCAGCCCAAGGGAAAGCGCATCACCAAGATGATGCTCATGAGCGGTGGCGAGAAGAGCTTGACGGCTCTCGCGCTGCTGTTTGCCGTGTATCGCACGCGCACGGTGCCGTTTTACGTGCTGGACGAGGTTGAGGCCGCGCTTGACGACTCGAACCTCTCCAAGCTCATCGGCGCCATCGATTACCTGCGCAAAACGACGCAGTTGCTTGTGATTTCGCACCAACGCCGCACCATGGAGGATGCCGACGTGCTCTACGGCGTGTCGATGCAGGCCGACGGTGTGAGCCGGGTGGTCAGTCAGAAACTCGATCGCGAGACGGGAAAGGTCGTGAACGCATAATGGGTCTGTTCGATTCGCTCAAGCGAGGGCTCGAGCGCAGCCGTGAGGCGCTCAACGAGGTGTTCTACTTCGGTGGCGAGGTTGACGAGGATTTTTGGGAGGAGCTTGAGGACACGCTCGTCATGGGTGACATGGGCGCTGAGATCGCCATGAACGTGACCGATGATTTGCGTGAGCTCGCGGCTCGCAAGAACCTCAAGACGGCCGAGCAGCTGCGCGAGGCCCTGGCCGAGCGCCTGGCGTCGATCTTTGTGGTGCCGACGGGCGACATCTTCGATGACACGCCGAGCTGCGTGCTGTTCGTGGGCATCAACGGCGCCGGTAAGACCACGACGGTCGGCAAGATCGCCAGCGCTCAGGCGGCTGCGGGCAAGCGCGTGGTGATTGGCAGCGCCGACACGTTCCGTGCCGCCGCCATCGAGCAGCTCGACGTGTGGGGCGAGCGCGCTGGCGTGCCCGTGGTCAAGCGCGAGCGCGGAAGCGATCCGGCCAGCGTCTGCTACGATGTGCTCGATGAGGCCGACCGTCAGGGCAGTGAGCTGGTGCTCATCGACACCGCCGGCCGTCTGCACACGAGCGCTGAGCTCATGCGCGAACTCGCCAAGGTGGTCAAGGTCACACGCAAGCGCGCGGCTTCGGCGCGCGGCGGCGATATGCCGGTGCACGTGGTGCTCGTGATCGATGCCGCCACAGGCCAAAACGGCTTGGCGCAGGCAATCGAGTTCAACGAGGCGCTCGGGCTGGATGGTATCATCATGACCAAGCTCGACGGCACGGCAAAGGGCGGCATCGCCTTGTCGGTCGCCTCGCAACTCAAGCTTCCGATCTACCGTATCGGCGTGGGCGAGCAGGTGGACGACCTGCAGCGCTTCGATGCGCGTTCCTTCTGTCGCGCGCTGGTGGGCCTCGAGAACTAGTTCATTTGGGGACGGGGTCATTTCGCATTGCCGCAGGTGCACACGGGTGATGCGGAGTGGCTTCATCTCCGGCAAGAAAGGTTGGTTATGTTCAACTCGCTTTCCGATCGCCTGAACGATACCTTTGATCGTCTGCGCGGCAAAGGCAAGCTCACCGAGGCCGATATCACTGCGGCAATGCGCGAGATCCGCATGGCGTTGCTTGAGGCCGACGTGAACTTCAAGGTCGTCAAGGAGTTCGTGGCCCGCACCAAAGAGCGCTGCCTTACCGCGGAGGTCATGGAATCGCTCACCCCGGCGCAAAACGTCGTCAAGATCGTGCTGGATGAGCTGACCGAGTTGCTCGGAGCCACTGAGAGCAAGCTCGTCCTTTCGAGTCGCATCCCAAACGTGATCATGCTCGTCGGCCTGCAGGGCTCCGGTAAGACCACGGCGGCCGTCAAGCTCGCTTACATGCTCAAGAAGCAGGGGAAGAGCCCGCTGCTCGCGGCGTGCGACGTGTACCGCCCCGCCGCTGCCGACCAGCTCGCCACGCTCGGTGGCGAGATCGGCGTGCCGGTCTTTCGCGGCGATGGTGCGCACCCGGTCGAGATCGCCCGCGCCTCCATCCGCGAGGCCGTTGACACCATGCGCGACGTGGTGATCGTCGACACCGCCGGTCGCCTGCAGATCGATGAGCAGATGATGGCCGAGGCTGTCGATATCAAGCGCGCCGTCAAGCCCGATCAGGTCCTTATGGTCGTTGACGCCATGACTGGTCAGGACATCGTGAACGTGGTGTCCACCTTTGCCGAGCGCACCGATTTCGACGGTGTCATCATCTCCAAGCTCGATGGCGACGCCCGCGGCGGCGGCGCCCTGTCCGTGCGCCAGGTTACCGGCAAGCCCATCAAGTTCGTGTCGATGGGCGAGAAGCCCGACTCGCTCGAAGTGTTCAACCCCGAGCGCATGGCCAAGCGCATTTTGGGCATGGGCGATGTCATCGGCATCATCGAGAAGGCGCAGGAGGCCGCGACCGCCGAGCAGCTGGCTTCCGCCGAGCGCATGCTACGCGACGGCTTCACCATGGACGATATGCTCGAGCAGATGCGTGCCGTGAAGAAGATGGGTGGCATGAAGGGCATCCTGAGCATGCTTCCCGGTGGCCAGCGTGCCCTCTCTCAGATGGGCGGCGATGTCGATGAGAGCGTGTTCGGTCGCAACGAGGCCATCATCATGTCCATGACCAAGCAGGAGCGCGCCAAACCCTCCATCATCAACGGTCAGCGCCGCGCCCGCATCGCCCGCGGTGCCGGCGTTACCCCCACCGACGTGAACATGCTCATGAAGCAGTGGGGCGAGATGAACAAGATGATGGGGAAGATGCGCGCCATGACCCAGCAGATGGGCGGCAAGAAGGGCAAAAAAGGCAAGAAGGGCAAGCGGATGCGCGTGCCCGGCATGGGCGGCATGAACATGAACCAGCTCATGAACCAGATGGGTGGCATGGGTGCCGGCATGTCCGACATGGATAAGCTCATGCAGATGAACCAGCAATTCAAGAAGAAGTAGCCACTGCTGTAGGCCATCCGAGCCTGCGCCCATCCTTATATACGCTCCGAGCTGTGGTTTCGCTTCGCTTCACAAAACAGCTCTCCGGTATATAAGGATGGGCTTTCGTTGTCTTGGGTATAGAGTGCATATTCAGTACGTTCGGTGTGGGCATATATACCGTAGGGCCGTTTCTGTGGAGCGAAGCGCAGCCACGGCCCGGAGCGTATATATGCCCACATCCCTGCGCATCATGAACCATGGAACTATAGTAAGGAGCGCGCCATGAGTAAAGCCGACGTGCAGTTTGTGCATATGTGCCGGGATATCCTGGACTATGGGACCACGACGGAAGGGGAGAAGGTCCGCCCACGCTGGGAGGACGGCACCCCTGCCTACACCATTAAGAATTTTGGCGTAACCGCCCGCTATGACCTGCGCGAGGAGTTCCCCGCGCTCACGTTGCGTCGCACGGCGCTCAAGTCCGCCATGGATGAGATCTTGTGGATCTACCAGAAGAAATCGAACAACATCAACGACCTCAACTCCCATATCTGGGATCAGTGGGCCGACGAGACCGGTTCGATCGGCAAGGCGTACGGGTATCAGATCGCCCAGAAATCGCACTACAAGGAGGGCGACTTCGACCAGATGGACCGCGTGCTCTACGACCTCACGCACACGCCGTATTCGCGCCGCATCATGACGAACATGTACACCTTCTCCGATCTCTCGGAGATGCACCTGTACCCATGCGCATACAGCGTCACGTACAACGTGACCTCCGAGCCCGGTTGCGACAAGCCTGTGCTCAACATGGTGCTCATGCAGCGCAGCCAGGACATCCTCGCCGCGAACAACTGGAACGTGTGCCAGTACGCGATCCTGCTCATGATGGTCGCGCGTCACTGCGACATGGTCGCAGGAGAGCTGCTGCACGTGATCGTCGACGCCCACATCTACGACCGGCATGTGGACATCGTCCGCGAGCTCATCGAGCGCCCGCAGTTCCCCGCGCCCAAGGTCTCGCTTAATCCCGAGGTCACGAACTTCTACGATTTCACGACCGACGACCTGATCGTTGAGGGGTACGAGCACGGCCCGCAGGTCAAGAATATCCCGATTGCGGTTTAGCGGGGATATGCGAGTGGTTGTTCGGCGGCGTCTGCTGGGGCCGGCGGTGTATGAGGGGGAGTGCCCATGACTTGTGAGCTCAAGGCCATCGTCGCGGTGTGCGACGACTGGGGAATTGGGCGCGCCGGCGATATGGTCGTCGCCAACCGCGCCGATATGCGCCACTTCGTGCGGTGCACCAAAGGCCGTCCTGTCATCATGGGGCGCAAGACGCTCGAGAGCTTTCCGGGCGGGCGGCCCTTGAAGGATCGCCGTAATATCGTGTTGACGCGCGACGCCTCGTTTACGCGCGCTGGGGTCGAGGTGGCGACGTCGGTCGATCGGGCCCTTGCGCTGGTGGCCGACGAGCCGTGCGCGTGGGTGATCGGCGGTGGTGAGGTGTACCGCCAGCTGCTGCCGTACTGCACTGAGGCGGTCATCACCAAGAATCACGTGATACGCCCCTGTGACACGTTCTTCCCCAACTTGGACGAGTTGGATGGCTGGGAGCTTGTCGAGCAGACGGAGCCCGTGACGATCGAGCCGGGGCAAGGGGACGCCGGTGTGCGCTATGCTTTTGCCACCTACAGGCGCTGCGGTTAGGAACATCGTCTGCAGCGGGTATTGAAACAAGGAACGAGGTATCTCATGACATTCAAGATGGTTCACACCGAGATTCACGTGCTCGATCTCGAGAAGTCTCTGGCGTTTTACGCCGAGGCGCTCGATTTGCGCCCAGTGCGCGAGAAGGCGCCGGCCGATGGCTCGTGGAAGATTGTCTACCTGGCAAACGAATCGTCCGACTACGAGCTTGAGCTCACGTGGAATGACGGTCGCACCGAGCCCTACAACAGCGGCAACCCCGACATTCATCTGGCCTTCGCCGTGGAGGACATGGACGCTGCGCACGCGCGCCACGAGGCCATGGGGTGTATCGTCAAGGAGAATCCGGCCATGGGCATTTACTTCATCGCCGACCCGGATGGCTTTTTGCTCGAGGTCGTTCCAGCCAAGTAGGGGACCGCGCACATGACTGACAAGGTAACTCCCGCCATCATCGAGCTCTCGACACTCGATGACCCGCGTCTGGACGCCTACACGCGCCTGACCGAGCGAGAGCTTCGCTGTGTGTTGGAGCCCGAAAAGGGCATCTTCATCGCCGAGAGCGCCAAAGTTATCGAGCGAGCGGTGGACGCCGGGCTCGAGCCGATTAGCTTTTTGCTGGGCGATCGTTGGCTTCCGCAGCTCATGCCGCTGCTTGAGCGCGTTGCGTGCGAGCGCGTGGCGGCTGGTGGGCACTCGGATGAGGTTCCGGTGTTCACGGCGAGTATGGAACTCATGGAGCGTCTCACGGGCTTCAGCGTGACGCGCGGTGCGCTCGCGGCATTTCGTCGTCCGGCGTTGGCAGATCCGACGGATTTCGTGCGCGCGTGCGTTGCGCGGTCTGCGGGGCGGCCGGTGCGCCTCTGCGTGCTTGAGGGCATTGTGGACCACACGAACGTGGGCGCCATTTTTCGCAGCGCTGCCGCGTTGAACGTTGATGGCGTGCTTGTGAGCCCCAGCTGCTGCGACCCGCTATATCGACGCTCGGTTCGCGTCAGCATGGGCACGGTCTTTCAGGTTCCGTGGTGCCGCATTGGGAAGGAGGTGCGTCGCTGGCCGCGCGAGGGTCTGGATATCTTGCATGATGCCGGTTTCACCTGCGCCGCCATGGCGCTCACCGATGATTCGCTGGCGCTCGACAATCCGGTGCTTGCCACATACGAGCGGCTCGCGCTGTTCATGGGCACCGAGGGCGCCGGTTTGGATGCGCGCACGATTGCCGGATGCGATGTGGCGGTCCGCATTCCGATGGCGCGTGGGGTGGATTCGTTGAATGTCGCCGCTGCAAGCTCTGTGGCGTTTTGGCAACTCTGCCCCCACCTCGACAACGACTACCATTACCGCCCGGGCATGTTCTCATAGCGAGGGCACCCACCCATGACGGGATTGCTCACCGAGGTTTGGCATATCCCCAGAGCACCCGCATGAAGCGCTCACTGGTGGCGCTTCGTGCGGGTGACTATTTTTGGGGCGAGCGGGTATCCTACATCAAACATCGCTGTTTTGGATGGAGTGAACGAATGGAAATGGATGACCACAAGCGTAAACGGAATATGATCGTTTACGTGCTCATTGTTTTTGTGGTGTATCTCGCCCTCAATGTCCTGCTGTTTCCCAACATGCGCAAGCCGCGTATCACGGTCGAGGATGTGACCTACACGCAGCTGTTGGACGACCTGAGCGCCAAGGACGTCGATAAGATCGAGTACACCACCAACGATGCCCAGGCCCTCTACACCAAAAAGGGCGAGGAGGGTAAGGCGTACCGCACGACGGCTATGCCGACCGACACCGACCTTACGAACCGCATCGAGGAGGCCGGTGCGACCCTTTCGGTCAGCATCCCCGATGAAAGCTCGGGCATGTGGACCTATCTGCTGGTGACGCTCGTGCTGCCCATGCTCGTGTTCTTCCTCATCGGCTGGTGGCTGAACCGCCGCATGAAAAAGGCGATGGGCGACGATGGTCCTTCCATGAACTTCGGCGGTGGCTTTGGCGGCGGCGGGCTGGGGAAGTCCGGCGCGCGCATCGTCGCCTCCAAGGACGTGGGGGTGACCTTTAAGGACGTCGCCGGCCAGGAGGAGGCCAAGGAGTCCCTGAAGGAGGTCGTGGACTTCCTGGAGAACCCCAAGCGCTACGAGGAGATCGGCGCCAAGCTGCCGCGCGGTGCCCTGCTCGTGGGACCTCCCGGCACCGGCAAGACGCTGCTCGCCAAGGCTGTCGCCGGCGAGGCGGGCGTGCCGTTCTTCTCCATCTCCGGCTCCGAGTTTGTGGAGATGTTCGTTGGCCGTGGCGCTGCCAAGGTGCGCGACCTCTTTAAGCAGGCCAAGGAAAAGGCCCCGTGCATCGTGTTCATTGACGAGATCGACACCATCGGCAAAAAGCGCGACGGCGGCGGCTTCTCCGGCAACGACGAGCGCGAGCAGACCTTGAACCAGCTGCTCACCGAGATGGACGGCTTCGACAACCAGAAGGGCATCGTGGTGCTCGCCGCCACCAACCGCCCCGATTCGCTTGACGCCGCGCTCCTGCGCCCCGGCCGCTTCGATCGCCGCGTGCCTGTCGAGCTGCCCGACCTCGCCGGCCGTAAGGCCATCCTGGAGCTGCACTCCAAGGACGTGAAGATCGAGCCGCCGCTCGACCTCACCGTGATCGCGCGTTCCACCCCGGGTGCTTCCGGCGCCGATTTGGCCAACATCATCAACGAGGGAGCCCTGCGCGCGGTGCGTATGGGTCGCAAACGCGCTACTCAGGAGGACTTCGAGGAGTCCGTGGAGGTCATTATCGCCGGCCAGCAGCGTAAGTCCACCGTGCTGTCCGACCACGAGAAGCAGGTCGTGAGCTATCACGAGATCGGCCATGCCATCGTGGCCGCGCGCCAAAAACAGAGTGCCCCGGTGACCAAGATCACCATCGTGCCGCGCACCAACGGCGCCTTGGGTTACACCATGCAGGTGGAGGAGGACGAGCACTTCCTCACCACGCGCCAGGAGGTTCTGGACAAGCTCGCGGTCTACTGCGGTGGCCGCGCGGCCGAGGAACTCATCTTTGGCGAGATGACCACCGGTGCCGCCAACGACATCGAGCAGGCTACCAAGCTCGCCCGCAACATGGTCACGCGCTTCGGTATGTCCGAGCAGTTCGGCATGATGGCGCTGGGCACGGTGCAGAATGCCTACCTTAATCAGGACACGTCGCTCACCTGCGCGCCGGGCACCGCCGAGCGCGTGGACGAGGTCGTGCTTGGGCTCATCGAGGACGCCCATGCCCGCGCTATGCAGATCTTGAAGGAGAACAAGCTCAAACTGCACGAGCTGGCGCGCTACCTCTATAAGAAGGAGACGATCACTGGCGAGGAGTTCATGCACCTGCTGACACGCGAGAACCCACTCATGCCCAAGCCCCCGCAGGTATAAGGGCTGTTTGCGCCATCGCCCCATACAACTGATATGTATATGGCAAGCCTCTGATCTGTTCGGAGGCTTGTCGTGTATGCTGGTGGGTAATGAGATGCATATGCTTGTACTGGGGTGATGATGAGTCAAGAGAAGCGTGTGAACGGCGCGGCTGTTAGCTTGGAGACGATGCTCGCGCCACGCGAGCGCGCCGTTGCCATGCTCCGCCTGCAGGGTGCGTCCGTTCAGGAGGTAGTTCAAGAGCTGGGCATCAAGCCCTCAAGCGTTCGTACGACCATGCATCGTGTATATCAAAAATGCGGCGTTGCCAACTTGGATGAGTTGCGTGCGACGGTTGTGGGGTCGGTAGGGGATGATTCGTGTTCGTACAGTATGGATGCAGATGAGTGCGATAACTCGACTAGTTCTGCAGTGCAGCTGGTGGTCGAGATGTGTTTCTTGCTGTGTGCGCCCGTTGTTCTGGTACACATCCTTTTTATGTACGCGAGTCCGGTTCGTTTTAATTTGAACGATGCCGCTGCCGTGGGTCTCATGGTCCTCGGTTTCTTTCTGGCGATGATATGTGGCCCGGCATTGAAGAGATGGGTTTTGGCGCGGTCTCCGTGGTTGCGAGCTATCTTGAGTGTGGGGTTTGCCGGCTGTTTCGTTGCTTGCATGGCCGAAGTTCTTTTTATGTGGATGCTACTGGGGTATCCCGTGCCGACTACTGGCGATGCCCATGTCATGGCGTATGCGCTGTGTTTCGTTGTTCCGCTGCTGGTTATGGGCATCGTGAGTACCACGAGGGTCACCTCATTTGATGTGTTGCGAGCGCATCCGCTTGCCCTATGCATCACACTCGTCATTCAGGCCATCGTTGCATCTTGGACTTCTATCGGGGGTGCAGTCGCTGCCATGGCATTCGTGACGGCGATTTGCGCATGTGTGTTTTTGTTCAGTTTTGCAAAGCCGTATCCAGAATCTGGTTTTCACCCTGACAAGAGTATATTCGATGTAAGTGATGGTGCGCGGCCTGCGGCTGCACGTTCGTTCTCCATCGCCTCGATCGTGTTTGGCATGAGCCTCGGTGCCGCCTCGCTGCCCTCGATCCATGGGCTGATTGAGTTTGTTGCGTGTCTGCCGTCCATTGCGGTTATTGTTTGCATGGGGTACGTATCGCACCGCATGAAGGTCTTATCCGCTTTGCGGCTGTTGTGGCGAACCGTGTTGATGCTGGGTGTGATGGGCGTGGTTGCGGGTGTTTCCCATTCGTATCCGTTGGGTGCGTTCATTGATGTTGCCATTGTGCTTGTGCTGTCATTCCATACGGTGTGCATCGATGCGGCATTACGTGAATCTGCGAGGTCCTGGACTCGTGTGGGTTCGTTGCTTGTCTGCCTGGGCGTGCTTCTTGGCGTCTTTTCGATCAAGGTGTTTTCTAGTTCGCCCTTTGATGCATTTGACTTGCATTCGGTTATTGCCTGGACGTTCTTTCGTGTTGGAGCGGCGCTTATCTTGGCGCTTTACGGCGCGCATGCCATATGGCGACTGTGCCAGTTTTTGCTGGATGCTGCGGAGCTCGGGGCGCATGGAAAGACGATGCTCCCCGGTGATACGCAGCGCATGCGCGCGTTTTTGGTGTTGCAAGGTTTGAATGACTTTGAATGTGAGGTTGTCTTGCGTACGGTTGAGGGTGCTTCCATTCAGGAGATTGCCAACGCTCTGCATTACTCCGCCAGTTCTGTTAAAGCAGCGCGCGGACGAGCCTATCGCATGTTTGATGTGCACGACGCCGCTGGTTTGCATACGGCATTACTGCAGGTAATCATCGTGTAAACGCATCATGCATCGACAATGTACGCCGTGTTTACAGACAAATATCCGCCCTTGTTGCTACGATGCGCTCGTGCTGGCACGTATACATTCGCTCGATTTGAGAGGTGTAGCATGAGCAAGCGTTCGATGTTGAGGATTGCTCCAGTCGTTTTGGGGTTGGGTCTTTCGATGGCTGTCGGCGTGCCAAGTGCTATCGCGGCTGATGCCGTTAGCGCTAGCGAAATCGTGGCAGAGCCGAAAAATAACACAGATAAATATTTCCATTTCTATATGGCATCTACGGGTAACACCTCGGGGACTGGGTACCGAAAGAAAGATGACGCTACATCTGTATACGTGTATGTTAAGTACAGTCGTGGCGAGCCTCGCATTTTCGTTGATGGGGCCATGAACGACAAGGGCGCATCACATCGAGATTGTACGGCGGCCAACTATCGTGTTGCAGGTATTGGCGAAATCAAGCAACGGAGAATGCGAAATTATGTGAATGAGTGGGGCTATTCTCACGCCCGAATCACTTCATGGGCCGATCGTGGGACATCAGAAATTGAAGGCGATTGGAGTCCTGATAGTAACCCGAATGCCGGATATGCTGAAATGCCGTATGCGTAGATAGCTTTTGAGGGGTGCGGGGGCATTTGGCCCCCGCACGCAATAAGGAGGTGTCCATGAAGCTGCAGCGTGGAGAGCGAAGGCTGGTTGTTGCGATTGCGTGTGCTGTTGTTATCCTCGGTATCGGAATAGGCGCATTTAAGATATACGAGAAGCGCGAACAAGCCCGCCTTGAAGAGCTCGACAAGATCGAGCAGAAGAAGTACGACCAGACGTTCTCAATTGGAGAGGAGGTCGTGCTCGACTCCGAAACCGATGAGGTTTTGATGCCCTCGGGCTGGCCGTACGAGGCTGCGTTTTCTTGGGACGGACGCATGGATGTGAAGATTGACCGAGCCCGTTTATACTCCTCATCAAATGCCTTGCTTACCGATCTTGATCAAGCTGCAAGATGGGTTCAGTATTTTGAGCTAGATCGTTTGGGCTGGGCTCGCCAGAATGGTCAGGACGAACGCTATATTCTGCTCGATGTGACTGTGCATAACGTATCGGCTGAGCCGAATGGTTTATCACAAACGGGACACCCATGGTTTAACATCGGTTTCGTGAACTTATCGGTACAGCAAAGCGATATGGAGATCGAAGCGTTCAGCGGTGTTCCCGATGGGGGGGACATCGAGCTCGATGGCTATCGCTTCGACTTGCCGGTCGGCGAGACTGCCTCGTATCAGTTGGTATACAGCCTGAACAATGAGGCCGAACTCGATGAGATGTTCTGTTACATGGGCGTTGCATACGCGCCTCATAAGTATCGCGTTGAGCTTGATGGCATGGAAGTCATGCCTGATGGGGCGTGATTGTATGGCTATTTGTGCTGTCTTGCGGCATGAGGCTGCCGTGTGCTTTCGGGGAAAATGGTTTGCTCTTGCATGCCTTGCTGCGGGTGGCTTGTCGATCGCTGCAGGTGTAGAGTGCGTGCAAAAGGCTCTCTATTGGCACGGGATCGACCAGTTTTACCTTTCTAATTTCTC
Source organism: uncultured Collinsella sp. (assembly GCA_963559095.1). Classification (GTDB taxonomy): domain Bacteria; phylum Actinomycetota; class Coriobacteriia; order Coriobacteriales; family Coriobacteriaceae; genus Collinsella. The sequence goes on along the minus strand of CAUWJG010000004.1, from coordinate 24,959 downwards.
TGCATTCTCCAATTGGATGGTAGTCAATTGCAACGCCTGCACGTTGCCGACCGTGTTTTTCTATGTGTTGCCGCTTATCGCCCTCGTACCCTTTGCGTGGTCATATCACAGTGAACGTTTTTCGGGCTATGACGCGCAACTTGTTATGCGTGCAAGCCGCACGGAGCGCATGTCTGCTAAGGCGATTGTGGTGTTTGCCTCAGCGTTTGCCGTGACCGTTTTTGCTCATATACTCAATTTCCTGATTGCGAGCTCGTGTTTGCCGCTTTATATGCCCGCGTACGAGGATGTGAATATCCTAGGCATCTTTGCAGAAGCGCTGTTCAGTCGCTTGTTCTACTCGGCTCCAGTTCTTTATGTCGCGGCGTACAGCTGCCTTAATGGGTGCCTGATGGGCTGTTGGGCGGTGATGGTGCTGGGCGCATCGTTCATCTTCAAAAACCGCGTGAGTTTGATGGTCTTTCCATACTTGCTCCTGCTTGCCTGGCAGTACTTCAACGTTTGGATCTACGGGACGACGCTGCTGTATTGGCCAAGTTTCAATGTCATCGATGACATGCAGGGCACCTACTACGGCATACGGAGCGAGCCCGTTGTTATCGCGGTGGAAGTGCTCTTCATGCTCGTTGTGGCGGTGTTGGGTTGCAGGCATCTTGCGCGACGGGATGTGATGTAAATGGGCGCGGACGCGCGACATGGCTTCAATGTATCTCGCCTGTTGCGGTGCCTTCGATATGACGCCATTGCCGGCTGTCGGTTCACCCTTATTCCTCTCGGTGTCATTGCCGTGCTGTGCGTGGTGCTCTTTGCCGGCGCGTATGGCTACTCGAGGTTTTTCCATATTGACGTTTCCAACCTGTCCTCATCAGATGCGCTGGGGCTGGTGCTTGCGGGCGCAACACGCTTCGAATGGCGCCCCGGTTTGCCCGCGCGTCTGCCGCTGGGCTGGTTGGCGCTTATGGGGTTCGTACTGTACGCAAGCCTCGTGTACCCTGCATTTGATATGCGCGCTTCGGGCGGCTGGTCGATGCTGGCTGCAGGCTCGCGTCGAATATGGCTGCTTTCGAAGATGCTGTGGGTGGGCCTTGTGACGGTTGCGGCGGCTTGCGTGATGGCCATAGCGTGCCTGGCGATCTCCTGCGCCGTGGGGCTACCGCTCGGTGTTGAGGTGCATGACGCCGCCTTGCAGCTTGCCATGGTTTCACTTGACAGCATCGTGGTGCAGGCAGCCAACATTGTGCCCTTTGTATGTGGGGCGCTTGCGGTCCTGCTTACGTTGGCTGAGGCGCAGCTCGTGATTGCGCTCTTTCTGCACCCCATCGTGGCGTTTGGTGCCTGTATGGCGTACTTGGTGGTTGGCTATTTTGTGCAGTCGCCCCTGCTTTTGGGTAACGGCGCGATGCTCGCTCGGTGGGGCGGGACGGTGGGCACAGGCGTTGCGGGGCATGAGGTTGTTGCGGTGTCGGCGGCTCTGTGCGCTGCTGCGTGCGCGATTGGCATGTGGGCCATAGGCAAGCTTGATATCTATGAAAAGGAGGCTTGAGCGATGGGCATCTCCGTTCGAAATGCAACAAAGGTCATCAAAGGGGCGACCGTCTTGGACAACGTGTCGCTCGACATTCCGCATGGCCGCGTAACAGGGCTGCGGGGCATCAACGGCTCTGGGAAAACCATGCTCATGCGCGCGGTTTGTGGTCTCATCAGGCTGAGTGGCGGTACGGTCGAGGTTGATGGCAAGGTGTTGGGGCGTGATATCGATTCTCCTTTGAGCGTGGGCCTGCTCATCGAGAATCCTGGCTTTCTGGATGCGTTCAGCGGCTTTGACAACCTGTGGCTTTTGGCTCAGCTTTCGGGGAGGACGACGCGCCAAGATGTTGTTGCGGCCATAGAGAAGGTCGGGCTCGATCCGCACCTCCAAAAGCCGTACCGTACGTATTCACTCGGTATGAAGCAGCGACTGGGGATTGCTGCGGCGATTATGGAACAGCCTGATCTTGTGATTCTCGATGAGCCGACCAACGCGCTGGATGAAGGCGGCGTCGCCATGCTGCAAAAGATCGTCGCCACCGAACGCGAGCGAGGGGCCGCGGTGTTGATCGCCTCGCACGATGCCGACGTGCTTGCCAGCCTGGCCGATACGGTGTATGTGATGTATGAAGGCGTGCTGACGCGGGAGGAGGCGACCGATGAAGCGGCGTAAGTGGGCGCTTGTGCTTGCGCTGGCTGTGCTTGCTGCGTGCTACGGCTGGCGTCTGCATATTGTGAATAGCGCCGCAGAGCAGATTCCACTCGAGACGTACGAAACGGGGGAGTGGCTTGATTTTGGCGACGGCTACATCATCGACGATGCCCTTGAGAACCTCGACGGGTATTTCGCTCGCGTCGACGGTGCCAAGATCATGACGCCCAATGAGTATCTAGCGGAATATGGTGAGGGGGATGGTGCCACGGTCCCCGATGGGGACAACAGGACCGTGCTTGCCGTCACGATGACCATCAAGAACGAGTATAACGAGGATGGAGGCTTCGAGGCATACCTGTGGACGGCTATCCCCGATACGCTCAACACCGAGTATCGCTACGACTCGGCCCTATTTGACAAGGCGGAGCCCATGGGCAGTGTTTTCAAAGCTTCCAAGGGGCGAGAGGTCACGCGGACATTTCCCTTCACCCGCGGGGAGTACGCGCCATACTTCACGGATTCGGCGGGCAGCGTTCAAGGCGAGGTGCTCGACGACTCGTTTCATTTGAACATGACGTTTCGCCCCGTTACCAGGAGATTTGTATTTAGTCTGGATGAGTAGGTCACTTCTTGTACTGCGTTATCTGGAGCCGAGGGCCGCTCGTGCGCATTTGTGGGTACCATGATGGAAGTGAACCCATACCGAAAGGAACCCATGGATAGCGGATACGCCTCCGATCTTCGCTTCGCCATCCTGATCGACGCGGATAATGTGAGCGAGAAATATATCAAGATCATCCTCGACGAGGTGGCAAATGCCGGCACGGCCACTTACAAGCGCATTTACGGCGATTGGACGAGTCCTCGGCTGGCGAGCTGGAAAAGTTGCCTGCTCGACCATTCGATCATCCCGATGCAGCAGTACAGCTACACCTATGGTAAGAACGCCACCGATTCGGCGATGATCATCGACGCCATGGACATCCTGTACTCGGGCACCGTGGACGGCTTTGCCATCGTGAGCTCGGACTCCGACTTCACGCGGCTCGTGGCGCGCCTGCGCGAGAGCGGTATGCAGGTCATCGGCATGGGTGAGCAAAAGACGCCCAAGCCGTTCATCTCGGCGTGCAACCAGTTCAAGTACCTCGATTTGCTGTTGGCCGCGAGCAAGCAGGCCGAGGCCGCACAGGCCGATGATGACGACCCCGAGGACGGCGTGGACCAGGCTCGGAGCCGCCGGAAGCGCAAGCAGCGCCGCCGTGGGGGCGCCGGTGAGTCGGATGTCTCTGCGGCCGGCTCGGACGAGGCTGCCGATACCGCCGATACCTCCAGAGAGGAGGCGGCCGGAGAGCAGGCCGATGGCAAGGCTTCCGGATGCGCCACCGCGCCGCGCCGCCGTCCGGGCGACCGCGGCGCGGTGGCGCCCGCGGTGTCCGATGGCGCTGCAATCGATGTGGATGATACGGATGACTCAGATGGCGCGGATACCTCGGATGACGAGGTCGCCTTCGGTGAGATGTCGCGCAGCGACCGCCGCCGGCACCTCAAGACGATCCGCCTGACGATCGCCGCCATCATCGACGCGTTTTCCGATGAGGACGGCTGGCTTTCGCTGGCGCAGCTCGGCGACCAGCTGGGCCGCCGCCTGCCCGACTTCGACGTGCGCAACTACGGTTACAGCCGCCTGCGTCCGTTCTTGAAGTCGCTCGGGGTCTACGAGTTCGATGAGCCTGCCGGCGTGTCGGGCGCGCGCCAAATTTACCTGCGGATCAAGTAGGGCCGTGCGTGTGAGTGCACGGGTGCGCAGGGAGGTGCGCAAGGTGCACGACCGCTTGCCGCGCGCTTCGTGGAGAGCTTGAGATTTTGCTGTGCCCCCTGCGTGCCCTTGTGTATAATTGCAACGTTTGTTCAACCTATGTGCCGGCGTACGCGTGCGGCACCTCTGGAAGAGTAAGGAATCTGACATGGATTACATCCGCGCTATCGAGCGTCAGCAGATCCGCGAGGACATGCCCCGCATCTTGGTTGGCGATCACGTCAAGGTGCACTACCGCATCAAGGAGGGTGACCGCGAGCGCATCCAGGTGTTCGAGGGCGACGTCATCCGTCTGCAGGGCGCCGGTTCTCGCGAGACGTTCACCGTCCGCAAGATTTCCTACAGCATTGGCGTGGAGCGCACCTTCCCGGTTCACTCCCCGAAGATCGCCAAGCTCGAGGTCGTGCGTCACGGTAAGGTCCGCCGCGCCAAGCTCTACTACCTGCGCGACAAGGTGGGCAAGGCCGCCCGCATCCCCGAGAAGCGCTAAGCGCGGCTCACCTACACGATCCGTGTTGTATACGGGCCGTCCCACTGCGGGGCGGCCCGTTTTCGTAACGATTTGGGGGCCTCATGGCGAATATGACGAGTTCCGCCTCGGCGGCTCAGGTGGCGGCCGAGCTCGCAGCGGCTTCGTGCGATGAGATCGTCGCGCTGGTGGCGCGCTATGCGGATGACCCGCGCGCGCAGGTGCAGAAGGCGTGTGAGCGCGCCCTGCGTCGGCGCGAGCGGGAGTTGGCCGAGCGCTCGCGCGTGGAGGCAATGTACGCCACGATGTCCGAGCTCGGCGGTGGGGGCGTCGTGGTCGGCGTGGACGAGGTCGGGCGGGGCTCGGTTGCCGGGCCGCTCACCGTGTGCGCTGTGTGCCTGCCCGCCGAGCCGCTCATTTGGGGCCTGAACGATTCCAAGCAGCTGACGCCCGCCAAGCGTGAGCTGTTGGCGGTGCGTATCGCCGAGGTCGCCAGGGCGGTGGGCATGTGCCACATTCCGGCCGAGTGCATCGATGAGATCGGCATGGCCCGCGCCTTGCGCGAGGCCGTGGCGGGCGCCGTGGCCGATACCGGGCTCGTGCCCGATTGCGTGCTCATGGACGGCAACCCGCTCGGTGCGGTGGAGCATGAGCGCGACGTGGTGAAGGGCGATGCCACGGTGGCGTGCATCGCGGCCGCCTCGATTGTGGCCAAGGTCACGCGCGATGAGATGATGCGCGAATACGACCTCGAGTACCCCGGCTACCATCTGGCGCAATCCAAGGGCTACGCCTCTCCCGAACACATCCAGGCCATCAAGGAGCGGGGCCTGTCGCCCATCCACCGCGTGAGTTTTTGTGGCAATTTCCTGGAGACGGCGAGCCTGTTTTAAGCGCCGAGCGATTGCGGGGGCGCGCGGCACCCGCGCGGTGCCTGCGCCGTTTGGAAGACGCTTGGATGCCGTTTTGCATGCGGTAAGGCATCAGGTAACATCATCGGGATTTTAGACAAGATGCGCCTGCGATACTCCTTTCCACGTTTTCGAGGAAAGGAGTTTTCGTATGAGTTCCAAACGACAGCGCGAGCGTGAACGGCGGCGTGAAAAGGCGCGCGAGCGCGGTGGGCAGGTGGCGCGATGTCCCGATTGCCCGCTGCAGGAAAGCCTCATCGACAATCTCACGCCGCGTGAATTGGGCGATATGGGCGAGGAGATCGCCGTGTGCTACCTTCGCGAGCGGGGCTACGAGATCGTGGAGCGCAACTACCGCTGCGCCGAGGGCGAGGCGGATATCATCGCGTTCGATATGGATGCCGAGGAAGTCGTGCTTGTGGAGGTCAAGACGCGGAGGACGCGCCATATCGCCGATGCGCCATTTCCTGAGGAGGCGGTCGATGAGCGGAAGCGCCGCAGGTATCGTCGGATTGCGAGCTGCTTTGCCATGGCTCATTTTCCTATACCGGCACTTCGCTTCGACGTGATTGCGGTGACGCTCGCACCAGGTCATGAGGCGGCGGTCGAGCACCTTTTCGGCGCCTTCGACTGGGATGCGGGGCAATGAGCGCGCGGGTGGCCGCGCCGGTGACCTATGCTGTCCACGGCGCGTGCATTCGCGGCGTCGAGGCGTTTCCGGTGACCGTTGAGGTCTCGGCCTCCGGCGGCATCCCGGGCATCTCGATCGTGGGGATGGCCGATGCTGCGGTGCTCGAGGCGCGCAGCAGGATTCGCTGCGCGCTGCGGGCAACCGGGTTCGAGATTCCACGCAGTTCATTCACGGTGAACTTGGCTCCCGGGGATATCCGCAAGACCGGGTCGGGCCTCGACTTGCCGATTGCCGTGGCGGTCCTGGCGCTTTCTGGCCAGATTCCCATGGCTGGCTTGGACGGGTGCCTATTTGTGGGGGAGCTCGGTCTGGACGGCTCTGTGGGTGGTGTCCGGGGCGAGGTTGCCTATCAGCTGCTTGCGCGCGATGCGGGGCTGTCGTTTGTGGGCGGCCTGATGCCGAGCCATGTGGCGATTGCGGATGTGCGCCAGGGCTATCTGCCCGATTTGGGGACTCTTCGAGCTGGGGTCGATGACGCCCTGCGCGGGTTTCCCGCGCCGCTTGCGCGCGGCGCGGAGCGCTCCGGCGCACTGGACTACAGCGACGTGTTGGGGCAGGAAGTGGCCAAGCGCGGCATCGCCGTGGCGGCGACGGGTGGCTTAGGGATGCTCATGATCGGTTCTCCCGGCGCGGGCAAGACGATGCTCGCGCGGCGCATGACTTCGATTTTGCCGTCCATTGAAGAGCAGGAGCTGCAGGAGGCGCTCTGCATTCATTCGGTGGCCGATGAGCCCACCGAGGCTCTGTTGCGCGGCGAGCGGCCCTTTCGCAGCCCGCATCACAGTGTGTCCTCAGCGGGGCTCGTGGGTGGCGGCAGGCCGGTGCGGCCAGGCGAGATCAGTTTAGCGCACGGGGGCGTGCTCTTTTTGGACGAGCTGGCGGAGTTCTCGGCCCAGACGCTGCAGATGCTGCGCCAGCCGATCGAGGACGGGTTCGTGCGGATCGTGCGCGCCGACGGGGCCTATCGGTTTCCCTCGCGTTTCCAGCTGCTGGCGGCGAGCAATCCGTGTCCCTGCGGCTACCTGGGGGATCGCGAGGTCGCGTGTCGCTGCTCCGACGCGATGGTCGAGCGCTATCGCGCGAAACTCGCCGGCCCGCTGGCCGATCGCATCGACTTGATCTTGAATGTGGCCCGGCCCGACCCTGAGGTGATCGTGCGTGGCGCGGAAGGCCTGAGCACGGCTGAGATGCGCGCGGAGGTCGAGCGCGGCCGTGCGTTTCGCGCATGGCGCGAGCACAAGGTCACGAGCGGCTCGCATGCGGCGTTGGGTTCGCTTGAGTCCATGACGGAGGTGTACGCGCTTGATGACGAGGCGCGCGAGACGCTCATCGGGCTGGCGCACCGCGCCTTTTTGACGGGGCGCGGCCTGAAGCGCTTGTGCCGCATTGCGCGGACGGTGGCCGATATGGCCGAGAGCGCCTGCGTCGAGCCCGGCCATTTGCTGGAGGCGTCGATGCTGCAGGGGAGGAGGGGCGATGGACGCATGTGAGCGACGGTGCGAGCTGTGTCTGGGCGAGGTGGGGTATCCGGCGTGCGTCGCGCGCCTCGCCTCGCCGCCGAAGCGCCTGTACGTGCGCGGCGACCCCGGCGTGCTCGGAGCTCCGGCACTCGCGATCATCGGGTCGCGGCGGGCGACGCCCTACGGCTTGGCGCTTGTCGAGATGGCCGCACGCGTGGCAGCAGAATCGGGGCTCGTGGTGGTGTCGGGCGGCGCGCGCGGCTGCGACCAGGCTGCGGGCCTCGCCGCACTTGAGGCCGGCGGGCGGCATGTCGTGGTGTTGGGAACCGGTGCGGACGTGGTGTATCCATCGACGTCCGCACCGCTCATCGAACGGGCGTTGGCTACGGGCGGGGCGGTCGTCTCGATCGAGCCGTGGGGCACTCAGCCGATGCGCTGGGCGTTTCCCAAGCGCAATCGGGTGATCGCCGCCCTGGCCGAGGCCCTGTTCGTGTCCGAGGCGGGCATGCCCTCGGGTACGTTCAGTACGGCTGAGGCCGCCATGGAGCTCAACCACGAGGTGCTGGTGGCACCTGGATCCATCCTCTCGCCGGAGTCGCGCGGGTCGAACTACCTGATCGGCATGGGCGCTTGCTGCATCGCCGACATCGAGGCGCTCGAGGTGGCCATTTCGCGCATTTACGGCACCTTGCGCTACTGCCGTACGCCTGCCTTGATGGCGGGTGCGGATGCGAGTGCGGAAAACGCGCGCGAGCGGCGCCTGATCGAGATGCTCACGGCCAACCCCATGCGCGATGCGGAGATCGCCGAGGCACTGGGGCTGGATGCGATCGCCTGCATGCGCATGCTGTCGGCGCTGGAGATGCGCGGCGAGGTCGAGCGCCTCGTGGATGGAAGGTTTTCGCCGACGCGGCGCGCCCTTCACGAGCGCGGCGGCTTAGGGCAGAATGGTGGGCGTGCAATGTGACGCGAAAGGGGAGACGGCGATGGCGTTCGATATGGTGACGGTGGTCGGTGGCGGTTTGGCGGGGTGTGAGTGCGCCTGCCAGCTGGCCGATCGCGGCATTCCGGTGCGGCTCTGCGAGATGCGCCCGGAGGTCGGCTCGCCGGCGCACCACACCGGCTCCCTTGCCGAGCTTGTGTGCTCGAACTCGTTGAAATCGACGCGCCGCGACTCGGCGGCCGGCCTGCTCAAAGAGGAATTGCGCCGCATGGGCTCGGTATTGCTTTCGTGCGCCGAGCGCTCAGCGGTGCCGGCCGGTGGCGCGCTGGCGGTCGAGCGCGAGCGGTTCTCCGCATTGGTTGAGGCCGAGGTTGCCTCGCGCGATCTCATCGAGGTCGTGCGCGGCGAGGTGCGCGACATCCCGGAGGGCCCATGCGTGATCGCGGCAGGCCCCCTGTGCTCCAAGGCGTTGAGCGAGCGCGTGCTCGCGCTGGTGGGAGGCTCCTCGCTGTCGTTTTTCGACGCGGCGGCGCCCATTGTGGACGCTGCGACCATCGACCGCTCGGTGGTGTTCTCCCAGTCCCGCTATGGCGAGGAGGGCGGCGGGGATTATCTCAACGCGCCGTTCACGCGCGAGGAGTACGAGCGCTTCATCGATGCGCTGCTCGGCGCCAAGCGTGTGGTCCTCAAGGATTTCGAGCGCCGTGAGCTGTTCCAGGCATGCCAACCGGCCGAGGAGGTGGCGCGCACCGGTCGCGACGCGATCCGCTTCGGCGCCATGAAGCCGGTGGGGCTGACCGACCCCCGCACGGGCAGGCGCCCGTGGGCGGCGGTGCAGCTCCGCGCCGAGAACGCCGCGGGCACGGCCTACAACTTGGTGGGCTTCCAGACGAATTTGACGTTCGGGGAGCAAAAGCGCGTGTTCCGCATGATTCCCGGCTTGGAGCATGCCGAGTTCTTCCGTTATGGCGTGATGCATCGCAATACCTTCGTGGATGCGCCGCACGTGCTGGACGACAGCTTCGCCGTGCCGAGGACGCGCGTGCGCCTGGCCGGGCAGATCACGGGTACCGAAGGCTACACCGAGGCGATCGCCTCGGGCCTGCTGGCCGCGCTCAACACGGTGGCCGACGCGACGGGCGCCCCGCACGTGCATCTGCCGCGCACTGGCGCGCTGGGTTCGCTCGTTGCCTACGCGACCGATCCCGCGACCGTCGATTACCAGCCCATGCACGTGAACTTCGGCGTGGTGCCGCCGCTTGAGGACGGGCGTCGCCGCAGCAAGCGCGACCGCTATGCCGCCTATGCCGACCGCGCCCTGCGCGATTTGGATGCCTATCTGGTGGAGCGCACCGACCTGTTTGGGCAGCGCGGCCGATGACCGAGGCGTGCGCGGCCGCGCTGTACGGGGCGATTGACGACTTCACGGCGCATATCGCCCGCGTGGAGGGCTATTCGCCCGAAACGGTGCGCGCCTATATGCAGCATCTGGAAGCCTATGCGCGCTGGTGCGAGCGGGAGGGCGTGGACGGGCTGCATCCGAGCGTGCGCGAGCTGCGGTCCTATTTGGCCCACATGCGACAGGCACGCTACGCGCCCCGCACGGTGGCCGCGCATCTCTCGGCGGTTCGCGCGCTGTTTCGGTGGCTGTTGCTGACCGGCGCGGTCGACACCGACCCCGCCTCCGCGCTGCTGGCGCCCAAACTCGACCGTCCGCTGCCCCATACGCTCACCGACGACCAGCTTCGCCGCTTGATGTCCGCGCCGGACGTGAACACGGCCGATGGCCTGCGCGATGCCGCCATGCTGGAGCTGTTCATCGCAAGCGGCGCGCGCATCGCGGAGCTGGCGGGGCTGCTAGTGGCCGACGTACATTTGCGTGAGCGCGAGGTCCGCCTGTTTGGCAAGGGGTCCAAGGAGCGGATCGTGCCGCTGTATCCCCGCGCGGTTGAGCGCGTGGCTCGCTATGTCGATGAGGCGCGGCCTGAGCTGGCGGCGCGCGGGTGCGCCGATGCTGGAGAGGCCCTGCTCGTCTCGGCGCGGGGACGCGCGATGGACGCGGCGGCCCTGCGCTACCGTTTCAACGTGCTCAAGCGCCGGGCAGGCATACCGTCCGACATCACGCCGCACGTGATGCGGCACACCTTTGCCACCGACCTGCTTGCGGGCGGTGCCGATTTGCGCTCCGTCCAGGAGCTGCTCGGCCACGCGAGCCTGTCTACCACACAGCTCTATACACACCTCACGCCCGAGCGCCTCAAGGCCGCCGTCCACGAGGCGCACCCGCGCGGATAGCCGCCGCGCATCGTTTTGTTGCCGGGCGCTGTCCTGCTGCGGCGCGCCATGCGTTCCGTATGCCCGGTATTGCAGCTCCGTTTCCGCTTTCCTGCAATGTGCCTTCTGCGGCGCAAAAAGTTGACAGGGGGGGGGTTCGCTCTATGATGCGCATGCATCGTGAAGATTTGCGTGGAAGGAGCGGCGATGTACTGTACAGCATGCGGCAAGGAAAACAAGGATACAGATACGGTTTGCGCGGGCTGCGGCGCGGCGCTGGGCGGCACGGGAAAGGAGTCGTCCAGCACCGTGACGCACGTCACGGTCAATAATGCGCCGGCCGCCGGCAACGGGCTTGGCACCGCGGGCTTCGTGTTGGCGCTCATCGGCTTTTTCACGAGCTGGATTCCCGTGGTCGGCTGGCTGGTGTGGTTGCTCGGCGCGATTCTCTCGTTTGTCGGCGTGCTCAAGCCCCGCAAGGGGCTGGCCATCGCCGGTCTCGTCATCTCGTTTATCGACGTCATCATCTTGATGGGCGTGGCGAGCTGCACCAGCTCGGTCGTGGGTATGGCGATGTAGCTCCGCGCGAAAGCGGAACCGTTGCCTGTCGGGGTTCCAGGCACGCGGCCTGGCGTTCCGATACGAGAGGAGATGCATATGTTTTGCAAGAAGTGCGGCGCGTCGTGCGAGGATGGGCTCGAGAAGTGCCCCGCCTGCGGCGCCGAGCTCGACCAAGCCGCCCCCGAGGCCGCGACGGATGCCGCCGCCTCGAACGCGGCCGCCGATGCGTCCAAGGCGGCGGCATCGGCGCTCAAGGGCCTGAAAGGTGTTGCCGGCAAGCGCACGCCGCTTGTCATCGGCGCCGCCGTGGCTGTGGTCGCGATCGTCGTCGTGGTCGCGATGTCGGTGTTTGGCGGCGGCGGGGAGGTCGTGAGCGTCGATCAGGTCAAGAAGGACATCATGCCGTTTATCGAGGACGGCTTCGTGTCGCAGCAGTACACCAAAGAGGCATCCTACAAGATCAGCGATCTGGAGATCGATAGCGTGGAAAAGGTCAAGAACGCGGCGGGTGTGGCTGATTTCGCCAGCATCGCGTTCAGCGGCACGATTTCCAACGGGAACTTCGAGTCCACGTTCACGGGCTGTGCGGGGTACTACATTGGCGATAAGGAAAGCGGGCCGTCCTTTGCTGGAGAGCCTTCGTTTGATCCGGTGGAAACCAAGCCGCTTGCCGGCGTGAGCAAGTTCTCCTTCGACGATGGCTCCGGAGAGGCCAAGATCTCGGACTTCTCCTCGACTTTTGACGAGAAGGACGGCGCATACACTTCCGTGGCGACGCAGACGGCGACCCAGTCGTTCTGGTTTGCCGACGACGTTGCCACCGGCACGCAGAAGTTCACGTTCGACCAGGAGGACGGTTGGGAGCGCGAAGGCGATGTCGAGATTTCCAAGCAGGAGACGGCCTGGAAGATTGCCGATAAGACGTTCTCGGCCAATATATCCAAGGACGACATGGATCCCTCGGGTTCACTGACCGGATCGATTGTCCTGGGTGAGCTGGGCGACGACGGCGCCGTCAGTGCGCAGTACGCCATGAGCTTCGTTCCCGAGGCGTACGATTCGCTCAGCACATATTCCAACGTTGATTTGTCCGGCACCGCCACCGGGCATGTGGTCCATGAATTTGGCGCCGAGGACTTCACGATTGAGCTCAACGATCCCACTAACCAGGTAACGTTGACGTGCGAGGATGGCGAAGAGACGAGCAAGGCTGGCGTGGGCGATATCCCCACCATGGATGTTTCCATTGCTACCGAGACCGTCTACAAGGCATGGCATGATTGGACCGATGTGTTTGTCGCCAGCGACCTGCGCTATCTGCTCGACTCGAGCGCGGCACCGGCGCCCGCCGAGGATCAGGATAAGTCCGCCGAAGGGCAGGATGAGTCCGCCAAGGATCAGGACGCACCTGCCGAGGACCAGGACGCACCCGCTGAGGAGTAGCGCCACGTAGCCTGATCTGGCGCACCGCTCACACACGGAATGGCTGGCCGGCCCGCGCGTTCCCGCAAGGGGCGCGTGGGCCGTTTGCGTGTGCGGGGCGTCGCGGTGCAGGAGCGCCGTGGCGCCTCTTGTCACGGTGACTTTGTGAAGCCTTGGCATAAACCCGACGACCTGCTATTATTCATCGAGTTGCGAAAACGCAACATCGAACCACGCACGTGCGGCTACTCGTCGCCCGCGGTGCCCGCCCCCAGGTAGCACAGGGTCGGGTGGTCGGCGAGGATGACACCGCGCGGAGGCAAACCGGGAGGTACACACATGGCTACCAAGATCAACATCCGCACCCTGCTCGAGGCTGGCTGCCACTTCGGCCACCAGACCCGCCGCTGGAACCCCAAGATGAAGCCGTTCATCTTCGGCGAGCGCAACAACATCTACATCCTCGACCTCAAGCAGACCATCGTCGAGGCCGACAAGGCGTACACCTTCCTCAAGGAGACCGCTGCCAAGGGCGGCAAGGTCCTGTTCGTCGGCACCAAGAAGCAGGCTCAGGAGGCCGTGAAGACCGCTGCCGAGCGTGCCAACATGCCCTACATCAACCAGCGCTGGCTCGGCGGCATGCTCACCAACTTCGTGACCATCCGCTCCCGCATCAACCGCCTCGAGGAGCTCGAGGGCATGGTCGCCGACGGCTCCATGGCCCTGCGCGGCAAGAAGGAGCAGGCCGTCCTGGGCAAGGAGCTCGCCAAGCTGCAGGCCAACCTCGGTGGCGCCCGTGAGCTCAAGAGCACCCCTGCCGCCCTCTTCGTCATCGACACCAAGCGCGAGGAGAACGCCATCAAGGAGGCCAAGCGCCTCGGCATCCCCGTGGTCGCCCTCATCGACACCAACTCCGACCCCGACGTGGTCGATTACGGCATCCCCTGCAACGACGACGCCATCTCCGCGATCCAGCTCATGAGCGAGCTCTTCGCCGATGCCTGCCTCGCCGGTTCCGGCAAGGAGCAGATCTCCGAGGCCGAGATGGCCGCCGAGGCTCCTGCCACCGAGGCCACTGCCGAGTAGCATCCCCTTCGACCCCATTGGTTATCCTCCTTCGAAAGGAATGAACATGGCTCAGATCACCGCCGCTATGGTCAAGCAGCTCCGCGAGATGACCGACTCCCCGATGATGGAGTGCAAGAAGGCCCTCGTCGAGGCCGATGGCGACATGGACGCCGCCGTTGACATCCTCCGCAAGAACGGTCTCGCCGCCGCCGCAAAGAAGGCCGGCCGCGCCACCAACGAGGGCGCCATCGGCGCGTTCGTGTCCGAGGACGGCACCGCCGGCGCGCTGGTCGAGGTGTCCTGCGAGACCGACTTCGTGGCTTCCAACCCCAAGTTCACCGGCTTTGCCTGCAAGCTGGCCCAGTCCGTGACCGAGAACGGCTATGCGGACGTCGATGCCCTCATGGCCGGCAACGTCGAGGACGAGACCACCGAGGCCGCCCTCACCGAGATGATCCACGTCATCGGCGAGAACATGAAGGTCGCCCGCCTCGTGTCCCGCAAGGTCGAGTCCGGCGCCGTGTCCACCTACCTGCACATGGGTGGCAAGATCGGCGTTCTGGCCGAGTTCTCCTTCGAGAAGCCCGAGACCGCCCAGAACGAGGCCTTCAAGACCTTCGCCCACGACGTGGCCATGCAGATCGCCGCGACCGCGCCCATCTGCGCCGTCCGCGAGGACGTGCCGGCCGAGGTCGTGGAGCACGAGATGGCCATCTACAAGGAGCAGGCCGCTGAGTCCGGCAAGCCCGAGGCCATCCAGGAGAAGATGGCCACCGGCCGCCTGGAGAAGTACTTCAAGCAGTTCGTTTTGGTTGAGCAGGAGTTCGTCAAGGATTCCAGCATGACCGTCTCCGCCTATGCCGAGCAGACCTCCAAGGCCTGCGGTGACACCATCAAGGTCGTCGGCTTCGACCGTCTCATGCGCGGCGAGAACTAACGCATCGACTCCGATGTTTGAGAGCAGGCTGTGGGTTTCGGCTCACGGCCTGCTTTTTCATGTGTGTCATCGATAACCCTGATAAAATAGGTGAAATCGCGTATGAAGGGGGATTTCCTTGTCCGAGTATCTGTATAAGCGCGTGTTGCTCAAGTTGTCTGGCGAGGCGCTCATGGGTGATACCGGTTACGGCATCGATCCAGCGGTCGTCGATCGTTTGGCCAAGCAGATCAAGCAACTGCATGCCGATGGCATAGAGGTTGGCATCGTGGTCGGCGGTGGCAACATTTTCCGCGGCTTGGCCGGTTCGGCCAAGGGTATGGATCGTGCGCAGGCTGACTACATGGGCATGCTCGCCACCATCATGAACGCGCTGGCGCTGCAGGATGCCTTTGAGCGCGAGGGCTGCTCCTGCCGCGTGATGAGCGCCATCCAGATGAACGAGGTCTGCGAACCCTACATCCGTCGCCGCGCCATGCGCCATCTGGAGAAGGGTGACATCGTCATCTTCGCTGCCGGCTCGGGCAACCCCTATTTCACCACCGATACCGCTGCCGCCCTGCGCGCGTGCGAGATCGGCGCCGATTGCCTGCTCAAGGCCACGAAGGTCGACGGCGTCTACGACAAGGACCCGGTGCGCAACGAGGATGCCACGCGTTTTGAGCAGATCAGCTACCATGAGGTCCTTGTTCGCGGGCTGCAGGTCATGGATACCACGGCCACGGCGCTGTGCCAGGACAACCACATGCCCATCATCGTCCTCAACATTGAGGGCCAGGACAATATCAAGCGCGCGCTCGCCGGCGAGTCGGTGGGCACTGTCGTCATGCAGGAGGAGTAAGACATGTCCGACATCACCATGCACATGGATAAGACCGTTGAGAACTTGAAGCACAATTTCTCCAAGATCCGCACCGGCCGTGCCAACGCCAACATCCTGGCCGACATCACGGTCGATTATTACGGCGTGGCGACCCCCATCACGCAGGTTGCCGCCGTAAAGGCCCCCGAGGCCCACATGCTCACCATCGAGCCTTGGGACAAGTCCCTGCTCAACGCCATCGTGCACGCGGTGAATGCGTCTGATCTGGGTGTCACCCCCAGCTCCGACGGTACGCTGGTGCGCCTGCCGTTCCCGGCCCCGACCGAGGAGCGCCGCCGCGAGCTCGCCAAAGAGTGCCGTGATGTGGCCGAGCAGGCGCGCGTCGCCATTCGCAACATCCGTCGCGATGCCAACAACAAACTCGATCGCGACGAGGAACTGACCGAGGATGACGTCCGTCGCGAGCAGGCCAAGGTGCAGAAGCACACCGACACCTACATCGCCAAGATCGACGAGTTGCTCAAGGCCAAAGAGGCAGAGGTCATGGAGATCTAAATGCACTACGACGCTGATAAGTTCAACGAGTATTTCGCTGAGCACCCGGCGGACATTTGCATCGATGACATCGACATGGCGCGAATCCCGCGCCATGTCTCATGCATTATGGATGGCAATGGCCGATGGGCGACGGCGCGCGGCCTGTCGCGCACCGAGGGTCACAAGCAGGGCATCGTGGCGCTGCGCGAGATCATCACCGCATGCGTGCGCATGGGCGTGGACGTGCTGTCCGCCTACGCGTTCTCCACGGAGAACTGGAATCGCCCGCAGCACGAGGTGAACGTGCTCATGCACCTGTTCGCCAAGACCTTCATCGACGAGCTGCCGCTGCTTAAGCGCGAGAACGTGCGTGTCGTGTTTTTGGGTGACATCTCCGCGCTGCCGAAGAAAACGCGCGACGTGTTCGAGTACGGCTTGGCCGAGTGCCGCGAGCACACCGGCATGGTGCTCGCCCTCGCGGTGAACTATGGGGCCCGCGCTGAGCTGACGCGAGCGGCCCGCCTGCTGGCGCAGGACGTCGCCTCGGGCCGTCTGCGGCCTGAGGATATCGACGAGGCGGCGCTTTCCACTCGGCTCTATACCGCCGAGCTGCCCGATCCCGAGCTGGTGATCCGCACCTCGGGCGAGATGCGCGTGTCGAATTACCTGCTATGGCAGGTTGCCTATGCCGAGTTCTACATCACTGACACCTATTGGCCGGACTTCGACCGTTGGGGCCTGGTGCGTGCCATCGCGGCGTTCCAGGGACGCGATCGCCGTTTCGGCGGCTTGTCCGCCAACTGAGTCCGCCCATCCTAAAGGAGTGCTTCGTTTTGACAGCCCACGATCATAAGGATGCCGTTCCCGCGCGTGATGACGCGGTGTTCGGCAACGAGCAAGCCTCGAGCAACGAGGGCCTGCGCGGATTTGTGACCCGTTGTGTGTTTGGTGCCGGCTATGCGGTCATCTTCATCGCGTGTCTGCTGCTGGGCGCGGTGCCTACGGCCCTGTTCATCTCGGTGGTGAGCGGCCTGTGCTGCTTCGAGTTCTACCGCATGGTGCGTCTGGACGGCAAGGTTCCCAATGAGCCGTTGGGTATCTTGGCGGCGGTGCTCTTTCCGTTTCTCGCCTTTGCCGATCCGTTTTGGCTGACGGTGCTCATCTTTGCGCTCGTGCTGAGCCTGGGCCTGTGGTATCTTCTGTCTCCGCGCACGCGGGTGGCCGATGTGAGCGTGACCGCCTTTGGCGCCCTCTACACCGGCTTCATGCTCTCGGCAGTGGTGCTCACGCGCGCCTCCATGGGTGGTCTGCCCGGCGCGCTGCTTTCCATCGGCGTGTGCGCCTCGGTGTGGGTGAGCGATTCGTTCGCCTATCTGGTGGGAAAGCGCTTTGGCAAGCACAAGATGGTGCCCAAAATCTCGCCGAACAAGTCATGGGAGGGCTTCGTCGGCGGCTTGGTGGGCTCCATCCTGATTTGGATGCTGCTCTGGTCGACCGGTTTGTACCACATGAACCTCGGCTTCACGCTGCTGGCAGCTGTGGTGGTGAACGTCCTGGGCGTGTTCGGCGACCTCGTGGAAAGCCGTATCAAGCGCGGCGTGGGCGTGAAGGACTCCGGCAATCTGATCCCGGGCCACGGCGGCATGCTCGACCGCAGTGACTCTCTCATCTTCGCCTGCATCACGGCGCATCTCATGCTTGCGATTGGCGGTGTGCTCTAATGGCAGCTGCGATGGCCCCCGGGGTGTTGCGGTCCGCAACGGCCGAGGCGCCCCGTATGAACGTGGTTATTTTGGGCTGCACGGGCTCGGTCGGTACGCAGGCGCTCGACGTGTGCCGTCAGCATGCCGACCGCCTGCGTGTCGTGGGCCTCTCGGCGCACAGCCGAACGTCTGAGTTGGTGGCCGCGGCACGCGAGTTCAACGTGGCGCACGTGGCCGTGACTGATGCCGCGCACGCCGCCGACCCGGTGCTTTCGGAGCTTCCAAGCGGCTGCTGCGTGCAAACGGGCGCGCAGGCGGCCGTCGAGCTGGCGCGTCTGCCCGAGGCGGATGTGGTGCTCGTGGCGATCGTGGGTGCAGCGGGGCTTGAGGCGAGCCATGCGGTGCTGTCGAGCGGCAAACGTTTGGCGTTGGCCAACAAGGAATCGCTCGTCGTGGGCGGCGATTTGCTCATGCCTATGGCTGCTCCCGGCCAGCTGCTGCCTGTCGATTCCGAGCACGCCGCCATCTTCCAGTGCCTGCAGGGCTCCGATGCCCGTGAGGCCCACTGCATCTGGCTCACGTGCTCGGGCGGGCCGTTCTTCGGGCGCAGCGCCGGTGAGCTGGAAGGCGTGGGCGTAGCTGGCGCTTTGGCACATCCCACCTGGCGCATGGGCGCCAAGATCACGATCGACTCGGCCACCCTCATGAACAAGGGCCTCGAGCGCATCGAGGCGATGCATCTATTCGGCATGGAGCTTGAGCGTATCAACGTGCTCATCCAGCGCGAATCACGGATTCACTCCATGGTCGAGTTTATCGACGGCTCCGTGATCGCGCACCTGGGCGCCTCGGACATGCGCATTCCCATTCAGTACGCGCTGTCCTATCCCGAGCGCTGGGAGACGCCCGCCGAGCGCCTGGACTTCCGCACGTTGGGCAGCCTGTCGTTTGCCGCGCCGGATCCGGATGCGTTCAGGTGCCTTGCGCTGGCCGAGCGCGCCGGTGTCGAGGGCGGTACCATGCCGTGCGTGCTCAACGCGGCCAATGAGGTCGCGGTCGCGGCGTTTTTGGATGATCGCTGTGGTTTCATGGACATCGCCCGGGTGGTGGAGCGCTGCATGGATGCCCATGTGCGTGAGGATGTGCAGTCGATCGGCCAACTCACCGAGGTCGACGCGCGTGCGCGCGCCTGCGCTCGCGAGCAGATCGCGCGTCTGGCGCGCTGATCGCCGACAAGCCCGCGCCCTGTAGACCGTTACGACCGATTGGAGCCGCGTGGACGCGCTTCTTGGATTTATAGCCCCGTTGTTCTGGGGATTTCTTCTGCTTTCGGCCCTCGTGTTCGTGCACGAGGGCGGTCACTTTTTGGCCGCACGCGCCTGCGGGGTCCGGGTGACCGAGTTTTTCCTCGGCATGCCGTGCCGTTTCAACCTGCATTGGGCGTCGCGCCGCATCGGCACGAAGTTCGGCATCACACCCATCCTGCTGGGAGGTTATGCCGAGATCTGCGGTATGGATCCCACTGAGGTGGACTGCGCCCCGCAGGTGCTGACCTATGTGCACGAGCACGGCGTGGCGAGTGTGGAACAGATCGCCGTTGACCTCTCGATCACCCAGGAGGAAGCACTTGAGGCGTGCGCCCTGCTCATGGGTTGGGGGTCGCTGGCGCCGCGCTACGACGCCGATAAGGGCGAGCGCGAGGGCGGCCGCTATTATCCGAGCACGTTTGCGGCCATGCCGCGTGACGCGCGGGGTAACACCATCTACGACGGTCGGCGCTTTGAGCGGGCGCGCGCTACGGGCGAGGGTGAGGTATGGAACCCGACGCTTGGCCAGGATGCCTTCTTTGCGCAGGAGCGCTCGCGCACCTATATCGGCCGCGGCTTCTGGGCGCGCGCCTTCATGCTGGTGGCCGGTATCGCCGTGAATATCGTTACGGGCTTTCTACTTGTGGTGCTCGTGTATTCGGTGCTCGGCGTGTCCGCCCCGCGCGACGTGAACGTGGTCGGCGGCATCACCACCGACTCGCCGGCTGCCTCGGCCGGTCTTATGGCAGGCGACCGGATTTTGCGCATTGATGGGGCAGAGGTTGCAACATGGACGGATATCTTGTCCGCGTTGGATGGAGCCGAGCCAGGTGATGAGGTCGCACTTGAGCTGTGGCGTCCCCATGACCAGGCAGACGCCTACGAGCATCTGTCATTTGCAGCCGCTTCTGATTCCGATGCATGGGCAACCGAGCATGGCGCATTCATGAGCAAGCGGGTCGAGCTTGATGAGACGGGGATGTTGGGTATCGGCGTTTCGGTGCAGACGGTGCGTTTAAACCCGCTCGAGTCGTGCAACATCGCCATCGCCAATATCGTTGCGACAGCGCAGTCGGTCGGCGCGCTCATCAATCCGCAGCACACGATGGATGTGCTCGATAACTCCACCTCCATCGTTGGCATTTCGGTCATGTCGGCTGAGGCGGCTGCGGCCGGCCCCGCCACGTTCCTGAACCTCGCGGCCCTCATCTCGTTCTCCTTGGGCTTCATGAACTTGTTGCCCATCCCGCCGCTGGACGGCGGCAAGTTGCTCATCGAGGGCATCCAGGCGTTGACGCGCCGACAGGTGCCCGTGCGCGTGCAAAACGCCATTTCGATGGTCGGTATCGTTTTGTTCGGCCTGTTGTTCATCTATATGTTCCGCGCAGACATCCTGCGCCTGTTCTTCTAGGGGGCGTTATGCAGGAGCGGCACGTTGCTGTTGAGGTTCCCGCGCGGTCGCGTACGCGGCCAGTGCGCGTGGGGGGCGTGACGATCGGTGGCGGTGCGCCCGTCGCCGTGCAATCGATGACGTGTACGGACACGCATGATGTTGCGGGCACGCTTGCTCAGGTGCGCGCGCTCGTCGAGGCCGGTTGCGACATCGTGCGCGTGACGGTACCTGATCGGGCGGCGCTCGGGCCTTTTGCGCGCATATGCGCGGAGGCACCGGTGCCTATCGTCGCGGACATCCACTTCGACTACCGTCTCGCCATCGGGGCGGTTCACGCCGGTGCCGCAAAGCTCCGCATCAACCCGGGCAACATCGGCGACTGGGATCGCGTTGACGCGGTCATCGACGCGGCGGGGGAGGCAGGTGCCGCCATCCGCATCGGCGTCAACGCCGGATCGCTCGACAAGCACATCGCCGAGCGCGACGATCTCACGCAGCCCGAGAAGCTCGTCGCGTCATCGTTGGAGTTCGTCGAACATTTTGAAAAGCGCGGATTCGATCGCATCGTCCTGTCCGCGAAGGCCCATAGCGTCCCCACGACGATCGAGACGTACCGCGCCCTCTCACGCGAACTTCCCCACATCCCGCTGCATCTCGGCGTGACCGAGGCGGGAACCGTCCAGCAAGGCACGATCAAGAGCTCCGTCGGGCTTGGCGTGTTGCTTGCCGAGGGCATCGGTGACACCATGCGCGTGAGCCTCACCGCCGATCCCGTCGAGGAACCGCCCGTATGCTGGGGCATTCTCCAGGCGCTCGGCCTGCGTCGACGCGGACCCGAGCTGGTCAGCTGTCCGACGTGCGGCCGTACACAGGTCGATCTGATCGGGCTTGCCGAGGAAGTGGGGGAGAGGCTCAAGTCCTGCACCAAGCCGATTTCCGTGGCCGTCATGGGCTGCGTGGTGAACGGCCCGGGCGAGGCCAGCGACGCCGACGTGGGCGTGGCGTGCGGTCGCGGCGTCGGAATGGTTTTCCGTCATGGCGAGGTCATTCGAAAGGTTCCCGAGGATCAGATCGTCGATGCCCTCATGGAGGAGATCGACAAGCTCTAATCCGTCCCGTCGCTACGGCACAGACATAATTCCTTCAGGCGTGGTTCGCCTTCGGCTCACAGAAACGCCTTGCGGAAATATGTCTGCGCCGTATGCGCGTTCATGGTTGTTGCGGGGCGCCAGTCCCAAACCCGTGGCATTTTTCCGTAGGGCGTTTTGTGAAGCGAAGCGGAACCACGCCCGAAGGGATAATGCCACGGGTTTGGGATCACAGTGCAGATAACCTGCTATTATCTGTAACGTTTAAATAGTGAGAACTGAGGAGGTTGCTGTGTCCAAGACGCGCGCCATGAAGATGTCCAACCTGTATGCCCCGACGCTCAAGGAGGATCCGGCGGAGGCCGAGCTTGCGAGCCATCGCCTGATGCTTCGCGCGGGCCTCATCCGCAAGCAGGCGGCCGGCCTTTACAGCTACCTGCCGCTTGCCTGGCGTTCCCTGCGCAAGATCGAGGACATCGTGCGCGACGAGATGGATGCCGCCGGCGCTCAGGAGCTGCTCATGCCCATCATGGTCGATGCCCAGGTGTGGCACGATTCCGGGCGCTACAACGCCTACGGCCCCGAGCTCATGCGCATCTCCGACCGTCATGAGCGCGAGTTCGTGCTCGGCCCCACGCATGAGGAGACGATCACCGACCTCATCAAGAACGAGCTCAAGAGCTACAAGCAGCTCCCGGTGAACCTCTATCAGATCCAGGACAAGTTCCGCGACGAGATGCGCCCCCGCTTCGGCCTCATGCGCGGTCGCGAGTTCATCATGAAGGATGGCTACTCCTTCAACGCCACGCAGGAATCCCTGCAGGAGACCTACGACGATATGAAGCAGGCCTATGCGAACATCTGCGAGCGCTGCGGCCTCAAGGCGCTGCCCGTTGTGGCCGATTCCGGCCAGATTGGCGGCGACACCTCCGTCGAGTTCATGGCCCTTGCGGACGCCGGCGAGGCCGCCCTCGTCTACTGCGACGCCTGTGGCTACGCCGCCGACGACGAGGCTGCTTCCACCCAGGTCGTCGTGACCGAGGGCCCCGGCGACGGCACTCTGCAGAAGGTCCACACGCCCGGCCTCGGCTCCATTGCCGCGGTCGCCGAGTTCTTCGGCTTCCCCGAGAACGGCACGCGCAAGGCACTCGCCCTCATCGACGTCGAGGGCAACCCGGTCGTCGCGATCATCCCCGGCGACCATGAGCTCAACGACTGCAAGGCCGAGCACCTCTTCGGCGAGGGCTTCCACCTCATGACCGACGAGGAATTGGAGCAGTTCGGCCTGCACAAGGGCTTTATCGGGCCGGTTAACCTTCCCGAGGACATCCGCCTGGTCTGCGATATCACGCTTAAGGATTCCATGCAGTGGGCGTGCGGCGCCAACGAGGTCGACTATCACTTCACCGGTGCCTGCCCGGGCCGCGATTTCGAGCCCGACGCGTGGGAGGACCTCATCACCGTCGTCGCCGGCGACCCCTGCCCCCACTGCGGCAAGCCGCTTTCGGGCGCTCGCGGCATCGAGGTCTCCCAGGTCTTCCAGCTCGGTACGAAGTACTCTGCCGCCATGGGCGCGACGTTCGCCGATGAGAACGGCGAGGAGAAGCCCTTCCTCATGGGCTGCTACGGCGTAGGCGTGTCCCGCACGCTCGCCGCTTCCGTCGAGCAGCATCATGACGAGCACGGCATCATCTGGCCCGTCTCGATCGCACCCTACGAGGTGTCCATCATGCCGCTCGACCCGACGATCGAGGAGTGCGCGGGGGTTTGCGACCGTCTGACCGCTGGGCTGTGCGAGGCCGGCATCGAGGTCATCGTGGACGATCGCGATATCCGCCCCGGCGTGAAGTTCGCTGACAACGATCTTATGGGCTTCCCGTACCAGATCGTTTTGGGTAAACGCGGTCTCAAGAACGGCACCGTCGAGCTCAAGGACCGTGCCACCGGCGAGCGTGAGGATGTTGCGATCGAAGAGGTCGTTGCCAAGGTCGCCGACCTGGTCCGCTCGCAGCGCGCATAGGGTGTTTCGGGTGCGGTCCGGTGAGCGCAAAATATTTTAAAAAAGCGCTTGCATGCACTCGAAGATTCCCGTATAGTACTTTGCTGTTGTACGGGGGCGTAGCTCAGTTGGGAGAGCGCTTGACTGGCAGTCAAGAGGTCAGGGGTTCGAACCCCCTCGTCTCCACCATTGCAACCTTTTCCCTTATGGGGGCGTAGCTCAGTTGGGAGAGCGCTTGACTGGCAGTCAAGAGGTCAGGGGTTCGAACCCCCTCGTCTCCACCAGAGTGCATAAAGGGCTCCGCAAGGAGCCCTTTTTTGTATCGCTGGATGTCCGCGACCTGTGCATGGGCGCGGTGCGACAAAGGGGCTCGTGGCGCAACGGTTAGCGCAGGGGACTCATAATCCCTGGGTTCCGAGTTCGAATCTCGGCGGGCCCACCATCGTTTTCGCAGGTTAGGTCATGTGCCTGACCTTTTTGCTTTTCGCGCTCGGCGTGCAACGCCCCGCCTAGGCGCCCAGCTATCGGGCTATAGGGTTATAGGACAAGATGCTTCGATTCTTGGTTCACTGGGGCAGCTCGGCCGACCGTCAAGAGGTTTTGCATTGGATCGCGCGAGGGGCGATAATAGTGTGCAGTTTGCGCGCCGTGCGCATTGCAGTCGTGAGGAGTTCGCCGTGGAGCAGCTGCATAATTCAATCAAGGTGGTCATTGTGGATGGTCCAAGCGTGTTGGCCGCTTTTGGCTCCAAGGGTGATGGCGTTGATGACCGACGCGACTCCCATGCGCTTGCTCTGCTTGATGCCGCTGGCCCGCACGTTGAGGTCTTGGGTAGCGTTTGCCCCTTTTTGGCGACGGCTTCGACGTGCGAGGGTGCGCTGCGCGACTGCGCGCCTGCCGAAATCGCCTACGTGCTCGGAAGTGCCGATGCGGATGATTTGGCGGTCATTGAGGCGATAGCAAGCGCTGGGGGTCTTGTAGCATGCCCGGCAGACGCCTCCGATGCGGTTCGTGCGCGGGCCGGGCTGATCTGTCACGCTGCGGCGGGCCATGGCGCCATGCGCGAGGTCGCTGATTATCTACTGTCTTCGCGCACGGATGCCCCAACGCCATGTGAGTGATTCGGTATGACGCGACCGCTGCGCATCTCAGTTCGTTCGCAGCGTGCCGCTCCAGTTGTATGTGGGAATATCAAGGATATGTAGGGTCTTGTGGTACCATGCTGTCTGTTGGTACCCTCGTCTTGGATGCCCGCTCCACCGGCGGCTTCCCAGTTGAGGGCGAATCGAGGTCATGGGGGAGCGCATCTCCGCGGCCGTTACAAGAAAGGTGAAATCATGACGATTTCCAAGGAGCGCAAGGCGGAGCTCACCGC
>CAUWJG010000003.1:0-100118 GCA_963559095.1 uncultured Collinsella sp. | reverse complement strand
GCCCCACTGGGGCCTTCTGCTCGTGCGGAATCTACGTCAAACACACGCCCAATCCGACCCGTCAGGGGCAGACAGCCGTGTACTTCCGAAGAGATTCGCTGCGCAGGCAACGACTCCGCACGAGCAGGGGTACCTCGTCGCGAGCCAGGACTGACCGAGCGCTGAGCCCCATGCGTTCTCGCAAGGCGGACAATCAGAGGCGGCCGGATTCGGTAAGGAGCTGCCTGGCGTGCGCCAGGGACTCCTCGGTGGCATCCCCGGAAAGCAAGCGCGCGATCTCTGCGATGCGCTCCTCGCCGGCAACCTGCACCAGCTGCGTCTCGGGGACATCGGCCGTATCGTCACGCCTAACGACGTAGTGCACGGCGCCCTGGACGGCCACCTGCGCCAGATGCGTGACCACGATCACCTGGTGGGTGCGCGCCAAGTCGGCCAGCACGGCGGCAAGCGAGCGCGCCGTGGCACCGCCCACCCCGGCATCGACCTCGTCGAACACGAGCGTGTCGACCTGGTCGGACTCGCCGAGCACCACCTTGGTGGCAAGCATCACGCGCGACAGCTCGCCGCCGCTCGCGATGCGACGCAGCGGGCGCGGCGTCAAGCCCGCGCCACTGCGATAGAGCAACTCGCACGCGCAAGGCCCCTGCGCGCCCCAGCGCTCGCGCGGCAGCTCGCGGCTCTCCCATACCAGCTCGGCGCGACCCATCTCCAGGCGCGCCATCTGCTTGCCGACCTCGCGGCAGAAGCGCGGGGCGGCCGCGTTGCGGCGCTTCGTGAGGTCGCGGGCGGCCTTAGCAAGCGCATCCTCGGCGGCATCAAGCGCCTCGCGGGCGCGGCGCACACGCGCGTCCGCATCGTCAACCAGGCTCAGCAGCTCGGCGGCCTCCTCACGGCGCGCAAACACGTCCTCCATGCGCGGCCCCCACTGGCGCAGCAGACCCTTGAAGGACGCGAAGCGCTCCTGCGCAGCGGCAAGCTCCGCCGGGTCGTAATCGACCTCATCGCGGTAGCGACGCAAATCGGCCGCCGCATCCTCCATGGTAATGGCCGCGCCCGTCAGCTCATCGGCAAAGGCCGCGAGCTTCACGTCGACCGCCCCCATCCGCGCCAGCTCGGCAATCGCGGTGTTCAGCGCATCGAGCGCGCCACCCTCCCCCGCCAGCGCCTCGGCGGCGTCGTTGGCGCAGCGCGCCAGGACCTCGGCATGCTCCGCCCGTGGCAAACGCTCCTGCAGCTCTTCGTACTCGCCGGGCTGCGGATCAACCTCGCCGATGCGCTCCAGCAAAAAGCGCGCCTCCTCCAAACGGCTGCCCTGCGTGCGGCTCGCCTCCTCAACGCGCGCGAGTTCATCGGCTGCCACCCGAGCGCGCTTGAGAGCCGCACGGTATGTCTCCAAGGCGCCCTGCACGCCGGCGCCCGCCCAAGCATCGACCATCTCGACATGGCAGGTCGCATCCAGCAGGCGCTGGTGCTCATGCTGCCCGCACAGGTCGATGTGCGGGCTCACGTTAGACGCGAGCTCGCGGACGCTGGCAAGGCGCCCGTCGATTTTGATGCGAGAGCGGCCATCGGCACCCAGGCGGCGCGCAACCACGAAACCCTCTTCGTCGTGGGCGCCGGCGAACAGCCTGCCCTCAACCAGGGCACCGTCACTGCCCTCGCGCACCGTCGAGGAATCGGCGCGCTCGCCCATCAGCAACTTGAGCGCAGATAGCAACGCCGTCTTGCCGGCACCCGTCTCTCCAGTAAGGACCGTCAGACCCGCGCACGGCGCCAGGTCCGCCTCGCGGATGAGCGCGATGTTCTCGACGTGAATCTCATCAATCATGGCGCACCCCGTAAAACACGCGACTCACCGAGGCGTAAAAGCTCTCGGGGCCGTAATCGAGCAACAGAACATCGGACTCACCCCGGCGCACCAGCACGCGATCGAGGGTGCCGGGCAGCTCGAGGAACTGGCCATCCACCGCGATGGAGGGCACGCCCGGGCGATCATCCGACATCGTGAGCTCCACCACGTCGGAGGGCGAGGTCAAAAACGCACGAGCCTGGATCGTGTGCGGGGCGATGGGCACGCACACCATGCCGGTGAACTCAGGATTCACGATGGGGCCGCCGGCGGACAGCGCGTAGCCCGTGGACCCGGTGGCCGTGGCGACCACCACGCCGTCCCCACGCAGGCGGTCGATATGATGGCCCGAAACAGCCATGTTGAACTCCACCATATCGGAAAGCGGGCCGCGCGTGAGGGCCAAATCGTTCAGGGCGAACGGGCGCTGCGTGCACACGGCGCCGTCCGATCCGACGCATACGACCTCACAAGAAAGCGTCGCGCGACGGCTCACGTGAAGCTCACCGGCAAGCGCGTCAGACACCACGGCCAAAACATCGCGCTCTTCCGGACTTGCAGCCGTCAAAAAACCCAAATGTCCATACGACAGCCCAAGGATGGGAATTGAGCGCCCTCCCACAATCCGCGCCGCACGCAGCAGCGTGCCGTCACCACCGAGCGAAATCACCAGGTCACTGCCGTCTATGTCAGGTGTCGACACGATGCCGGAGCGCTGGTCGGCCGCCCAGCTCACCTCGTAACCTTGGCGCGTCAGCCACAGCTCGAGCGTCAGCGCGCTCTCCATCGCCTGGGACTTATGAAAATTGGGAACGAGAAAGACCTTCATCGGCTCACCGCGCAATCGATCAGCGACGCCATGCGGGCGTCATCCAGGACAACCGGGGCGCCTACGCGTTGGCCCAGCAGAAAGAACTCACGGTTGCCCTTATGGCCTGTAATCGGAGAGGGGCAGGCCCCACGCGGGTCCAGCCCGTGCGCGGCGAACAGCTCGATGTTCTCGGCGAGCACGCGCCGGTGCACCGCCTCGTCACGCACAACACCGCCCTCGCCGACCTCGCTAGCCTCAGCCTCAAACTGGGGCTTGACCAGCGTCAGAAACGCACCGGTGGGTGTGAGCAGCTCAAGGACGCTTGGCAGGATGCAGGAGATGCTGGTGAACGAGACGTCGCACACGGCCAGATCGCAGCTGCCCGTATACCCCATGCCCGGGACATCCACGATGTTGGTGCGCTCGAGCAGCTCGACGCGTGCATCGTTGCGCAGGCTCCAGTCGAACTGCGCGCGGCCCACATCGACGGACAGTACGTGCGCGGCCCCGCGCTTGAGCAGGCAATCGGTGAAGCCGCCGGTCGAGCAGCCCACATCGACGCACCTGTAGCCGCGCGGGTCAACATCAAGCGCGTCGAGCGCGCCCGCCAGCTTGAGGCCGCCGCGACCCACGTACGGCAGGCGACCCCGCACGTGCACCTCGATCCCCGGCTTCACGAGCATGCCGGGCGAGGTCAAGCGCTCTCCACCCGAGGAGACCAGCCCTGCCATCAATGTGCGCAGGGCATCCGCGCGATTCTCGCAGATGCCCTGGGAAATCAATTCATCATCCAAGCGAACGCGCGCCACACGGCCCTCCTACTCGCCCGTCTCGCCACCCGCGG
Organism: uncultured Collinsella sp.; assembly: GCA_963559095.1. Taxonomy (GTDB): domain Bacteria; phylum Actinomycetota; class Coriobacteriia; order Coriobacteriales; family Coriobacteriaceae; genus Collinsella. The sequence continues at coordinate 96,614 of CAUWJG010000003.1, read as the reverse complement.
GTGCGGGTACATCGCAAGCGGTAGGCGAAGCCGCACCGCCATCTGAATCGGCCGCGGCCTGCGCGGACGCCTCCTGCTCATCGAGCATTTCCACCTCACGCGGGGACAGCTCGAACGAATCGACCATATCCACCGCGCGGGCGCCCAACTCGATTGCCTCGTCAAACAGATCAAGGCTACGCTCAAGCGAGGTGTCCTTCGAGCGAACGGCGCTGATGATCTCGTCCAGACGCTCGGTGATGTCGTCGAAGCTGCCGGCAGCGGCAGACACATGCGATGCCATGACGCCTACGCCCCGAAGGTGGAACGCTCGTCCGTGGCGTCCCACACGGTGTCGTCACTGTAGAAAAATGGATCGTCCTCGCCAGGGTCAACCTCATCGGCCGCGTCGGGATCATCACCGAAGCGCTCCCATTCGGCGTCCACCTCATCGTCGTCCCAACTCGTGCGAGCGCGGGCCGGATCGATCTCGAACCACAGGGCGGCGATGCAGGTGGCCTCGCAATCCTCGGCCGTGATGGTGCAGCCGCTGTGCATGAGCGAGGGTAGCACCTGCTCGCGCTCGATACGCCCCAGCACGCCGTTCACGAACCCGGCGGACTCATCGGTCCCGTACGCCTTGGCGACCTCCACGGCCTCGTTGATGACAATGCCGGCGCTCAGCGGATCCTCGACCAAAAAGCGCAGCTCGTACACGGCCAGGCGCAGCAGGTTGCGGTCGGCGGCTGGCATGCGATCCAAGGACCAGTTCGTGGACACGGCACGCAGGGCCGAGTCGATGCGCTCGCGATTGGCATCCACGCCGCGCGCCAGCTGGATAGCGTAATCGGCCAGCGGACCCTTGGAAAGCATCATGTCCCCGGCGAGCACCGTATCGACGCGCTCGCCGCGCATCTCGGCCTGGAAGAGAATTTGCAAAGCTTGACTACGGGCGAGGGTACGCCCACGGTTGACCTTGAGGCTCACGCACTACTCCTTGGGAAACACGAGGCTGTCGATGCAGACGTTGACGCTCTCGACCTCAACGCCCACCTGGGCATCAATGGCGGACGCGACCGCCGCGCGCACGGACTCGGCCAGCGCCTTGAAGGGATAGCCGAAGAACACCGTGAGATGTACCGTCAAGCGCAGGCGCTCATCGATGACCTCAGCCTCGACGTCCTCACCTACCGGCGCGGTCTTGGTCGAGAACATGGAAACGAGGTTGGCGGCCAGATCGCGCGTGCCCACGGAGGCGACCCCCTCGACCTCCTCGACGGCGCGGGAAACGATGGCAGCCAGCACCTCGGGCGCAATGCCGATACCGGCGATGAAGATCTCTTGAGACATGTCCACTCCTTGGATTCGGCGGTGTGCCCGCGCGAACATACAGCTGATGTTCAGTGTACACCAGCGCGCCTGCACATGCGCAACCTCAACGAAAAAGGGGCGGGGCATCACACCCCGCCCCCCAACTGGGCAACGTGCGCGGTGTGGGCTACACGCGCTGCACGAACTCGCCGGTACGGGTGTCGACCTTGACGCGCTCGCCCTCGTTGAGGTACATCGGCACCATGATCTGGGCACCGGTGTCGATGGTGGCGGGCTTGGTGGCACCCTGCACGGTATTGCCCTTGGCACCCGGAACCGTCTCGACGATCTCGGCCTCGATGAACATCGGCGGGGTCACGCCCAGCAGGTCCTCATCGGCATACTGCAAAAGGCAGGTGTCATTCTCGCGCAGCCACTTGGCGTTGTCGCCGATGAAGTCCTCCGAAACGGGCAGCTGCTCGTAGGTCTCCATATCCATGAAGTAATAGTCGGCACCGTCGTTGTAGAGGTACTGCATCTCCTTGGTGGTGAGCGTCACGCTCTCGAACTTGGTGCCGGCGTTGACGGTGTTGTCGAGCACGCGGCCACTCTTGAGGTCCTTGACCTTATAGCGCACAAACGCACCGCCCTTGCCAGGCTTGACGTGCTGGAACTCAACGAGGGTGCAGACCTTGTCCTTGATCTTGAGGCCGATGCCGTTCTTGAAATCGGCGGTGGTGATGGTTGCCATGCCATGCCTTTCTGATGGAAAGATAGAACTAAAAAAGTATACACGATTTGGGCGCGCATCTCAGCGCCTGAACGGTATGCACAATCCCTGCAGGTGCAGCTTCAACGCCCAATGCAAGCACCTGTGCGCGTTTTTCCTCCTCGCTCCAAGGCGCTGCGCCTCATGAGCTTAGCAGTCGATGACGACCAGTTCGTGCGTAGAGGTCGTGAAGGGCTCGTAGCCGTCCTTGGTAACGACGCCGTAGTCCTCCAGGCGCACACCGCCCACGCCGGGCAGGTAGATGCCGGGCTCGACCGTGATGACCGCGCCCTCCTCCACGATGTTGCTCTTGCGGCCGAAGACCGGCAGCTCGTGGATGTCGATGCCCACGCCGTGGCCGAGGCCGTGGCCGTAGTACTCGCCGTAGCCCGCGTCGCCGATGATCTTCTGGGAGAGCAGGTGGATGTCATGGCCGTCCACGCCGGCGTGGATCGCGGCGACGCACTCCTCGTGCGTGCGGCGGACGATGTCGTAGATCTCGCGCTGTTTCTCGCTCGGCTCGCCCACGCAGACCGTACGGGTCATGTCGGACTTGTAGTCGCGGTAACCCGCGCCGTAGTCCATGAGGACGAAGTCGCCCTTCTCCACCTTGCGGTCGCCGGGGATGGCGTGCGGGTTGGCGGTGTTGGGGCCACTCGCCACGATGGAGCCGAACGCGAGGTCGTCGGCACCGTTGTCGAACATGAAGGTCTCGAGCTCACAACGGAGCTGCTTCTCGGTGAGGCCGGGACGGATCACCGTGCACATGTGCGCGAACGCGGCGTCGGTGATGGACTGCGCGCGGCGCATGAGCTCGATTTCCTCGGCGTCCTTGATCGCGCGCATGAGCTGGAGGTCGCCGTGCATGAGCGGAAGGCTCGCGCACACGGAGCAATCCTCGAGACCGCGCTCGATACCGCGGTAGAAGCCGATCTGCATGTCGTCCTCGACAGCGACGACGCGGCTCTTGGTGGCGCGGGCGCGCTCGGCGACCCAACGCGGGATGTCGATGACCTCCATGTCGAGCTTCCACGCAACGCCTTCGGGGAGGTTCTCCTCAAACGTGTTGAAGTAGCGCGAGTCGGTGTGCAGATAGCACGCATCGGCCGTGATGAAAGCGGCGTGCGGGTACTCGCCGGTGTAATCGAAGACGCGCATGGCGCCGGTCAGCCAACGCAGGTTGGCCTCATCGCGCACGACCACGGCGTCGTAGCCGCGCTCGGCCATGAGGGAGCGCAGGCGAGCAACGCGGCCGGCAGGCCCATTCAAGACATCAGACATATGCATTCCTTTCCCACGATGCGCCCAACGCACAGGCGGCGTTGGGCGCTCAAATATCCTACCAGGGGCAACCCTACCCACTCCGTGCACCGCATGCACCGATGGAGACACCCCGATACGAAATGGTTACAAATCGGCGTCGAGCAACTCGGCGCGCGAGGCGACGTAGGCTGCGGCATGGCGCATGAGAACGTCGTCGTCCACGGTGGCAAGCCGGATGGTCCCGGGGTGCTTGGGCAGCGCGAACTGGAAGCGGTTGGCGCGGCGGGCGCGCGTCTGCTTCAGGGCTGACACAAAGCGCTCAGCGCTCACATCGAAGGCAAGCTCCTCGATACCGAGCTCATCGAAGCGGTCATCCTGGGCAAAGACGTGCTCAATGGCAAACCCGCAGGCATCATGGGCCAAACGCGCCTCAAAACGCATGCCCTCGGCCAGCAGCTGATAGGTGGGAACCGCATGATCCAGACAGCTGGCCAGAGCCTCGGCGGTAAGTGCTCCGTACAGCGTAGCCTGGCGCGCCGAGGGGCTCGCCGATTTGACGGTATTGGTGCGTGACACCTGTGCGCAAAATAGTGCATCGATAAAGGAGACCTCCCCGCCTGAAACCAGGCCCTGGGTAAGCTGCGCCAAATCGTCCCAGTACTTTTTGCTCTCAGAGAGGTACGCGGCCACGATTTGGACGTACCCCAAGCCGTTGGCCGCAAGGGGCGCATCCTTCACCAAGGAGAGATCGCACACGCTCAAGGTGATCTCCGGGCGCAGGGAAAGCATGCCGTCGTGCTCCGTCGCATCGAGCGCGACCATCTCGGTGGTGGCGCCCACCATGGCATCGAGCGTGGTGGGAACCAATGCGCAGGCCATACCGCCACACCACATGCGGGCGCAAAACGACGCGAGGCCGCACAGCTCGGCGTCGCCGACGGCAACCATGAGGTCGTCGGCAGTCAGCTCCGCACGCTCAAGGGCGGCGATGAGCTGATTGGCGTACGCCAAGGTCGCAGCGCGCTCGCCGGCGGGCACGGACAGGTCCTCGACCGTAAAACCGGCATCGATGAGGGCACGCGCAGCGGTAAGGGCATGCGTTTCGGCCAAATCAGCACGCGTGACCACCACGGCGCGACGCGGCTTCACCACAGCGCCGGCAAACAGCGAAGAAAGCTCCTCCAGCGCGCCGACGCCCATGCGGACATCGGTGCTACGGCCCCCAAAATTCAACAGCTGACGGCGAATCGTCATAGCAAACCACGCTCCAATAGCAACTCGGCGCAAGAATAGGACACATCGGTGAAGGACTTGCCGCGTATATCGAGGGTGAGATCGGCAGCCTGTCGGTACAGCGGACGGCGATGATCGAGCAGTTCGGCGGCATGCTCAGCCGAACGGAAATCCGGGCGCGTGTCGCTTCGGCGAATTTGACGCAGGGAATCGTCCAGATCGCCATCGAGATACACGCAATGACCCATCTCGTGCATCAGCTCGATATTCTCGGGCGTTTCCACGATGCCGCCGCCACACGAGACAAGCAGACTGCGCTCCTGCCGTAAGCCGCGGAGCACGTCGGTCTCAAGTTCTCGAAAACGCGCCTCGCCTTCCCGTTCAAACAGCTGCGTCACTGTGCGCCCGCTTTTGCGCTCAACGAGCCGGTCGGTGTCCACATAGCGGCGATGGAAGAGCTGACCCAAGTTGCGCGCGAGCGTGGACTTGCCCGCGCCTAAAAAGCCCACGAAGAACACGTGGTCGCAGCCGCGTTTCACCGCATCCCCCATGTTGCCATCACTGCTCGCAGGTCAAGTCGCGCAGGGCGCGGCGCTCGAAGATGCGAAAGATCTTGGTGTACCACAAATCAGCGGTGGCTTGCGGCTTCACCAAAATCGTGGGCACGCCGGCCAAATTGCCCGCCCAGACGTCCGTGTAGAGCTGATCGCCAATGAGCACGGCCCGCTCGCGTGCGATTCCCAAACGGCGCAGGGCGGCGCGCACGGCGAACGGCGCGGGCTTCATCGCATGACTGATGGCCTCGAGCTTGAGTTCGCCGGCCGAGCGCATCACCTCGTCGCGGTGCCAGTTGTTCGACACCATGCAGAGCTTGAAGCCGAGCTCGCGCGCACGGTCCAGCCAGTCGGCCACGGCCTGCGGCGCGCATGCGGCATCGCGCGGCACCAAGGTGTTATCGCGGTCAAGCAGGATGGCGCGCACGCCCTGAGCCCACAGTGCGTCCAAATCGATCCGCTCCACGGCGGCGACGTAGCGTGTCGGTGAAAAGATCCTCATGACTGAGACCTCTCGTATTCTTGCCGGAACTGCTCAAACTCCTCGTCACTGGCGGTGAACTTATGGGAGCCGTCACCTGCGGCGGAGGCAACGTAGTACAGATAATCGGTGCTTGCGGGCGCCATCGCGGCCTTGATGGAAGACAGCGACGGACTGCAGATCGGACCGGGGGTCAAACCCGTGTTGCGGTAGACGTTGTACGGCGAATCGATCTTGAGGTCCTCGTAGGTCACCACGGAATTGCCACCGCCGCGGGCATAGACGATCGCGGCATCGATCTGCAAGGGCATCCCGGCATTCAGGCGGTTCTGGATGACGCTTGCCACCAAGGGCCGCTCGCTCTCCACAGCAGTCTCGCGCTCGATGAGGGAGGCCATCGCCAAGATCTGATGGGCGCTCAGGCCATGGGCGCCTTCCTCGAAGCCGCAGGGCAGCACCTCGAGCTTAAACTGGTCGAGCATGGTGCGAATCACATCGTCCGCCGTGGCATCGCGGCCGAACGTGTAGGTCTTGGGGAACAAAAAACCCTCAAGCGAATCATTGTAGGCGCCGGCGACGAAGGGGTAATCGGTCGCATACGCGGAGGCCTTCGCCTGCGCGATAAAATCGGCAGCGGGGATGCCGCAGGCCTGCTCAACGAGCTCGGCGGTCTGCTCCAGCGTCTTGCCCTCGGGAATGGTGAGCTTGGAGCCTACGGCATTTGGGCCCTCGACGAGCTGCCGAACGACTTCGGTGGGGTCTTGTCCGGTTGTGAACTGGTAGTCACCTGGTTTGAGCGAGGACTCGGCCTTGAGGGATTTGACGGCAGCGTAGTACTCCGTCGGATCCTCGATGACGTGGTTCTCGGAAAGCAGGGACGCGATCGCATCGCCCGAGGCGCCGGCCGGCACCGTGAGGGTGACGGCCTGACCGCTTGGCATCTGCTCCTCAGAACCAGAACCGGCGAGTTTGGGAAACACGAACACGATAACCGCAAGTGCCACCACCAGAAGCACGGACACGATGCCCACGACCACCGGCCAGCGTCGACGCGGTGCGGGTGCATAGGCGCCTAAGCGGCGCGTATGGCTCGAAGCGGCGTGAGGTGCATGCGCCGAGACGCGCTGCGGCCGCGCATAGGCGGAGGGCGTCACACGGCTCGATTGCGTGCGCTGAGCGCGATGGACCGGCTGTGGCGCGCGGACGTGCGAGCGCGAGGTGGACGCGTGTGAAGCGCCGCTGTGGGCTGCGGGCTGCTGCGCATCGCGAAAACGCGTCCCAGCCGTGCGGCGCGACGAGGGCACGTGCGGCATATCAGACATGGGCATCCTCCCCCATTTGGGCGTCAAGCCAGGACTGCAAGAACAGCGAAGCGGAGATCATATCGACCTTGCCGCGCATCTGCTTCTCAGAAAGACCCTGTTCGCGCAGGATACGCTTGGCCTCCGTGGAGGACAGGCGCTCGTCGGCAAACGCGACGGGCAAGCCGGCGGCAGATGCGATCTGCTCGCCAATGGCGCGAATACGCTCGGCCTGCGGCCCCAGCTCGCCCGCCATCGTGCGCGGCAAGCCGCATACGATGATGTCGGGCTCATGATCCTCAAGAATGTAACGGAAGCTCCGCGCCATCTGCTCCACCTCGGCGGCAGGCAGAACCTTGAGCGGCATGGCGACGCGCCCAGCGCGGTCGGAGACCGCGATGCCGGTGCGCGTGCCACCTATGTCGAGCGCCAGGGCGACCATCGCGATGCACGCCCTACGCAGACAGCGCGTTCTTGGCGGCGTCGAGCGCGGCGGCGATGCCCTGGGCATCCTTGCCGCCGGCCTGGGCCATGTTCGGACGGCCACCACCGCGTCCGTCGACGCATGCGGCGATCTGCTTGATGACGTTGCCCGCATGGAAGCCAGCGGCCACGGCGTCGTCGGTCGCCGCGGCGATCAGGGCGGGGGTGCCCTTCTCGGTGACCGTGGCGAGGACGCAGGCGCAGGCGCCGGAGATCTTCTGGCGGACGGTGTCCCAAACGTTGCGGAGGTCGGAGGCCTCCAGGCCGGAGAGCTCTGCGATGACGAGCTTGTAGCCGCCCATATCCTGAGCGTTCTCGATCGCAGAGGAGATCGCGTCGGAACCGCCGCCCGTGAGTGCGCGCTTGAGCTTCTGGTTGGCCTCGCGTAGCTCGCCCTGGAGGGCGCCCACGCGCGCCGGGACCTCCTCGATGCGGCACTTGAGCTGCGCGGCGGCCGCCTCGGCGAGCGCGGCGCGCTGCTCGAGATAGGAGATGGCGCCGCTGCTGGTCACGGCCTCGATACGGCGGACGTTGGATCCGGTGGAGGACTCGGAGACGATCTTGAAGAGGCCGAGCTCGGCGGTGTTGGCCGCATGCGTGCCGCCGCAGAGCTCGCGAGAGAACGGCTCGTCCTCAGCGCCCACGGAGACAACGCGGACGGTGTCGCCGTACTTCTCGCCGAACAGGGCCACGGCGCCGGAGGCCTTGGCCTCGTCGATGCCCATGACACGGGTGACGACCGGCTTGGCGGCGAGGATCTCGCGGTTGACGAGCTCCTCGACATCGCGAATCTGCTCGGAGGTCATGGCCTCGAAATGGGTGAAGTCGAAGCGGAGGCTCTCGGGCGAGACGAGGGAGCCGGCCTGGTTGACGTGGTCGCCCAGGACCTCCTTGAGGGCGGCGTCGAGCAGGTGGGTCGCGGTGTGATTGCGAGCGAGCAAGCCGCGGCGGTTGAGGTCGTAGCCGGCGAAGACGACGTCGCCCTCGGACAGGCTGCCGATGAGCTTGCCCTCGTGGACGTACAGGCCGCCCTTGGCGACGGTGTTGGAGACGAAGAACTGCGCGTCGTCGGTGTCGATGAGGCCCTGGTCGCCCAGCTGACCGCCCATCTCGGCGTACAGCGGCGTGCGGTCGAGGACCACGGCGGCATGCGCGGCGTTCTCGGCGCGCTCGACGCGCTCGCCGTCCACCACGATGGCCAGGACGCGCGCGCCCTCGATACTCTCGTTGTCATAGCCCGCGAACTCGGTGGCGGGCAGCTGGTCGGCGAGCTCGGTCCAGACATCGTTGAAGGAGCCCCAGGCGTCGCCCTTGGCGGCGGCGCGGGCGCGGGCCTTCTGCTCGGCCATCTCGGCGTCGAAGCCCTCGATATCGACGGCGTGACCGGCGCCCTCGGCGATCTCGACGGTGAGGTCGATCGGGAAACCGAAGGTGTCGTGCAGCATGAAGGCGGCGGATCCGGGGAGCTGCTCGCCCTCCGCGAGGGCGGCGAGCTGCTCGTCGAGATACACGCGGCCGTTGTTCAGCGTGGTGGAGAAGCGCTCCTCCTCGGCCTCGACGATGCCCTTGACGAGGCCGGCGTTCTCGATGAGATTCGGGTACGCCTCGCCCATGACGTCGTTCACCGCGTCGATGAAGCGGCCGAGGAAGGCGTCCTCGATGCCGAGCAGGCGGCCGTGGAAGACGGCGCGGCGGAGCAGGCGGCGCAGGACGTAGCCGCGGCCCTCGTTGCCGGGCAGGACGCCATCGGAGATGAGGAAGTCGACGGAGCGGGCGTGGTCGGCGATGATGCGCAGGGAGCGGGAGGCGCCGGTGTACTCGTTGTCGACGTAGGTCTTGCCGGAGATCTCCTCGCCGAGCTTGATGAGGCTCTGCATGACGTCGCCGTCGAAGAAGGAGCTCTTGTGCTGCATGATGGCGGCCATGCGCTCGAGGCCCATGCCGGTATCGAGGTTGCGGTGGGGAAGCTCGGGCATGGAGCCGTCTTCCTGGCGGTCGAACTGCGTGAAGACGAGGTTCCAGAACTCGAGGAAGCGGTCGCAGTCGCAACCCGGGGCGCAGGTGTCGCTACCGCAGCCGACCTCCTCGCCGAGGTCGAAATAAATCTCGGAGCAAGGACCGCAGGGGCCGGTGGGGCCGGCGGCCCAGAAGTTATCGTCCTCGCCGAGGCGGGTGATGTGGTCGGCGGGGACGCCGAGGGAGCGCCAAACGGACTCGGTCTCGTCGTCCTCGGTGAAGACGGTGAAGTAGAGGCGGTCCTTGGGCAGCTTGAAGACCTCGGTGATCAGCTCATAGGCCCAGGTGCAGGCCTGCTCCTTGGTCACGCCGCCGAAGGCGAAGTTTCCGAGCATCTCGAAGAAGGAGGCATGACGGCCGTCGGCGCCGATGATGTCGATGTCGTTGGTGCGCACGCACTTCTGGCACGAGCAGGCTCCGACCTCCTTCATGACCTTCTTGCCCTGGTAATACTCTTTGAACTGGTTCATGCCCGCGTTGGCGAGCAGCAGCGAGGGGTCGTCGGGGACGAGCGAGGAGCTGGGGTAGAGCTTGCAACCCTTGCTCTCGAAGAAGTTCAGATACGCCGAGCGGATCTCGGCGGTGGTCATCGTGGGGTAGTCAGCAGCCATGTGCGCATCTCCTCAACGGGGCAGATAATGTCAAACATTCCGATTATAGCAAGCATCAGTGGCACACGTCCGCACGGAGCTCCCTGCAAAAACATCCCACGTGCGCCTCCGTGGACGCGAGCGGAAACGCGCCGCGGGGAGGCGCAATCCACCGCCAAGAGCCCATGTGTCCCCACTTCGCGCAACCCACTCCACTACCAAGAGCCCATGCGCCCCCGCTCCGCGCAACCCATCTACGCAAAGGAGGGGGCAGCTGCGCAAGCTGGCCGTTAGCAGCCCTCGTCCCGGCCGCCTGCATCCGTGCCATCGTGCGAGCCAGCAGGCGCGTCATGGGCGCTCCGACTATCGTGCGCATCACGGCCGCCCACGGAAAACGGCATCTTGAACGCACCGGTTGAGCCGGGCTGCAGCGAGGCGATGCGCGCCCAAGGGTTATCGAGCCCCTCGCCTTCGGGGCGCGGCGCCGCCGTGGCCGCCGGAACAGCGTCCTCATCGATGATCTGGGACTCGGCGACGAATTTATCATCACCCAACGCGTCGAACGCCGGCACCGGATCGCCATCGGCATCCTCAAACGGCGTACCGCGAAAGATCGCGCCGTCGTAACTGACCACCTGCCGCTGCGTGCGGCTCTCAAAGTAATAAACGAACAGGCCCTTGGCCGCGGCGCACAGCGGAATCGCGATGACCATGCCGACCGCCCCAAGCAGCGCCGAGCCGATCACCAGGGCCGTGAGGCTCATGGCCGGATGGACCTGCACCGAGGACTGCATGACCTTCGGGGACACGATGTTATCGGTGATGTTTTGCGCCACCATGGTGACGATGAGCGTCCACAGCGCCAGCATCGGGGCCGTGAACAGCGCGATGATCGTGGCAATAGCCGCCGACACCCACGGTCCGACAACCGGAATCAGGTGCAGCAAGCCGGTGAGCACGGCCATGAGCGCCGCATACGGGTGCCCAATCAGCGCGAACCCCGCGAACGCCAGCAGCCCGCCGACAAACGAAGTCACCACCATGCCGCGCATATAGCCGCCCACGGAACGCGAGATAATCGCGACCATGAACCGATAGCCCGTCTCGCGCTCCTCGCCCAAGATCGTGCCGATCTCCTGGTGGATACGCGGGTAGTCGCGCGCCAGCCAGTAGGCCAGCACCAACCCCAAAAACACCACGAACAGCGTCGAGGCGGTGCCCATGATGAGCGGGAAAATCCCCTTGCCCATGTCACCGGCCAAATCGGCCACAAAGGTCGTGGCCATGTTGGCAAGCGAGCTGAGCGCGGTATCAAGCCCGTCGGCCCAGCCGGACTCGGCCAAAGCGGTGAAGTCCTCGGATACGCGCGTGAGCCAGTCGCCCAGACCGCGCAGCTGCCCGGGCAGGCGCACGAGGATCTCCATGATCTGCTCGGTGAACACCGGCACGATCACCATGACCACGCAGGTGACCACGAGGATGACCACCAACAACCCCACCAGCGCCCCGGCCGAGCGCGGCACGCCGTGGCGCTCGAGCGCGTTGACCACCGGAGACGCCACGAAGGCCACGAGCGAGCCGACCGCAAAGAACTCGATGACCGGAACGAGCGCGCCAAGCACGTTGAGCAGAGCCGTCCCGATGATGATGGCGCCGACGACGATCCAAACGCGCATGAGCGCCAAGCGGGCGGCAGGTGTGGCCGCATCGATGGAGCGTCGGCGTATATCCCGACGACGGTGCTGTTCGGCTGCGTTCATCGCGGTCCCATGGTCCCTTCGGGATCGATTTTGTCCTGGATCTTCTTGAGCGTCCGGCGCAAAAGACGGCTCACCTGTACCTGTGAGATGCCCAGTTGCTCGGCGATCTCAATCTGCGTCATGCCCTTGAGGAACCGAAGGTCGATCACCTCGCGTTCACGCGGAGAGAAACCCTCGAGCGCCTCCTCGATGACCAGGCGGTCATCGGTAAAGGCCAGGTCGCTGTCCTCGGTGGCGTAGCGGTCCAGCACCGAGGGCGTGTCATCGGCATCGGCGCCCGACGGGGCCTCAAGCGGCACCGAGCTGTAGGCCGACGAGGACTCCATGGCCTCCAGCACCTCGTCGGGCGTGGCATCCAGATACGCGGCGACCTCGGCAATCGAGGGCGAACGCTGCAGCTCGGTAGTCAGTGCGTCGGTGGCCTGGTTGACCTTGGCGGAAAGCTCCTGCAGGCGGCGCGGCACGCGCACACTCCAGCCCTTGTCACGGAAATGGCGCTTGATCTCACCCATGATGGTGGGAGTGGCAAAGGTCGTGAACTCAAGGCCGCGGCTTGGGTCGAACCGGTCAATCGCCTTGATGAGACCCAGATAGCCAACCTGTACGAGGTCGTCGAGCGGCTCGCCGCGGTTTTTGAACTTGTTGGCCAGAAAGCGCACGAGATTCAGGTGCGACATCACGAGCTGCTCGCGTGCCTCCATGTCGCCCTGCTCCTTATAGCGGCGAAACAGCTCGCGCGTGCGATCCTTGTCCCATGCCACCTTCGGCGTGGTGCGTGATGCCATTACAGATCCGCCTTCACGTCGAGCATAAGGGTCGCCGGCGCGCTGACCTTGCGATAGGAATCGCACACGCTACCCAAGATGAGATCGGCATATGCGGCCGTCTCGTCACCGGAGGCCGGTTCGGGGAATTCACCCACGCTCAAGGTGAACGCCATGGACATTTCCGCAGCATCAACGCTAAAGGCTATGGTGAGCGGCTCGCCGGCGGTGGCAGAGCAGGCGTAGATGAAGGCCTCCTCGGCCGCCATGCGGATATCCTCGATCCGGTCGACCGACATGGACGAGAGCATCGCCACGTTGGCGGCGGTCATGCGCACGAGACGAGCCAGGTGCGGATCGCAGGTAAGGGAGAGCTCAATGTGGCGTTTATCGGTCATGATCAGTCTCCTCGGCATCCCCATAGGTAAAGTACTGCTCAGTAGCGACAGGCTGCTCATCGCAGGCTGCAGCGTCCACATCAAGCTCAGCGGCAGGTGACAGGGCGGCGGGATCAGCGCTTGCATCGGCGTCGCTGCTGCGGTTGAGCGCGCAGGCGGCACTCTCCCCCGCCTTGCGCGCGCGGCCGAAGAGGCGCTGTACCTTCTCGCTCGCCGCATCGGCCAGGCCGCTCACGGCGTTAGACGCCGCGCTCGCGGTGCCGCTCACCGTCGAGACGTCGCGCAGCACGCCATTGACCTCAACCAGGTCGGCCGAGAGGGCCTCGACGGCGACGGTCGTCTGCTTGAGCAGCGGCTCGAGCTGCGCCGCAGCGGGCTGCAGCTCGTCCACGATGCCGTCGAGCTTGGCCACGACCGGACGCGCCTCCTCGATGGTATCGGCGACCTCCGCCACGGTCTTATCGAGTGTATCGACCACACCGCGCGTACGGCGCAGCACGAGCGCCAGCTCGATCACAGCCCAGATGCCGGCCACGGCCAACACCACCAACACGATTTGCATGAAGTCCATATCACGCCTCCAACGGCTGAAAACACATATCCAATCGATGATACCCCGTTGCGGCGGCATCCAACCAGCGGCGCGCCTCGAAGCCACAACCAACGCGCATCTGGGGACGGGGCGGCGCGGCGCGCTGAGATTTTGCTCGGTCAGTCCTGACCCGCGACGAGGCGCCGTGGCACCTCTGCTCGTGCGGAATCTGCAAAAACCTCAGCGCTCAGCGCGCCACGTCCCAAGCTCTGCCCCACAAAACGCCAAAGGGTTCGGGTTTCGACCATCCGCATCGAAAAGGGTTCGGCTTTGGGCCGTCTGGGGCGGAAAAACACGCTCAAATGGTCCAAAGCCGAACCCTTTACCCACACGCAGCCAGCCCGCGCCGCCGGTCGACCCCGAGAGGTGCTCTTGGCCTACCTCGGTTTGTTCTCGGCTCGCCACTGCTCCCAACCGCGACCGGCAGGGCGCCAAAACGCACCGGCTTCGAGCCCATCGGGCAGGTAGCGCTGTTCGACCCAACCGCGCGGATCGTCGTGGGGGTAGCGGTAGGTGCCGTATTCGTCCGAGCCGGGGCGGTGCCTGTCGCGCAGATAGCTTGGCACCTCACGCTGACCACTCGTTCGAACGTCCTCAAGCGCCGCATCGATGGCGGCCTCGGCGGCGTTCGACTTGGGTGCAAGCGCGTTGTAGATGGCCGCCTGCGCAAGGTTGATACGGCATTCCGGATACCCGATGACCTCGGCGGCCTTGAAGGCGGCCTCGGCCACGAGCAGGGCGGTCGGGTCGGCGTTGCCGATGTCCTCGGAGGCGGCGATCATGATGCGCCGCGCGATGAACTTGGGGTCCTCTCCGGCATCGATCATGCGCGCGAGCCAGTACACGGCAGCATCGGGGTCGCTGCCGCGCATGGACTTGATGAACGCCGAGATGATGTCATAGTGCATATCGCCCGATTTATCGTACGTGAGACCCCGGCGCGGGTTGGCCATCCGCACGTCATCGAGCGTGATGGCCAGCGCAGCATCGGCCGATGTGTCCGACGACCCCTCCGGTACATCCGCCTCGCCGGACACCGGCCGCGTGAGCGCGATCTCGCTCGCCAGCTCAAGCGTGGTGAGCGCGCTACGGCCATCGCCGGCCGCCAGCGTGCAGATGGCCCGCACCACCTCGTCTGCAGCGGCATACCGGCCCGCCAACCCCTCGGGGGCCGCAAGGGCGCGGCGCACGAGCCGCTCGACGTCCTCGTTGCGCAGGTGCTCCAACTCGACCACCCGGCTGCGGGAAAGCAGTGCCGAATTCACCTCGAAATACGGGTTCTCCGTGGTCGCACCGATCATCACCACGGTGCGATTCTCAACCGCATGCAGCAGCGCGTCCTGCTGTGAACGCGAGAACCGATGGATCTCATCGATAAACAGGATGGTGCGGCGGTCGAACATCATGAGACGGCGCTGGGCCTCGTCGATCTCGCGGCGCAGGTCCTTGACCGTGCCCGTGACGGCCGACACCTCCACGAACTCGCTTTTGGTGTGCGCGGCGATGATGTGCGCCAAGGTAGTCTTGCCCGTGCCCGCCGGACCATAGAGAATCACGCTCGACAACACATCGTGCTCAATGGCACTGCGCAGCCAAGAACCGGGTCCCACGGCCTTTTCCTGACCAACATAATCATCAAGGCTCGCTGGCCGCATGCGCACGGCGAGCGGGGCGTTTTTCAGGCGCTTCACGCGCTCTTGGTTCGAAAACAAGGTATCCATGGCACCTATCCTATCATTGCGAGCGCACCGAGCGCCCCCACGATGAACGGCAACGCCGGCAGGGAGGGCACACGCAGCACCAGGCCCGCGATGGCAAGCGCAGCCAGGCCCACGGCAAACGCGACGATCGCCAGCAGAGGGTTGGCGAGCATGGCGCCGAACAGGAACTTCACGTCCCCCATGCCGATCCCCGCCGCACCGTCATGCGAGCGCCGCCACAGCAGCTCAAATGCCACCAGCGCGCCGCAAACGACGAGTGCGCAGACAGCATGGCGCGCCAATTCTCCAACCCCGCCCGCAAAAAGGGCGCGCAATCCGGCTGTAACCGCAAAGGTGGCCGCCAGCATGTTGGGCAGACGCCTGATCTTCGCATCGATTCCCGCCGCCAACAGCGCCTGGACCGCCAAAAGCGCCCCCAAAACCGCCTTCGCCCCATCCATGGAACATGCCCCCACTCCCCCATATGAGCCTTATGGGTGAGTCTACCCGCATGGTCTATAATGAATCACGTGGCATCGTGGCATTTGCCGCGCCACCGCATCGTCTCAACCTCACGCGGACGCCCGCAACGCCTGCGGCACCCGCCAACCATATCCCGCAAGGAGCACATCATGGCCGAGCCCGTTTTCGATCGCAACACCCACGTCGGCTCACCTGACGCCCCCGCGCGAATCGTGGAAAGCGCCAGCGCATCGACCGCCTGTCAAACCAACGACTCGAAGTTCGCCTACTTCCTGACTGCCGGCGTGCTGGGCGTGCTGGCCTTGCTCGCCATTGCCACCTGCCTGCTTCTCTTCGCCATGGCATCCACGAGCCTGGACGCCGCCCGGTGGCACTCCTCCGATACATATTGGTATGACGACGGTTATGCCTATGAGGGCGATTGGCTCTAACGAGGGCGCCCGCCCTCAGATCTTATCTCACCGGCGGCTGCACCCAGGCCCGGCACCTGCGCAGCCCTCCCCTTATTGCGCGCCGTCAAGGACCTCATCGAGGGTGACGCTCACGTCGTGGGGCGTCGGCACCCAGTCGACTTTGAGGAAGAGCGCGGCGACCGCGAGCGGGATATAGGTGAACATGAAGATGGGGAACGTGAACACGTTCGTCACGATACGCCACTTCTGCGGACAATGGATATGCGAGCGCTCGACGATGGTCGTCATGAGCGCAATGACGAAAAACGTCAGGTACATATATCCCAGCGTGAAGATGATCGACCCCAGGCACATCTCAAGTTCGGCATCGGTCGCCAAAAAGCCATGGCTCAGGGCGCCGACCGCCAAAAACGTCCCGTTTGCCAACACCGACACGAGGGTGAGCAGCATGCCTGGGGCGATCGTCATGAGCAAGTCGTAGGCGGCAAAACGCCGAAAGACGGTCATCGACTTCACCAGCTGCTTACCATACGTGAAAAAGACCTGGTAAAAGCCCTTCGTCCAACGCATGCGCTGCTTCACGGACGCCGAGAGCGTCAGCGGCTGCTCGTCGTAGAACTCAGCGGGCGCATAACCGATCTGCACGCCGTGCACCGCGCAAAACGTCGAGAACTGAATGTCCTCGGTGAGCGTGTGGAAATCCCAACCATGCATGCCCTGAACGATTTTGGACGAGATGAGATAGCCTGAACCCGATACGGCACACGAGGTGCCGCAGATCATGCGCGCGTTATTCAGGAAGCGCGCCTCGCGCAAAAACCAGGTGGCATAGGCCGAGGAAATCCAGCTGCTCCCGAAGTTCTTGGAGTTGCGGTAACTGGTGAGCGCCAGGTAGCCCTGATCGAAGGCGTCGTTCATGATGCGCAGGTAATCGCGCGAAAGCAGGTTATCGGCATCGAAGATGATAAACGCCTCGTGCTTGCCCGGGTATTCGCGCAAGATCCTCTCAAAGCCGAAATCCATCACCCAGCTTTTACCCTTACGCGCCAAGTCGTTGCGCTCGTAGACGATCGCGCCCGCCTCGCGTGCCACCCGGGCGGTCTCGTCGGTGCAGGCATCGGCCACCACGAAGACATCGACAAGGTCGGCAGGGTAATCTTGGTCTTTAATCGAGCGAACCAAGTTGCCGATGACGGCCTCCTCATTGTGCGCAGCGATGAAGAAGGCATAGCTGTGCAGCTTCTTCGCAGGCGGCAGCTGGACTTCTCCGCGAACGAGGCCGATGAAGAAAAAGACGACCTGATACAGGAAACAAACGCCGAACAAAAGCCCGACGATGGCGTTGAAGGCGACGATGGGAGTCAAAGCATCCTCCGTGACGCGATTGACAGTAGTGGTA
This sequence comes from uncultured Collinsella sp., assembly GCA_963559095.1. Taxonomy (GTDB): domain Bacteria; phylum Actinomycetota; class Coriobacteriia; order Coriobacteriales; family Coriobacteriaceae; genus Collinsella. Next base: position 79,125 of record CAUWJG010000003.1, on the reverse strand, counting down.
AGTGTACGACAACGTGCAATTTAGGGACGGGGTCGTTTTTGCATCTTCGCGGCAAACGTGCAACTATGCGAAATGGCCCCGGCTTTGTGCGCGCTAATCCTCAAGCAAGCCGAGCTGGGGGACGATACGCTCTCCGGCGGACGTGCGGCCGAGTGAGCGGCTGTGCAGCTCCTCAAGCGCAGCCGCCAAATCCCACGGAAGCTCATCACGGCAGCTGACGATCTCACCGGTCACGGGATGCTCGAACTCCACGCTCCAGGAGTGCAGGAACTGCCGATCAAGATCGAGGTTCATACGCTCGTTGCCTTTACCGTACAGCGGGTCGCCCACCAGCGGATGGTGAATATGGCGCATATGAACGCGAATCTGATGGGTGCGCCCCGTGTAAAGATGACACTCCACGAGCGTATAACCCTCATCGCCGCGCGCGGGCTCGAAGCGTTCGAGCACCGAAAACGTCGTGATGGCCTGCCGCGCAAACGGGTCATCCGAGACGGCCATCTTCACGCGGTCGCGCGTCGAACGGGCAATGCCGGTGTTGATGGTCCCCTCGTCCATGACGATCTCGCCATGGACGAGCGTGATGTAGCGCCGGTCGAGCGTGCGGGTGCGAATGAGATTCTGCAGGGCGCGCTGGGTGTCGTCATCCTTGGCGGCGAGCATGAGGCCGGATGTGTCGCGGTCCAGGCGATGCACGATGCCGGGGCGATCCTCACCCTGCACCGTGCCCAGATGATCGATGCCGCAATGGTGCACCAGGGCGTTGGCGAGCGTGCCGTCCACGTGACCATGAGCCGGATGGCACACCAAGCCACGCTGCTTGGACAGGACGATGAGGTGCTCATCCTCATAGCGGATGTCGAGCGGAATGGCTTGAGGCGCCACCACGGTGGTCTCCACCGGCTCAGGCACCTCAACAGCAACGCGATCACCTGCAGCCACCTGCTGCTTTTTTGAAAAACAGGTTTCTCCGTTCAGAGCCACGGCGCCCGCCTCAATCAGTTTGGCGCATGCCGAACGCGAGGGGCAATCCTTTTGCGCGCCCAAATACGCGTCCAGGCGCTCACCGGCCGCCTCAGCAGGCACCACGAGGTGCAACTCGGCGCTCATCGTCGATCACCCGTGTGCCTGCGAGTCGAGTGGCCCCGCGCATCCGCAGCGCCCTCTTCACGCGAGGTAGTGGCCGTCTCCCGACTGCGCTGTCGCTCAAGCACCTTGGCCGCTCGACGCCCGCGCGCGGCAGCGTGACGTGCATCGCGAGCCTCATCGCGGCGGTTCAGTTCCGCCGTGGCGTCGACCTTTGCCGCAGGCGACAGGAACATGAAGCCCACGAATGCCAGCGCGATACCGACGCAGATGCCGATATCGGCGATGTTGAACACGGGAAACGAGATGAACTCCGTGCAGAAAAAATCAGTCACGAAGCCGAACGCGAGGCGATCGAGCATATTGCCAAGCGCACCGCCCGCCACCAGGCCGAGGCCCAAGACCTCGGTTTTTGCAAGCGAGGGAGTGTGCGCCGCATAAACGCCGATCGCGATGGTGACCGCAACGGCAAAGAGGGCGAACGCCATACCGTAGCCCGCGCCCATCCCAAAGGAGGCGCCATAATTCGCCACAAACTCGAGACGCATGAACCCGGGAATGAGCGGCATCGACCATGAGCCGCCCTGCGCCAGTGCCCGCACGATGGCCTTTGAAATCTGGTCGAGGCAAAACACGCTGGACGCCACGATGCCCAACACCGCAAAGCGCCACACACGCGACGGCTCAAACGTCTTGTCAGTCGGCTTCTGTGCCACCACAACTCCCCATCGCGCCATCGGGATTAACCCGCACGGCGCGCTCGATCACTGGTAAACCCAATGTATGAGCTCGAACTCATACACCCCTTATGGCCGGGCACCCCAGCCCGATGCGTGCACTTGCACATGAAGGCATCCTTAGGCGGGGCGCCCGGCATATAAACGCAGGGCGCACACTGATGTGCGGCGCCCCGTGCTCACGAGGCGCGGCACCGCGATTGAAAAGCGCAGGCACCGCGCGAAGCACCCTTATGCCCCCAGCGCCGCCGCGCAGCGATCGCAGATGTGCGCGTGCTCGCCATGAGCGCCGGTGGAATCGCGGTAGTTCCAGCAGCGATCGCAGGCCTCGCCGTGAGCCGCCTCGATCTGGGCGGAGAACTCATCGCCTTGCGACAGCTCGACCTCGGAGACGATGTAGAACTCGGCGAGGTCGACGGCCTTGTCGCCCGTGAGCAGCGCATAGGCCTCGGCGGGAGCGGTCGCCTTGACGCGGACCTGCTGGCTCTTGGTAAAGGTGCCCTCGGCGCGGGCCTCCTCGATGGCCTTGGTCACCACGCCGCGCAGCTCGAGCGACGCCTCGAGGACGCCGGCGAACTCGTTGGCCTGCTCGAGCGTGATGGGGCTCTTGTACCAATCGAGCAGCGCACCGTACTCCTGGTTGTCGCGGCAGCCGGCCGGCGCAAACTCCATGGCCTCGTCCACCGTGTAGGCGAGGATGGGCTGCAGGTCGCGCATGAGCATGGAGAGCAGCTCGGCCACGACGGTCTGGGCGCTGCGCATCTCGTGGCTGCCCGGCTTCTCGCAGTACAGGCGGTCCTTCAGCGCGTCGAGGTAGACGTTGGAGAGCTCGGTGACCACGAAGTCGTAGAGCGTGCGGTAGGCGCGGTTGAACTCAAAACCCTCGTAGGCCTCGTCGACCTCGGCCTGCACCTGCGTGAGGCGCGCGAGCATGAGCTTGTCGAGCGGCATGAGCTCATCGAACGCGACGCCGTCGGTCGTGGGCTCGAACTGGCCCTCGAGCACCGACAGCAGGAAGCGCAGCGTGTTGCGGAAACGGCGGTACGCATCGGAGGTGCGGGCCAGGATCTCGGTGTCGCAGGCGACATCGGTCGAGGTATCGATCGAGGCGACCCACAGGCGCACGATGTCGGCGCCCATCTCGTCGCAGACCTTGTTGGGGTCGATCACGTTGCCGAGCGACTTGGACATCTTGCGGCCCTGGCCGTCCAGGGTGAAGCCCTGCGAGATGACGGCCTTGTAGGGAGCCACGCCGTTGGCGCCCACGGAGGTGAGCAGCGAGGACTGGAACCAGCCGCGGTGCTGGTCGGAACCCTCGAGGTAGACATCCGCCGGGTAATGGAGCTCATCGCGGTACTCGCACACGGCCTTCCAGGACACGCCGGAGTCCCACCACACGTCGAGGATGTCGCGGTCGGCCTTGAGGTGATGGCCACCACACTTGGGGCACACGCAGGCCTCGCCCAGGTAGCTCTCGGGAGCGTCGGTGAACCAGGCATCGGAGCCCTTCTCGTGGAAGAGCGCGATGACGGCGTCGAGCGTGTCGTCGTTCATGACCTTCTCGCCGCAGTCGGCGCAGGTGAACGACGGGATCGGCACGCCCCAGTTGCGCTGACGCGAGATGCACCAGTCGGGGCGCTGCTCCACCATGGCGCCGATGCGGTTGACGGCGTGGCCGGGATACCAGGCAACATGGTTGCGCACCTGGTCGAGAGCAGCCTCGCGCAGACCGGTCTTGTCCATGGACACGAACCACTGGTCGGTGGCGCGGAAGAGCACCGGGTGCTTGCAGCGCCAGCAATGGGGATAGCTGTGGGTGATCTTGACCTCGGCCACGAGCATGCCGCGGTCGCGCAGGAACTGGATGATGTGCGGGTTGGCCTCATCGGTGTCCATGCCGGAGAACGGGCCGCCGGTGCCGAACTCGTCGCCGTTGTAGAAGCGGCCGTCGTCGTCGACGGGCATGCAGATGTCCATGCCCTCCTTCACGCAGACGTAGTAGTCGTCCACGCCGTGACCGGGCGAGTTGTGGACGATGCCGGTGCCGTCCTCGGTGCCCACGTAATCGGCGAGCAGGGCGACGCCCTCGACGCCGTCGAACACGGGCTGCTTGTAGTGCAGGTGGTCGAGGACCTCGGCGGGGACCTCATAGGGCTTGCCGCCGACCATCACGGGCGTGACATCCCAGCCGGCGATGCCGCAGACCTTCTCGGCGAGGTCCTTGAGCATGATCTCGGCGCGGCCGTCGTGCTCGATGGCGGTGTAGATGGCCTCGGGCTTGAGCGACACGGCCTGGTCGGACGGAATCGTCCACGGCGTGGTGGTCCAGATCACGAAGTCCACGGGGCCGTCGAAGGACTCGAGGCCGGCAGGCTTGCTCGTGAGCTCGAAGCGCACGTAGATGGACGGGCTCGTCTCGTCGCCGTACTCGATCTCGGCCTCGGCGAGCGCGGTGTGGCAGTGCTTGCACCAGTGCACCGGCTTGTGGCCGCGGTACACCATGCCCTTATCGAACATCGCCTTGAAGACCTCGATGTCGGCGGCGTCGTGCTGGTGGTACAGCGTGAGGTAGGGGTTGTCCCAATCGCCCAGCACGCCCAAGCGCTTGAAGCCCTCGCGCTGCAGGTCGATGTTCTCGACGGCGAACTCGTTGCACAGCTCGCGGATCTTGGCGACCGGCGTGTTGTTGAACTTCTCGGTGCCGAGCTTCTCCTCGACCTTGTGCTCGATGGGCTGGCCATGGCAATCCCAGCCGGGAACGTACGGCGTCTCAAAGCCCTGCATGGCCTTGTAGCGGTTGATGATGTCCTTGGAGATCTTGTTCATGGCGTGGCCCAGGTGGATCGGGCCGTTGGCATACGGAGGACCGTCGTGCAGGACGAACTTCTTGTGGCCCTCGTTCTTCTTGAGCATGAGCTCATACACGTGGTTTTGCTGCCAGCGCTTGAGGCGCTCCGGCTCGCGCTGCGCCAAGGCCGCCCGCATGGGGAACTTGGTCTTGGGCAGGTTCATGGTCTGCTTGTACTCGTTTGCCACGAATACCCCCTTCTCGTTGTGGGCGCCAACCAGGCCATCCGGCCCAAAAGAAAAAGCGCCCGTCCTAGCTCAAGCTGGGACGAAGCGCCTATGGATGCGGGAAACAGGCCCGCGGCGTGCGTTTCGCTATACCACCCAGCTCAAAGGTTCGCGCTGGTCGCACTCACCTCGTACTCGGCTGGCCCGTCACGACGGCCATCCCGGCGGTGTCTACTGAGCTGCACGTGGGAACGGGGCCGCTTCGCACATCCACCGGCCACGCGCTTCGAAGCACGCGCCGATATCGGGCAAAACGCGACCCGCCCAAACGCGCAACCGTTCGGACCGCGGCTCCGGGGTGATATTCCACTGGTCGCACGCACCCGGATCACAGCATCCCGGGCTCTCTTTGCCGTGCGGGGCCGGTGTACTCGTCCCCATCAACGCCTCTGATTCAGCATGATAGCACGGGCGAGCACACCTCAGGCAGTAAGACCGACATCCTTAAGGTAATCATCTGCCAGGGATTCCCGTGCCGAAAGATCGTGCTCGATCGTTTGCCACACGATGACGCGGTCGACATGAGAATAGTCATGCGCAAACCGGGTGCACATACCGCGGACTTCATCCCATGGAACTCGGTACACAGATCGTAGTCGCTCGTTGCCCGATACGAGCCGCGAGCCCTCGAACTCAATAGATACAAACGCGCAGCGAACGGATGCCCACGGCGCATCTGTGTTCTAGACGGCTGTAGCGCGCCACCCTACTCAACTGCAGCGCGCCAACCTACGTTAACACTCCTTTTCAGACCGCTCCACCCCGTTACCCACCCGCTTGACAAGCCTACAATGTCTCGAACAAACAGCGAATGAGGAGGCAGCATGCGAACCATCCAAATGAGCAACTACACCGTGGGCAATGATTGCTTTGAGGCAATTCCAGACGCCCTGGCACCCTACCATGCGCGCACTGTGGTCCTTGCCGGCGGCAAGCGGGCACTCGCTGCCGCGGCGCCTGGCATTCGACGGGCGCTCAACAACACCGGCATTGAGATACTTGACGAGATCGTCTACGGCACCGATTCCACGCAGTCAGCCATTGATGCCCTTGCGGAACATCCCGCCTTCACCGCCGCCGATGTCGCATTTGCCATTGGAGGCGGCAAGGCCATCGACACAGTGAAGACCGCCGCCAAAAAACTCGATAAAACGGTCTTCTCCGTCCCAACTATCTGCTCCAACTGCTCGAGCGCCACGGCGATTGCCGTCGTCTACAACGATGACCACTCGCTTAAAGGCTATGCCTATCCCGACGCACCCGCCCACATCTTCATCAATCCCGTAATCATCGCCCAGGCGCCGGCCGAGTATTTTTGGGCTGGCATCGGTGATGCCCTCTCCAAGCAACCGGAAGTCGAGTATGCCACCAGCGGCGGCTCGCTGACCCACACCGGTGAGCTCGGCCTGGCGCTGGCGCACACCTGCACGGCTCCCCTCATGACCTATGGAGCACAGGGCCTTGCAGACGTTCGCGCGAACCACGCCTCCGAGGCGGTCAAGCGCATCGCGCTCGACATCGTGATCAACACCGGCTACGTCTCTAACCTCACCAATCAGCCCGATTTTTATTACAACTCCTCGTTGGCGCACGCCTTCTACAATGCCACCTGCGGCGTGCCTCGTGGCGGTAGCGCCCACCTGCACGGCGAGGTGGTCAGCTTCGGCGTGCTCGTCTTGTTCGCCTATATGGAAAACGCCGCCGAAATGCAACGCTACGGCGCTTTCAACAAGGAGCTTGGCCTGCCAGTGACCCTCGCTGAACTCGATTTGGACGAAACCCATCTCGAACGGATCGCCAAACTGGCCCAAGACACGAACGAATGGAAGCAGGGCAACCCGCAGCCCTTCTCGCCCGAAAAGTTCATCGAGGCGATCAAGGCCGCCGACGCATTCGGGCGCAGCTTGGGTTAATCCCTCCAGAGGCGCGCCAAAAAACCTTTCGAGATGCCGCCCATCACTTTCGGGCGGCATCTTGTCATGTCACGGCGTGATGCGAGCCCATATAAAAAGGGCCCTGCGATGCAGGGCCCTCAAGCACATACAGATGGTGCGCGCGCCTTAGAGGCTGTTCACCAGCTTCTGAACGCCAGACTTGCGATTGGCAGCCTGGTTCTTGTGGATAACACCCTTGGCCACAGCCTTATCCAGCTTGCGGTAAGCGGTAGTGGCGGCAGCGGAAGCAGCCTCCTTGTCACCAGCCTCGACGGCGGTGCGAACGTGCTTGATCACGGTCTTGAGCTCGGAGCGGATCGCCTTGTTGCGAACGCGAGCAGCCTCGCTGGTGCGGATGCGCTTCTTCTGGGACTTGATGTTTGCCATCGGGTTCGTTTCCTTTCGGGTACGTACAAGGTCTTGTTATCCGGCCTCTGAGACACGATAGTTGAGGTCATACGGTCGGAAAGTATAACACGCGCACAGCCGAGCGCAAGGCGAGGAAGCGATTTCTTCGCAGCTTGTGCACCAAACGCACCCGCCACCCCTGCATTCGCTCTCGCATCGAGCGTGAGTTCAGGGACAGGGGTCCGGGACGGTGAGTTCACACCCTCTTCACGCTGAGCGCGGCGTGTCCAAACGGGCATGGGCCGCCATGCGGGAAAACAGCGGTGCCAGCTGCCCCTAGCGCCGCAGCATATCGATGATCCACATCCGCAACGCCAGCGCTCCATCGCGCGAACCCTTAAGCGCGAGCTCCACATCGATTGCATCGGACAGCGCGCGCACGAGCTCCTCCATGCGCCATCGACGTGCCCACCCCACGTGGTTTTTCACCTGCCAAGCCTGCACGCCGAGCTCCGACGCCAGATCGCGCCCCTGCCCACGCGCATCGAGGGCCTTGGCGACCATCAATTCGCGCAGGCGTGTAACGAGCAACGACCAAAGGCGCACCTCGCTGCGATCAGGCTGCAACTCCAGCAGCTCAAGCGAGCGCGGCAAGTCGCGGGCAGCCACGGCGTTGAGCAGATCCCACGGCTTGACCTCGGCGGTGCGCATCACGTGCCGTTCAACATCGGGCAGCTCAATAGAGGGGGCCTCGATCATCGACGCAAGCTTTCGCAGCTCGTTGTCGAGCATGCGCGTGTTCTCGCCCGCACGGCTCACCAACTCCTCCGCCGCCGCCATGCTGATGGCCTTCCCGTGGGCGCGCGCCATGGCAACCACCTGTTTGGGCATTTCCCAGGCTTTTTTTGGCGTGCAGTCGATAATGGCCTTTGGCCCGACCTTCGCCGCGGCCTTATATAGGCGCGTGTTCTTTGCAAGGCTCGTGGCCACCAACAAACACACGGTCGTTGGAGAGGGATTGGCCAAGTACTCCACAAGCGGCTCGCTCACCGTCTTGGGAAGCTTGTCACAATGGTCGAGGATCACCAAACGGAAATCGGCGCCCATCGGAAAGGTATTGAGTGAGGCGATGATGTCGTCGATCTGCGGATCTTTGGCCATATCCCGCTCATCGAGGTTGAAGGCCGCCATGCCGCTTCGCTCCAGGCGCGCACGCATGCGATCGAGCGCGCTCGTACGTTTGAATTCATCGGCACCCACAATGAGGTACGCTGGCAGCAACTGCCGCTCGGCCATGGTACGCCCCCCCTTTCCACTCAAACAGCAAAGCACCGGGATGTATCGCCCGATTTTCCATTCTACCCCGATATCGCCTTATGGAGCCCGTGCGCAGCGAACGTGCACGCCTGTGGCAGCCGGCTCTATCGATACATCCCCGACGTCTTTGGTGCACGCAAACAACGCCCCATAGGCCACCAACGCATCCGTGCACTCCGGGGCCGGGTGACCATAGCTGTTGTCCTCACCCGCACTCGCCACGGCAAACTCCGGATCAAGCACCTCGAGCATTTCAGGGGCGACCGAGACGGCCGACCCATGATGACCAACTTTGAGCACGTCGATATCGCCAACGGCAGCGGCATATGCGGCGGCCTGGTCGCGCTCCGTGTCACCCGTCAGCAACATATCGAGCGAACGCCCCCGCCCCCGATAACGCACCTCCAAACACAGCGAATCCGCGTTCTCCTCCCCCGTCACCGGAACGTGCGGCCACACCATGCGACAGGAAAACCCACCAATGTGCAGCGTATCTCCCGCTGCCAACTCGATGACATCGCCCCGGAACGAATCACGGAGCTCTCCTGGCATCGAGGCGCGTGCGCCCTTGGCAACCAGCAACCGATCAATCGATATGGTCTCCAAAATCTTGGGAAGCCCACCCCAATGGTCGCGATCCCAATGCGTCACCAGCACCGCATCCAATCGAAACACGTGATTCCTTGCAAGTGCGGCGGCGGCCTGCTCATCAACCCCGGCATCCACCAGCAGGCTACGCGCACCATCCCGCACCAAGATGGCATCGGCCTGCCCAACGTCGAGCACCGTGACGGCGGCAGGCGCGAACAGCATCCAGCGCGCGAAGCCGCCTATCGCCAACACCAGGAGCACTCCCAGCGTACCCACCAGCTGCCAACGTCGCCACGGACGCCAGCACGCGAACATGGCAAGCGCGGCCGCGTAGACCACCGCGCAGGACAGGGCATCCATATGCACGCCAATGGCGGCCAGCGGCACTGAGGCGAAGACGCGGGCCATGAAGATCGACAGCTGCGCCAGGGCGGCCGGAAGCGCCACCACCGCACTTGCCAGCGGAATCATCGCCGCGATGGGCACCGCGATGAGCCCTGCGACCAACACGGCGCTCATCAACGGTCCCACCACGAGATTTGCCAGCGGCGCGATCAGCGACCATTGGCCGAATACCGGAACGGTAAGCGGCAGGGTCGCCCATTGCGCCACCAACGTGAGCGCAAGCGGCGCAGTCACGATCTCAGGCAGCCCAATGCGTCTGAGCGCCCACTGCACGTAGCGTCCAAGCGCGAGGATAAACAACACACTCATCGCCGACAGCTGAAACCCCAAGTCGTACACTGTTCCCGGGTGCACGACAACCATCGCGACCACCGTAAGCGCCAAACCCGACAAGGGGTGTGCGCGCCGACCGAACAACACCGCCGCCAAAGCGCAGCCCACCATCGCGACCGAGCGCACCGCCGAGGGCGCCACGCCGGTGAACAGCACGTACAGCACCATGACCCCCACCAGCACCGCCGTGCGCGTCGAGGGGCGGGCTCGCAGCAAGCGCAGCGCGCCCTTGAGCAACAAGCTGATAAAAGCCAAATGACTGCCAGAAACCGCCACCAGATGCGTCAGACCGCACCGCGAGAAATCATCATTCACCGACTCCTGACCAAGCTCGGTCGTGCGCCCGCAGACGACCCCGGCCAGCAACGCACGTGCCTCATCGCGCGCAGGCTCAATGGCGTCGAGCGCAGCCCGCCGTGCATCGCCCACCATATCGATACCCGGCGCCCGACCCCGGTTTACGATGCGCACCACATCAACCGAAGCGACCTCGCCGCGCATGAAACGGCTCTTGCCCCAGTCGCTCGCATCGAGCGGCTGCACGCGCCCCACAAGGGTGAGCTCGCAAGCGTGCTCAACCGCCTCATCGGTATTGAGGCGAACGCGGGCAACGGCGGAGGCGCGCCCATCGATGAAGACATCGGCCGTCGATGCCGCGCCAAACGAGCTCAGCGATGCGTCGCCGATCGTCACGAAACGGCATGCGCTCGCCGGCCGGGTGCGCACCACCTCCGCCGCAGCCGTCCAGCGCCCCACCTGAACAATGCAGGCGACACTCGCAAGCGCCATCCCGAAACCAAGCCATAGCAGCCAGCGTACCGCCTGCGTCTGCAGTGGGAAGCTCGATGCGCGCCGCCGAAGCACCCATCCCAAACAGGCGAGTAACGCCGCAGTGGCGATAAAAACCGCCACCAACCAGGGCGGGCACGAGGCGACCCAACCGTCAGATGAACGACCCGCCCAGGCCGCCTCAAGCAGCACCGAAGCTGCGCACAGCGCACCCACCGCGCCGCCGCACACAGGCGCTACATAGGGTCGCGGTGGAAACTCAAGCTCATGGGACATCGGGCATCACACGCAAATGGAGCCACGGAGCTTCTCGAACTTTTTCTCGCCGATACCCGTCACGCGCATCAAATCCTCTGGGGAGGTGAACGCGCCGTTCGCCTCTCGCTCATCGATGATGGCCTGGGCTGTGGACGGCCCGACCCCCGGCAGCGCATCAAGCGCGGTCGCATCGGCCGTGTTGATGTTGACCAGCCCGCTCGCTCCCGCAGCGGCCCCCGCTCCAGATGCCCCCGTATCCGCAGCCGAACCCGTAGCGGGTGCGGTGGCGGCGCCGGAAACCGCCTCTCCAACACGCGGAATGTATACCTGTTGGCCATCGATGAGCCGCGCCGCCCGATTCACCCCGCTCGCATCGGCATCGGGAGCAAGCCCTCCGGCAGCCTCGATCGCATCCTGCACCCGCGCATCCTGCGGCAGCTCCACAACAGCCGGCGCCGCCACCGCACCCGCCACATCCACCACAACCGTGACGGCCTCATCACGCCCATCTGCAGCCGAAGAGCCGCCTGTTGGGGTTTCATCTGCACCGTCGGTCGCATCGACCGGCTCCCCATCGGCGCCGGCGGCGGGCGAATCACCATCCACCTGATCGACCTTGTCAGCATCGCGCTCGATGTCAAAGCCGCCGCTTGCCGCCTGGCCCACTCCCAGCCAGGCGGCAAGTGCCAACAGCAGCACGCACAGCACGCATACGGCCACCAACCACGGCCGCTGAGCCAGCGTGTACCGCAGGCGGCCCAGCCCGCCCCGTTCTCGTTCCAATTGCGCCACATGCACCACCTCCGCCTTCCATGGTGGCAAAACGCACTGGTCCGCAAGCGGAGAAAACAAGAAAGTGAAACGCCGTCCAACCAAATCCAAACAGCGATCGGCCCTGCCATCCCCCATCCATCCAACCGCTTTCCAACAAGCGTCCACACTCTCATCACATGCAAGCGCGCACAACGAATGCGCCCCCTTCGCGCACTGAAGCGCGAAGGGGGCGCAAGCCGAGGCCCTGCTGGGAAACCGGGCCCAACCTAACAAGATGGGCGCTACACGTCCGAGACGTCCGTATCGTGCCTGCGCATCTCACGGACGGCAAGCTCATCGTGGCGCGTCTTCATCGCACGTGGGCGCTTGTACACCGGGGCATCGAAATCAACGTACTCCACCTGCTCGACCAACTGCTCGATCATCGCCTCATGATCGAAGGCCCCCCACGCCTCGTGCACGGCATCGGGCTTGGCATGCGTCTCGGGACGACGGGGCATGAACAGCGTGCAGCAATCGGGCGCCGTCTCACAGGAGATGTCGTAGGTGCCGATCTGCTGGGCGCGTGCGATGATCTCCTGCTTATCGGAACCAATCAAGGGCCTGAACACCGGGATGTCCACGACCTCGTTGACCGCCATGATGTTCTCGAGCGTCTGCGAGGCGACCTGCCCCAGGCTCTCGCCGGTCACGAGCGCCTTGGCGCCCTCGATCTTGGCGATGCGCTCGGCCACCGCATACATGACGCGGCGGTACATGATGACGCGCAGATCGCTCGGGCACTTCATGGAGATCTCACGCTGGGCGTCGCCGAACGGCACCACGTACAGACGGCCGATCTGCACAGCAGGGGCCAGCGCCTCGATGATGTCCTGACACAGATACTCACTCGTATCGGCCGTCTGCGGACGCCCGGAGAAGTGCACCGGCACCACCACGGCGCCACGACGGGCGAGCAGCCACGTCGCCACCGGGGAATCGATGCCGGAGGACAGCAGCGTCACGACCTTGCCGGCAGAGCCCTGCGGCAGACCGCCCACACCGCGCACGCTCTTGGCGTACACGTACACGCTGCCCTGTACCACCAGCACGTGCACGCAGGCATCCGGATCCTTCATCTGAACTTTCTTGTCGGGGTACGCCAGGCACAACGCCTCGCCCACCTGGCGGTTCAGATCCATGCTCGTGAGCTCGTAGTCGGTGTTCGAGCGGCGCGACGCCACCTTGAAGCTCGCAAATGAGTCAACCTCGGCCAGCGCTTCGATCGCCGCGCGGCAGTACTCGGCCGGTTCGCGGTTGGTGTGGAACGCCAGCGAGGCGCGCGCAACGCCCGGCACCCGCGCGATGAGCGGCATGGCGGCCTCAGCCTCGCCCTTGATCGAAAAGCTCACCAGGATATGACCGGAGATGCGCGTGACGGTCGCCACGGAAAAGGCGGCCAAGGCCGCCTTGAGGGAATCCATGAGCATGCGCTCGAAGCGCGCGCGATTTTTACCCTTGAGCCCGATCTCGTGGTAGTGAACCAGGCAAACGCGGCTGGCCATTTACGCGTCCTGCGGGGTCACGTGGCCCAGCGCCGTCTCGTAGCGCTCGTGGTCGAACGAGATGTCGCCATCGACGATCTCCTCCATCGCCATGGTGATGGTGTCCTTGCCGGACAACGCGATGGTGATGTCGTCGACGTCCTGGACGGCAAGCACGCGGCTGTGCTGGCCGCGCAGCATGTTGTTGATGTCGCAGGCGCGCTTGCTGGCAAGCGAGGCGAGCAGGAAGCGGTTGTTGTCGGTCTTATCGAGCAGATCGTCGATGCGAGGTTCTACGACAGACATGTCAGTTCCTTTCATAGCGTTGGAGCACGGCGAGCAGCTCGTCCGTCGCGCTGGCAAGATCGTCGTTGACGATCCGAACATCGTAGCGGTCGCGAAGCGCCATCTCGCCCTCCGCCGTGTGCAAGCGTAGCTCAAGCGAGGCGGGCGTCTCCGAACCGCGACCCACCAGGCGCTCGCGCAAAACCACAAGCGAGGGCGGCTCGATGAAGATGAGCACGGCGTCGGCGAAGCGCTCCTTGACCGCCAGGGCACCCTGGACATCGATCTCGAGAATGAGGGAGTGGCCCGTGGCCAAATTGCGCTCGACCTCACTGACGAGGGTGCCATAGCGATGGTCGTGCACCTGCGCCCACTCGACAAAAGAGCCGGTCTCGATACGGTGGGAGAACTCCTCATCGCTCAAGAAGTAATAGTTGACGCCATCCACCTCGCCGGCACGAGGCTGCCTCGTGGTAGCGGAAACCGTCAGGCCCAGGTCAGGGCGCTGATCGCGCACGCGCGCGACCAAGGTTCCCTTCCCTGCGCCTGACGGCCCGGAAATCACAAAGAGCTTTGGCTCGATGGAGCTCACTTACTTGGTGAGCTGCTCGAGGAGCTGCTCGCGCTGACGGACACCGAGGCCCTGGACGCGACGAGTGGCGGAAATGCCCAGCTCATCCATGATCTTGGCAGCCTTGGCCTTGCCGTAGCCAGGCAGGGACTCGATGAGGGTGGACACCTTCATGCGAGAGGCGATCGGGTCGTCGGAGTTCAGGACGGAGTCCAGCGACACCTCGCCCTTCTTGATCTTCTCGCGAAGCTCGGCACGAGCGTGACGGGCGGCAGCGGCCTTCTCCAGAGCGGCCTTGCGCTGCTCTTCGGTGAGCTGAGGAAGCGCCATGAGAACCTCCAAATAGTAGTTCTTGCAACTTTTCGTACGGAAATGCGCATCTACGTGCGCATCCGTCACTTCGACAGGGACATACATTAGACGATGGGGCTATAAAATGCAAGGTCGTAGGCCATATCAGTTTTGAGCCATACGCTATTTCACGAAACGTACGCGCCCCGACAGGTCCTTAAGCCACCTCTTCGACCAGCTCGGACACGATGGCCTCGTACGCCGCCACGGGGTCTTCGGCCCCGGTGATGGGGCGCCCAACCACGATATGGCTCGCGCCGCGCGAGATGGCCTGGGCCGGCGTGGCGACGCGCGTCTGATCGCCGAGCGCCGCGCCGGCGGGTCGCACGCCCGGGGTGACGATGAGCGCATCCGGGCCGAGCAACTCGCGCATCGAGGCAGCCTCCAGGGGCGAGCAGACGATACCGTCGATGCCGTTCGCCTGGGCAAGCCTGGCCAGACGCGCCGCCTCGTCGGCGACGGGGGCCTCGACGCCGATCTCGGAAAGCGAGTCCTGGCTCATGCTCGTGAGCACGGTGATCGCGACGAGGTTCGCACGGCTGCCGCGGATCTCGGCGGCCGCCTCGGCGCCCTCGCGGCAGGCCGCGAGCATGGCGCCCGAGCCCAGGCCGTGCACGGAAAGCAGGTCGGCACCGGCAAGCGCCGCCGAGCGCGCGGCACCGCGCACCTGATGCGGGATGTCGTGGAACTTGAGGTCCAAAAAGACCTTGAAGCCGCGCTCGTTGATGTCGCGAACGATCTGCGGGCCCTCGGCGTAGAAAAGCGTCATGCCGACCTTGAGCCACTTTGCGTGACCGGACAGCGCGTCGGCGAGCTCGAGGGCGCGCTCACGGTCGCAGTCGATAGCGACGATGATGCGGTCGCGGGCATCGGACTCTAGCATTCGAAGGCTCCAATCAGCTCGTTGATGTCGCGCACGCCCTGGCTGGCCGCCCACTCCTCGAGCTCGTGCAGGATGCGCACGGAGGCATCGGGCTCAACGAAGCTCGCCATACCCACCGACACGCAACACGCGCCGGCAAGGATGAACTCGGCTGCATCCTCGCCGGTCATGACGCCGCCCACGCCACAGATCGGGATATCGACGGCGTTGGCGGCCTCCCAGACCATGCGGACGGCGATGGGATGGCACAACGGGCCAGACAAGCCACCGGTGGGCTTGGATAGCTTAGAGCGGCGGGTATGGACGTCGATGGCCATACCGGGGATGGAGTTGATAACGGTCAGGCCGTCGGCGCCCTCGGCCTCAAGGGCGCGGGCGATCTCGGGGATGCGCACCGGCGCCATCTTGACGAAGAGCGGCTTAGTTGTCACCTTGCGGCATGCGCGCATGACCTCGGCCGCCCCCTCGGGCGTGGAGCCGCAGGCCGCGCCGCCGGCGGCGATGTTGGGGCAGCTCACATTGATCTCGAAGCCGGCCGCCCAGGGGCACTGCTCCACGAACATCTCGAGCGCGCGCACATACTCCTCGGTGGAGTGGCCGGCGACCTGACAGATGACCTGCGTGCCCTTATCGGTGAGGTCGGCCAGCCACGGGCCGTAGTCGCGTGCGAACGCCTCGACGCCCGGGTTCTGCAGGCCGACGGAGTTCATCATGCCGCCGCGCACCTCGGTCATGCGGGGCGCGGGGTTACCCGGCCACGGCTCGGCCGCGCAGCCCTTGGTGGTGATGGCGCCGAGCTGGCTCACGTCCATGAGCTCGGAGAACTGCCAACCCTGCCCGAACGTGCCGGACGCGGTGTTGATGGGGTTCTTCATCTTCACGCCGCCGAAGTCGACGGCCATATTCACCTGGCTCACCAGACCACCACCTTGGAAGCATCGAATACCGGACCGCACATGCAGGCGCCCTTCATACCGTCGGTCGTCTCGACGTTGCAGGTGCTGCAGGCGCCGAAGCCGCAGCTCATCATGCGCTCAAGCGAGGCCTCGCAATAGACGCCCGCCTCGGTGGCCGCAGCGGCGACCTTGCTCATCATGACGCCGGGGCCACAGGTGGCGACGTAGTCGTACCCGCCCGCCGCGAGCAGCTCGGCAGCGGGATCGGTGCAAAAGCCGCAAGCGCCCGCAGAGCCGTCGTCGGTTGCCACGCACACCTGACCGCAACCAAGCGCACGGAAGTCCTCGACGCCAACGAGCTTGGCTGCACTCGCAGCGCCTACGCAGGCATCGACCTCGATGCCTGCTGCGCGCAGCTCGCGCGCGAGGCACAGCACCGGGGGAACGCCGATGCCGCCGCCCACCACCAGCGCGCGACGGGCGCCCTCGGGCGCAGACCAGCCATGACCGCCGGGGCCCAACAGGTCGCTCATGAAGCCGGGCTTCCAGGCAGACATACGACGCGTCGCATTGCCGACCACCGCATACCAAATCTCGACCGTTCCATGCTCGGCGTCGGCCGAGACGTAGCTCAGCGGAATGCGCAGCAGCTCGGAGGCATCGCCGGGCACGCGAATGTTCACGAACTGCCCGGGCTTGAGCGCAGATGCCAGACGCGGGGCCGAAATGACGAGCGAGAAGATGCCGTCGGCGATCTCCTCGTTCGTAACGACCTCGAAGTCGTGCATGCGCGCAGGTGAAGGATTCGGCATATATGCTCCCCTCCCCATGCGTTTCGCATGGTCGATTGATACAGGCGCGCGGCCGCGCTGAGACAGGCGGCCGCGCGATGCGTTAAGCCATCAAGGCTATGTTAGCAAACGACGCCATCGGCGAGCGTGCGCTTGCCACCCACGAACACGTCAGTGGCGCGACCGGTGAGCTCGACGCCCGTAAAGCCGGAGTTCTTGGCGTGGCTGACGAAGTCGTCCTCGCAAACAGTCCAGACCTGATCGGCATCGAAGACGGTGAGGTCGGCGACGGACCCCTCGGCGATCGTGACCTGGTCGAGGCCCAAGATCTTGCGAGGCTCGATGGCCATGAGCTCGACCATGCGGGAGAAGGTGATCTTGCCGGTCTTGACCAGGTTGGTGATCACGAGGGCAAGCGAGGTCTCCAAACCGGTCATGCCGAAGGGTGCCAGCTCGAACTCGCGGGACTTCTCCCAGTCGGCGTGCGGGGCGTGATCGGTCACGATGGCGTCCACCGTACCGTCGATGACGCCGGCGATGAGGGCCTCGGCGTCCGTCGCGGTGCGCAGCGGCGGGTTGACCTTCAGGCAGGTGTTGTAGGTGCCGTCGATGGCCTCCTCGGTGAGGAAGAGGTGGTGCGGGGTTGCCTCGCAGGTCACGGGCAGGCCCTTGGCCTTGGCGGCGCGCACCATCTCGAGGCCACGGGCCGTGGAGATGTGCTGGATGTGCAGCTTGGCGCCGGTGAGCTCGGCGATCTGGATGTCGCGCGCGATCTGGAGCTCCTCACCGGCGGCCGGCCAGCCGAGCAGACCGAGGCGCGTGGAAACGACGCCCTCGTTGATCTGGCCATCGCCCACCAGGTCGTCGTCCTGGCAGTGGCTCATGAAGGTCTTGCCGAACATCTGGCCGTAGTCCATGGCGCGACGCACCATGCCGGCGCCCTGGATGCCACGGCCGTCGTCGGTGAAGGCGACGGCGCCGTGCTCGACCATGTCGCCCATCTCGGCGATGATCTCGCCCTTGAGGCCCTTGGTCATGGCGCCGGCGGGGTACACGCGGCAGTGGCCCTTGGCGGCGGCGACGGACTTGATGTACTCGACCACCACGCCGTTGTCGGTCACGGGATTGGTGTTGGGCATGGAGCACACGCCGGTGAAGCCGCCCTTGGCGGCGGCAGCGGTCTCGGACTCGATGTCGCCCTTGGCCTCGAAGCCGGGCTCGCGCAGGTGCACGTGCATGTCGACCAGGCCGGGCACGAGGTACTTGCCGGTCAGGTCGATGACCTCGGCGCCCTCGCAGGCAAGGCCCTCGCCCACAGCGGCGATCACATCGCCCTCGACGAGGACGTCCATCACGCCATCAAGGTCGACGGCAGGGTCGACGACGTGCGCGTTCTTAAGAAGCAAGGCCATTATCGGCACCTCCAAGCAGCAGATACAGGGCAGCCATGCGCACGCAGATACCGGCGTACACCTGGTCGAGGATGACGGAGCGCTCCGGATGGTCGGGCATGTAGGAGTCGAACTCCACACCGCGGTTGATCGGGCCGGGGTGGCACACGATCGCATCGGGCTTCATGAGGCGCTCGCGGGCCTGGGTGAGGCCGTAGATCTTGTGGTACTCGCGCTCGCTGGGGAACGGCGCGCCCTCGAGGCGCTCGCGCTGAATGCGCAGCATGTACACGACGTCGAGGTCGGGCAGGACGTCATCGAGGTTGTTTGACACGTGATCGGCGCCCAGGATATCGGGGCGCGGCGGCATGAGGGTGTTGGGGCCCACGGCCGTGACCTCGGCGCCCATGATCTTGAGGGCGGGAATGAGGGAGCCGCACACACGGGAGTGGCCGATGTCGCCCACGACGCCCACCTTGAGGCCGTCGAAGTTCTGCTTGCGCTCCCAGATGGAGTACAGGTCGAGCAGGGCCTGGGTGGGATGGCCGTGCTTGCCGTCGCCGGCGTCGATGACCACGGCGGGGCTCGCCTGGGAGACGATGTGGGGAGCACCGGCGTGCTTGTCGCGCACGACGATGCAGTCGATCTTGTAGGCGTCGAGCGTCATGACGGTGTCGATGAGGCTCTCGCCCTTCACCGTGGAGGTGGAGGAGCCGCCGAAGTTCAGCGTATCGGCCGAGAGGCGCTTCTCGGCGAGCTCGAAGGAGCTGCGGGTGCGCGTGGAGGGCTCGTTGAACATGTTGACGATGGTCTTGCCCTTGAGGGTGGGAACCTTCTTGATGGCGCGCTCGTTGACCTCGGAGAACGCCTTGGCGGTCTTGAGGATGGTCATGAGCTCCGAGTCGGAGTACTCGGAGATGTCGATGAGATGCTTATGGTTGTTGAACACGGATTACTCGCCTCCCAGCGGCGCGGAGCCCACGCGGGCGCCCGGCTCGACTTCCGAGATCTCGACGGACGTGCGGCCGTCCACGTCCTCCAGGTACAGACGCACGTTCTCGCCGCGCGCGGACGGTACGTTCTTGCCCACGAAATCAGGGCAGATGGGCAGCTCGCGGTGGCCGCGATCCACCAGGACCGCCAGCTCGACGCAGCTCGGGCGCCCAAGATCCATCACGGCGTCCAGAGCCGCGCGGATGGTACGACCCGTATAGAGGATGTCGTCCACGAGCACGATGCGCTTGCCGTCGATGTTGAACGGGATCTCGGTGGCGTGCACCGCCGGGGCGAAGGTGGTGGCGAAGTCGTCGCGATAGAAGCTGATGTCCAAGCTGCCGAGCGGGACGCGCACCCCCTCGATCTTCTCGATTTCGTCAACGAGCTGCTTGGCGAGCAGGTCGCCGCGGGTCACGATGCCCACGAGCGCGAGATTCTCGATGCCTTCGTTCTTCTCGACGATCTCGTGCGCGATGCGCGTGATCGCGCGACCGATTGCGGTCTCGTCCATGATGACCGCCTTCACGTCTTGCGTACCCATCAAACTCCTTCCCTCACATTCCCGGCCACAGGTGCGCGGCCAAAAAATAGATGCCCAACCGCAAGTGCGGCGAGCATCCCGGGGAAGTCATATGAGCGGCGCGTGGCGCGGCGTTGAAGCGTCCCTTGTGGTATCTCGTACGCACTTAAAGGTTGCCCTCATTCTACACACAGACGCAATGCCCGTATAGGTGCGCACCAAAATCATGAATATCGCATGGCGCTCACGGACCGCACGGCACACAGGCCAGACATGCGCTTGTGTGTAAATGAGGGCCATGGTACGCGGCCCGGATGCAACAAGGGCACCCGGGCCGCACATGACGCATATGGGATGGAGCTGGAGCACCGAGGAGATGCCGCAGGTGGCCATGGTGCAAGCCCCCGTGATGGCCGCGCTTCGTCAGCTCCTTCGGCGACGCGCCACGACCATGGCCGCCGCGATGGCGCCAGCGCCGGCAGCACACACCACCGAAGCCATGGTAGTCGCATCACCGGTGTTCGCGAGCCTGCCCCGATCGCTGGACGACCCGGCAGACCCCGTCGATGCGCTCCCCGCCTGCCCGCCGGTCTGCTGCTCAGCAGGGCTATTGGCGCCAGGCGTCGTGCCTGCCGGAGGCGTGGCGCCGCCATCGGGCCCTGGGCTCGGCTCTGGCTGAGGGTTCGGGCTCGGATCGGGCTGCGGCTCCGGGTTGGGACTCGGTTCAGGCTCGGGCTGCGGCTCGGGGTTCGGGCTCGGCTCGGGCTGCGGCGTCGAGGCGGTAAAATCGATGATGTAGCGCGTATCGGCCGTCGTTTCAAAGGAGATTCGGTCGGCCGAGATGCGATCGACCGCTACGGGCGCGCCGTCTTCCGTCGTCACCGCAACATCGCCAATCCCCGCGTATTCGCCGCAAAAGACGCCACCGGAACGCGACGTCACCGCAAAGCGGTCGGCTGCTCCGTCGTGCCAAGCCATGTCAATCACGAAGTTGCCGCGCGCCACGATGCCGCTCACCTCGCCGGTCGCCCACGCCGCAGGCAGGGTCGGCAAAAACTGCGTGTAACCCAGCTGGCTTTGTAACAAACACTCGTTCATGCCAGCCGTCAGCCCGAAATTGCCATCAATCTGAAACGGCGGATGCGAATCGAGCAGATTGTCGAGGATGCCGTTCGTGTTGCCCGCAATCATGGCGCGGATGAGCTCATAGGTGACCTCGGCATCGCCGGTACGTGCCCACATATTGATCTTGTGCGCCTTGGACCAGCCGGTACCGCCCATGCCGCGGATCTTCAAGGTGGTCTTGGCCGCCTCCATCCACGCCGCGTTGTCCTTATTGATGAGGGTACCCGGATACAGGCCGATGAGCTGTGAGGTGTGGCGGTGCAGCGCGCCCTGGTTTGCCGAGCCGCCCGCGCCGAAGTTCGGGATCGCCGCCTCGGCCAAGCTTCCCGCCTGTGCGCGCCCGGTCGTGGTCTCCTCGAACCACTCCTTCACCTGGCCCTCCGGACCGATCATGATCGGCTTGAGCGCATCACGGCGCTCGATCCAGCCCGCGCGCAAATCCTCATCGACGCCCAAGTGCTCGGACGCCTCGATCGCCATGGTGTACAGCTCCCACACCAGCGACTGGTCGTAAGTCGAGCCATTCACGATGGGGCCCTGCTCCGCGGAAAACGACGGCGCCACCACCAGGCGATCCTGATAGGGACTCCGCCACAAAAAGCCGTCCCAAAACACCGCCATCTCGCGCAGCATCGGGTAGATGCGCTCGCGTAGCACCCGCTCATCACGCGTGAAGCGGTACTCGTCGTAGGCATTCTGCAACGCCCACGACGACCCTGTCACGTTCCAGCCGTACTCCTGACCACCGAAGGGGGCCGTGCAGCCAAAGGGGTTGTTTTGCGTGTTGACCAAAAAGCCCCGGCCCTCCCCTATGGGCGTGGCTGCGGCATCCATCGTCTTCATGCCTGCCGAGCGCTCCGCCGTGATGCGGCCCGGCACCACGAGCGATTCGAGGTAATCGGTGAAAACCGTGCCGCACTCGGCGAGATTGGTTTGATAGGCCGGCCAATAGTTCATCTGAACGTTCACATTGAAATGAAAGTCCGCGCCCCAGTAGCGGTTCGCGCTGCCCATCATCCAGATACCGCACAGGTTGCTGGGCAACTCATCGCCCGCCCGCGACGAAGCGATGGTGAGATAACGGCCGAACTGGTAGATGAGCTCCTCGGCCGCACGGATGGTCGCACCCGCTCGGTAGTTCGCCATAAGCTGATCGGTGGGGATGTTCGGCATCGTGCCGCCCAAATCGAGATGGACTCGCGAGAAGAGGGCGGCATAATCATCGACGTGCGCTTGGCGCAACTCCTCGAAGGAGCGCGCTGCGGCCTTGTCCAGGCGCCCGGTCACCTCGGCGTGCAGCGCCTCGCTGCTCTGTCCGCTGCGATAGGCAGGATAGGTGTTTTGGTAGTCGGTGCCCGTCGTATACAAAATCGTGACGGCATCGGCCCCGCGGACCGACAAGCGGCCAGCAGGGTCCGCCTGCACCGTGCCGCCCTCGGCCAACACACGCGCCTGCATCTCACAGCGCATGCCGTTGTCGGCCACCGTGCCACTGAGCGTCAGCGCCTGGCCTTCGGCGCTCGTGGCGCACGTCAGCCCTTCAGCCGCACGCGCGGAAAGGTCAAACGAGTACATACCCGCGCGCGATGCCTCAAGGCGCACCACCACGACGCCATCGGGATGGCTCGCGAAGTAACGGCGCGTGTAGCTAACGCCACCGGCACGGAAATTGACCGATGCGATGCCCGTCGTGAGATCCAAATCGCGCACATAGCCCTCAGACTGGCCAAGCGGGGCGCCACTCGGCGAAAAATCAAGCAGTATGTCGCCGAAATCCTGGTATGAGCCCATACCCACCCCGTCGCCCCACACCTCTTGCGGCACATTGGTGCCCAGCGGGAAAATGGAACTCGTATGGTCATCGATCCTGGTGCGCAGCGCCTCGAGCTGTGCCGGCGTGACCGCTTCATCCCGATTACCGCCATCGTAGCCACGACGCGATGCTGATGGCCCGCCATTCCAGAGGGTCTTGTCGTTGAAATGGATTTGCTCCCGTTCGGGCTGACCGAACAGAATGGCACCCGTGGTGCCATTGCCGATGACAAGCGAGGTACTCTCCCACGCATCGGGCGATCCGGGCTGGGTGTACCACAGCCTAAGGTCATTGGCGGCTCCATCCGCTCGACCCGCACCGCTCGCCACGGCAGCGCCTGCAGCCGTAGCGCTCACGGACTCGGCGTGAGCGGTCGGAACCGCACAGACCATGCCAAACGCGGCGGCAAGCACCGCGACGACCATGGCAATTCGTTTCATATGGTCGCACCCCCGATATCCGAACAACAAGACGCACCATGCACGAGCCGTACGCTCGGCGATTTACTCGTGGCCTGGATTGTGCGCCTTGCTACCCTTATTGCCTATAGGCATTCGGCAAACGGTCGGGTTCATGGGATGAACGGCTGCGCATAGTTGAACGCGAACTGCACACCGTCCAACTTCTCGAAATAGCAAAAGACCCGCCGTAGCGGGTCTTGAAGTAACTGGCTCCCCGGGAAGGACTCGAACCTTCAACAGCGCGGTTAACAGCCGCGTGCTCTACCATTGAGCTACCGAGGAATTGGTTGGTGCTCTCAAGCAACGAAACTTATTATACGGAAGATGCCATCAGGTGCAAGCGACAATTTTAACTTTTTTTCAAGCAGCACCAACAGCGGGTGCTACCTGCAACTTTTACGAAAAAAGCCGCCATCTTGCAAAAGACGGCGGCTCATGTAAACGCCCGCGCCGCTTAGCGGCGAAGGCACGCCAGCGGCGTTGGCCAAGGTGGCATCTGACGGCGGCTTAGGACTCGATATAGTCCTTCAGCTTGCTCGAGCGACTCGGATGGCGGAGCTTCGCCAGCGTCTTGGACTCGATCTGGCGGATGCGCTCGCGCGTGACGCCAAACTCGCGACCGACCTCCTCGAGCGTGTGCGGATGACCATCCACCAAGCCAAAGCGAAGCTCGATGACCTTACGCTCGCGGTCGGCCAGCCCATCGAGAACTTGCGTCAGCTGCTCTTGCAGCATGGAGAAGCTCGCGGCGTCCGGCGGCACCACAGCCTGGGAATCCTCGATGAAGTCGCCCAGCTGGGAATCCTCCTCTTCGCCAATGGGCGTCTCAAGAGACACCGGCTCCTGCGAGATCTTTTGAATCTCGCGCACGCGATCGGCGCTCATGTCCATCTCAGCGCCGATTTCCTCCGGAGTCGGGTCACGGCCGAGGTCCTGCAAAAGCTGGCGCTGCACACGGACGAGCTTGTTGATGGTCTCGACCATGTGGACCGGAATGCGGATGGTGCGGGCCTGGTCGGCGATGGCGCGGGTGATGGCCTGGCGAATCCACCAGGTGGCGTAGGTGGAGAACTTGAAGCCCTTCTCGTAGTCGAACTTCTCGACCGCACGGATAAGGCCGAGGTTGCCCTCCTGGATCAGGTCCAAGAACAGCATGCCGCGGCCGACGTAGCGCTTGGCGATGGAGACGACCAGGCGCAAGTTGGCCGAGATCAGGGCCTGCTTGGCGTCCAGGCCCACCTGCTCGACGCGCATGAGGCGGCGCATCTCGGCGCGGGTGAGCTCCAACTCGCCCATCTCATGCTTCTCGAGCTTATCGGCCGCATCGACTCCAGCCTCGATCTTCATGGCAAGATCGACCTCGTCGGCGGCGGTCAGCAGGTCGACCTTGCCGATCTCCTTGAGGTACATGCGAACCGGATCTCCGGTGAGCATAACCGTGGAGGCATCGATGCCGCGCGCACGGCCGCGGTTGCGGCTCGTGCGGACGCGCGACTTTTTCTTCGAGCGGGTCGAGGCCATCTCGGCATCGGCCTGCTTGGCGATCTTGAGATCGTGGTCCTCGTCGCTCTCCTCATCATCCAAACCGTCGTGCACGACATCGTCCAGATCGTCGGCGGCGAGCTCGGACTCTTCATCTTCATTGGCGGAGATGATGTCCACGCCGCGATCGCGCAGGAACTGGTAGATGGACGTGAGCTGTGCGTCGGTTACGTCGACGTCTTTCAAGGCGACCTGAATGTCGTCCTCGGTGACGGAGCCGGACTTCGAGCCCAGGTTGAGCAGCTTTTCGATGGTCGCATCGAGCGCGTCAGCAGCGTTTACAGGCTTTTTCGCCACAGATTCTCCCTTCGCAGCACATAGGATTCATTACTGTACCACGCTTCTATACCCGATTCGGCATAAAAATTGCAGTTATGCAGCAATATCAAAGATAGCGCGATGCTTCGCGGTATACGAGGCGCCGATGCGTCCGCACGGCAGGCGCATCGGGCCGCACGGGCGCATCGAGCAGGTGAGCGGACGACGGGCGCTAGGCGTTTCTGAACGGATCGGCGATATCGCCCACCGCTTTCTCAAGCGTACGGATGCGCGCAGCGTCCTGCGTAGCCTGGATTGCCAGGGCCCGCCGTTCATCGGCCGCAAGCGAGCCGGCCGATCGCAATTTGGACTGGGCGGCCTTGAGACGGCGGCGCGCGGTATACAGCTCAAGTGTATCCAGTAAAAACACGATGTTCGTCTCGGTGGGGTGCGGGCTAGTCGACGAGATGGTCCCCACCGACACGAGCTGCGGTGCCTCGGCGCACACCGCTCGCGCTGCCGTCATCGCCTCGGCGGCACCCGTCCCCTCGGGGGTGGCCAACACCGCCCACGCGATCGCCTCGTTGCGCCCATCCACCCACTCGACGTCGCAGATGCGTTCGGCCCATGGGCGAAACGCATCGGGAAAACTCGTGAGCAGGGTGAGCAGCTCGCGCTCCACGGCCAGTGAGCGGCGCTCGAGATCGGTCAGGACTGTCAGGCCACCAGCCGTGCCATCGGATTCCGGAACGACAGGCGCGGGCGCGTCGTCGTAGTCGGCTGGCACGTAATCGGCGGGGACATCGTCGTAGGGCGGCATATCCTCCCCGAATGGCACCGAGGCTGCGCCTGCAGCCGACCCGCTATGGGCGTGCGAGCCTCCCGCCGCCTCGGCCTCGCGTGCCGCCTGCGCACGCTCGCGCTGCACCTCACGTCGGCGGTTCACCTCCTCGCGTTGCGCCACGTCCCGAAAGACCTTGCTCGCGTTCTCGCGGATCACGTCCACATCCAAGCCGAGGCGATCGGCGATTTGCATGTAGTACCCATCGATCATATAGCTTGCACGCAACGGGTAGATGAGCTCAAGGGCCTCCCGCATCGCCTTGACGCGCCCGCCCGGGGTCGAGATGTCCGACTCCTCCTCGAGCTTGCCAAACACGAACTCCATGAGCGGGCGGGAGCCCGCGATGAGTTCGCGCAGGGCATCGACGCCGCGCGCGTGCACGAAGTCATCGGGGTCCATGCCATCGGGCAAGATCACGCAGCGCAGGTCGATATCGTCTTTCTCGATGAATTGGATGGCGCGCCGGGCCGCCTTTTGACCGGCGGCGTCACCATCGAACATGTACACGATCTTCTTGGTGAAGCGTGTGAGCGTCTTGACGTGCGACTCGGTCAAAGCGGTGCCCAGCACCGCCACGATGTTTTGGATACCGGCCTTCCAGCAACTCATGGCGCTGATGTAGCCCTCGACCACCACAACCTCGCCAGCCGATATGATGTGGTCTTTTGCCCAGTTGAAGCCATAGAGGTTCTTGCCCTTGTGGAAGATGGGCGTCTCGGAGGTGTTGAGGTACTTGGCGTTCGTCTTCTCCTTGTCGAGCGCGCGGCCGCCAAAAGCGATGCAGCGCCCCTGCTCATCGAGGATGGGAAACATCACGCGGTCGAAGAAGCGATCCATCAGGCCACCACTGCGCCCCGTGAACGCCACGTTGGCATCGATCATCTCCCGCGCCGTGAAACCCAAGCTAGTGAGGTGCTGGACAAGCGCACCGTGGCCGGGCGCAAAGCCGAGCCGATAGGTACGACAGGTCGCCGCATCCAGATCGCGTTGCTTGCAGTATTCGCGTCCGCGCCCGTCGCGCCCACGCATGAGCAGCGTATGGTAGAAGTCGGCTGCGGCCTCGCAAACCTCGATCAGTCGGTTTCGCTTGGTCCCCGTGCGCTGAAAGGATGGATCGTCGGCAAGCTCGATGCCGGCGCGATCGGCCAGGTACCGAATGGATTCCGGGAAACTCAGGCTTTCGCGCTGCATGATATAGCTGAAGCAATCGCCGCCCAATCCGCACCCGAAGCAATGCCATACCTGCGTGGCCGGGATGACGTGAAACGACGGCGTCTTCTCGCCGTGGAACGGGCAGCAACCCCACAGGTCGTGCCCGCGCGGCTTGAGCTCAACCGTCTCCTGCACGAGCGCCACCAGGTCGGTAGCGTCGCGGACTTTGTTTTTGTCCTCATCCGAAATCAAGGCAACACCCCCAAAAGCCCGCTTCCAAATTGCTCGCGCACCGCCTCGATGTCACCGCGCACGGCGGCGACGAGCTCATCGATGCTCGCGAAATGCTCAGATGCCCGCAGGCGACGATCGAACACGATGGCGAGCTCCGCACCGTACAAATCCCCTGAGTAGCCCAGCAAATTCGCCTCGAGGCGCGCCGATGCGGCATCCCCGGCAAACATGGGCGGCACCCCGACATTGATCGCCGCCGGCCACACGGAGGTGCCAACCAGGGCGTACCCGGCGTACACACCGTCAGCGGGAAGCTGAATCGTAGGCCCAACCTCGATATTCGCCGTGGGAAACCCCATGCCGGTACCCTGACCGCGCCCATGGCCCACGCGCCCACGCACCATGTAGTGCCGCCCGAGCTCGAACGCCGCGCTACCCATATCACCAGCGGCGATATGCGCCCTGATGCGCGTGGCGCAGATGGGGCGCACGCCGTCGAGCAGCAAATCATGCCCGACGACCTCGATGCCACGCGGAGCGCCCCATGCCCGCATGACCGCGACCGTGGACGCCCCGCGCGCACCGAGTTTGAAATCGGCGCCCACGTGCACGGCGCGGATATCCAGGTGATCGGCGAGCACATCCTCGAAAAAGGCGACGTGGTCACATGCCGCCAACTCACGCGTGAAGGGAACGACCACAACCTGATCGGCCTGCATCGCAAGCGCGGCCAGGCGGTCGGAGGTCGTCATGAGCTTGCGCGCGGGATGCGCGCTGAGCACCACGTCCGGATCGGGGTCAAAGGTCACGGCAACACAGGCCACGCCCCGCTCGTGCGCATCGGCACGAGCCTCGGCAAGCAGCGTCTGGTGACCGCGATGGCAGCCGTCGAAAACCCCGATGGCGACCACGCACGATACCGGGGCAGCCGGACGAGAGGAGCCGTTCAGATACTGTATGGACGCCGAGGAAGCCCGCCCGGGCGCCAGCAGCGTATCGCGCAACGCATCGTCAAGCGTAAAAGACAGCTCACCCGCGCTCATCGCACGCACCCCGCGCCCGCGCGCACGCTCGCCGCGATGGCAGGCACGCCCTCGATGCCTTGGGGAAAAACCGTCTCCATACGCAGACGCCCCCCATCGGGGCGCGCCAGCGCCCGTAACTGACCTGCGTGCACCAGCGCCACGGGAGCCGCATCGCTACCAGCAGCCGCAGCTGACGGATCTATCAATCGACCTGCATCGCAGCGCAACGACTGCCCGTCGAGAACGGCGGCGAGCTCGGTATCGGAAATGACGCACGAGTTCGCGCCGAGCACGCGCACCGGGTCCAAAGCGCGCTCACGGGCCATAGCGGCATCGAGCTCATCGAGGTGAACGCATACGCCAAGCGTCACGCATCCCGATGCCGTGCGGCGCAGGTCGGCGATGTGCGCCGCGCTGCCCGCCGCGCGCCCGATATCACGCGCCAGCGACCGGATGTAGGTGCCCTTGCTCACATCAAAGGAAACAGTCCATACAGGCAGGGCGTCCACCGTATCGATGGAGATGAGCTGCGCCCCGAACACCTCGATGGTGCGAGCCGGCAGCACGACCTCCTCGCCGGCGCGGGCACGCGCATACGAGCGCACGCCATCCACCGAAATGGCCGAATACGCAGGCGGAATCTGCTCCTGCTCGCCCACAAACGAATCCAGCACCTGCCGCGCGAACATCGGTGAGAGCAAATCCTCGCTGGCGGGCGCCGTGCGCGTGGGCTCGCCCTCAGCGTCATCGGTGGCCGTCTCGGCGCCAAAGGCGATGCGGGCGATGTATTGCTTGCGATCGAGCGTGATGCGGCCGAGCAGACGCGCGGCCTGCCCGACACCCACCACCATGACGCCCGAGGCCAGCGGATCGAGGATGCCGGCGTGCCCCACCCGACGCTCCCCAACCGCACGGCGCACGCGATGCACTACATCGTGCGATGTCATGCCAACCGGCTTATCGACGGCAAGCAGCAGATTCAGTTCACTCGGCGTACGCTTGGCCATGAAATCCTCTCATATACGCAACGTGCCATAGGGGCAAACCCCAATGGCACGTCAGACCCTTTGTTGCATGCGCATCCTTTAGGCAAGCAGGGCCTCCAGCTTGGGCAGCACCACCGTGGCGGCTTCGCGAATGCTGCCGTGGTAGGTGAAACCGGCCGCAGCGGCATGGCCGCCGCCACCGAGCTCGCCAGCGATACCCGAAATGTCGAGCGAACCCTTGGAGCGCAGGTTGCCGCGCACGCACCCGGGCTCGACCTCGCGCAAAAACAGGCACAGCTCGGTGCCCGCCACCTGGCGAACCACATCGATGAGGCCATCGCACTCGGCGGGCTTCACACCGCATTCCGTCAAGTCGCTCGCAAACGCCCAACTGTAGGCCACGCGCCCGGCGCTGCGTGTCTCGATGCGACTCATCACGATGGACTCGAGATGCAGGTACTCAAGGCGCTGGCTCTGGTAGACCTCCAGCGCGACGCGCGCGGGCTCGGCGCCCGCATCCACAAGCCGAGAAGCGCAGGCGAACGCCGAGGGGTTGGCGTTTTGGTACTGAAAGCGCCCCGTGTCGGTCACAACACCGGCAAATAGGCAGGTCGCCACCGCCGGTGTCACCGGCCAGCCAGCCGCGCCGAGCAACTCCTCGATCAGGACGGCCGTGGCCGCCGCGGAGGTCACGCGGACGGTGATGTCGGCGAACTCCACGCGGGCGGGGTGGTGATCGATGGTCACGCGCCCCAAGGCACGTTTCGCGAGCGGCGCGGCGTCCTCAAGGCGCTCAAGCGTGGGCACGTCCACGGTGATGAATAGGTCGTAGACCTCATCGTGGCGCGCCGCCGGCGTAAGGGCCTCAGAACCCGGCAAAAACCGATACACGCGCGGAATGGGGCCATCATCGGCCAGCAGCAGGTCGATACGCTTGTGCGGAAACTGCTCACGCAGCGACTGGCCCAAGCCCAAGGCAGAACCCAGGGCATCCCCATCGGGATTCGTATGCCCACAGATGGCGATGGTTTGAGCGCCCTCGATATACTCGATGACGCCCTCCCACATATCCGGCGTGGTGCTGCGGCCGGAACACGGCGATGTGCTAGCGCTCATCGACACCTTCCTCATCGGCGGACGAAGCGGCATCGCCCGTGATGGGCTCCGCATCATCCTCGGTCGTCTCAGGCACCGCGGGCGCCACGGGATAACCGTATTCATCTTTCTCAACCGCCAACGTGGCAGGCACGTTCTCGAGCGCACGCGTGATGGCCTCGGCCTCATCGGTCGAACGGTCGATCTTGAACGCAAGCTCGGGCGTCACACGCCAGTCGAGACTGCGCGCCAACAGGCTGCGGATGCGGCCCTTGGCGGCGCTGAGCGCCTCGAGGACCTCCTCATAGCGATCGCCCTCGCAGCTCACAAACACGCGGGCAAACGAGCGGTCCTGCGACACCTCAACGCCGGTGAGCGTCACGAGCTCAAGGCGCGGGTCGGAAATCTCGAACAACAGGATGTAGCCGAGCTTCTCGCGCAGCTGCTCGCCAAGGCGGCGGGTCATCGGCGTCTGCTTCATCTGGCACCTGCTTTCAATAGTCGATACGGGCCACGAAAGGACAACGCGCACACACGCGTTGCCCTTTCGTATACCCGCAACGGTTCGGTCAGTTACATACCATACGGCTTCGCCCGGACACAGATTACTTGTTTGAAGCAACCTGAAAACCCTAAGGGTTGTCCAGGCAGCCCACCCAATGGCAGGCTCCCTGATTGGACACTGGGTTTCTCAAGAAATCAACCCCAAGGGTTGTCCAGGCGCCCCAGATTGGCGCGAAAGAGGAGGACGCACGCCTTACGTGCGGCGTCCGACGATTGAGGCCCAAGGTGGGGTGCCAGCATGGAGACTGGGTTTCTCAGGTGCCGCAGATCGGGCTGAACGAGGAGGCCGCACGCCTGACGTGCGGCGCCCGACGAGTGAAGCCCGAGGTGCGGTGCCTGAGGAAGCCAGGGCTACTCAGTACGGGCGACCTCGACGATCTTATAGGCCTCGAGGATGTCGCCGACCTTGATGTCCTGGAACTTCTCGATGCCCAGACCGCACTCGTAGCCGCGCTTGACCACATTGACGTCATCCTTGAAACGGCGCATGGAGCCAAAGGCACCATCGAACACCACGACGCCGTCGCGCACGACGCGGACCTTGTCGTCGCGGCTGATCTCGCCCTCGGTGACCATGCAGCCGGCGATGAGGCCGGCCTTGGGCACGCGGAACGTGTCGCGGACCTCGGCGGAACCGGTCTGGACCTCCTCCTCCGTGGGCGCGAGCATACCGATGCGGGCGGCGTCGATGTCCTCGATGGCCTTGTAGATGATGGAGTAGGTCTTGATCTGGATGTTCTCGCGCTCGGCGGCGTCGCGCGCTTTGGCCTGCGGGCGCACGCCAAAGCCGATGATGATGGCGTTGGAGGCGGCGGCCAGCGTGACGTCGGTCTCGGAGATGGCACCGACGGCGGAGTGGATGATGTTGATGCGGACCTCGGACTGGTCCATCTTGCCGATGGAGTCCGCGAGGGCCTCGATGGTGCCCTGGGCGTCGGCCTTGACGACCAGGTTGAGCTCCTTGAGCTCGTTTTGGCTCATCTCGTCGAACAGGGTCTCG
Source organism: uncultured Collinsella sp. (assembly GCA_963559095.1). Lineage (GTDB taxonomy): Bacteria > Actinomycetota > Coriobacteriia > Coriobacteriales > Coriobacteriaceae > Collinsella. Next base: position 47,172 of record CAUWJG010000003.1, on the reverse strand, counting down.
AGCGTGACGTGCTTGACCTTGTTCTGCTCCTCGATGCGGGCCTTGAGGGCGCGCTGCTCGGCGAGGTCGCGGGCATCGCGGGCGTCCTCGAAGACGCGGAACTCGTCACCGGCGGCCGGCACGGAGTTCAGGCCCAAGATCTCGACGGCGTCGGAGGGGCGCGCCTCGCTCTTGTGCTCGCCGTGCTGGTCGAGCATGGCGCGCACCGAGCCGTAGCTCTGGCCGGCGACGATGGTGTCGCCCACGTGCAGGGTGCCGCGGGTGACCAGCAGCGTGGCAACCGGGCCGCGGCCGCGATCGAGCTTGGCCTCGATGATGTTGCCGGAGGCAAAGGTATCCGGGTTGGCCTTCAGCTCGAGCACGTCGGCCTGCAGCAGGATGGTCTCGAGCAGCTCGTCGATGCCCTGGCCCTTCTTGGCCGAGACGTTGACGAACATGTTCTGGCCGCCCCACTCCTCGGGGATGATGCCGTATTCGGTGAGCATCTGGCGCACCTTGTCGGGGTTGGCCTCGGGCTTGTCGCACTTGTTGACGGCGACGATGATCGGCACGCCGGCGGCCTTGGAGTGGTTGATGGCCTCGATGGTCTGGGGCATGACACCGTCATCGGCGGCGACGACGAGCACAACCACGTCGGTGATCTTGGCGCCGCGGGCGCGCATGGCGGTGAACGCCTCGTGGCCCGGGGTGTCGACGAACGTGATCTTGCGATCGTTGATCATGACCTCGGAGGCGCCGATGTGCTGGGTGATGCCGCCGGCCTCGCCGCTCCAGACGTTGGTGTGGCGGATGGCGTCGAGCAGGCTGGTCTTGCCATGGTCGACGTGGCCCATGACGGTGACCACGGGCGGACGGGACTTCAGATCCTCGGGCGCGTCGTAGAAGTTGAAGGAGTTCTCCTCCTCAGCCGTCACGATGCGCACCTGGCGGCCCAGGTCGTCGGCGACCAGCTCAACGAGGTCGTTGCTCATGGTCTGCGTCATGGTGAGCGGGGTGCCCAGCAGGAACAGGCGCTTGATGATGTCGTTGGCGGAGACGTCGAGGGCCTCGGCGAGCTCGGCGACGGTCACGCCCTCGGAGACCTTGACGGCGTCGAGGTCCTCGGGGTTGATGCCCTGAGCCAGAGCCTCCTCGATCTTGCGCTCCTCGGCTGCAGCAGCGGCCTCGGCTGCACGCTTCTCCTTGCGCTTCTTGCGGCGGCCGGAGGACTCGCGAGAGGCCTCCTCGACGGCGGCGCGGGCCTCCTGGAGCACGCGCTCACGGCTGTACTCCTCGGCGTTGCGCGGCTGCCGATCGAAGCGCTCCTCATCGCGCGCCTGCTCGTGCCCACCGCGGCGCTTCTTGCCGCCGCGGCCTGCCTTGTCGGGCGAGGGCGGGAAATCGCCGGCAGGCACGTTGGGCACGGACGTGTTGCGGCGACGGCCGCGAGCCGGGGCATCGTTGTTGGCGGGCGCGTCCCCGCGGCGACCACGGCCACCGCGCTCGGAGCGCTGCTCGCTGGCGGCCTTCTTCTCCTCGGCCTTCTTCTCCTTGAGCACGAGCTCCTGCTCGGCGATCTGGTCGAGCAGGGAGCGGAAACGCTGGCCGGAGTCGGACGCGGGGACCGCGCGGCGCTTGGCCTCGAGCTCGGCCTCGCGAGCGGCCTTCTCGGCCTCCTCCTTGGCGCGGCGCTCGGCTTCCTCCTTGGCGGCGCGGGCGGCCTCGGCGGCAGCCTGGGCCTCCTGGGACAGACGGCGCTCCTCCTCGCGGCGGGCCTCGACGGCCAGGCGCTCGGCCTCGGCGGCGGCGGCGGCCTCGCGCTCGGCGGCGGCGGCGGCCTGCTCCTCGGCCTTCTTGGCGGCCTCGACCTCGGCCGCGCGCGCGGCGATCACGGGCGCCAGCTGCTTTTTGACCATGGAAACATAGGCGTCCTCAAGCGTTGACGACGCGGACTTCGCCGGGATCTTCATATCCTCAAGGTGGCTCATGAGCTCCTTGGAGGTCATCCCGAAATCCTTGGCCAGGGTGGAAATACGAACTTTCGCCATATCCTTCACCTACCTCTCACGCACGACGTGCGTATCTTCAATCAAACGGATGCGAACGTTGGCGTGCGGACTAGATGAGGTCCTCGGCGCTCTCGATGGCATCAAAGACGCCCTCGTCCATGCCGGACGGATCGTGTACGCCACAGAAACGCGAGCCCGGACGGGCCTGGTTGCGGCAGGGCACGCCGTCGGCATCGACATACGCGCAGCGCTCGGACTCGAAATCCTCATCGGCGTCGAGCAAGTCCTCGACCGGCTCAGGCGCGAGCGGCACGTTCTTCAGGATGTCGGCCGCCAGCGTCTCGCTCTTGATGTCGATGTGCCAGCCAGTCAGGCGCGCGGCCAAACGAGCGTTCTGGCCCTCCTTGCCGATGGCGAGTGAGAGCTGGTCGTCGGGCACGATGACGCCGGCGTAGTTCTTCTCCTCATCGATGAGCACGCGCGTCACCTTGGCGGGCGACAGCGCGTTGGCCACGTAACGAGACGGGTCCTCATCCCACAAGATGACGTCCACGCGCTCGCCGCGCAGCTCGCCCACGACGGCGCGCACGCGGCTACCCTTGGGGCCCACGCAGGCGCCCACCGGGTCCAGACGGTCGTCCAGGGAACGGACGGCGACCTTGGAGCGCTGGCCGGGCTCGCGGGCGATGGACTTGACCTCGACGGTACCTTCGTAAATCTCCGGCACCTCCTGCTCGAACAGGCGCTTGAGCAGGGCGGGATGCGTACGGGAGATGACGATCGGCGGGCGGGAGTGCTCGCCGCGCACGGGCGGCAGCGTGGAGTTGGGGTCGCGCACGTCGATGATCACGGCCTTGAGGCGCTGATTGTGCAGGTAGCGCTCGCCGTTGGGGCGCTCGTTGCGCTCGTTGTCGTAACGGCGCTGATCGAAGTGCGGCAGCTCGGCCTCGACGCCCTCGCGAATCTTCACGATGGTGAAATCGGGCGTGGACTGCAGCACGGTGCCGTTGATGATGTCGCCCACGCGACCGGAGAACTCCTCGTAGATCTGCTCGCGGGCGGCATTGCGCACGATGGCGTTGATCTCGGCCTTGGCGTGCTGCGCGGCAATGCGGCTCGTGTTCTTGGGGGTGACGTCGATCTCCTCGAACTCGGTGAAGTTGCCCTCCTCGTCCATGGAGTCATCGATGGGGATAAGCTTGTACACGTAGATCTTGCCGGTGGCGCGGTCGATCGTGACCTTGGCGCCCCAGTCGAGCTTCAGCAGCTCGGCATAGCTTTTGGCCAGCGACTGCTCGAGGCGGTCGATAAGGTAGAGCTGGTCGATGTGCTTCTCCTGGCACAGGGCCATGAGTGCTTCCATCATGGTCATATCGGCATCTGCCATGAGTTACTTCCCTTCCTGAGCTGTGCGCTTGAAGTTGTACACCGGGCGCAGCGTGCATTTCTTAACGTCGTCAAAGGAGATGGTGTGGGGCTCCTCGCCCTCGCAGGCGATGGTCACGGCCGTATCCGTGGTCGCGGAGATGGTGCCCCTGTAGGAGCGCCGACCCTCCATCGCGGTCGTCGTGAGCTCGACTTCGCTGCCGCAGAAGCGCGCAAAGTCCGACGGGCGGCGCAGCGGGCGCTTCATGCCGGGACTCGAGACCTCCAGGGTGTAGGGGCCGGCGATCGGATCGAGCGCCTCCACGCAATCGGATACCCAGCGCGTCTGGCTGGCGACCTCGTCGAGCGTGATGGCGTCGCCTTCGAGCTTGTCCAAGCGCACGCGCACGCACGGTGCCTTCGTGGCGCCCACAACCTCGACGTCCACGACGTCGATCCCGGGCGCGGCGCTGGCCTCGAGGGCGTCGATGATGCTCTGCTCGAGCTGGCTTTTGACCATGCAACACCTCCTCATACAAGAAAGGAAGCACGGGCGAACCCGCACTCCCTTTACATTACAGCTTCAATTGCCTGCACACTATACCACATTGCCTGCATATGGGGCAATTTTGCGCGCAATGGCATAGAGCTTGCGGGCGTGATCCATCACAATATCCGCACAAGTGGTGCTTCCCGTAAGGGGGCGCCCGTATCATCCGGCGCTCGGGCAGTCCTGCTCGCGCGAAGGCGCCACTGGCGCCTTCGGCTCGTGCGGAACTCGCGGCGGACGATACGGGCGCCCCAAAGGCCGCAGCCTACTTGAAGGTGCGGGGCCGCAGGGTCTGAGCTGCTGCGGCGCCTTCGGCTCGTGCGGAAACTGCGCGCGGAGCGACATGGGGCGGGCCCGAGGCCGCAGCCTACTTGAGGGCGCGGGGACCGGAATGCCGGAAAGGGCAGCCGGGGCCCTGGGGGGGGTGAGAGCCCCGGCTTGGGAAGGGGCTAGTGGGCAGCGGCGAGTTTGGCCTGGGCGGCGGCCAGGCGGGCCAGCGGCACACGGTACGGCGAGCAGGACACGTAGTCCACGCCGGCCACGTTGAAGAACTGCACGATGGACGCCGGGTCGCCGCCGTGCTCGCCGCAGACGCCGAAGTGCATCTCGGGCCTCACGGCACGGCCCTTATCGACCGCCATCTTCACCAACTCGAGCACGGCGGTGTCCACCGTCTCGAACGGGTTGTGCGGCAGGATGTGCCGATGCAGGTACAGCGGGATGAACTTGGCCTCGGCGTCGTCGCGCGAGAAGCCGAAGGTGGTCTGCGTGAGGTCGTTGGTGCCGAAGCAGAAGAAGTCCGCATGGCACGCAATTTCATCGGCTACCAAACACGCGCGCGGCAGCTCGACCATCGTGCCCACCGGGATGTCGAGCGAAACGCCGTGAGCGGCCGCGACCTCGGCGATGACCTGCTCGATGACCTTGCGCGTCTCCACGTGCTCAGCGGTCACCGACACGAGCGGCACCATGATCTCCGGGCGCGGGTCGAGCCCCTCGCCCACCAGACGCGCGGCCGCCTCGGCGATGGCGCGCACCTGCATGAGCGGCAGATCGCCGTAGACGATGGACAGGCGCACGCCGCGCAGGCCGAGCATCGGGTTGCTCTCGGCCATGCCCTCGACGCGACGCAGGCGCTCGCGCAGCTCGGCCAGACGCTCGGCGGGCTCGCCGACGGCCTCGCGGCGCGCCAGCTCGACGGCCAGCTCGCGCGGGTCGTCCAAAAACTCGTGCAACGGCGGGTCGATCAGGCGGATCACCATCGCGCGGCCATCCATCGTGCGCATCATCTGCACGAAGTCCTCGGTTTGAACGCGCAGCAGGTCGTCCAGAGCACGCGCGCGCTCAGCGGCGTTCTCGGACAGGATGAACGTCTGGATGATGTCCTTGCGCTCGCCCAAGAACATATGCTCGGTGCGGGTCAGGCCGATGGCCTCGGCGCCGAAATCGAGCGCCAGGGCGGCGTCCGCCGGATTGTCGGCGTTGACGCGCACGTGGCAGGCGCGGCCGCGCGCCTCGTCCAGGCGGATGTCGTCGGCCCAGGACAGAATCGTCTCCAAATCGCCGGTGAGCTCGGCGCGCACGAGCGGGACCGCGCCGGCCACCACGATGCCCTGCGAGCCGTCGATGGAGATGACGTCGCCCTCGTGCAGCACGACGTCGCTGCCGGCCACGCGCGCCTCCTTGGCGGCGGCGTCGATGGAGAACGCCTCGACACCGCAGACGCAGGGCGTGCCCATACCGCGCGCGATGACGGCCGCATGGCTCGTCTTGCCGCCGTGGCTCGTGAGGATGCCCTGCGCGGCCACCATGCCCTTGAGGTCATCGGGGTTCGTCTCCCAGCGCACGAGGATGACAGGGCGCCCGGCCTCGGCGCGCGCCACGGCGTCGTCGGAGGAGAACACGACCTCGCCCACCGCAGCGCCCGGGCTCGCGTTCAGGCCGCGCGCCAGCACCTCAACCGCATGCGCGGCGTCGAACTGCGGGTGCAGCAGCTGGTCGAGCTGGGCCGGGTCGATGCGCCGCACGGCCTCGTCGCGGTCGATGAGGTCCTCCTCGACCATCTCGATGGCGATCCGCAGCGCCGCGGCGGCGGTGCGCTTGCCCACGCGTGTCTGCAGCATCCACAGGCGGCCCTGCTCGATGGTGAACTCGATGTCGCACATGTCGCGGAAGCGGTTCTCGAGGATGCCGAAGATACGCTCGAGCTCGGATGCCGCCTCGCCCAAACCCGGCACCTGCGCCATCTCGCAGATGGGACGCGTGTTGCGGATACCCGCCACCACATCCTCGCCCTGCGCGTTCACCAAAAAGTCGCCGTAGCGCTCGTTGGCACCACAGGCCGGGTCGCGCGTGAAGGCGACGCCGGTGGCCGACGTCTCACCTTTGTTGCCAAACACCATGGCCTGAACGTTCACGGCCGTTCCCAAGTCCTCGGAGATGCCATGCTGTGCGCGGTAAATGCAGGCGCGCTCGTTCATCCAGCTGCCGAACACCGCCTGGATGGCCAAGCGCAGCTGCAGGCGCGCGTCGGACGGGAACACGATGCGCCCATCGACCACGAGCTCAGGGTACGCATCGGCCGGCACTTCGCGGGCGAAGATCTCCTTGAACTCTCCGACCAGCTCTTCCAGGGCGCTGGCAGGCAGCTCGGCGTCGGTGCGCACGCCGGCGATCAGGCGCTTGGACGTCAGGGCGTTCTCGAACAGATCGGCATCTACGCCCATGACCACATTGGAGAACATCTGGATGAAGCGGCGGTAGGAGTCCCAGGCAAAGCGCGCGTCGCCGGTCTGGGCGATAAGCCCCTGAACGGAGGCGTCGTTCAAGCCAAGGTTCAGCACGGTGTCCATCATGCCGGGCATGGAGAACGGTGCGCCGGAGCGAACCGACACGAGCAGCGGGTCGGTCGCGTCACCCAGGCGCCGGCCCAGGCGCTCCTCAAGATCGCAGGTGGCGCTCTCAATCTGGTCCAGCACGCCTGCAGGCCAAGCGTCCCCCGCAGCCGTGTAGGCGCAGCAGGTCTGGCAGGTGATGGTATAGCCGGGGGGAACCGGCAGACCCAAGCGGCTCATCTCCGCCAGATTGGCGCCCTTGCCACCCAGGATGTACTTCATCGAGGCATCACCTTCGGTGACATCCACACCCTCGGCGTCGGCGCCGAAACGGTACACGCTTTTCTCGTCGCTCATGATACAAACCCCCTCGCCTGTGCCCGCTTTGCGCGGGCGATTGCCATGACCGGCGGGATGGCCCCGTCGGTTGCCGACAACTCTACGGCCTCACACTGGTATTGCGATGCAGATACCAAGAAGCCGCGCGAGCGGTCGGTTTTTGACGCTGAGCGGCGGAGATTGTGGTTATCTTTTAAAGGTACCACCGCAGGTACCATATGGTAAAACGCTTAACTTTTTAAGGTGTTCTGCAATGCGGCGCGAGCGCGCGCAACCTCCTCGAGCCGAGCGGTGATCTCGGCGGCCGATTCCTCGATGGCCTTGCCATCGGTGCGGACCGTAAAACACCCGAGACGGCGCATCAGCGCACGGGCCTCCCCCATCTCTCGATCGATGCACGCCGGGTCGGCATAGCTGCCCGCATGCGCGCGGGACAACTCGTCACCCAAACGCTGGTCGCGAATGCTCGCAATGACATCGGTGGTGGAAATCAAACCGAATACGCGCGCCGGGTCCACCTCGAAAAGCGATGCCGGGGACTCCATGCCATGGGCGAGCGGAATATTGGCCACGCGATAGCCCTGGTAGGCAAGGTACATGGAAAGTGGCGTCTTGCCGGTGCGCGACACGCCGATGAGCACGATCTCGGCACCGGACAGATCGTCGGCACCCCGGCCGTCGTCGTGCTCGACGAAGTACTCCATCGCCTCGATACGGCGAAAATAGCGTTCGTCGGTGCGGTGGATGGTGCCCGGAATGCCATGGGGCGCCTCACCGGTGACGCTCGCGATCGCATCGAGGGCAGGCCCCAGCAAGTCGACCGACGGAACGCCCCGATGCGCGAGTAATGCCTGAACCTGCGCACGCAGCACGGGCGAGGCGATCGTGAAGAGCACGACCATGCGCTCCCCCGCCGCGATGCGCGGGGCCAGGTGCCGTTCGACCTGCGCGACCTCGCTGACTTTGGGCAGGCGGACCACCTCGACCGCCCCTTCGCAGAACTGACCCGCCGCGGCCTGCGCAACCTCGCAGGCCGTCGTGCCGAGCGAATCGGAAATGACGTGCACGCACGCCCGAGTCGCCTGGGGCCTTTGTCCCTCGCGTGCGGCAGTCGCCTGATCGTATCGCATGATGCACCTCGTTTCCGCGCGCCGCGCGGGCGCGCATCTGCCCACGTCACCATTGTACGGCACGCAGCAAAAAGGGCGCCCGCGTACACGGGCGCCCATATGGCGATCTCCCGGCGCCCGGCAACACCGCGCGCGTCAAAGAGGGATAGGCACTACTTGCGCGACAGCTTGCTGATGTCGGCCACGTTGGCGAAGCAGGCGGCAAAGCGATTGAGCAGGCGCAGGCGGTTGGCGCGCAGCTGCTCGTCCTCGTCCATGACCATGACCTCGTCGAAGAAACGGTCAATCGGCGCGCGCAGACCCGCCAGCGCGGCGATCACGGCTCGATACTCCTTGGCGTCCATGGCCCGGCCGATCGCCTCCTCAGCGGCGTCAGTGGCAGCCAGAAGCTCGCGCTCGGCCTCGCCCAGAAGCGCAGGATCGACCTCGCAGCCCAGATCGGCGTCGGCCAGATGGGCGGCACGGGCGTAGGCGGTGCCCAGGTTCTCCATGGCATCGGCGTCGTTGGCGCAGACCTCGGCAAGCGCCGCGCACAGGGCCGCGAAATCGGCCGGGGCCGTCACGGAACCTGCGGCCACTGCGGCCACGACCTCGGCAGGCGTGCCGGCATCGCGCTGGAGCTGTTCCATGCGCCCCTTGATGAACGCGCACACGGACCCGGCGACCTCGGCCTTGTCGAACTCAAGCCCCTGCTCGGCATAGGCGTCGAGCGCAGCGGCGACCACGGGCTCAAAGGCGCACGGCACGCGCTGGGCCAAGATGTTCACCACACCGATTGCAGCGCGGCGCAGCGCAAAGGGATCCTTGGAGCCGGTCGGCGGCTCGCCGATAGCGAACATGCCCGCGATGGTGTCGATCTTGTCGGCAGCGGCCACGATACAGCCGGCCAACCCCTCAGGCAGGTCGTCGCCCGCAAAACGAGGACGATAGTGATCGCGGATGGCGGATGCCACCTCGGGGGCCTCGCCCGCAGCAGCGGCGTAGTAGCCACCCATCACTCCCTGCTGGCTCGTGAACTCGATAACCGCCGAGGAAACCAGATCGGCCTTGGCAAGATGGGCGGCGCGCTGGGCATCGCTTGCCGCCTCGGCCCCGATACGGGCCTCGCGGGCGATCGCAAGCGCCACGTCCTCCATGCGATCGGACTTCTGCAGCACCGACCCGAGCTTCTTTTGGAAGCCCACGCGGGCCAAACGCGAACGGAACTCCTCGAGCGGAACCTTCAGGTCCTCGTCATAGAAGAACTTCGCATCGTAAAGGCGGGCACGCACCACGCGCTCGTTGCCGTCGACGACCGTCTCGCTCACGGCCGGATCGGCATTGGATACCACCACGAAGGCGCGCGTGAGCCTGCCGTCCGTATCGTAGGTGGGGAAATAGCGCTGGTTCGAGAGCATCGACTCGCAGATGATCTCGGAGGGCACGGCGAGGAATTCCTCATCGAAATGGCCCACGAGCACCGTCGGCCACTCGCAGAGGTTCACAACCTCATCGAACACCTTGGCAGGCGTATCCACATGCACCCCGAGCTCGGACTCGATGCGCGCGATGCCATCTCGGATGACCTGACGGCGACGCTCGGCCGAAAGCACGTGGGCGCGTTCGAGCACCTGCTCATAGGCAGCCGCGCTCGCGACCTCATGCTCGCCCGGGGCAAGCACGCGATGGCCGCGGGTGGTGCGACCGCTCGCAACATCGGCGTAGTGCACCTCAACGACCTCATCGCCGAACAAACAGCAGATCCAGCGGATGGGGCGCACGAATGTCGCGCGCTCAAAACCCCAGCGCTGGCTGCGGTAGTTGGGCCACTCGATCTGCGCAATGAGGGCCTCGGCCATGCGGGAGAGCATGGGGGCCGCAGGCTCGGAGGGAATGTTCTGCTCGGCGAACACGTACTCGGTGCCGTCGGTGTCCTCGCGGCGGATGAGCTCGGAGGCGGCAAGGCCGTTCTTGCGGGCAAAGCCCTCGGCTGCCTTGGTGGGATTGCCTTCGGCGTCGAAGGCGATCTTGGCGGAGGGGCCGCGCAGCACGGAGTGGATCTCCTCAGTGGCCTCGGCCACGTCGCTCACGAGCGCGGCGAGGCGGCGGGGCGAGGAGATGATGCGGATGTCCCCATGGGACAGCCCCGCCTCGGCAAGACCCTTGGCAACCAAGGATGAAAGCTGTTTGACGGCATTGTTGAGCGGCGAGGAGGGCATCTCCTCGACACCGATCTCAAACAGGAAATCACGCGTGGACGCCATGTTAGGCCACCTCACCCTTCTCGGTCTTGCTCGTATCGCCGGCGACCTCGGACAGGTACGCCTCGCAACATGCCTTGGCAACGGCGCGCACGCGCAGGATGTAGGCCGCGCGCTCCGTGGCCGACAGCGCACCGCGGGCGTCCAGCACGTTGAACGCATGGCTGCACTTCATCACGCAGTCGTAGGCAGGCAGGGGCAGCTTCGCCTCCAGGCAGGCGTGGCACTCGCGCTCGTAGTCATCGAACTTCTCGCGCATGAGCTCCACGTTGGCGACCTCGAAATTGTAGGTCGAGAACTCGCGCTCGTTTTCCCAGAACACCTCGCCATAGGTCATGGGGGTGCCGTCCGGACCGTAGCTCCAGACCAGGTCGTAGACGGAGTCGACGCCCTGCACGTACATGGCCAAGCGCTCCAGGCCGTAGGTGATCTCCACGGGCACCGGCCTCACCTCGATACCGCCCACCTGCTGGAAATAGGTGAACTGTGTGACCTCCATGCCGTTGAGCCAGACTTCCCAGCCCAGGCCCCAAGCGCCGAGCGTCGGGCTCTCCCAGTCGTCCTCGACGAAGCGCACGTCGTGCTTGGCCGGGTCAAGGCCGATGGCTTTCAGCGAATCAAGGTAGAGCTCCTGCGAGTTGACAGGGCTCGGCTTGATGAGAACCTGGAACTGATAGTAGTGCTGCAGACGGTTGGGGTTTTCGCCGTAGCGACCGTCTGCGGGACGACGGCACGGCTGCGCGTAGCAGGCTGCCCAGCTCTTGGGGCCGAGCGAGCGCAGCGTGGTAGCCGTGTGGAACGTGCCGGCGCCCACCTCGGAGTCGTAGGGCTGCATGATGGTGCACCCCTTGGAACCCCAGTACTGCTGGAGCTTCAAGATGATGTCTTGGAAGGTAAGCGCTTGGGCGTCCATGCCTCTCCATCCTTCGCGAATCGAATGTACGGTTGACTATGATAGCAGGCCGATGCGGTTCAGCGGCCAATAGCGCACAACCGCGATGCCGGTAATGCTGTCTTGCAAAACGGCGCCGAAATAGCGCGAGTCGGCCGAGTTCTCGCGATTGTCGCCCATCACCCATACGCATCCCGCGGGGACCGTGTAGGGAAAACTCACCGCGACGCCCGGCGCCTGCATGTCCAGTGGGTAGCTGCGCCCTGCGGCATACGGCTCATCGAGACGCTCGCCATCCACGTATACGGCGCCGTCGCGCAGATCGACCGTCTGGCCCGCCGTGGCAATCACCCGCTTGACCAGGATATCGTGATCAGAAGTTGCATTGGGGTTGTCGAACACCACGATGTCGCCCGCCTCGGCCTCTCCCCCCAGCAGCAAGGTCAGCTTCTCGGCGAACAGGTTGTCCCCGATCTGGATGGTCGGCTCCATCGAGCCAGTCGGAACCGTGTAGGGAGTGGCCACGAACGTGCGGATGCCGAAGAAGAACAAGAGCGCGATCGCGAAAACGAGTACCCATTCGGCGAGATTTCGAAGCGCACCGGGCGTGTTACCGGCCATCTTGGTCCTTCCTTTCCGTTTCGCGGTCTGCGGCCGAGGCGCAGCCCGGCGCATACCCACATAGCTCAGCCACAGGGTCAGTGGACGCGCACGCAGGGGCGCCGCCCTGAAAGCGCGCGATGAGCTCCTGGGCGCATGCGCGTTCGGCCTCGCTCAGGTGGGCGCGCGCGATGAGGTCGGGGCGCCAGCGGCACGTGCGCTCGATGGCATTGGAGCGGCGCCATGCATCCACACGGGCGTGGTCACCCGAAAGCAGGACCTCGGGAACGGCCTTTCCCTGAAAAGTAGCCGGTCTGGTGTACTGGGCGTACTCGAGCAGGCCGCCATCGTCTGCAGTGGAGAAACTCTCGTCCACGCTACCCATCTCGTTGCCGAGCGCCCCAGGCAGCAAGCGCACCACGGCGTCGGATACCACCAGCGCGGGCAGCTCGCCGCCGGTGAGCACATAATCGCCGATGGACAGCCGCTCGTCGGCCATATCGTAGGCGCGCTCGTCCATCCCCTCGTAGCGGCCGCACACGAATAGAATCCGCTCGCAGTCAGCCAAGCGCTGCGCCACGTGTTGGGTGAAGGGCTCACCGCAGGGCGTGAAGAACACCACGCGCGGACGCACCTCACCGCGAGAGGCGATGTCGCAGATGGCCTCATGCAAAGGCTCGACCTTCATAAGCATGCCGGCACCCCCGCCAAAGGGGGCGTCATCCACCGTGCGATGCCGATCATGCGTCCAGTCGCGTAAGTCATAGGCGCGAAAGTCGAAAATCTCCTTGGAGCGGGCACGTCCCATAATGGACGTCGACATATAGGGTTCAAATAACTCGGGAAACACCGAAAGCGTCTCGAGCAGCACGCGGGCCTCCTTATCATACCGACGGGCACTGGGCGCGCGGTGCGCTATACATCGAGCAGGCCGTCCATGAGTCGAACGCCAATCGGACCTTGGTCGGGGATGGCCTCCACCACCTCGGCGATCACAGGGATCAACACCTCGCCATGAGCGCCGCCGTCGACCACCCACACATCGTTGGCGGGCGTCTCGAGCACCTCCTGGATACAGCCGAGCTCGCCAAAGCGCGCATCCACCACGGAGCGTCCGAGCAAATCGCAGACGGCGGCCTCAAGCGGGCCCAGCTCCAAATCGTCGCGCGCGGCCAGCAGGTAGCAACCGACGAGCGACTCTGACTCGTCAAGCGATACGGCGCACGAAAGGCGCACCCGAGCCGTACCGGGCAGGGGTCCCTCGGCGATCGACAGCACCTTCGAGACGCGCTCACGATGCAGGGCCGGCGGCGTGAGCCACACCGACATGCCCTCGTGCAAAAGGAGGGGAAGCCCTCGCAGCGGCGCTACGACGACTTCCCCCTTAGCACCGTGCGTGCGAGACACACGGGCGATATTCTTATAGGCGGCACGCAAGGCTCTAGCCCAAAACCTCGACCTCGACGCTCGTGTTCAGACGAGCGGCAAGGGCGCGGGCAACGGTGCGAATGGCCTTGATGGTACGGCCGCGACGACCGATGACCTTAGCGACGTCATCGGCGGCGACGCTCACCTCGATGGTGGACGACGAAGCGCCGTCGATCACCTCAAGGCTCACGGCATCGGCATCATCAACAATGGAAACGACGAGGTACTCGACGAGATCGGCAATGCGGTCGGAAACCAGTTCCTCGCCCGCAACCTCGGCCGTGGCCTCAGCGTCGAGCTCTGCGTTCAATTCCTCGGACACCGTTTACTCCTCGGTAGCCTCGGCAGCGGCAGCGGCCTCTTCCTCAGCCTTGCGAGCGGCCTCCTCGGCCTCCTTCGCAAGCTGCTTCTTGGACTTCTTGGGAGCGGCAGCGGCCTTTTCGCCCTCGTTGGCGGCCTTGATGAGCGCGGCAACGGCGTCGGTGGGCTGAGCACCCTTGGCCTGCCAGTCGGCGATCTTCTCGAGGTCGAGGTTGATGACCTTCGGGGTGGTCATCGGGTTGTAACGACCAACCTCCTCAATGAGGCGACCATCACGAGGGGAACGGGAATCAGCCACGACGACGCGGTAGTACGGACGCTTCTTCGAGCCGTGACGGGCAAGGCGAATCTTGACTGCCAATGCAAACTCCTTCGATTGCGCAGCGAACCTGCTGCTTTCCAAAACCAAGACATGGTGCGCCGACGACTTGACGGGAAGCATGTGAGACCGGCTTCAGAATGAAAGTCGCAAGCAAATCCATATCTTATCTGAGATTGCACGATTTGCAAGCACATTCACGCAGCACACATCCCATTTTTTCGTTACACTCTTCCTATGGAACGTATCGAACATACATACGGTTTTCCTGACGGGGGAGCCGAGGGCACAGCGACGGGTCACTCGCGCGCTCAAGATGTCGCGGCCATCACCAATGGCCTGCTGGGCACGTGGAGCGGGCCGGCCATCGGGTTGCTGGACCTCGACGCCTTCTTCGCCAGCGTGGAGATGCTCGACCATCCGGAATGGCGTGGCAAGCCCCTGATCGTTGGCGGCGCGCCTGAAGCGCGCGGCGTCGTGTCCACCGCATCCTATGAGGCGCGGGCCTTTGGCGTCCGATCGGCGATGCCCTCCGCGCAAGCCAAACGCTTATGCCCACAGGCCATCTGGACCTGCGGACACTTCGATCGCTATCGCGAGATGAGCGCACAGGTCATGTCCATTTTGGCCAATGAGACCCCCTTTGTGGACCAGGTCTCCATCGACGAGGCGTTCTTCGACATCACGCCCGGGCGCTTTGCCGCCGAAAGCCCCATTGCAATCGCGCAGCGTATCTCGCAGCGCGTATCCGAGCTGGGCATCACTTGCTCCATCGGGCTGGGGTGCAGCAAAACAGTGGCGAAGATCGCCAGCGAGCGCGACAAGCCGCGGGGGCTGACCATCGTGTTGCCCGGAACCGAGGCCGGCTTTTTGGCGCCATTGCCGGTGCGCGCCATGAGCGGAATCGGACAGGCTGCCGAGCGATCGCTGCACAAAGCGGGAATTCGAACGCTTGGCCAGCTTGCCCAGGCAAGCGATGCCACACTCTCCCCCATTTTCGGGGTGAATGCCCCCGCCATGCGCCTTCGGGCAACGGGAGCCGAGCACAGCGCTGTGAGCGCCATCGACGAGCCCGATGACGTGAAATCAATGAGCAACGAGCGCACCTTCTCGCAAGACCTCACGACGCTCGCCGATGCCGAAGCCGCCGTGGCGCTCCTGGCAGAGTCTGTGGGCGCCCGCCTGAGGCGGCGCGGCCTTGCAGGACGAACCGTCACCCTTAAACTCAAGTACTCGTTTGGCGAAGGCCGCACCATCCAGCGCAAACTCGCCCACCCTACCGACGATGAGAATGTGTTCGGCGCGGTCGCGTGCGAACTGTTGCGCAGCATATGGACAGAGCAGACGCATATGCGCCTGGCGGGCGTGGGCGTCAGCGATTTTGGACCGGACGCCGGAGGCATTCAGACTGACCTGTTCTGCGAGGTGGACGAGCGCGGGGCCATGGCGAGCGATAAGCGGGAATTGTCTGTTGCCCTTGACGCCGTGCGCGAGAAATTCGGCACCGATGCCGTGAACTTCGGTCGCGCGGCACGCTTCGAGCACGACCTCGTCGATCCCGCGAAATTCCTGAACCAGAACAAGCCCCTCGACTAGCACAACCGTAGAATATGAGCATGGGTTGCTTCACACGCATACCACACATCGGCTGCCATGCGAAGCGAGACTGTCCCCGGACCTGCCCGCACGCCCGCTGTGCTGAAAAAGGTTGTCGTGAGGCATTTGAGCCATAAACTGGTGCACAGGACCCTTAGCCGCACCCTTTGTACGCCTGTCAACGAAAACAGGAGCCAAACGGTTTCTTCGGCCCGCATCCTTCACAGAGCTACCGCGCAATCGCCCCGCCGTCATCACTCAATCAGCGAGCAATGGATCAAAATCATCAAGGGTGGTCACAAAATGCGTCAGGGCGGTCAATCAGCAGCTGTCACCCTCGCCCATCCCAGCAACAAATAAGCTCGTTCCATCAGAACCGCAGGATTCTGTACGGACATAGATCGAGATGCATGAACCGATGGGTCGCTCATTCATCGCATCGAAGGCAAAATGACCGCCCAGACGGCATTTGTGACCACCCATGTGAATATGGGCCCACAAACGCCCCACCCGCAGCAATCAGAATCAGGGTCGGCTGCCCCGTATGGGAGATGGAGGGCAGCAGCACACCGAACGAACAGCTACAACATGAAAACGGGGCCAATTCGTGTACTTACCATCTACCAGCGGATATACGAAACAAACCCATCCCCAAACTTGCATCCTCAAGCTTGCCCAAACTTTCGACAGCAAGGTACCGCTGCGCGACACGATCCGCGCGCACGCGCGTTAGGCACACCGCAGAGAGCACGGACGCCGTAAAACGCGGCGTCTACCCCAGCCTTCCGCACTCATGCAAGAAATGCCGCACGGCATCGGCAAGGTTCGGCCCATCCCACGTGCAGGTCGCAGCGAAGCGCGCCTCGGACGAGGCGTTGAGCGCGAGCGAAGCGCCCACCGTTTTGAACAGGGGGATGTCCGAACGGCTATCCCCCACCGCCAGGCATGCGGCGAGACTCACATCGAGAGCGACCGCGCAGTCGCGGGCAAACGCGGGCTTGGCGCGCTCATCGGCATCGTGGGCGATGCGACCGGTGAACACGCCTTCAACCACCTCGAGCTCAGGGCCGCACCATCCGGCAAATCCGAAGCGGCGCGCAAGGTATGCCCCGATATATGACCACGCGCACGAAGCGACATACGGTACGAGCGATGCCTCCCGGCACAGGGCGAGCGCCTGGTCGATGCCGTCGATGAGGGGCATGTCGTCCAGCCACGTCTCGACCTCGGCGACAGTCAAGCCCGCGTATCCGGCCGCGTCCACGCGGCAAACCGCCGCGTTGTCCATCTCACCGCGCGCATACGCCTCCTCGGCGGCGCGCATCTGCTCGCCGATGCCCAAGGCGGTCGGCGATGAACGTACCGGAACTCACCCCACGTGTGAGCGTCCCGTCGATATCGAAGAATATGAGACCGGTGGGCTCCGTCGCCATGCACCTTTCTGCGCGCATGCGGCATCCAGATACGGCGCCTAGATGTTGTGTGCCAATAGACTGCTTACGCCGAGGATGCGCGTCATGAGCGACGGCACCAGCGGCTATAGCGGCCGGCTTCCGCTTCGGCTTCCCTTCTTGCGGCGAGGACTCGCCGGCCTCATCATGGCGGGGATCCGGGGTTTCCGCCTCCGACACGTCGGTAACATCGCTTTCCACCTTCTCGAAAACGCTCTCATCGCTCATGGCCAACAATCCTTTCACTCAGCCATATCAACTTGCCCGGATGGCGTATCGCCGAAGCCGCCGCCATCGATCGCCCTTTCGCCGCATGCGGCCCGCCTTCAAAGCGAATCTTGTCATCCCCATTGGAAATCAAAATGGGAACGAGGTCAATTCGTATGTTGCCGCCTCTTAGCGGATATACGAAACGACTCCGTCCCCAATTGAACAAAAAAAGGGTCATTTCGCACAGAATGACCCTTTTTCTAGGTTACAGGCAGCTACAGCTCAAGCTGCGGAGCGTCACCCCAGAGCTTTTCGAGGCGGTAGTAGTCGCGCGCCTCGGGCGTGAATACATGGACGACCACCGAGCCGTAATCCATGAGAATCCAATCGCGCTGCTCGCGGCCCTCAATAGAGAAGGGGTGCTCCCCACAGGCCGCCGCCACCTTTTCCTCAACCTCGTCAATCACCGCATCGACCAAACGCGTATTGGAGCCGGTGGCGATAACGAAGTAGTCGCAAACATCGGACAGCTCGGTCAAATCGATGATGCAGATGTCATCGGCACTCTTCTCGTCTGCCGCCGCAGCCGCCACGCGGGCAACCTCGAGCGCCGCCACACCCGTGCTCGACAACGAAGCCGCCGTGCGGTCCACCGAGGCGCCGCCGGACTCCGCCACGCTCATGAGCTGATCATCGGTTAGCATATCGGACATAGTTCACCTTTCAGTCGCGGCCGCATCGAGCGGCATACGTATTGTAAATGGTCACGGCGGTGGGATACAGGTAGCGCCCGCCGGAAATGACACAGGCGAGCCCGCCCGCGAAACAGCGGAAGAACAACTCCTCCAAGCTCAACACGCCCACCTGGGCGCGCAGCTCGTCGGCATAGGCTCCATGGCGACCAGGCTCGATCGCATCGGCCACGAACACCACCATGTCAAGCGGCGTCATATCGCAGGCGCCCACCGTATGGCGCGCGATGGCCTGCAAAATGGCAGCGTCAAGCGTCGGAAAGATCTGCGGAAGCTCACGCGCGGCCACAGGCCCATGCAACAATCCGACTGCCGCCGCAGGCGAGCCGACGACCTCGACTCCGTACTGGGCGGCGCGGGCCAGCAATTCGCTGTCGCTCAGGGCCTTATCCCAATCATGCAGAATCCCCGCAGCGGCCGCCTGAAACGAATCGACCCCATAGACCTCGGCAAGCGACACCGCACAGGCCGCCACGGCCTGCGAATGCGTAAAACGCCGCGGCTTCTCGACCAGGCGAACCTTGAGCATGGACTCCATATGTGCGAGCGCCTCGCGCTGCTCATCGGTCATCGCGCCACCTCCTGCGCCACTTTTTGCGCAACAGGACCATCCTGCACGCCATCCCTGGTATTGTACAGCCCGTTTTTGCCGATATAGCCGATGACAGACTCGCTCGTGAGATACCGCACGCTGGAGTGCGCCGCCACGCGCTCGCGGATGTTAGTCGAGCTGATGGCAAGCGCCGGGATCTCGATGTAGCGCACATCGAACTCAAGCCCCGAAGCCGCCAAGCGAGCACGGGCCTGATCGATGTCGTAGCCTGGGCGCGTCGCCGCGATCAGCGTTGCCAAACCCGCGATCCTTCCCGCATCATGCCAGGTGAGAATGTCGATGATGGCATCGGCGCCCGTGATGAAATACAGCTCGACCTCGGCAGGATAATGCTCGCGCAACGCCGTGAGGGTATCGACCGTGTACGTGACGCTCGGTCGGTCGATCTCCAAGCGACTCACGAGAAACGAGGGGTTGGCCGCCGTGGCGAGCACTGTCATGGCATAGCGGTGTTCCGCCGGCGTCACGTGCTGGTGCTGCTTGAAGGCCGGTGAACCGGCGGGCATGAACAGCACCATGTCGAGCGCGAGCGCCTCGCGCGCCTGCTCGGCGGTGACGAGGTGCCCATAGTGGATGGGGTCAAAAGTTCCGCCCATGACCCCGAGTCGAAACGTCTTGCCCGGCTCGACGGCGATAGGCGGAAACACCTGCGCGGTCGCACTCATCGTTCGCCCGCGGGTCGCGCATCAACAACAGCGGCATCGACGGCCAGCACCTCAGGATCTGTTGCGCCTCCGGCAATCTGCTCGGCATCCGTCAACTCGGCATCCCCGTCCGCATCGTACACGAGGGCCTCGACTGGCACATCGTCCTCAAAGTCCTCGTCATCGTCCATGCCCTCGAAGTCGAAGGCATAACCCAGGATGCGAACCTCGTCGCCATTGCGGCAGCCGGCTTTGGCGAGCGCATCGTCCACGCCCATGCGCGCCATGCGGTGCTGAAGGTAGATGACGGCCTCCTCGTTTTCCCAATCGGTCTGGACCACCATGCGCTCCAGGTTCGTGCCCGACACGCGCCAAGCCCCCGGGCCTTCCGCCTCCACATGGAAACGCTTCTCGCGCGCACGACGCTCGCGCTCCCAGCGATCGGCATCGAAGGGCTCGTCCGCAGCATTGAGGCGCGCCAACTCCTGACGCAGCTCGTGCACGCGCTCGCCGCACGCCAGCATCAGCGTTTGCAGGCCGGCGCCCGTCAAGGCGGACACGGCGAAGAACTCATGGCCATCGGCCAGAGCGGCCTGCTTGAGGGCGGCCACACGCTCGGTAACACCGCTGGCATCGCACTTGTTCGCCACCACGATCTGCGGGCGATCGGCCAGCTCGGAGGCGTAGGCGCGCAGCTCCTCGTTGATGATGCGGTAGTCCTCCACCGGATCGCGGCCCTCATAGCCGCCCGTGATATCCACCACATGCAAAATCAGCGCGGTGCGCTCGATGTGACGAAGGAACTGATGGCCGAGGCCCTTGCCCTCGCTGGCGCCCTCGATCAGACCGGGAACATCGGCGACAACATAGGAATACTCGCCGGCGCGCACCATGCCGAGATTCGGCACGAGCGTGGTGAACGGATAGTCGGCGATCTTGGGGCGAGCGGCGCTCATGCGTGCGATGAGCGAGGACTTGCCCACGCTCGGGACGCCCACCAAGGCCGCGTCGGCCATGAGCTTCATCTCGAGCTCGATCCAGTGCTCAAGCGCCGGCTCGCCCTTTTGGGCAAACGCGGGCGCACGGCGGGTGGAGGTCACGAAATGCGGGTTGCCCAGGCCACCGGCGCCACCGGGGGCCACGACCACGCGCTCGCCGTCGCGCGTGAGGTCGGCAATATCAAAGGCAGGCTCCATGGTGCGGGCGTCAATCTCGCGAACGACCGTGCCCATGGGCACCTTGAGCACAAGATCGGCGCCGTTGGCACCGTCTTTGCGCGAGCCCTTGCCGTGCGTGCCGTCCTCAGCGCGGAAATGATGCTTGAAGCGGTAGTCGATCAGAGATGACAGCTGGGCATCGGCCTGAATGACGACGTCGCCACCATGACCGCCATCGCCGCCGTCAGGCCCGCCCTTGGGCACGAACGCCTCGCGCCGAAACGACATGCAGCCTGCGCCGCCGTTACCGCCGCGCACATTGATGCGACATAGATCGGTGAATTGTGACATGAATGCTCCGTCCTCAACGGTCGGGGTATGCGGCGAGAAACGCCGAACTTCCACCACGATATTGTAAAGGGGGACGAACTCGTTTCTCCCTCATCCCTGCGGTATCAATCGGCACCAAGTGCCCGAGCAACCACCGCGCACAACGAACCCGTCCCCATTTGCACCCGTTTGCAAAAAGGAGACCCCCGGCGCGCGGCACGAGAGTCTCCTTTAGCATGTAGATGCGGTGAAGGGTGGCGCTTAGGCCTCGACGACCGGAAGGACGTTCACGCGGTGCTTGATACCCTTGGTGAACTTGACCTTACCAGCAGTGAGCGCGAAGAGCGTGTCGTCCTTGCCACGACCGACGTTCTCGCCCGGGTGAATGTGGGTGCCGCACTGACGCACGAGCACCTCGCCGGCCTTCACGGTCTGACCGTCAAAACGCTTGGTGCCCAAGCGCTGGCCGCGGGAATCACGACCGTTACGGGAGGAACCGAGACCTTTTTTGTGTGCCATATCTGGTACCTGCTCTCTAGAACTACAATTCGGATTGGTTACTCGGCGACAGGAGCCTCGGGCTCCTCGACCTTGGTGGTCTTCTTAGCGGCCGCACGGGAGGTAGCCTGAACCTTGGTGATCTTCACCTTGGTGAGCTGCTGACGGTGGCCCTTGAGACGGTGGTAGCGCTTGCGCTTGTGGAACTTGTAAACAAGCTGCTTCTCACCCTTGAACTGCTCGAGAATCTCAGCAGTGACCTTAGCCTTCGCGAGCTTGGCAGGATCCGTGACGATCTTCTTGCCGTCGTTCAGGAAGATGACCGGCAGGGTGAGCTTGGAGCCGACCTCGCCCTCGATCTTCTCGACGGTGATGACGTCATCGGTGGCGACTTTATACTGCTTGCCGCCGGTGGTAACGATTGCGTACATGTTCTTGCCCTTCATGCATCAGTTCGTGCAACAGTCGGATATAGTACCAGCTCAAAAAACGCACGTCAACGGGAAGATGCGTCATTTCGCCTGCATATTCACAGGTTCGACAAAGCATCTGCGCGTGCACGCGCCGCCAGGCTCCCCGCTGGGAGCGTATCCGCGAGCTTGAGCGGAAGCTCCACGGCACCCTCGTCACCGGCGATACCCTGCGAGGTGCGCTCCACCTGATAGCTTGCAATGGCGGCAAGCTGCTGAATCCCTGTTGAGACAATCTCCTCGTCCACCCCCGGCTCGCATCCGCGCAACGCCTGGTCAAGCGCGGCGATGAGAATCTCGGGCCGAAGGGACCCCTCGTTATCGCAGCTGGTTTCCAGCTCGATCCACGCCCGGCCATCCGGCGTGACCCGGTGGCGCGCGGCGCGCAGCACCTGTGGCAGGCAAAGCGTCTTGCGTTTTTTACCGCGACGATACGGGATCTCGATGCCCGCGTCGAGCCAGCCGGCAAAGATGCGCTCGAGCGCCGCGTCATCGACGCGGGCAGCGGCGGCAAAGGTCAATTCGATAAGGTAGCACACGCGATTGATCTCGGCGGTGAGCGCCGGGCGGCGAAGCTCGACGTAGGCGGCGGCGAGCGGGCGCAGGTCGACCGGCGAGGCGGCCTGCAGGCGCTCCAGGGCCTCAGAGGCCGAGACGAGCTCGGTCAGGTGCACATCGAAGTACTCGGCCGTCGAAGAGGTACCCACGGGTAGCGCCGAGGTGTAGGCGATGCGCATATGGGGTGAGAATCCCTGCGTGACCGCATAGGGCAGGCGCGCGCGGCGCACCATCTGCTCAACGGTGTGGATGAGCTCCAAATGCCCCAGGTACTTGAGGCGACCGAGCTTGGGGTAGGCGACGCGCAAGCGAAACAGCGTGGGTTCGGACATGGCACTCATGCGCGCTCTCCCATCAAGACGTTGTCGGCATGCAGGGTCGGGCAGATGCCGCAGCCCGTGCACGAGGTGCGGGTGCAGTCGGGCGTGGTGATACCCTCAAGCGAGCGGCGGTACTCGCGAAGCAAAAAGCCGCGCGAGACGCCTGGGCTCACATGCTCCCACGGCAGGCGCCAATCTAGCTCAAAGGGCGTCTGCGCGATCGAGCGCAGATCCAAGCCGCACGCCTGCGCCGCCTGCTCCCACACGTCGAGATGGAACTGCTCGGTCCACGCGTCGAAGCGCTGTCCGCGCCGCCACGCGCCCTCGATCAGCGGGGCGATGTCACGCCCGCCGCGGCTCATGATCGCCTCGATGAGCGAAGTCGCCGCATCGTGGCAGTGCACGCGCACCGCGCGATTCTTCACGCTGCGCAGAAGCAGCTGCTGGCGGCGCTTGACCTCGGCATCATCGAGTTGGGCGCACCACTGAAACGGCGTTTGGCTCTTGGGGATGAACACCGACACCGAGATGGACACCGAGATGCCACCGCGCTGCTCTTTGGGCACGACCTCGCGGGCGATCTCGAGCGTGTGGTCGGCAAGCTCGGCGATGGCGACGATATCCTCGTCCGTCTCGCCGGGAAGACCCATCATGAAGTACAGCTTGACGCGACGCCAACCGGCCTCGAAGGCGGCACGGGTCGCGCGCTCGAGGTCCTCTTCCGTCACGTTCTTGTTGATGATGTCGCGCATGCGCTGGCTGCCGGCCTCGGGCGCAAAGGTCAAGCCGCCCTTCTTCTCCCCCGCCACCGCTGCGGCCATATCGACGCCGAAGGAGTCAAGGCGCTGCGAGGGAACGGAAATCGAGATGCCCGTGTCGCCCAGGCGGGCATTCAGACGATTGAGAATCTCGGCGCAGCTGGAATGATCGGTCGTGGAGAGCGAGTTCAACGAGACCTCGTCATAGCCCATGACGGACAGCCCGCTCGTGACGGCGGCGACCACTTGATCGGCAGAGCGCTCGCGCACGGGGCGATACGTCATACCCGCCTGACAGAAGCGGCACCCGCGCGCGCAGCCGCGCAACACCTCGACGCACAAACGGTCCTGAACGATCTGCATGTACGGGACGACGGCCTGCGGCACCGGATTCGTGGCGCCGAAGTCGGCGACCACGCGCTTGTACACCACCTCGGGCACATCTTCCCCCGCGCGCGGGACGGTGTAGCCATGCGGCGAGCAGGGCTCATCGTGGCGCACCTCGTAGAGCGCCGGCACGTAGGCACCGCGTATGCGCGACAGCTCGCGCAGCATCTCGGCACGGGGTACGCCCGCATCGCGCAGCTCGCGATGGCGCTGGCAGAACTCGACGATCTGCTCCTCCCCCTCACCGATGAGCATCACATCGAAAAACGGGGCGATGGGCTCGGGATTGTAGACGGAAGGGCCACCGCAGATGACGATCGGGTCATCCTCGCCGCGATCGGCCGCATGAAGCGGGATGCCGGCGAGATCGAGCCCCTCAAGGTAGTTCGTACAGGCCATCTCATGCGGCACATGAAAGCCGACGACGTCAAACGAGGCGATGGGCGCCGCGCCCTCAAGCGACAGCAGCGGCACGCCGGCGGCGCGCATCTCGTCGGCCATGTCGACCCACGGAATGTAGCCGCGCTCGCAGAAAAGACCGGGCGTCTCGTTCAAGTTGCGATAGAGGATGGCGATGCCCTGGTTGGGCAGACCGACCTCGTAGACATCCGGGTAGATGAGCACGCAGCGATGCTCGGCCTCGGGCTTGTACAGGGCGCCCCACTCATGATCGATGTAGCGTATGGGCTTTTCCACGCGCGCAAGCAGGGGCTCGAGCTCGGAAAATCTGTTCTCATAGGCAACGCGCACGGTGATACTCCTTACGGTGCGGCGCGAATACGGATGGGGCCCGGCCGATGCGGGCGATGGATATAACGGCAGGACGTGCGGAGCGGGCCGCGCGGACATGGGGGGAGCGGTGGCGAACCCGCACGGTACAGCCGGAGACCCCGCCGCGACAGACCCCGCTGCAGGACCTTAAACCGCGGGCGTAACGCCCACTGCGGAGTCGGCATCGGCAGTCGGGGCGGACACGAGATCGCGCACGCGGGCGACGGCGCCCGAGATCGCGGCGTTGAGCGGCGCGTAATCGACATCACGCTCATACAGAGCCATGAGTGCACGACCCATCGCGTAGGTGCCAACACCGGCCACGGCGCCTTTGACCGCAAAGGAGCCCACGCCGGCGCGAGCCGAGCACGTGCGGGCCAACGCGCGAAGCACAACCGCAGCCGCCAGCACGCCGGCCGCCTCATAGCCACGCTCGGGACGCAGCGGCTTGCCATAGATCGCGGCAAGCTGCATGAGCATTCCCAGCTGAGCGATGGTCATGACCGGAAAATCGGCGCCGGGGATGAACACCAAAGCGCCAGTGGCGGCGTTGGCCACCGTCGCGCTGCCCACCGCATGACGTGCCGCAGAGGCGCGCATAAACGTGAAGTTCGCGGCGAATGCGGTCTTTTTATCGGTACGCTCCAGCACCCAAGTGGCAAGACTCGCCAGCAGGTGCGTCTCATCTGTCGCGGCGATGAGCCCCAGCATGCGCGTATCCTGCGCGATAAAGGGAATCTCCACGCTCGACTCGGCGATGACGGCACAGGGCACGCCCGCCACGACGATCTCCTGCACACGCGCCTGCAGCTGTTCCGAGCCGCATGAGAGCACGAGGGCCACGTCGGTGTCGGGCTTCACGGCCAGCGACGAGGCACCCAAGCGCTCGACGCGCACCAAGCCGGCCGTCGTCTGCGGCACGAGCGCATCGCGCACGCACCGAACAACCAGCGGAGAGGCCGTTTGGTCGATATAGACCGCCACGCGCACCGGCACATCCACGTCATGGCGCACACCGACACCCAACTTACAGGCGCTGATCACCTTATCCAGTGGAATCCTCATATCACATCCCTATCATCCGCGCGACTGCGCGCAAGCGCGGCCGCGTCACCATACCCTGCATCATACGACAACCGCCACCCGGAAGACATCAGGGGCGGGCGGTCGCCCCCCGCGCGGACCGCGCGCTTGCGCCGGCAGCACCCCACTCGCCTCTCAGGCGGCCTTACCCCGAGCACGCCAGATGGACTGCACGATGCCCACGGCCGCGCACTGCATGAGCATCGAGCTCGATCCAAAGCTGATGAACGGCAAGGGAATGCCCGTGATCGGCATGAGGCCAATGCTCATGCCGACCTCCTCAAGCACCTGAAAGGTCCACATGCCCACCACACCCACGGCGACGAGCTTCAAAAACAGCGAATCGCTTTTGTAGGCAACGCGGATCGTCGAGAAAATCAGGAGCGCGAACAGGGCCAGAAGCACCATCGCGCCCACGAAGCCGAACTCCTCGGAAAGCAGAGCGAACACGAAGTCGGTGTGCGCCTCGGGCAGAAAGCCCGCGCCGGCCTGCGATGCCTGGCCGATCCCCTTGCCGAAAAACCCGCCGGAGCCCACCGCGATCAACGACTGCATCAGGTTGTAGCCGGCCTGCGATGTATCGGCCTCAGGGTTGATAAACACGAGCAGGCGGTTCATCTGGTACTGCTTGAGCAGCACATCGCGGCCGAGCAAACCGTCGAGCAGCGAGTCGGCCGCGAGCATGAGCGACACGCAGCCGATGAGAATGGCGACGGTGCACAGCACCCATTCCTTCTTCGGGCCGCTCATCATGATGATGATCGCACCCGAGAAGAAAATCACCAGACCGCTACCGAGGTCACCGGCGACGACCGCCGCGCCGAACACGACGAACAGCATCGAGCACAGGCGAATATAGTCGCGTACGCTATCGATGCGCCCGTTGTACTGGGCGCCCAAGCCCGCCATGAGAAAGATCGTGATGATCTTGGCGAGCTCAACCGGCTGGAAGGTCAGGCCGATGAGCGGGATCTTGATCCAGCCCGTCATGCCCAGGCCGCCGGTGTAGGAGAGACCTGGGATATAAGGGCTGAACAGCACGATGATGTCGAGCACGATCAGAACGGTGGAGAGATTCGCCAAACCGGAGAAGTCGCTGCGCCAACACAAGAAGGCCAGTCCGGCGCCCAGGCCCATGCCCAGCAGCTGGCGGGAAAACGAGGCGTCCTCGTTGGTGAGCGAGGCCGTCCAGATCACCAGTGCACCATAGGCCAACAGCAGCAGCCATGCTGCGAGCACTGGGATGTTCACGCGCTGTCGAAACCCGCTTTTGCCGGCATCGCGACTGCGGTTCACGCGCGAAAGGGTATCGTTTGCCATCGTCTCACCTCACCTCGTGTTGTCACCGGCCACATAGGCGGCCGTGTCGGGGGCATCGTAGATCGCGCCGAGCACGTGACGCACGGCGGGCATGGAGCAGGTCGAGCCGAAACCGCCCTCCTCCACCAGGCAGGCCACCACGTACTTGGGATCGTCAAAGGGCGCGTAGGTGATGAACCAACCGTATGCATCGCCACCGGCCTTCTCGCCCGTACCCGACTTGCCCGCCACCTGCACCGGCAGGTTCGTGAAGTGCACGGCGGTGCTGGGAGCCTCCTCGTAAATCATGGAAAGCAACCCCTGGGTGACCACGGTGTGCGAGCGCTGCTCCTTGATCTCAGCCGTGAGGCGCTCTTGCGGCTCAAGGGTGTAGGCATCGCCCTGGCCATCGCGCGCGACAGCCGATAGCAGGACATGCGGGGTGTACTCCACGCCGCCACGTGCGATGCCCGCGTAGGCGGATGCCATCTGCAGCGGCGTGACCAGGATATCGCCCTGACCGATGACGATGTTGGTCATGTCGCCGGCGTTCCACGCCCGCTCCTCGGCGGACCAATCCTTGAAGTAGCTCTCCTTCCACGCCGCATCGGGCACGCGCCCGGCGGCCTCGGATGGCAAATCGATGCCGGTCGTCTCGCCCAGACCCCAGCGGCGAAACATCTCCTGCAGCCCCTCGGGATTGTTCTTGTCGTAGAAGAAGTTCTTGCCCACGTCGTAAAACACCGAGTCGCAGGAGTCGCGAATGCCCGTCTGCAAGTTGCGGATACCATGTCCGGCGTGATTCCAGCAGTACTTGCCGTTCGCCTCGCCCAAACCGGTCCACCAGCCCTTGCAGTCAGTTGACATGTCGGCCGTGTAAACACCGTACTCCATGCCGGCATAGGCCGACAGCGGCTTGATGGTCGAAGCCGACATGTACTGGCCGCTCACCGCGCGATTGATGAGCGGATGGTCGCCATCCTCGCGATTCAGCTCGTTCCAGACGTCCGAAGACACGCCGCCCACGAACACCGAGGGCTCGAAGACAGGCGCGCTCGCCATGCCGAGCACCTCCCCGTTCGTGCAATCCAGACACAGACAGGCACCGGCCGGTGCGGGGCTGCCCAGCCGCCGCGCCGTCTCCATGCCGATTTTCAAGCCCTCCTCGCAAGCCTGCTGAATCTTCAAGTCGAGTGTGAGCTTGATGTCGCTGCCGGGCTTTGCCGGAACCGCACCGGCCTGACCGGTCACGTTGCCATCGGCATCCACGCGCACGGTCTGCTCGCCACGCACGCCCTGCAGCAGCTGCTCGTATTGGAACTCAACACCCGCCTGTCCCACGATATCGCCGGACTGGTACACGATCGCACCTTGCCGCTCTTCCTCGGAAAGGTCTTCTTGCGCCTTCAACTGCTCAGCGGTAATGGTGCCGGTGTAACCCAACACATGGCAGGCGAGCGACCCATACGGATAGGCGCGCTCGGTGCGCTCGGCGATCTGCACGCCCGGGAACTCGTCAGGGTGCTCCTGGATGTAGGCCACGGTGGAACGCCGCACGTCAACGGCGATCGTGTGCAGGCTCTGGGCGCCCTCGGTGTTGTCCTGGATATTGCGTAGGACCGCCATATAGGGCATGCCCAAGACGTTTGCCAGATGCCGCACGCACACGGTGTCTTCGGCCAAGTCGCGGTAGGCGACCACCGCCAAGGAGGCGCGATTCTCGACGAGGGCGACCCCGTTGCGATCCAGGATGCGTCCGCGCGGCGCGGGCGTGGTCACCGTACGGGTGCGATTGCGCTCCGCCAGCTCATCGTAGTGATCCGAGGAGACCATCTGCATGCTCCACAGCTTGGCCGTGATAGCGGCAAAGACCGCGCCGACGCCGAGCGTGAGCAGCTTGAAGCGCCCCTTGAGCGCCACGCCTTGCGTGTTGCCCTCGCCCTGCGCGGCCCGCGGGCGGGTGCCCTGCGTCGTATCGAAGGTGAAGCGCCCCGAGTAGCCGCGCAAAAAGAGCAACGACCCGATGATGGCCGCGACCAGAATGAGCCCGGCGATGATAACGATGAGTTGCGCGTCCATGGTCCACCCCTACCGCAGGCCCCGGTAGCGCGATCGGCCACTGCCGCGCGCCGAGAAACCGCGATGCTGCTCGCCGCCGGAAAGCAGCGCTAAAAATGGGAATGCGACCACGATGTCCAGCAGCGATGAGGCCAGGGCCACCCCCAGCGACGTCATGAGGCCCGACGAGACGCCCATGGCGAACATGGCGATCCCGTAGAGGAGGTTGATAAGCAGGATGCAGACCCCGCTCACGCGCAGCGCATCCATGTGAACGCCCGGCGTGATGCCGCGCGTCATGTTCGCAACCGCATAGCCCGCCAGCGTCAGCAACAGGGCCATGAGCCCCAGCGGCACTGCGGATGTGAGGTCGAACAACATGCCGGCACAAAAGCCCACATACACCAGGATGCGCGACTCGCCACCCACGGCCGCCGTCGCCACGAGCACCAGCATGAAATTGATGCGTCCGCCAAAAAGCGAGAGCTGCGGGGCAAGCGCCAGCTGAAGCAGCAGCGCCACGATGCAGGCAACCGCAAGCGGGCGGCGCGTATGGGCATGGCCCGTGTGCTTGAACTCCACGCGAACCCCCTCCCTACTCGCCCGCCGCGGCGCCGTCCGCGTCGGGATCTTGCGTGTCGTCAGTCGTTTGAGGCGCCATTCCCGTGGCGTTTGCCGCAGCCACTTCCTCGTCGCTGGCGACCTGCTCATCGCTCAGCGAAGTCACCACGAGAACCTCCTCGTTGTTCTCGGCCGTCGATGCGGGCCGGACCACCACGGTGTAGTACACGGCGTTCGGTGCACGATCCACCGAGGTGACGGTGCCCAACGGCAAGCCCTTGGGGAACAGCCCACCGACACCGGAGGTCAATACGATATCGCCGACCTCGACCTCGGCATCAGCCGAGACGTACGCCAGGCGCAGCGTGCCATCGGCCTGACCCTGCAGCATGCCCTGCGCCCGCGACGACTGCAGCACGGCCGAGACGCCGGACTGCTCGTCGGTCACCAGGCGCACCGTGGAGGTGGTGGCTGAGACTTCGATGATCTGGCCGATCACCCCGCCCGCGCCGCAAACCGGCATGCCGACGGCAAATCCGGACGACGCGCCCTTATCCAACGTCACCGTATCGGACCAGGCATCGCCCGTGCCGCCGATGATGCGCGCGGCCGTCGATTCCAAATCGTAGCTCGACTTGAGCTCGACCAACGCCTCCAAGCGATCGGCTGTCTTTTGCGCCTCGGCGAGCTCGGCCACGCGCGCCGTGAGCCGCTCGTTCTCCTCACGCAGCTCCTCAAGCGTGTCGGGCGAGGCCGTGGCGTTGCCCACCACATTGCCCAGGGCGTTAAACGGAGCGGCGACCGCGGCGCCGAGCATGCGCACCGGCGAGGTGATCGTCATCGCACCGGAACGCAACGAGTGCATGAGTCCGGCGTCGCCCTCCCTGAGATACATCGTGAGCATCAGCAGCGATATGAGGCATAAAACAATCAACGGGCGTCCACCCGTTGATTGCTTGGCGTTATTCAAACTGGGGGCATGCTTCATGGAACCCGGCACGAATATCTGCTCTCCTTAGGCGTTGCTCTGCACGAAACCGCCGTCGAAGGCGTTGGCCTCGAGCACGCGCGCGCATCCGTTGACGACGTTGTCGAGCGCTGTGGGGCTCACGTTGACCGACACGCCCGTCTCGTCACGCAGACGCACATCCAAACCGCGCAGCATCGCACCGCCACCCGTAAGCAGGATGCCGTAGTACATGAGGTCGGAGGCGAGATCGGGCGGCGTGGCGTCGAGCGCATCCTTTACGGCCTTGGTCATCTCGTCCAAAGGCTTGTTGAGCGCGCGGCGGATCTCCTCGCTTTCGATGCGGACCGTCTTGGGCAGGCCGGTGATGACATCGCGCCCGTTGACTTCGACATCGAGCTCATCTTTGAGCGGGACGGCCGAGCCCACCTTGATTTTGATATCCTCGGCGGTGCGCTCACCGATCGCCAGATTGTACGCGTCGCGCACGTGCGAGAGGATTGCCTGATCGAACTCATCGCCCGCGATGCGGATGGACTGCGACACGACGATGCCGCCCATGGCGATGACAGCGACCTCGGTGGTGCCACCGCCGATGTCGATGACCATCGAGCCCGTGGGCTCCTCGACGGGCAAATCGGCACCGATGGCTGCAGCCATGGGCTCCTCGATGAGATAGGCCTGGCGGGCACCCGCCTGGATCGTGGCCTCGAACACGGCGCGCTTTTCCACGGACGTGACGCCCGAAGGCACGCAGACCACGACGCGCGGCCGCGGCGTCCACGGGTAGCGCTTGCCGCTCGCCTTATCGATGAAGTAGCGCAGCATCGCCTCGGTCACATCGAAGTCGGCGATGACGCCGTCCTTCAAGGGGCGGACGGCGACGATGTTGCCCGGGGTGCGGCCGAGCATGCGCTTGGCCTCGATGCCAACGGCCAGGATGCGCTCATCGTTCTTGTCGATTGCCACCACGGAGGGCTCGCGGATGACGATGCCCTTGCCGCGGACGGACACCAGCGTGTTGGCCGTGCCCAAATCGATTGCCAGATCGCCATCGTACTGGCCGAAGAACATATCCATCAAAGAAAACAACTCGACTCCCACATTCGGTCGTTGTCGTGTGCAAGCGTCATATCAGTGTAGCGCGCACAAACGCGCGCGATGCATGCCGCGAGGCGAAGCGCACGGCATGCACATGCAATCAAAGCGCCTTGTTCGCTATTCCGCAGTCGAGACGTCAGAGGCCGTATCGCCGAAATCGGCGGTCACGGCGCTCACAACCCAGCCCAACCCATTGCGCACGAAGTCGACTTTGTAGGTCATCTCGCCACCGCGCTCAAGCGTCGCCTTGACGGTGGCGGTAGAGGTCGTCATGGACTTGTCCAGGCCCTCGATGCTGGGAGTCGCCTCGACGGGAATGGAGGAAGCGATCATGGATCGAGCGCTTTCATCCAGCTCGGAAGCAAGGTAGGGCGCTGGGTCATCGCCGTTGGAAACGGCCTCGAACAGACCGCTCACGGCATCCTGCTGCGAGGGGATGCCAAAGCCCTGCGTGTAGGCAAAACCGGCGCCGCCCAGCGCGATGACGAGCAGCACGAGCACCACGATGAACACCTTGAGGCCCGTGTGACGGTGCTTGCGCCGCACCTTCATGTCCTGGCGCTCCTGCTGCACCATCTCATGCTCCGTAAGGGTGAAAAAGCCCGTGTCGGACGGATCGGGCATGAAGTTGCCCGACTGGCCGAGCGGATCCAAGGGGTCCACGCCGTCGGCGTATCCCGGGGCGGTCATCGCCATGGAGGCGTTGGCGGCCAGGGCATCGCGGGCACGATCGTATTCGGCGGCCTGGCCGGGACTCAGCTGGTAGATACCATCGGCCATGGAGCGACCAAAGGCGTCAACGGCGTCGGAGAAGCGGTTTTGCGCGGCGTAGGCGCAGCCGAGTGCAGCGTTGATGGCGCGCGCGTCGTCGCGCGGGCCGGCGAAATCGAGCGCCGTGCGGTACACCTCGGTGGCATCCTGCGGGCGGCCGAGCGCCATGAAGCAGTCGCCCAGGCTCGTGAGCGCGGCGGCGCGGGCCGGGTTCGCATCGTCGATGGCGGCCTGACGATACGCCACGCCCGCCTCAGTCATCTGACCCTGGGCCTTCAGGGCGTCACCGAGCCCCATATAGGCTTTGTAGCGCGTCGCATAGCTGCCGTCCTGCGTCGCCGCGCCGAACGCCTCAGTCGCCGCCACCACATCGCCGGCGGCCATGAGCGCCTTGCCGCGGTTGGTGAGCAGCGCCCCGCGCTTGCCGTACGCGGCATCGCTCAATGCCGCCGCATACGCGTCGGCGGCATCGGCGTAGCGGCCAAGACGCATAAGCGAGTTGCCGCGCAGGTGATCGACCTCACCAGCAACCTCGCCGGCAGCCTTGGCCCCCGCGAACAGCTGCGCCGCTGTGGCGAAATCACCGGCGCGATACGCCCCGCGCGCCTGCTCCAGAACCTGATCGTTCACCTTTTCTCTCCTTTGCATGCCATGCGCGCCGCCTCACGGCACGCCAAACGCATCCGTCGCCTCCGCAGGAAATCAACGCGACCATCTGGTGCGCGAGCCCCTTACGCGCCGTGAACGACCTCAACGCGAATGATCTCATCGCCGGCGCGCAAGCGCCCGATGACGTCTTTGCCCTCCAGGGTGGAACCGAACACGGTATAACCGGAATCCAGGTTATGCTGGGCGCCCAGGCAGAAGTAAAACTGGGAGCCCGCCGAGTTGGGATCCATCGAGCGCGCCATGGCCAGGGCGCCATCCTCATGGCTGTTGCGCGGATTGGTGGAGAACTCCTCGTGGATGTTCCAGCCAGGACCGCCCGTGCCGGGCATCCCGTCCGGGCCGGCCACGCCGGCGGCGACCTGCTCGCTCGTCATGTCGCGGGTGTTGGGGCAGCCGCCCTGAATCACAAACCCAGGCACATAACGGTGAAACTTGAGCCCATCGTAGAAGCCCATGGTGGCAAGCTCGCAAAAGTTGGCCGCATGGATGGGCGCGCCGCTGCAGTCGAGCTCCACGCGAATGGTGCCCTGGCTCGTCTCCATGATGATCTGCTCATCGCCCGCCAACTCGTAGTCGGGGGTGTGAAGCTGTGTGCGGAACATGCGCGTCCCCTTTCCTGTCAATCGGGCATATGCCCAGAGAAATCGTATCGTCAACATTTCAATTCTAGCAAGAAGCACCCTGGGCCGCCATAGAACCGGCAAGCCGAACGGCAGCCCCACATGACACGCATCTCGTTGCCTGAAACAACCGGGGCACGAACGGTGGCGATGCGAAGCCCGCGCCACTACTGCGGACGCCAGTCGACCACGTGCGCGTAAAAGTTCTCGCGCGCCTCGTCGTCGGCCGTGCGGCGGTCGCGCAGGGGCGCCAAGATCTCAGCCTGATGCGCGCCGGGACGCTCAGCGCCGGTGAAGGAAAGCGAGATGTCCCACGACGCGCAGTACATGTCGACGCGCGAGCGCGCCCACTCGGCCAGCTGGACCAGGTGCTCAACATCGTCCGCATAGGCCGAGTCGCGTCCCAACTCGATAGCGCGCAGCTGCTCGAGGTCGGCATCGAGCGCATCGCGCGCGGCATAGGCGCCAGCGGCGTACTGCTGACGGCGTGAGAGGTCGGGATCGGCGAACCCCGTGTTGTAATCATCGATGATAGACCCGAGTGCATCATGCTGGGCGATGATGTCGTTATACAGCAGCGTGAGCGTATCGAGAGCCTCTTGTTCCGAAAGCGCGCTGTCGCTCACCGTATCGGCGTCCGCTTCATCGACGGATGCGCCCCCGGCCTCGCCCGTCGTCGTCGCCGACTGCTCGGGCGTCTCGCGGCTCGGGTACATCTCGCCGGCGGCCCGGCGGAACTGCTCATAAAAACCGGGCATGACACCCCAAGGGTCATCGAGGACAAACCACGCGCCGCCTGCGATCAGGGCAAGCACGAGCACGAGCGCCACCGCACGACCGCGCCGCGGCTTCGCATAGGCGTCCTGGGCATCGCGCGCCGCCTCCGGGCGCGAGCGCTTGCGCCCGACGCGCCTGGAGGAGGCGCCGGAGGGCGAACCGCCCAGAGCGGCATCGATGGCGTCGCCCGACAACACGCTGGTCGCCTGGGCATCAAGCGTTTGCTCAAGCAGCTCGTCGGCCTTGCTCGGCGCCGGAGCGGGAACGGCGTCTGCCAACATGGCGTTGGTCACCCGCGGGAAGCTCGCGGTCTTACCCGCAGCCAAATCGGATGCCGCCGAATGCTCCGAAAGGATACCGGGCGCAGGACGGCCGCATTTGGGACAGGTGCGATCGGTGTGGCGCAGGCGAGCGCCACAGCCCTCGCAAAAGATGAACTCGCCCGCAACGCCCATCGCAGCCGCATCGGCCTCATCGAACCGAGCGGCATCGAAGGTATGCTCTGACTGGGTGGGGCACATCAAGAATCGTGCTCCTTCCTCGATTGAGAAGATGACATCCTCATGCGGATACCATCAGAAGACTGCTCTAGGCGATACCGCCCCGCGCTGCGGTCACCGGCGCCCGACGTGCGCGTCGAGGGCGCCTCGGAGGAATCCGCGCGCTTCCCCGACATCATACGTGAACGCGCGGACACGCGTGAGGACACCCGGCGCCATGCGCGCTCATGTGCCGCCGCTTCGGCGTGCACGCGCCGACCCCTTCCCCGTCCGCTCACGCGCACGCCACGGCCCAGGCAGCTCACCGACTGTGAACGACGCCGCCCGCGCGCGTCGAGCGCTCCTGCGGCACCAAAGAAAACCGCGATGCTGACCGCTGCGGCGACCGCGCACACGATCGCCGGTGCCAGCGCCAGGGGCGCAACCGAGAAAAAGCGCGGGAACACCAGGACGCCGATGGCGATCCCTGCGATCGAGAACGCAAGCACGGCCACGCGCAGTGGCGTGAAGGGTCGCGAGATGCGCCAAATCAGGCAGCACCCCAACGCGCAGGTGCTCACCAAGCACATCGTGGACAGCAGATCGGCCCCCCATCCGAACAGATGAGCGGCGCCCATGCACAGCAGGGCGGCAATGAGCACGCCGGCCGCCGCAGGCACCGAGCGCTTCAACACGTTCGCCAAGAAGCTTCCCTCGACGCGCGCCCGATTGGGTTCGAGCGCCAACACGAAGCTGGGGAAGCCGATGCAGAAGAAATTGATGAGCGTCATGGTGACGGGCTGGAACGGATAGGGCGGCAACCCGATGCAGATGGCTGCGAGCCCCATGGAGAACAGCGTCTTGGTGAGGAAGAGCGCCGCGGAGCGCTGCAGGTTGTTGATGGAGCGCCGGCCTTCGGCCACCACGGCTGGCATCGCGGCGAAGTCGTTGTCCACCAGCACGATCTCGGCGACGTTGCGCGCCGCGTCGGAGCCGGCCGCCATGGCCACCGAGCAGTCGGCCTCTTTGAGCGCGAGCACGTCGTTCACGCCGTCGCCCGTCATGGCGACCGTGTGGCCGCGGCGCTGCAGGGCCTGGACGAGCTCGCGCTTCTGCTGCGGCGTCACGCGGCCGAACACGTGGTAGCGGTCCACGGCCGCATCGAGCTGGGCGGGCGTGACGAGCGTCGTGGCGTCCACGAAGGCGTCGGCGCCCGGGATCCCCACGTGGCGGGCGATGGCGGACACCGTGCGCGGGTCGTCGCCGGAAATGACGTTGAGCGTCACGCCCTGCCCGCAGAAGTAGCGCACCGTCTCGGCCGCCGAGGAGCGGATCTCGTCGCGGATGGTGACGAAGCCCATGAGGCGCACCTCGCCCGCGATGGCCCCCTCGTCGTCAAAGCCGTCGACGGAGGCCACCGCCAGCACGCGGCACGTGCTCGCCAGCTCATGCACGCTGTGCTCGTAGGCCGAAAACAGCGCTGCCGGCAGCACGAACTGCGCGGCGCCCATCACGTAGGCGCCGTCGTCCAGCACCGCGCCGCTCCACTTCTTGGCGGAGTCGAATGGGATGGTCCGCACGGCGTGCGCGGCCTCGATGCCGCACGCCTCCGCATAGGCGAGCACGGCCGTGCACGTCTCGTTCGCGTCGGCGGCCGTCGCCTGCGCGATGCCGGCCAGGGCGCGCGCCACCGGCCTCGCCGCCACGGCCGCGGCATCACCGCACTCGCCGCCGACCCGCTCGGCCCGGCCGTCGCGCGCCTCGTACACACCGGCGACCTCCATGCGCCCCGACGTGATCGTGCCGGTCTTGTCCAGGCACAGGACGTCCACGCGCGCGAGGGTCTCGATGCAATACAGCTGCTGGGCGAGCACACGACGGCGTGCCAGGCGAATGGTGGCGATGGCCAAAACCGAGGAGGTCAGCAGGACGAGCCCCTGCGGGATCATGCCGAGCAGCGCGCCGACCGTGGACAGGATCGCCGCACTCACGTCCGTCCAATCGGCCACGCCGGACAGCAGCCAGGGAACGAACCCCATAGACGACGCAGGGTTCACGCCGATCCAACCCTCGTAGGACCCGCGCAGGCTCGAATAGAACAGAGCCAGCCCCAGCGGGACCATGATGACGCTCGCGAACCGCACGATGACGTTGAGCGCGTTCATGATCTCCGAGTTGACCTTTTTGACGTACTTGGCCTCATTGTTGATGCGCGCCACGTAGTTGTCGGCGCCGACGTGGATCACACGGGCGTAGATGAGGCCCGAGTCGATGAAGCTGCCGCTCATGAGCTCATCGCCCGGGCGCTTGTGGATGGGGTTGCTCTCGCCGGTGAGCAGGCTCTCGTTGACGTGGCACTCGCCGCTCACGACCCGCGCGTCGGCGGGGATCTGGTCACCTCGGCCCAGGCGCACGATGTCGTCGAGCGCGATCTGATCGAGGTCGAGCTCGACCTCGCGCCCATCGCGCACGGCGACGGCTTTTTTGGCGGCCAGCAGGGTGAGCTTGTCCACCATGCGCTTGGAGCGCAGGGCTTGCACGATGCCGATGCCGGTGTTGGCCACAACGATGCCCAAAAACGTGAGGTTCTTCCATGCGCCCGTGGCCACCACGAGCACCGTGAGGATCAGGTTGATGAGGTTGAACAGGGTGCAGGTGTTCTCGATGATGAGCTCACGCACGGACTTGGTTTTGAGGTCCGTGTTCACATTGACGCGCCCGTCGGCCACGCGCTCGGCGACCTCCGCCGCGCTCAGGCCCTCGATTGCACACCGATCGCTGTCTTGTGACGCCATCTAAGCTCCCCGCTCGATACAAGAAAGGCGGCAAGCAGACACTGCCCACCGCCTCGCATATACATTGGTAGGCCATCGATTCGAGACCCGATGACCCACCATGTACACAGCCCTACAACACAGCGCAGGGCTGGTAACAGACATTGGTGCGTCATATAGGGCTCGCGTATGCCTTACGGCATCCGCGGCTCCGGGCGGCTGCGCCGCCCTCGCACGCTCGCTGGGAAATGCTCGCGCATTTCCGCAGTCTCGCGACCTCATCGGTTCGAGACCCGATGACCCACCATGTACACAGCCCTACACAGCGCAGGGCTGGTAACAGACATTGGTGCGTCATATAGGGCTCGAACCTACGACCTTCTGCTCCGGAGGCAGACGCTCTAATCCACTGAGCTAATGACGCAACACGCCTTCGCATTATACCCAACTGGCCACCGAGCGCCACCCTCAACGCGAGATTCCATCTTTGCCAAGACACCCAAGGCAGACCCGCAGCCGACCGGCCAAAGCAAAGGCGGGCTTTGTTGCCAACCCATCAACTTTCACGCGCGACCCGAAGCGCCTGCGCTACACTAGCCACATGCATACGCCCGGAGCGCAACGCGCGCCCGACACACAGTCAAAGGAACCTCAAGATGATTGCCATCCTGCGTAAAAACGCCTCCGAGGAGGCCGTCTCCCACATCGTCTCCTGGATCGAGGGGAAGGGACTTGCCGCACACGTGAGCCGCGGCGCCAACGAGACGATCATCGGCCTGGTGGGCGACACCACCAAGATCGACCCGTTTTTGCTCGAGTCCATGGACGTCGTCCAACGCGTTCAGCGGGTCTCGGAGCCGTTCAAGAAGGCCAATCGCAAGTTCCACCCCACAGACACCGTGATCGACCTCGGAAGCGGCATCAAGATCGGCGGCGGCAACTTCCAGGTCATCGCCGGCCCCTGCTCGGTCGAGGGCGACAACCTCATCCGGATCGCCCAGCGCTGCAAGGCGGCCGGCGCCACGATGCTGCGTGGCGGCGCGTACAAGCCCCGCACCTCCCCGTATGCCTACCAGGGCATGGGCGAGCGCGGGCTGGACCTGCTCGTCGAGGCCAAGGCCGCCACGGGTATGCCCATCGTCACCGAGGTCATGGACGTGCGCGACGTCGAGCTGTTCGTGGAGCGCGGCATCGACGTCATGCAGATCGGCGCCCGCAACGCGCAGAACTTCAACCTGCTCAAGGAAGTCGGCAAGACCTCCACGCCCGTGCTGCTCAAACGCGGCATCGCCGGAACGATCGACGAGCTGCTCATGGCGGCCGAGTACATCATGAGCGAGGGCAACGACCGCGTGATGCTGTGCGAGCGCGGCATCCGCACCTTCGAGACGCGCACGCGCAACACCTTCGACCTGAACGCCATTCCCGCCCTGCACGAGCTCTCCCACCTGCCCGTCGTCGCCGACCCCAGCCACGCCACCGGCTACACCCGCTACGTCGAGCCCATGGCGCTCGCCGCCTGCGCGGCCGGCGCCGACGCGCTGGAGATCGAGGTCCACGACGACCCCGCACATGCCTGGTCCGACGGCGCCCAGGCCCTCACCCCCGACCAGTTCGACCGCACCATGGATCGCATCCGCGCCATCCGCGCGGTGGTGGCCGACATGGACGAGCAGGGGGCGTAGGCGCGCATGGGCGACTGCACACGCAACACCGCCCCGACGGACGCGGCGGATGCCCAGGCACGGCCCTGCGTGGGCATCCTGGGCCTGGGGCTCATCGGGGGCAGCTTCGCGCGGGCCTTCTCTGCGGCCGGTTGGCGCGTTTTGGCCTTCGACACAGACGCCGACACGCTGGCCATCGCGCGCATCGACGTGCTCGACGGGCTGCTGCGCCGCGAGGAGGACATCGCCGCCTGCGACCTCATCGTGCTGGCCGCCTATCCGGGCGTCTGCATGCGCTGGCTGTCCGACCACGCACCTGAGCTCGGACGCGCAGCGGCCGCGGCCCGCGCCACACAGCCCGATGCGGGCGTGGCGGGACCGGTGGTCATCGACACCGCGGGCGTGAAGGCCGAGCTTTGCCAGCACGCCTTCGCGCTGGCGCGCGAGCACGACTTTGCCTTTTGCGGCGCGCACCCCATGGCGGGCACGGAGTTTTCCGGCTTCGCGCACGCCCGCGCCGACCTGTTTTTCGGCGCGCCCATGGTACTGACGCCGCCCGAGCTCGCGGATACCGAGCGGCTCGACCTGCTCGCGCGTGTGCACGACCTGCTCTCGCCCTGCGGCTTCGGCTCGTTTTCCGTCACCTCGCCGCGCGAGCACGACCGGCTCATCGCCTTCACCAGCCAGCTTGCCCACGTGGTGAGCAACGCCTACGTGAAGAGCCCCACGGCGCAGGCCCACCGCGGCTTCTCGGCCGGCAGCTACCGCGACCTCACGCGCGTGGCGCACCTGAACGCGCCCATGTGGGCCGAGCTCATGATGAGCGACGCCGCGTATTTGGGCAAGGAGCTCGACGTGCTCATCGGCAACCTCGCGCGCGTGCGCGATGCGCTGGCCGCAGGCGATGCCGCCGAGCTGGAGCGGTTGCTCGCCGAGGGCGACCGCATCAAGCGGGCACTCGACGACGTGCCGCCCGCCCGATCCTGACCGGCGGCGCGGGCGAAGTCGCGAGCCGGCGCGCCGCGCCGCCCGCGCAGCGCCTTGGTCCACCCCGCGCATGGGCCGCGCCCCAAGCCGGCGCACCCGCAGCCAATGCGCACGAACCCCTCGACAGAAAGCAGGTCGCATGGCCACCGCCTACACCCTCGATATCGACACGCCGACCCCCTACCAGGTGCACATCGGAACGTTTTTACTCGAGCAGGTCGGGCCGATCGTGCGCGAGGCGGTCCCCCGCGCCGAGCGCGCCCTCATCATTACCGACTCGAACGTCGGCCCGCTCTATGCCGCACCGGTGCTCGAGAGCCTGCAGGCCACCGGCCTTGCCGCATCCGTGGCGACCTTCGAGGCCGGAGAGGCCCACAAGCGCCTGGACACCCTGGCCGACCTGCTAGAGCGCTGCGCTGCCGAGCAGCTCGGCCGCAACGACTGCATCGTTGCGCTGGGCGGCGGCGTTACCGGGGACATGGCCGGCTTCGCGGCGGCGACCTACATGCGCGGCATCGACTTCGTCCAGGTTCCCACGAGCCTGCTGGCCATGGTCGATTCCTCCGTCGGCGGCAAGACGGGGGTCGATTTGGCGCACGGCAAGAACCTCGCCGGGGCCTTTTGGCAACCGCGCGCCGTCATCGCCGATGTGGGCTGCCTGGGAACCCTGAGCGACGCGCAGCTGGCCGATGGCTGCGGCGAGGTCGCCAAGCACGCCCTCATCGCCGACGCCGAGTTGTTCGCCGAACTCGAGGCCACCCCGCTCACGCCCGACCTGCTCAAACGCGACCTCGGGCGCGTCGCGTGGATCATCGCCCGCAACATCGACATCAAGCGCGCCGTGGTCGTGGCCGACGAGCACGAGGACGGCATGCGCAAGCTGCTGAACCTCGGTCACAGCATCGGCCATGGCGTGGAGGCCGCCGAGGGCTACACCTTGGGCCACGGCACCTGCGTCGGCATCGGGATGGTCGCCATCGCCAGCGCGGCGGTCACGGCGGGAGCATGCACAGAAGAGGTGCCCGCCCGCGTCGCGGCCCTGCTGCGCGCCCACGGGCTCTCTCTCGACTTCTCTGCGGAAACCGAGCGCATCTGGGAGGAGGCACTGCACGACAAGAAGCGCCAGGGCGACGTGATCGACCTGGTGATCCCGCGCGGCATCGGCGCGGCGAGCCTCGCGCCTACCCCGCTCGACGAGTTCCGCCGCATCCTTGAGGTCGGTCTCGCCTGCACCCGCGCCCTTGCCCATCCCGAAGCCCAGGAGGACGCATGCTAGCCCGCATCACACCCACGCCCCTGGCCGGCACGGTGCCGGCCATCGCCTCGAAATCCATGGCGCACCGCGCCATCATCGCCGCAGCACTCGCCAACGGCGTCACCGACATCCGCTGCGCCACGACCTGCGCCGACATCGAGGCCACCATCGGCTGCCTCACCTCGCTCGGCGCGCGCATCGAGCGTGCGGGAGAGGCGCTCCTTCGCGTCCACCCCATCCCCAAAAGTCGAGCGCACGGCATCCTGCGGGCCCTGGCCGGCCGCACGCTCGACTGCAACGAGTCCGGCTCGACCCTGCGCTTCATGCTGCCGGTCGCCTGCGCGCTCGGCGCCGACGCCACCTTCACCGGGGCCGCGCGCCTGGGCGCTCGCCCGCTCGAGCCGCTTGCCGGCGAGCTCATCGCCGCCGGCTGCTCCTTGGAGGGACTGGGCGGGTTCCCACTGCGCTGCGAGGGGCGCATCCGCCCGGGGCGCTTCGAGCTTTCGGGCAACGTGAGTTCGCAATACATCTCGGGCCTGCTGCTGGCCGCGCCCCTGTTGGATGGGGCCACGCAGGTCGATGTCATCGGCACGCTCGAGAGCCGGCCCTACGTCGACCTCACCATCGAGGTGCTCGCCGCCTTCGGCGTAACTGTCTCGGTGCGCGAGGGCGCCACCCCCGGCGGGCTGCCGCTCGCCAGCTTCACCGTAGCCGCCGACGCCGCCTTCCGGACGCCCGGCGCCATCACGGTCGAGGGCGACTGGTCGAATGCGGCGTTTTGGCTCTGCGCCGGTGCGCTCGGCACGCACGCCGTCACCGTGACGGGCGTCGA
Organism: uncultured Collinsella sp.; assembly: GCA_963559095.1. Classification (GTDB taxonomy): domain Bacteria; phylum Actinomycetota; class Coriobacteriia; order Coriobacteriales; family Coriobacteriaceae; genus Collinsella. The sequence continues at coordinate 4,754 of CAUWJG010000003.1, read as the reverse complement.
GGCCGGCTCGGTCCAGGGCGATCGCGCCGTGAGCGGCGCCCTCATGCTCTTCGGGGCGAAGGGCCGGCGCAACGCGCACTCCTCTACCATACGTCCCGAGCGCCTGCGCGGCATCACGCTCGATGCGCACGACATCCCCGACCTCGTGCCGGTGCTCGCCGCCGTGGCCGCTTGCGCCGAGGGCACCACGCGCATCACCGGGTGCGCGCGCCTGCGCATCAAGGAGTCCGATCGCCTGCTCACCACCACCGCCGAGCTCGAGCACCTGGGCGCGCGCGTGACCATCGAGGGCAACGACCTCGTGATCGAGGGGCAACCGCGCCTTCGCGGCGGGCGCGTGGAGAGCCACAACGACCACCGCATCGCCATGATGGCCGCCATTGCGGCCGTGCGGTGCGAGGAGCCCGTCGAGATCGCCGGTGCCGAGGCCGTGAACAAGAGCTACCCGGATTTCTTCGACCACTACCGGCTGCTCGGCGGCCAGGTCGAGCTCATCGACGCGTAAGGGAGGAGTCGACATGGCTTCCGTGTACGGCAACGTGCTGCATCTGTCCATCTTCGGCCAGTCCCACTCGCCCGCCATCGGCTGCGCGCTCGACGGGCTGCCGGCCGGCATCCCCGTGGACCTGGGCGCGCTGCAGGCGTTTTTGGACCGACGCGCGCCGGGGCGCTCGGACACCGCGACGACGCGACGCGAGGCCGATGCACCCGAGTTCATCGCAGGCATTACCGAGAGGCACACCAACGGCGCGCCGATCGCCGCGATCATCCGCAACACCAACACTCGTAGCGTTGACTATGACGAGCTTCGCCGCGTGCCCCGCCCCGGCCACGCCGACTGGCCCGCGCAGGTGAAGTATCGCGGCTACCAGGATGTGGCGGGCGGCGGCCACTTCTCCGGTCGACTGACGGCGCCGCTGTGCATCGCCGGCGGTATCGCGCTGCAGGCGCTCGCGGCGCGCGGCATCTGCATCGCCGCGCACATTGCCGAGCTGGGCTGCGAGCCGGTGCGCGACACGCCCCTCGACCCCATGAGGCCCAACCGCGTGCAGCTCGACGCCATCGGCGCCAACCCGCTGCCCTGCGTGAGCGCGGCGGCCGCGGCGTCCATGCATGAGGCTATCCTCACGGCAAAGCACGAGCTCGACAGCGTGGGCGGCGTGATCGAGTGCGCGGCCTACGGGGTGCCCGCAGGTCTCGGCGACCCGATGTTCGACGGCCTGGAAAACCGCATCGCGCGCATCGCCTTCGGCATCCCCGCCGTCAAGGGCGTGGAGTTCGGCGCCGGCATGGCGGCCGCACGGCTCACCGGCTCGCAAAACAACGACGCCTACCGCATGGACGGCGAGCGCGTGGCGCCGCAGACCAACAACGCCGGCGGCATCCTGGGCGGCATCTCGACGGGGCTGCCCATCGTGTGGCGGGCGGCCATCAAGCCCACGCCCTCCATCGGGGCGCGACAGCGCAGTGTGGATATGGGCGCAGGCTGCGACGCCGAGCTTGTGGTGCACGGTCGTCATGACCCTTGCATCGTGCCGCGCGCCGTCCCCGTCGTCGAGGCCGCCTGCGCGCTCGCCATCCTCGACGCGATGCTTGAGGACGGCTGCTTCTAGCCAGCATACCCGCGCGCCCCTCTCCTACCCAGGCGCGCATCCCAGGAAGGACGCACTATGGACTTGGCAGATGTCCGCACGCGCATCGATGCGATCGACGCGCAGCTGCTTGACCTGTTCGTGCAGCGCATGGGGCTCGCCGCCGAGGTCGCCGCCAGCAAGGCGGCCACCGGCAAGCCCGTATTCGACCCGGCGCGCGAGCGCGAGAAGCTCGCCGACGTCGCCATGCGTGCGCCGCGGGGGCTGCAAGACCAGAGCATCGCGCTGTTCTCCCTGCTCATGAGCATGAATAAGGCCGAGCAGCTCCGTCTTGCCGGCCACGCGCGGCCAGATGCCGCCTCAGCTGCGCTGCAGCGGGCGCTGCTGCCGGTGGACGCGACCTTCCCCAGCATCGCCACGGTATGCTGCCAGGGCGTCGAGGGGGCCTACAGCCAGATCGCCGCCTGCCGTCTTTTCGACGTGCCGCGCATCACATACGCGCCCACGTTCGAAGGCGTGTTCCAGGCGGTCGCGTCGGGCGAGGTCGAGTTCGGCGTCGTGCCTATCGAGAACTCCACAGCCGGGTCGGTCAACGCCGTCTACGACCTGCTGGGACGCCACCGCTGCTCCATCGTGCGGGCCTTGCGCCTGCGCATCGAGCACGACCTGCTCGCCCCGGCTGGCGTGGACCTCGGCGATATCCGCGAGGTCGTCTCGCACGAACAGGCCCTCAGCCAGTGCGCCAACTATCTGGCGCAGCTCGGTGTGCGCACCACCGCATGCGCCAACACCGCCCGGGCCGCCGAGCTCGTGGCTGCCGGTGACCGACGCGACCTGGCCGCGCTCGCCTCGAGCGCCTGCGCATCGCTCTACGGGCTCTCCACGCTGGCGCGCGGCGTCCAAGATGCGAGCGCAAACTACACGCGCTTTGTGGTGATCGCCCGCGAGGCGGCCATCTACCCCGGCGCCACGCGCACCTCCATCCAGCTGACCCTCACCAGCGAGCCGGGCGCGCTCTACCGCGTGCTCGAGCGCATGTACGCCCTCAACATCGACCTCGTGAAACTCGAGAGCCGCCCGGTCCCCAACAGCGACTTCGAGTTCACGTTCTACTTCGACCTGGCCGTGGACGCCACGAGTGGGGCACTCGCCACGCTACTCGACTCCCTCGGTGACGTCTGCTCGAACTTCACCTACTTCGGCAGCTACGCTGAGATCGTGTAACGCCAACCCAGAAGGAGCCCCGCTATGAGCAACGCATCGCGACATTACGGCGTGCTGGGACGCACGCTCGGGCACAGCTACACGCCGGCCATCTATCGCGCGCTGGCCGACCTCGATTACCGACGGTTCGAGCGCGAACCGGGTGAACTCGAGGCGTTCGTGCGCGCCGGCGCCTGGGAGGGTTTCAACGTGACCATCCCCTACAAGCGCTCCATCATGACGTATCTGGACGAGCTGTCGCCGATCGCGCAGCGTCTGGGCAACGTCAACACCGTGACGCGCTCGACGGACGGTCGCCTGGTAGGAGATAACACGGATTACTTCGGGTTCAAGGTGCTCGTCGAGTCGCTCGGAGTTGACCTCGCAGGCAAGAAGGCTGTGGTATTCGGGGGCAGCGGCGGCGCCGGCTCCACCGCGATGACGGTGCTGGCCGACGCGGGCGCGCACCCCGTGGCCATCGGGCGCACGGGCCAGGACACCTATGCGGACCTCGCGCGCCACGCCGATGCCGCGCTCGCCGTGAACTGCACGCCGGTCGGTATGTTCCCGCACTGCCCCGAAGCCCCCTGTACGCTCGACGCGCTGCCGAGCCTCGTGGGCTTTGTGGACATCGTGTACAATCCCGCGCGCACGGGCCTTATGCTCGAGGCCGAGGCACGTGGCATCGCGCACGTAGGCGGCCTGCTCATGCTCGTGGCCCAGGCGGCACAGGCGGTTGAGCGCTACCTGGGCACGCCCGTCGACATGGCGCACGTAAAGCAAGTGACGGCCCAGCTGGCGGCCGGTGAGGAGAACATCGCACTCATCGGGATGCCGGGGTGCGGCAAGACCCGCGTGGGCGAGCAGCTCGCCGCGCGCCTCGGGCGCACGCGCGTGGACATCGACCAGGAGATTGAGCGACGCCTCGGCTGCAGCTGCGCGGCGTATATCGAGCGCGAGGGCGAGGATGCGTTCCGCGCGCGTGAGACGGCCGTCCTGCGCGATGTCGCATGCGGCAGCGGCCTGGTCATCTCCTGTGGTGGCGGTGTTGTGACGCGCGAGGAGAACTACCGTCTCCTGCACCAGAACAGCCGCATCGTCATGCTCGACCGCCCGCTCGACGAGCTCGCGCACAAGGGGCGCCCCATCACGGCGCGCGACGGCGTCCAGGCGCTCGCCGAGGCGCGCATGCCGCGATACCGTGCGTGGGCGGACACTATCATCGCCTCACGCGACACCGCCGCGCACACAGCGCAGGCGATTCTTGCTGCAATCGGGAACGGGATCGATTCATATATGCACCGCTCGATTGGATCCATGTGAATTGAACCCGTCCCCAACTCGAAAGGATGAATCATGGACGCACTCGTTATCAACGGCCCGAACCTCAATATGCTGGGCGTTCGCGAGCCAGACATCTACGGCGCGCAAAACTACGATGAGCTCGAACGCATCTGCCACGAGGCGGGCCGAAAGGCGGGCTTCGAGCACGTGGTGGTCTACCAATCCAATCACGAGGGCGCGATCATCGACAAGATCCAGGAGGCACTCGGGATGTACGACGGCATCGTCATCAATCCGGCGGCCTACACGCACACGAGTATCGGCATCCTGGATGCCCTCAAAGCGGTGGGTTTGCCTGCGGTCGAGGTGCATATCTCGGATGTCGATGCGCGCGAGGAGTTCCGGCAGGTGTCTTATGCGGGGATGGCGTGTTTTGCGCGCGTGACGGGCGAAGGGCTCGCCGGGTATGCGCATGCGCTCGAGCTGCTGGCAGAGAGGTTGGGAATGTAGGGCCTACTGGGCGCTCCTCGGTCTCTATCATCCGTGCTCAAATAGTCCTGACTCGCGCAAAGGGCCCACTGGGCGCGGATGGCCCCTATTGCTTGTGCTCGGGCAGTCCTGCTCACGACGAAGGGCCCACTGGGGCCTTCTGTTCGTGCGGAATCTCGCACAAGC
>CAUWJG010000002.1:0-105331 GCA_963559095.1 uncultured Collinsella sp. | reverse complement strand
TGTCGGCCTCGACCGGGCACTCGAGCGCCAGCTTGCGACCCATGTCGTAGCGGCAGGCGTAGATGGACTTGCCGTCCACGATGGAGTCGGGACGGGCGAAGTAGACCTGCTCGAAGATGCAGTGCGCGGTCTGCTCGGCGGCAGGCACGCCCTGCTCGGACACCAAGCCCTCGGCGGAGATGCGCAGGATCTCGCCCGGGCGGATGTCGCGCACGTACTCGGCGCCGATGATGTCAAGCGCGCAGGTCTCGGACGCCACGACCCAACCGGCCGTGGAGGCCACAACCTCGTCGCCCACCAGGTCATCGGCGGAAGCAGCGTCACTCGGCAGCGCAGAGGCGGCAGCTGCGGCGTCGGCGGCGGCGACGCCCTCGTCGTTGGTCAGACGGCCGAGCACCAGCGGACGAACGCCGTGAGGGTCGCGGAAGGCGTACAGGGCCCCCTCGTTGATGATCGTCATGGCGTACCCGCCGCGAATGAGCTCCATGGTCTTACGGATGCCCTCGCGCAGGTGGTGCGTCTCCTGGGTGAAGTAGCCGATGAGCTTGACGGCGACCTCGGAGTCGGAGTTGGAGTTGAACGGGACGCCGAGCTCGATGAGCTGGCGGCGCAGATCGTCGGTGTTGACGAGCGTGCCGTTGTGAGCGAGCGCGACGATGACCTCGTTGATGGTGGAAAGGTGCGGCTGCGAGGCCTCCCAGCTCTTGGCGCCGGCGGTGCCGTAGCGCACATGGCCGACGGCCAGCTGCCCGGGCAGCGCCTCGATGTCGGCATTGGAGAACACGTGGCTCACCAGGCCGAGGTCCTTGCGGACCATAACCGTACCGCCGTCGCCCACGGCGATGCCGGCGGATTCCTGACCGCGGTGCTGCAGCGCGCGCAGGCCGAAATACGTGAGGCGGGCAACGTCGCGATCGGGCGCCCATACACCAAAAATGCCGCACTCCTCATGCGGTTTATCGGCCTCGGGGTCGAGCATGCACGCCTCCTCGAATTCAATTGCAGTGGATGCGGACAAGGTGGCGTCGCGAGACATATAATTCCCCTCTGGTACCAAACGCAGGCCGTACCCGCTCATTATACGCGCGAGCCGATTGTACATACGGGGCGAAGCGGAGCTTCATGTGAAACGGGCACAGTCGAGGGCGCCCTGCCGGGACTCCTTTCGGGAGGTCGGTGTGAAAACGCAGCGATTTGCGGCACGGTGCGTAGCAGCCTTCTCCCAACCCCATACAATGACACTGATATATCTAGCGTCCTGTGAGGTGTTTCATGGACGATCGGCATTTGACCAACGTCGGCGAGCCTGAGCCGCAACTTCGCACCAGGACCGCCAGCGGACGGCCGCGCAAGCACATGGGCGTGGCTTCAAGCGACCCCACCTATCTGCCGCCCGTTGGAGGCCAGACCGCTAAAGGTGCCCGCAGCGCATGGGACGCCGAGCCCTCGCGCGCGCAAGCATCGGGGTCGAGCGCCGGCTCCCCACACGCCGCAGCGCATGGGCGCGCACCGAGAACCAACAACAACCCGCTGCACTACGATCGCTACATCTCGGTTCCCAAAAAGGGGCGCTCCATCTTTACGGCACGGCAAACGCGCCAGCGACACCGGCTTCTCGCCGCCCTCATCATACTCATCCTGGCCGCAATCGCATTGGCGCTCACCTGGTACTTCTTCCTTCGATAGCGCACGGCAGCCAGAGGCTCGCATCGCAGCACCGTCCAGGCAGCCACACGCTACCGCATCACCCAAGGAGCTCCATGACCGCATCGACCGAACCTTACATTTATGCTGATAACGCCGCGACAACACCCCTTTCGCCGCGGGCGCTGCATGCCATGATGCCGTATCTCACCAGCGAATTTGGCAACCCAAGCGGCATTCACCGCATCGCGCGCAATGCGGCCCTTGCACTCAAGGACGCACGCGAGGTCGTCGGGCACACTCTTAACGCCAAGCACTCCGATGAGATTTATTTCACGAGCGGCGGAACCGAAGCGGACAACTGGGTCCTTCGCGGAGCCGTCCAGCGATTCCGCGACCTGCATGGGGCGCGCGCAACGCCCCGCATCGTTACCAGCACAATCGAGCATCACGCTATTTTGCACTGCTGCGAAGCGCTCAAGCGCGAGGGGGTTGAGGTCATCCACCTGCCTGTTGATGCGCAAGGCCGCATCAACCCGACCGATCTCGAGCGCACTTTGCGAGAAAACGAGCAGCGTGCCAAAGAGGCCGATGCGGGGTGCAGCGCCGCTCCCGCCACCGCCCTTGTCTCCATCATGCTCGCCAATAACGAGGTCGGCACCATTCAACCCATTCGCCAACTCGCCGATATTGCACATGCGCACGGAGCCCCGTTCCACACCGATGCCGTCCAAGCGGTCGGGCACATCCCCATCGATATCCAGCAGCTCGGCATTGATGCGCTCTCGCTCTCGGGCCACAAATTCCATGGGCCACGCGGGACGGGAGCGTTGTACCTGCGCGAAGGCTTTTCCATTCCGGCGATCATCGCGGGCGGTTCCCAAGAGCGCGGCGAGCGGGCGGGCACGGAAAACCTTGCTGGCATTATCGGCATGGCAGAAGCGCTCAACGAGGCGTGCACAACGCTCGAGCAGGACATCGCGCGCATCGCCAGCCTGCGCGACGAACTGACCAACCACATCCTGTCCGCTGTTGAGGGCGTGAGCCCCACGGGAGCAACCTCTGTCCGATCCGACGAGCTTGTCCGACTTCCATCTATCGCCTCATTTACCTGTGATGCCGTTGATGGCGAACTGCTCGTGGTCTTGCTTGACCGAGCGGGAGTGGCCGCCGCTACCGGATCAGCTTGCTCCACCGGCTCCACCGAGCCTTCTCATGTGCTCACCGCCATGGGCATCGATGCCGCTCGCGCAAAGGGCGCGCTGCGCATCTCGCTTGCAAGCGATGTCACCGCCGACGACATCAGACTCCTTTGTGACCGCATTCCCGCCGCCATTAAGCGGGCTCGTCTGCTCAGCGGCACCGTTTAGCAGCAGCATGCATGCACAGCGATGCCCCGCCTCGGCCTATCCATTGGCCAGAACGAGGCACCGCTCTTGCTATGATGCTGCGCGCCTAGGACACATCGAGTCGAGACGCGTAGCGAGCGCGGTGCCTACGCCAGCAGCCTGCGCCCATCTTCCTCAATCGCATCGAGCAGCGCGTCAGCCGCTTGCGCGTCACTTCCAATCGCGAAAATGTACAGTTTGATCTTTGGTTCGGTACCCGAGGGGCGAACGATCGCCTTGTTACCGCCCTCCAAATCGAACTCAATCACATCGGCAGCCGGCAGCCCATGCACACGCGTCGCGTAGTCAAGTGTGGCCTCAACCTTCATCCCCGCGATCTGCGATGGAGCCTCTGCGCGCAAGGACGCCATGATGCCCGCCATCTTGGCGGCGCCCTCGGCGCCCGGATAACTCAGCGAAATCGTCCGGTTGTGATAGAAGCCGTGCTTCTCATACAGCTCCCGCATCGCCTGCACAAGGTTCTTGCCCTGCAGCTTGTAATACTGCGCCATTTGGCAAATGAGCAGCGACGTGCTCACCGCGTCCTTATCACGCACATGGTCGCCAGCAAGATAGCCGTAGCTCTCCTCAAAACCAAAGATGTAGCGATCGACCTCGCCCGCGTCCGACAAGCCCGTGATGATGTCGCCAATGTACTTGAAGCCCGTCAAACAACGACGGAGCTCAAAACCGTATTCCCGGGCAAGCGCATCCACCATGGACGAAGAAACGATCGTGGTGACCGCTACTTTGCCGGACAGATCCTCGCCGCGCTCTGCGCGCATCTTGCAGATATAGTCGAGCAGCAGCACGCCCATTTCATTGCCTGAAAGTAACGTGTAGTCCTCGCCATCGGCACATGCCACGCCCACGCGGTCGGCATCCGGATCCGTTGCGAGCAGCAAATCGGGGTGCACCTGTTCACACAGGTCGATACCCTTCTGCATGGCCTCACGAATCTCAGGGTTCGGATACGGACAAGTGGGGAAATCACCATTCGGATCGCGCTGCTCGGGAACAACCGCCACATCGGTGATGCCCGCACGGCGCAGCACCTCCGTCACAGGAATCAGGCCTGTGCCGTTCAACGGCGTATATACGAGCTTCAGCGGGGCGGCGGCAATCTGCTCGTCCGTCAGGTTGTTCACCGAGCGCTCAAGCACGGCGCTATAGTACGCATCGAGCACCTCGTCGTCGATCCACGTAACAAGACCCTGCTCAAGCGCCTCGTCAAAGTCCATTGTCTTGACATTGGCAAACGGGTCGGTTGCCTCCATGGCCGCAGAAATGGCGGCGGCAGCCTCGCTGGTAATCTGACACCCATCTGCCCCATACACCTTGTAGCCGTTATACGCCGCCGGGTTGTGGCTCGCCGTCATGCAAATGCCGCCCGAGCAGCCCAAATACCGAACGGCCCACGAGAGCGTCGGAACCGGGGAGATCTTCGGATACACGTATGAGGTCACACCATTTGCCGCCAAAATGGCCGCCGTCGTCCTGACGAACAATTCGCCCTTGTTACGGCTATCCCGCGCAATGGCCACCGTGGGATGCTCAAAGTTCTTAACCAAGTAGTCCGCAAAACCCTGCGTGGCGCGACCGACGGTATATATATTCATGCGATTCGCCCCGGCGCCAATCGTACCGCGCAGGCCTGCGGTTCCAAACGCGAGGTCCTGGAAAAACGCATCCATGATCGCGCCCTCATCGCCAGCATCCCGCATCTGTTTCAACTCTGCCAGCAGATCCTCGTCGCGCACGTTGGCGATCCAGGTTTCCAAAAGCTCGTGTACGTTTGCCATGTGCTTTACCTTCCCGATTGACTCGTACTAGACCACACACAAGAACGTAGCCTAGCCGCATGATACGCTCTCCCCCGCTTGGGCGAGCAGACATATCGGCCACTGCTCCATTTTTGCAAACAAGCGGCGTGCTTCATGCTTTCCTCCCCGTTTGGTTTTTTCATTATAGAACATTTGTTCTGAGAACATATGTTTGCTACAATATGCTCACAATCGATTTCCGGGCGCTCGCCCTCATATAGATCTGTTCGTTCGAGTTCGTTACGGGAGTGATTTCCATGGCTGCAAGGTAGTAAAAGACGTATGCTGTCCCATGTACGCTGGTCCATAAGTCCGCGGAAAGGAACAACCATGATCAATCTCTATCAGCGTGTAGGCTCGTATATTCCACGCGTTGCCGCCGTTCACGACATGTGCGGCTACGGAAAATGCTCGCTAGGGATCGCCATTCCGGTGCTCTCGGCAGCTGGCATCGATGTGTGCCCCGTGCCCACGGCCCTGTTCAGTGCTCACACCAAGTTTCCAACGTTCTACATGCACGATACGACCGAGATGCTCAATGGCTACCTGGATGCGTGGCGTGAAGAGCATATCGAGCTCGACGGCATCTATTCTGGATTTCTTGGATCGGCAGAGCAGGTTGCTGTCATCCAGCGGCTGTATCGCGAGTATCCGCAGGCCTTGCGCATAGTCGATCCGGTCATGGGGGATGGCGGGGCGCAATACCCCACCTACACCGATGAGCTCTGCTGCGCAATGGCAGCCCTTGTTGACGATGCAGACGTTTTGACACCCAATCTGACTGAAGCATCAATCCTGTCGGGCATTCCGTATCAAGGGCAAGATGTTAACGCGGCCTTTATCCAGCGCAACGCTGACGCGTTGCTTGCAATGGGAGCGCGCGCCATCGTCATCAAGGGCATCGTCCATGCGGGCGAGCCGGTAATTCGCAACTATATCGCCACGGCAGATGAACCCCAGGTGATTGAAGTTTCTAGCGAGCTGCTTCCCTATATGCTCCATGGCACCGGCGACCTGTTTGCCAGCGCGCTGACGGCGGCGATCTATGCCGGGCACGACCTGCGAGACGCCGTCTCCTTTGCCGGTGAACTTGTGCGCGATGCCATGCGCATCACGCGCGAGCAGCCCGACTTTGAGATGCGAGGTGTTTCCTTCGAACCAACGCTCGGAAAGGTCGCTGCACTCTTGGCGTAGGCACCTGCGCAGGCAACTTCTATACATGGCGACACCACAGGGCCGCCGCCTTATAGCCGACCACCAGGTGGGGTTGCCACCCATAGCCCGATCACGCCACGCCCCCACTGCCCTAACGCATGATGTAGCGGGGGCGTGGCAGCCTCACGGCTATAGGCCCCCGGCGCTACGCAACGCTACCGTGCAATAGCAACGGGCGGGTTGCTCCGAAGAACAACCCGCCCGCACATCATTGGGCCGTACGCCGTGCTGAATCGCGGCTTCGGTGCCAAGCTAGATGCTGGACGCCAAGCTTCGTCAACCGATCAAGAGCTAGCGGCGCATCCTGATAATCAGACCGGCGACGAGCGGCACCAAGGCAAACACGATGATGGCCACCCATGGAATGCCGGGCGCAGACGATGAGGCCGACTCGTCACGATCTTTCGCCGTCTTGGACGATGCATCCTTATCTGCCGCGTCATCTCGATCACCCTTTGGCTTCTTCGAGGTTGCATCGGCGTCAGACGTCGCATCGTCGGTCGATTCCGCAGCTTGGCCGGAAGTATTTGCCGTGGTGGAGTTGGAGCCCGCAGTCGGCACGGTACCCGCACTGGAGCCCGGGCCAACGGGACGCGCACCTGATCCGCCATGAGAGCTGCCGCTTTGACCAGCCCCACCCGAGCTCGTGCCGCCGCCCGGAGTAGTGGTACCCTGGACCGTAACCGTCAACACGCCGGCATGCCCCTGGTACTCCACCGTCACATCGAAGGTTCCCTCATGGTCAAAGGCCGTGCCAAGCGCCGGGCTAAAGGTGAAGTCGCCCTTCGTGGCATCGCTGTATGCAAGGTCCTCGGTCTCGCCGTTGCTGTACGTCAACGCCAGCACCAAGCCTGCAGGATCAAACGACTCGCCCTGCATGTACACTAGCTTCGAGGGTTGCGCCTTGACGGCGATGCCCACAAGCCGTTTAGGCGCGAGCTTAATCTCAAACGTGCGCGTCACCGTGCCCGAATAGTCGCCGATGCCCTCAATCGTCACCGTGGCCATACCCGCAGCATCGTTAGCTTTGAAGTCCAGGAGATAGTCAACACCGTAGACGAGCGCCTTCTCCCCCCGGGTCAGCTTTTCGGGCAGGCGGTCGGCGAGCAGCGGATGCTCAGCATCGATGCGATCGACCTCAACCGCCTTCGGAACGTCAACGCTCACCTGGCTCTCATCTGCAATATCGATTGTCTCGCGCGCAGTGCGTAGGCGAATCTCCGCCGCAGAGACAAAGTAGTTGTTGCGACCACCATCAGCCACCGAGGACACGGGGTCAAGCCGGAAATAGCGAGCAGTCACCGGACGATCAAACGAAACGATGCGCCATCCCATGCCGTCCACATCGGACCACGTGGCGCTTCCCGCGTCATGCCAGGTATTCCCGTCCTCACTCCACAGCACCTTGCAGGCGGTGAGCGTACCGTTCATACCGCCCGATTGGCGAGGCAGATAACGCAGGGCCTCGATGGTCGCAGGCTCCGCAAGCTGCATATCAATCGTGAGCTTGTCAAACACGCTCGTATCGTTGACGTTGTTCCACGTGGAGTGGTAGTGCGTGTCGCTGCGCTTGTCGAACGCGAACGCCAAGGGGCCCTCGGTCGCGCTGCCCGGCTGTTGAGGATTACCGCCCGTAAGCGTGACCTTCTCAACGGGGTAATCACGGGCGTCATCGCTCGGGCCCAAATCGGGGCTCATCGCATCGGCGCCCAGGTTGATGGTGAACACCTTCGCCGCCGCATGATTCTCAGACTCAATCAGGATCTTGATCGCTCCATCGTGCGCAGGCAGCACGGTAACCGCAGCGTTGTCCTTGCCCGTCGCCTGTACGTCGGCAACGATGGCGCGCGTGTCGTAGGAACCTGACGCAAGCGCATCGCCACGCAACTCCTTGCCGTTCACCGTCAGCACTTCCAGCGCGGCCTCGGAACCAACGGGATACGAGATGGTCGCGCTCTTCAGCTCAACCTCGGTAATCATGGTGCACGGCTTGCTATTGCCCGCCGACGCAGTGGAATTCACGACGTTCATCCGAATGAAGGTCGCACCCACAGGCTCAAAGTCATAGGTGTACTTCTTGACGTTGGTGCTCTGCTCCTGCTCAGCGATAGACTCGCGCGCCTCCAGCCGATGCCAGCTTCCCTCGGCACCCGTTTCGGAAACCTCGAACGTGATGGTATTCGGGTCGGGATAGCGACCCGAACCGGCATCGCGACCGAAGAACACGTTGATCTGCCCGAGGGTCTGCTGCGTTGCGTACTGGAACGTCAGGGTCGCGTTCCGATGCCCCGCCTGCGACGAGCTCCAGTTGGACCAGCACGACGGGTTCACACCGCCGCCCGTGTTGGCGTTCAGCTCCATGCGCCCATCGATGATCGCGTTGAGCGTGTCATTCGTTTGCCCGTCGGGCGTCCACTGTGTGAGCTTCGCGGCGCTGCTCACGCTCGGGCCAATCGACACTTTGCCCGTCTGCACGCGCACCGACGCGCGCACCGGCGTATCGACGCCAAAGACGCTCGCCGTACCCTCTACCACGACCGTCCCCGGCTTGGCATACGCCGCCGCATCGGGCTTGGCCCAGGTCACCGGGAAATTCGCGTTCATGACGGTACCGTCATTCATCACGGCAGGTCGCGCGGTGGGCAGCACCGGATCGCCGCCAACCGGAATAGTCGTTGAGTAGTTCTGCAGCGCGGCGACCGAATCGATCACCGTCACCATCGCGGCAACTTGCTGATCCGCCACGGTTCCCGCAACCGTATACACGCCGGGCGTGGCGAGCTGCTCCTGCGAAAGGGAACCCCAGGTGGCCGCCTCCTCGCTCTTCGAACCGTCCGAATAGCGAACCTCGACCTTTTGCGGGAGCGTCAACTCGCCGCCGGCCTTCACGTAATGGTACCGCGCGTAGAAGAGCCCCTCCACGTGCTTGTCGGCACCCTCGTGACTGGCATCCGCAGCAACCGGGATCTCGACCGTTGCGGGCTGCAGCCCCGACGCGCTCACCGTGACTTTTGCGGTTCCCGCAACCTTGCCGGCACGCACGATGCCCACAAGCTGGCCCGCCTGCGACTTGCGATTGGTGTCGCGGTAGGATTGGTGGTCCGCCTGCACGCCGTTGTCGACGCCGGCCAGCGCGGCGGCGCCCTCAACCGTAAACGTCACCTGGTCCTTTGCCGTGGGCACCGTAACCCCGTGCTCATCCTGAATCGTAGCGGTCAGATAAGCCAGGTCGGTGCCGTTGGCCGTCATGCCCTTGCGATCCACGTCGACCGAGATCTTTGCGGCCTTGCCCGCAGTTTTCACGCTCGTACGACCCTTGAAATCCGCAAGGTCGAGCTCTTTGCCACCCTCACCGTATGCCTTGGCTGTAATCGTACCGTCGGCATAGGGAACATTCCAGGTAAGGTACATGTCGTTGTGGCGCAGTTGCTCTTTGCCATTGGCAGGCTTATTCGCGTAGTACGTGTGGCCAGCTGGAGTCGTTATCTTGTGCATGGCCTTCTTGCCAAGCGACTTGGTCTCACCGCCCTTGGCCGGTGTGAAGAACAGCTCGACCTCCGGCGCATCGGTATATACGACAACCTCGACCTCTTTGTTGTTGCCCGAGGTCATAACGGCATCTTCATTCCATGCAGGCAGGATATGGAGCGTATTCACCGACTCGTTCCACTGGCTCTGATAGAAGTAGAACGTATCCTTGGGCAAGCCGGCCGTATCGATGATGCCAAAATAGGAGTTCTTCGGCGAGGGCCACTCGCCCTGCGCACCTGCCGACACGCCGTTTGAAGGCGTTGGCTCGCCCAGGTAATCGAAGCCGGTCCACACATACTCGCCCGCGACATAATCGTGCGTCACGGTATCAAACCAGGCCTCGGACGCCACAACGCCCCAGCTCACCGCCGACTTGTCATACGAAGTCAGCAGTTTCTCGCCATTCAGCGTGTTGTTCGCCTTGGTGGTGTACACGCCGCGGCTATTGGTTGCCGAAGCCGTCTCCGATGCGTACATCTTCCAATCAGGATGCTTTTTGTGCATCTCTTCGTACCTGCTGGAAGACATGTAGTTCGCACCAACGATGCCCTTCGCGTTTGCGATAGCCGTTGGGTTCAACTGCTCGCTGCCACCCTTCAACTTGTTATCGCCCGTGGTGGCGGGACGTGTGGGATCGGCGGCGGCCACCCAGTCGAGCAGGCCCTTCTGCACCTGATTGTAATTGGCAATGCCCGTCGTGCCCTCGGCCATCTCGTTGCCGAGCGACCACATAATGATGGATGGCGCGTTGATGTCGCGCGCGACGGCCTGCTCAAGGTCGAACTGCGCCCACACCTTGGACTCCGCACCGCCCAACAGCTCGCTTTTGCCCATCGGTTTGTTGAAGAACCGCGCGTAATCGTTGCTGTTGCCGTTTTTGGGCGATGTCCAGCCGTCGAAAATCTCCTCAACCAGCAAGATGCCCTGTTCGTTGCAGATTTGCGCCAGCTCACGCGAATGCGGGTTGTGCGTCGAGCGAATCGAGTTGCAGCCCATCTCCTTCAAGATCTTGATCTGGCGCTCCAGCGCGTCATGCGAGGCAACGGCACCAAGCGAGCCCTGGTCGTGGTGCATGGAGACGCCCTTGAGCTTCACGTTCGTGCCGTTGAGCGAGAAGCCCGTGTTCGCATCGAAGGCGTAGAAACGGTAGCCGAAGTCCGCGTCATAGGAATCGATGACCTTGCCGCCCTGCTTGATTTCCGTCCGGACCGTATACAGGTTCGGAGCCTCGGTGCTCCACAGCTGCGGCGCCGCAGTGGTGGTCGCATCCTGCTCGACCACGGCGGTCTTGCCCGCAGCGATGGCGGTTTCTTGGCTCGTCACCTCAGCGATCTTCTGCTCGGGCGAGCCCCCGCGCGGAAAGACCGTCTGCACAACCTGGACTTTTGCCTCGGAGGCACCCTTGTTGACGACCGTCGTCTTGAGATGCGTCTTGACCTTGTCCTTGTTTTCTGCCGACAAATCGGGCGTGGTCACCACGACACCGTAGCGGTCGACATGCACCGCATCGGTCACCACAAGCTCGACATCGCGGCCGATGCCGGAGCCAGAGTACCAACGGCTTGAGGGCGTCTGATGATTCACCTTGACGGCGATGGTGTTTTGCCCGCCGAACACGAGATGATCGGTGATATCGAAGGCGAACGGCGAGTAGCCATACGGATGGTTCCCGAGCTCGTGCCCGTTTACCCACACCGTCGCGTCCATGTACACGCCGTCGAAGTCCAGGCGCACACGCTTGCCGCGCAGCGCTTCATCGACCGTAAAGCTCTTGCGATACCAACCGATACCACCAAGCTTATAGGCGCTTTCGGCCTCGCCCTGCTTCGTGTACTCCTGGTCAATGCTGTAATCGTGCGGCAAATCGACGCTTTCCCATGTGGAATCGTCGAACTGCCCCTGCTCGGCGCCGGCAGCTTCACCCAGGTAGAATTTCCAGTGCTCGTTGAAGTTTTGAGTTCGCTCGGCGGCGTCCACCGTGTTCACATAGACGACCTCGGGAGTCGAGCTCATCTGATCCGCCGATTGTGAGCGCACCGCTGGCGCGGCATCCGCGCGCGCCATGGCAACTGGACCCGTTGCCAGCAGCAGGCCAGCGGTGATGGCGCAGCAAAGACGCCTCACCCCTCGACCCCGAGCTATGTGGCCGACGCTCCGCCGCAGTCCGCGCCGTACGTCAAACGCATCGGCGCCACCTTCATACCGTCCCATGAGCGCAGCCCCCGTCTCCCTCACCTCGGACGTATGACACATACGTCCCAAGATAAACCAACAAATCAGAAGCGTATGCAATTCTAAAGGACACGGAGCGCACAGCGCGATGGCTCTCGCAAACGGTCGGTTTTTGCCAGTGGGCGGTAGTGACTAGCTCGTAAGCTGCTGTTTTTCACGTGCCTTACGTTTTGAACGGAGACATACCGGCCCATTCGTCCACATTCCAGCAAGGCGGCTGTGGCACCAATCGGATAGCCACGCGACGGCTCTTCCGACCTCCTGCCCAAAAGGCCCGATCCCGCCATCATTGCGGAATCGGGCCTCACCCCACGTATGCTCCCGTGCGCCGCACGCGTCTCACGCGCCACGCTCGGCGCGCTCGCCACACGTGCCTCGCACGCGGTGCGCTGCTCACACGGCACCATACCAACACGCGCTCCTCAAGGAGCGCAAGTCATCGCAGCCAGAGCGCTTACACGGCCTCGGCGAGCTTGGCCGCACGGTC
Organism: uncultured Collinsella sp.; assembly: GCA_963559095.1. Classification (GTDB taxonomy): domain Bacteria; phylum Actinomycetota; class Coriobacteriia; order Coriobacteriales; family Coriobacteriaceae; genus Collinsella. The sequence goes on along the minus strand of CAUWJG010000002.1, from coordinate 93,011 downwards.
AGCGGCAGCAAGAGCATCAATGACGCCAGCGAGTTGGTCGCCCAGCAGGACACCGTTATAGGTGGAGTTGTAGCCGATGCGATGATCGGTCACGCGGTCCTGCGGCTGGTTGTACGTACGGATCTTCTCGGAACGGTTGCCGTGACCAATCTGCGCCGAACGCTCGGCGCCGAGCTCGGCCTGCTGACGCTCGAGCTCCATCTCGTAGAGGCGAGCGCGGAGCATCTGCATGCAAACCTCGCGGTTCTGAATCTGGGAGCGCTGCTCCTGAGACTGCACCACGGTGTTCGTGGGCAGGTGGGTGATGCGCACCGCCGAGTAGGTGGTGTTCACGCACTGGCCGCCGGGGCCGGAGGCGCAGTAGGTGTCGATGCGCAGATCGGACTGGTTGATCTGGATGTCGATCTCGTCGGCTTCGGGCAAAACGGCAACCGTCGCCGTGGAGGTCTGGATGCGACCCTGGCTCTCCGTCTTGGGAACGCGCTGCACGCGGTGCACGCCAGATTCGTACTTCATCACGGAGTACACCTTATCGCCCGTGACCTTGAACTCGATGGACTTAAAGCCGCCGGCCTCGCTCGGGCTCGAATCGAGCACGTCGATCTTCCACTTCTTGCTCTCGCAGAAGCGCTGGTACATCTTGAACAGGTCGCCCGCGAAGATGGCCGCCTCGTCGCCGCCGGCAGCGGAGCGGATCTCCACGATCGTATCCTTCTCATCCATCGGGTCGCCGGGGATGAGCATGAACTTGATGTCCTCTTCGAGCTGCGGGAGCTTGGCCTCGTTCTCGGAAATGTCCAGTTGGAGCATCTCCTTCTCGTCGGCGTCAGAGGTGTCGCGCAGCATCTCCTTGGCGGCCTCGATGTCGTCCAAGGCGCCCAGGTACTCGCGCGCGGCCTTAACCAGGTCGGTCTGGTGGGCGTATTCCTTGTTCAGGCGCGTGAACTCCTTGATATCGCTCGCGACCGAAGGGTCGGAGAGCTTTTGCTCAAGCTCCTCAAAAGCGATGATGATTTTTTCCAGCTTGTCGCGCATGGCAATGCTCCTTTGTGCGGTGCGGCATATAAACAATGGCTGTAGGTGCGCGCAAAAGCGTTGGACAGAAACCCGGTAGGCGGAATCGGCAAGTCACGAACGCCACGCTTCGCGCAGGTAAGGTGAATGGGCACCGGCTCGTGGCTGGCGCAGCAACAATCGTAGCTAGAGCTTGTCAAGCGCGATGTGCATGGATCCTCCCTGTTAGACACCTCTATCATACCGAACCCGCAAAGCGCCGCCAACGCCGTAGCAAAACGGACACATGCCACCAGCACGGGTAGCACCAGCACAACAAGAACAGCAGTCAGGCACATGCCGCCGCTACAAGGCAGATTCACGCGCCGCAAACTGCTGCACATATGCTCGCGCGTCCATGCTCGGAACACGCGAATGCTTATATGCATCAACATCACGCGTCAAAATGGCACGCGCCCCCATGCGCTCCGCCGAAACCCGGACGATCGCATCTTCAAAATCAGGTTCATCGCTTACAAATGCCGCTCGTACAACCGGCGTGGTCAGTTCCGCAAGCTCAACGATTTCCGCAAAGTCTTGGAGGCGTTGGCGCACGATAGGCTCATTATGGTATACGCGATTCATGATGTAATACGCATCTTTAAGCGTCGCCAGCAACACCACGGGCATGCAACCAGGCTCTTCGTATATCGCTTCCAACGCATCAACAGCCGAGCGGTGCTCCGGACGATTCGCGCACAGATAATCCAAGATGATGTCCGTATCAAGCACGACGTTAGCCAAAGCGCCTCACCCGCTCCTCATTGAGGATCTCACGATCAGAGAGGGACGCATCCCACATCGGCTCCGAAGCAGAGCCCGACTCAATGGAGGCTGTGAGCGCGCGGAACTTGTCGAGACGACGATGACGCTCGATCGACTCAGGATCGGCAGGCACGATGGTGACCCACGGCGCATTATTCTTCATGACAGTAAGCGAGCAACCGCTAGCGTTCACCTCAGCGGCCAACGAGCTGAACCGATTTTTAGCCTCTCGCACCCCAACGGGCGTCAACACAGCGCTCATAGCAACCTCCAATGTGGCTACATTATAGCTTATTGTAGCCACATTGGCCTTCGTCTAAAAGCGAGCCACATGATGTGCATCACCTGTCGCCCGCCCCATCCATCCGGCGATGGAGCAGCATGGGCAGCATCAATCAGCGCACAGCTCAACGCGCGGTATCATCGCGGAGTCGACCGTGAGTCGGCATCCATTTGTGAGGGCTGTCGTTTTCTCTACGATCCGTTCAGCATATTGGCTATCAAACCCCATCAGCGACATCGACATCATCAAATCGATATCAATGATTTCCTTGATTTCGCTTGAGAGGTAGCCGTTTTCTATGCAGCGCACCGTTTCATTGAACGTTCCTTGTGACATGGCGACGGCGATCTTGAGACGATCCGACAGCTCCAGATCTTTCCGGCTGGCTAGAATCGCCGAAAACTGCTCATGCTGAACATGGACCTCTTCGTCAGACACCTCGGGATACTGGATGATCTCAACGTAAAACCGCCGCATAATCTCATCTCGATGCAGCAGCTCTAGAAGCAGATGCTCCAACACACAGTACGACAGCACCGGGTCGTCAATGGCAAAATGGTCGCGAACCACCGCGCGCAACAGCTCGGCAAACTCCTGGTAAATGGCAGCGACAAGGCTGCCGCGCCCTCCGAAATGATATGAGACAAGGCCTCTCTGGACCTCCGCCGCCCGGCAAATCGCCGCATCCGAAACGGAGGTCACGCCCTGCTCGTAAAAGAGGAGCCGCGCAGCGTCTTTGATCCGCTCTTTCGTCGCATCTCCTGCGGCATACGTGCCCATGCATCCTCCTTGCTTTGCTCACAAAACTGCCTTTACAGCGGTGGGGGCGCCACTACGACACCCCCACCCATCGCCCTAAGCGTATGCCATCGCAATCCGTGGCGCACCACGGCCCTGCCATTTTAGAACATCATGACCATCGCGATGCCAGCGGCGCAAACAGCGCAGCCGATAATGCGCGTAAAGCTCACACGCTCTTTATAGAACACCGCACCGATGACCAGCAGGCAGACGGCGAGGATGACATAGAGCACCAGGCACGCGATACTGATGTCCCAGCCAGCTCGATACTGGAGCAGGATGGCAATCTCCATCAGCACGAGCGAAAGACCCATAGCCGGCGCCGACCAGTTGCACTCTTTGAGCGCCCGCGGGTACGACTTGTCTTTCGAGGTCACGAAAAAGGCAATGAACGAGAAGGCGCAGCACACCGTGTAGGTTAAAAATACTGACGCAAGCGCATTCACGTTCTCGGGCGTCAATTTTGCAACGATGTTGTACGCAACGTTGACTACGATCATCAAAATAACGGGAAAGATGTACGCAAACCCGTGTTTCTTTGCCGCTTCGGCCATAGTAGTCCTCCCCTGTAACCTAAGCCGTCTTGTCGTACACGATGCGACCGTCAATGAGCGTCAGCTCAGATTCCGTTTTTTGAATCAGAGACGGGTCGCACGTAAACAGATCATGCTCAAATACGGCGATATCGGCGCGCTTGCCCACTTCAAGCGAACCCTTCATCCCCTCTTTGCCAAGCTGATATGCGCCGCCCCACGTGTAGGCCCACAGCGCCTCCGACATGCTGATTTTCTGCTCGGGATGAATGCCGCCCTCCGGTTTGCCGTCGTTAAAGACACGCTGAGTCGAACGGAACACCTGGTCGAGCGTGCCCGCGAACCCTACCGGAGAATCACTGCTGAACGAGATGTAGTCGCAATTGTCGAACATCGTCCGGTTCGCCCACGCGAGCTCATACACCTCGTCACCAAAGAACGGGCGATAGAAATCCGTTTCATACGTCGGCGTTGGCGCCATCATATCGGGCTGCAGCGCAGCGACGATTCCCAGCTCGCGGAAGCGCGGGAAATCCTCGGCACATACGGTGTCGCAATGCGTGATGACGTTGCGACGGTCCTTGTCGCACAGCCCCTCTTTCATGGCCGCCTCGAAGCAATCCAGGCCGTGACGCACCGTGGCCGTACCGCACGCGTGGATGTGAACGGGATACCCAGCGCGCTCGCACGCAAGCACGCGGCGCTTCATATCCTCGGGGTCGAGCAAGCAGCCGCCATAGCAAGTCGGGTCGTCCGCATACGGCTCGACCATCCAGGCCGTGTGGGCACCGCCGACGCCGTCACCAATGACCTTGTAGCCCCAGAAGGTAATGAGACGCTCCTTGTCACCGTAGCGCTTGGCAAGTTCCTCGCCCTTGGAAACAAAGCCGTCGCCCTCATTGATGAGCACGCATGTATTCACGCGCAGGTTGAGACGCCCCTCGGCCTCAAGTCCTTCAAGCGCCTCGTACCACGTCGCGGGCGTGTCGAACGCATCCCATGTCTCAGTCACGCCCCTGCGGTTGAGCAGCTCGATGGTTTCGGCAAGCTTCTGCTTGCGCACCTCGGCATCGGAAATGGCCATCTTGAGCACTGTAGGCTCGATGCCAATCGCCGCCTGCTCCTCAAGATAACCAGAGGGCTCGCCGTTCTTGTAGCGCCAGATTCGACCGCCATCCGGATCGGGGGTATCTGCCGTGAGCTCCAGCTCATCAATGGCCTTCTGATTGACCCACGCGCAATGCGTATCGATGTCCATCAAAAACGCCGGGTTATCGGGCAGCGCTTCGGATAGCTTCTCCTTATTAGGAACTTGCCCGCCAGGCCAATTCGCCTGATGCCACCCAAAGCCGATCACCCAATACGAGTCTGGATTATCTTCGTGCCATTTCTTCACATTGGCAACGCATTCATCTTCCGATGTCACAAAGCGCAGCACCGGACCGCATTCGCAAAGAATCGTGTTCTCAAGATGCAGATGTGCATCGCAGAGCGCCGGCATGAGCAGCTTGTCCGCACCAAAGCGGCGTACAACGGTCTTTGGGCCGATATACCTCTCGATCTCCTCGGGGGCGCCAACGGCGGAAATAGTCGCGCCATTGATGGCAACGCCGCCCGGCGCCGGCACCTCACCGCGGCTCGTTGCACGGAACATCGCGTCGGAAATAATGACGATATCTGCTGGTTTAGTCATGGTGACTCCCCTCACGTTATCATGGCGTACATGCGTGTCGGCGAGCTTCTACTCCGCCGCATCCACCGGTTGCTTCTCGGGACGATTCACGATGTACAGGCCAATAAGGCAGACGATGATGCCGACGATCTTGATGGGGCCCAACGACTCGTGCCAAAAGATGACGCCGATGACGGCGAGGCACAGCGACAGCGAGATATTGCCGACCAACGTGCCCACACTGATGTCCCAACCCGCTCGATACAGCAGGATGATCGCCACATCACAGCCGACAATGCAGAGGCCCAAGGCATACGATGCCCAATTCGCCTTTGCAAACTCCTCCAAAATGTTGCCGCCGCCTGACGTCGCAAAATACAGAATGAACGTTGCGACCATGCCGGCTGCATAGGTAAGCGTGAGTGACGCGAACGTATTGGCGTTCTCGGGAGTTGATTTGGCAAAGATGTTGTAGAGGATATTGCCAACTACGCCAACGACCAGCGGAACGTAAAACACGATCATATCCATAATGGCTCCTTGCTCGAGTATTGGATAATGCGCGCATCCGTTGGCAGTATTTTATGTCAGTGCATAATTTTGTACAAGCATAATTTTGTTTTGGCGAAATTATTACTCTCCCGTTGAGTCTGGGTTGCGTATCCCGCCCAACGCGCTGTCTCCATAGAAATGGGTGCTCAAATGAGCACCCGAGAACCGCAGCGCGACGGGCCCCAATCAAACCATCTCATGCAAAGATCTCATGCAGACATCTCACGCCGATGCCCCATGCCGAGGAACCCATCACAACGCTAACTGAGTAGCCGGGCTTCATTTTGAGCTTGAAATGGACCGAAGCCACTCAGTTGGCGCCACGGGCTTCTAGATGTGATGCATGCGATGCACCCGACGCTGCATAGGGGCTATCGCAACGGATGAAATTGCCCTTACTGCTCACCTCGCGGGAGTAACGGCTCGTCAAGATAAACTGCTCGTTTGCGTAAATCGATTCTCCCGACGTGGTGGACAGTCGCTCGCGCACATGCAGAATGGGTGAACCTGGCTGACATTCCAAAAGACTCGCAAGATCGTCGTCAACCAAGCACGCATCAAACTGATCGTCAAACCAAATCTTCGACATGTCCTCAAGCTCAGGTAAGGTCGTGAACAGAGAAACCCCCGACAAGTCGAGCGACAGCAAATACTCAAACCGCATCGGCAGATAGTCGAACTCTACTATACAGGGCACACCATCAACGCATCGAAGGCGCTCGAGCCGGACCACCTCATCACATGGCTCGCCCAACACTTCGGCCATCTCCGCCGTAGCCTCAACCACCCCGGCAAACACAATACGAGAAGAGGGCGTCACGCCGCGGCGAGCGCAATTCTCGCTAAAACTGCCCACGCGGTACGGCCTGGCCGCTCCCGCATCGGGGTTCACATACGAGCCGGCGCCCTTGCGCTTCACCACATGCCCGGCCTGTACCAGCGCCTCAAGGGCCCGGCGGACCGTCACTCGGCTTACCGCATAGCGTTCCGCGAGCTGGTGCTCGGACGGAATCCTATCTCCCGGGCGATACACACCCTCGTCTATTTTCCGCTCGATATCCATCCGCACGCGATCATGCAATGTGAGCGCCCCGGTAGTATCGCCATCCATGGGCAATCCCCTTCTTCGTCCTGCCGACCTTCATTCTGTCACAAAACGCGCAGCCCGCTCAGCTGCGCCCTTCCAACCGTTCACCGATAAAACCATACCGCTCATGATAAAAGCTGTCCATAAACCTGTATTGACATGTATTCTTCTAACTGTCGCGACCTGTATTCACTTGTATTATCTCAGAAACGGAGGGCCGATGCGAAAAATCGTACTTGCATCACATGGTGGACTTGCAAAAGGCATGAAAGACACCATCCACATGGTGCTCGGCGACACGGACGTGCCCATAGATGCCTACGAGCTTGTCCCGGGAGGCGACCCCGCCGACTTCGCTGCGGCCATCGCCGCCGAGGTCGCAGCCAATCCCGATGTGCACTTCCTCGTCATGACCGACGTCTACGGCGCCAGCGTATTCACCGCAATGTGCCGTCTGCTGCAATACGACAACGTCTCCCTATACACGGGAATGAACGTGGCAATGGTGCTCAGCGCCGCCATTTCAGGTGAATGCAACGAGGAATTGCAGGAAATCGCGCGCGAGGGCGTGCGATTTGTCGGCACGGCAGAGCTTGCGGGCACCGTCGGCGAGGATTTCTAACACGGTCACAAGGCATATGCCGTAGCACAAAGCGCGACGGCACAAGGAAAGGAGACGCGAATGAGCGTCGAAGAGACCACAAAGCTATTCGGCAAACCCAAAGTCGTTATGGGCATGCTGCACCTCAAAGGCAACTCGGATGCCGAAGTGCTCGAAACCCTCAAACGGGAATACGACGCCTACGTTAAAGGCGGCATTGATGGCGTCATAGTTGAAAACTACTACAACACCTATCGCGAGATGCGTCTGGCGTTGGATTGGCTCAAGACGGTCGATGCGGACATTCTGGTTGGCGTCAACTGCTTATACTGCGAAAGCATGGGCTTTGAACTTGCACTTGAGTATGAGACGGACTTTGTGCAGACGGATTCGGTTGTGGGCCACGTGGAACCGCGCAATGAACCGACACTCGAGGCGTTCTTTGACCTGTGGAAGAAGCGCTATCATGGCATTGTTCTGGGTGGCGTGCGCTTTAAAAAGCAGCCGATCCTTTCTGCCAACACCCTGGCGGAAGACCTCGCCATCGCCAAAACACGCTGCAACGCCGTCTGCGTCACCCAAGATCGCACGGGCCAGGAAACCTCAATGACAAAAATCCAGTCTTTCCGTGATGGCCTGGGCGACTTCCCGCTCATCGTCTCAGCCGGCGCAACCGCTGAAAACGCCGGCAAAGCCCTTAAAATTGCCGATGGTATTATTGCCGGCAGCTATTTTAAGGATACCCACGAGGTTTCCGGCATTGTTTGCGAAGAGCATGTCCGCAAGCTCGTAAACGTCGTTCGTGCTGCGGGCGAGTAACGGGGAGGCACTCATGATCAAAGTCACTCGCATCGACCATCGCCTGCTACACGGACAGGTCGCGTTCACATGGATTAAGGCCGTGGGTGCAGACTGCATCCTCATTGCCAACGACGACGTGGCCTCCAACGACCTACGCATGGCGGCGCTGCGCATGGCCAAGCCCGCCGGAGTGAAGCTCGTTATGAAGAGCGTGCAGGATTCGATTGACGCGCTCAACAGCGGCGTGACTGACAAATACAACCTATTCATTATTGTAGAGACCATCGGCGATGCGCACCGTCTTGCAAAGGGTGCCGCCAGCATCCGCGAGATCAACCTTGGGGGCGCTAAGAACGCCGACGACAAACATCGCATCTCCCCTGCTGTATGTGTCACGGACACCGAATGCGCACAGCTGCGCGAGCTCGCAGATGCGGGCGTACATGTCTATCTGCAACAGGTCCCCAGCGAGACGCCCGTCGACGTACTCCCCCTTATCTAATCTGGGAATTGGGAGGTTCACATGCTCATTCAACAAACGCTGGCGATTTTCATTGTCGCCATCATTGGCTATCTGTACAACTCACTATCGAGCGGCCTGCTCAACCGCCCACTCGTGCTTGGCGCACTTGTTGGCATTGCGCTGGGGGACATCCCAACCGGATGTATGGCCGGCGCCACGCTTGAACTCGTGTATCTGGGTTCTCAGGCAGTTGGCGCCAGCAATCCGCCCGACATGATTTCCGGTTCCATCATCGGCACCGCCTATGTCATCACAACGGGCGCGGATGTTGCATCTTCCGTTGCCATCGCATTGCCCGTCTCCCTGCTCATGTCCATGGTATGGGAATCCCTCTTCCGCGCGGTACTCGGCCCGTTGGCGGCCTCAAAAGCCGATTCTTATGCGCTTGCATGCAATAAACGCGGCATCGACGCCATCCACTACGGCTTCACGCTGCTGCAGCTCCTTACGCTCTCCGGCCTCTGCGCACTCGGTTTTTACCTGGGTGCTGGCGCAATCGAAACGATCGTCAACTCGATTCCGCAGTTTGTTACCGATGGCTTCAAGTACGCCATGGGCATCATCCCCGCTATCGGCTTTGCCCTGCTCGCCCGCATGATCATGAACAAGCAGCTTGCCTGCTTCCTGTTCCTCGGCTTCCTGCTTGTGGCGTATGGCGGTGTGAACATCGTCGGAGTCACCGCCGCCGGCATCGTGGTTGCAATGATCATCGTCTTTAACACTGGGGCCGGAGTCACTACCGTGGCGAAGGGAGCCGATGATGACAACGAGTTCTAGCGAACAGACCATCGAAAAGGAGGGCCAAACCATGACCAAACTTACGAGCAAAGAGCTCAGACAGGTTTTTTGGCGCTCCTGCATGCTTGACAGCTCGTGGAATTACGAGCGGCAGCAAAACATCGGGTATTCCTTCGCGATGACCCCCGTAATCAAGAAGCTCCACGAAGAGGGCTCCGAGAAGCAGAAGCGCGCATATGCTCGCGGCTTGGACTTCATGGCGGTAACGCCGCAGCTCTCAACGCTCCTCATGGGCATCAACGCCGCCATGGAGGAGGAAAACGCCAACAATGAGGATTTTGATGAGGGCTCCATCGCCGCCGTCAAAACCTCACTGATGGGCCCACTCGCCGGCATCGGCGACTCGCTTATCGCTGGCACGCTGCGCATCATCGCCACTGGCGTAGCCATCGGCTTTTCTCAGCAAGGCAGCCTTCTTGGCCCGCTTCTGCTTCTGCTGATCTTCAATGTCCCGGGCTTCATCATCCGATGGTTCGGCCTCAAGTTTGGCTATACGTACGGACAGTCGTTCATTAAGGATGCCGCCGCGGGCGGCTCGATGGAGAAGGTCACGTACGCAGCCAGCATCGTGGGACTTATGGCAATCGGCGGCATGATTGCCAGCTACGTCTCCCTCGACCTGCCCATCATGGTGGGCGCGGGCGAATTCGCCAAGCCTCTTGTTGAGTACTTCAACATGATCATGCCTTGCACCATGCAGCTGCTGCTCTTTGGGTTCATGTACTGGCTGCTTGGCCGCAAGGGCGTCAAGACCGTCTGGGTCTTGCTCGCCACGATCGTCGTTTGCATCGGCGGCTGCTTCATCGGAACGCTGCTGTAGCACAAAGACAAAACGAGCGGTGCCAGACCGGAAACCGCCAAGATTTATGGACACGGGCCCGGCTGAGAATCCATCCCATGCCGAGCCCGTGCCCGCTTTGCGCATTATGCGCACCGCTGCCGGGCGGACCCTCGTCAAATCTCGGCTCTCATTGACCCTTTTTCTGCGCCCATACGAGTAGAGCATGAAAACACTGCAGAGAAATACCAGGTCAGAGACATGCAGTGAAAACATCTTCGACGGAAGACCACGAAAATGTATCAATGAGAGCCGAAATTTGACGAGCGGAGCAGGACGGCCAAAAGAAAGCCCCGCCCGCTCCCAGAGGTTGGGCGCTCGGCATTTCGACCGTGACCATACGAAACGGCCCGTCTCTCGCACGAAGCAGAAAATCGGTCGAGCGGGCTGCTTTCCAGCGTTTTTGCCAAAAGAAACGGCGAAAAGGCTGGAAAACAGCCCGCTCGGCGGGGGCGGCGGGGCTCGGCGGGCGCAGGGGGCTCGGCGGGCGCGCAACCCAAGCCCGCTCGCAACCCAAGCCCGCTCGCAGCCAAAGCCCGCCTCGCGGCTCAGGCACGCTCGCAGCCCAAGCCCGCTCGCGAATCGAGACCGCTCGCAGCCCAAACCTGCTCGCAGCCCTCCACACCACGCTAGGCCACGCTCGGTCGCTTGATGGCCAGCGTGCACAGCGTTCCGACCACGATGGCCACGACCAGCGCAAGGAACGTGGTGAGATACGACCCCGTCATGTCAAAAAGCACGCCCGCCGCAGTTCCGCCAAAAGACGCCACGATCAGGTTGAGGTTGATGATGGAGAAGTTCACCGGATAGTTCTTCGCGCCGTAGAACGAGTTGATGAACGCAGAGTTCGTCGGCGTGATGCCGCCATACGAAAGGCCGCAGCACACAAAGCTCGCCACCAGAATGGGCAGGCTCTTCGTCATGAGCGCCGCGATGACCACCAGCACCGAGATCAAGAACGCGCCATCGACCATCAGCATCGTCTTGCGTTGGCCGAGCTTGTCAAACAGCCCGCCGAACAGCACGCGGCCAATGCCGTTGAAAATCGAAATCAGACCCACGATCGTCGCCGTGGTCCCGCCGTCGAGCGCGCCGTCGGTCACCTGGCCAACGACACCAGCCCCCTGCGCGATCACCGCCAAACCGGCGGCAGACAGCAACACGGCCCAAACAAAGAACAGCCAAAACGAGCTCTGGCACAGCATCTGGCCGGCAGCCATGTCCACAACCGCCTCGGTCGTCCCGCCGGTATCCTTGCTCGCCGCGCCCTCAGCATCCGCAAGGCCCGCCGGACGGTAGCCCTTGGGCGGCCGCACGAAAAAGAAGCCACACACAGCCAGCACCACGGCAAGCAAGACGCCCATGAACAGGAAGGACGTGCGCCAGCCGCCAATGCCCGCCGGCGTGTACGCATCGTACAGCTTGCCCACGATAAAGCTCGACAAGCCAAAGCCCATGAGCAGAATGCCGGAAATCAACCCCTGTTTGTCGGGGAACCAGCCTGACATCGTGCTCATCACGGCGTTGTACGCCAAACCGGAGGCAAAGCCCGCCAGCACGCCGTACCCCAGGTACAACCCGCCAACCGCCGACGCCTTCGACGCGATGAAGAAGCCGATCGGGAACATGAGCGCCGCGGCCCACACGTTCATGCGGACGTCCACCTTTTTAGACAGCAGGCCGCCCACGAAACCGCCCAGGCAGAAGAAGATCATGCAGATCGTGAACGTGAGCGACAGCTCGCCCTGGGAAGCGCCGGTAAACTCCTGCGCAATAGGCTGAACGAGCACGCTCCACGCGTAGATGAGGCCCGCCAAGAGCAGCACGGCCACACCCACTCCCGCGTATATCCAGCGGTTGAGGTATCGCTTCTCCATGATGTTACCTTCCTGTTTGGTGCCTGGGGGGCGGCTGGCAGGCGGCCCGGCACACGGCAACGCAAGCGCCACCCCGCACCGGGCCGAGCTCTACCGCATTACGCGAAAATCTTCTCGAGAATCTCGGTCGCGTCGGCAGCGGTCATCTTGCGCGGGTTGAACGCCTGGAACAGCTCGCCGGCGATCTCCTCGCCCATCGCGGCAAACTGACTGCGGTCGATCTCCCAAGCGCTGGCAGACTTGAGCCCGAGGTCGCGCTCGCAGAACTGCTGCAGCGCCACGCGAGCCTTCGCCCCAAGCTGCTCGGGCGTCTCGTAGCCGGTGATGTTGGCGCCAAAGACCGCGGCGATCTCGGCGGTCTTTTCCGGCAGCTCGCACGCGTTGAACTCCACCACATACGGCAGGGCGTACGCGCAGCCAAAGCCGTGCGGGATGTGGAAGTGGCCACCCAGGATATGGGCAACCGAGTGGCCGGCATGCGTATGGCTGTTGCGCAGCATCCAGCCGCTCATGAGGCATGCGGCGGCCATGTGCGAACGGGCCTCGATGTCGGAGCCGTCCTGCACCGCCACGGGCAGCCACTCGCAGACCTCCTCGATCGTGGAGTGGTTGATCTGGTCGGTGAGCAGGCTGGCCACGTTGGTGGTGTAGCCCTCGATGGCGTGGGCCAGCGCATCGAAGCCGGTGGAGGCGGTGATGTGCGGCGGCATGCCCACCATGAGCTCGGGGTCGACCACGGCGTACTCACTGGATGCGAGGGTGGCGAGCATCGGGTGCTTCTCGCCCTCGTCGTCGCTGATCACGAGGCCGTCGGACAGCTCGGAGCCGGTGCCCGAGGTCGTGGGCACACTCACGAGGTTCGGCGAAGCGGCAACGGGCTCCGTCGCGTAGCGCATGATCGGGCCCTCGTTGTAGCGAAGCAGGTTGATCGCCTTGGCGGTGTCCATCGCGGAGCCGCCACCCAGGCCAATCACCAGGTCGCAGCCCTCGTCGCAGAACAGCTTCCAGCCGGCGTCCACCACGCTGCGGGACGGGTCGGGCTGCACGCCGTCGAACAGCACGGGGGTGCACGCATCGCTCGTCAGGGCGGCGAGCGCCTTCTCGGCGATGCCGGCGGCCACGATGCCCTTGTCCGTCACGATGAGCGGACGATGCGCGTCCTTCTCGGCCGCGATCTCGGCCAGGGCGGGCAGGCAGCCGGCACCAAAAACCACTTTGACGTTTTGCACGAGTTGAATGTCCATGTTTGTTCCTCTCTCCTCATGGACTTCCAATAGGACAACCGCCCGCACGGCGCAAACCCGCGCACGCGGCTATTCATGCCCGCGGCATGCGGGCGCGGCGTCACGCAATTGCACGACGCCGCGAACCATGAATCACATGTAGGCACTACAGGTCCTCAACGCGATGGAAGGTGTGGCACTCCTCCTCGCCCCGCAGGACGCGCAGCGTTCCGCCCACCAGGGCATCCATCTCGTTCTCGCCGGCGATGACCTCGACCGGAGCGATGAAACCCACGCGCTCGGCAATCCAATCGGTCATCATCTTGGAATAGGCCACGCCACCCGTGATGATGATCGCGTCGACATCGCCCTTGAGCACCGTCGCGAGCGCACCGATGAACTTGGAGATGCTATAGGCCATCGCCTCGTACACCAACCGTGCCTGCTCGTCGCCCGCCTCGATGCGGCGCTCGACCTCGCGGCCGTCGTCGGTGCCCAAGTGGCCCATCAGGCCGCCCTTGGTCTTGACGTAGCGGTACAGCTCCTTGAAGCTCTTGCCACTCTCCGCGGCCATCTTGAGCGTCTGGAACGTGGGCAGGCCGCCGGTGCGCTGCGGGGAGAACGGGCCCTCCTCGTCGCTGACCATATCGATCATCTTGCCGTGCTCGTGCGCGGACAGCGTGATGCCGCCACCGAGGTGGGCAACCACCAGGTTCAGGCTCTCGTAACGCACGCCCTTGCTGGCCGCGTACTTGTGAGCTGCAGCGCGCATGTTGAGCGGGTGGCCGAGACTCTTGCGACGAAACTCCGGCAGGCCGGCGACCTTGGCGACCGGCGCCATCTCGTCCACGGTGACCGGATCGTAGATGTAGGCCTTGAGTCCCAGGCCGTCCGCGATGGACTTGGCAATGGATGCGCCGAGGTTCGAGGGATGCTCGTTCTCGGGGCGATACCGCAGCTGCCACACCACATCGTCGTTAATTTCGAAAGCGCCGGCGGGCACCGGGGCCAGCAGGCCGCCGCGCGACACCACGGCGGTGAGGCTCTCGGGTTCCACGCCGCGCTCGCGCATCGCGGCGAGCACGAGGTCGCGACGATACTCGAACTGATCGAAAATCTCCTTGAACGGGGCGAGCTCCTCGGCCGTATGCACGATGTTCTCAACGAACAGCGGCTCTTCGCCGTCGTACACGGCGATCTTGGTGGAGGTCGAACCCGGGTTGATTGCGAGAATACGCTCGTTTGCCATGGTGAGCTCCTAGTTCGCCATCATGAGTGCCGCCAGGCACAGGGAGTTGCGCTTCTCCTCGGCCGAGGAGCCGCGGCTCGTGAGCACGATCGGGCAGGCCGCGCCCACAATGAGACCGGCCATCTTGCCGCCGGGCATCTCGACCAGCGACTTGCCCAGCACGTTGCCCGTCGTGATGTTCGGGGCAACCAGCACGTCAACATCGCCAGCGCACGGGCTCTCATAGCCCTTTTGCACGCTGCGCTCGCGCACCAGCGCCAGGTCAAGCGAGATCGGGCCCTCGACCACGCAGCCGGAAATCTCGCCAGCGGCCCACATCTCCTTGAGCGCGGCCGCGTCGGTGGAGTCGGCGATCTTCGGGTTGACCTTCTCGGCAGCGGCAAGCACGCCGACCTTCGGCTCTTCGTAGCCAAGCGAGCGCAGCGCATCGACCGCGTTCAGCAGGATGTCGCGCTTCTGCTCGAGCGACGGGGTCAGAAGCATGCCGCCATCGGTCGTCACCAGCAGCTTGTGGTAGGCAGGAACCTGGTTGACGGCCATGTGGCTCATCGTGCGGCCCGTGCGCAGGCCATGTTCCTTGTTGACCACCGCGTGCAGCAGCTCGGACGTCTGCATCTTGCCCTTCATGAGGAAGTCGGCCTTGCCCTCACGCACCAGCGCGACAGCCTTCTGTGCGGCGTCGTTCACGTCGGCGGCATCGTAGATGTCCTCGGCGGGCACCTCAAACTCGAGCTCGGCCAAGCAGCGCTCGACCTCGGCGCGATTGCCCACGAGCACCGGGCGCACGATGCCCATCGCGGCGACGTCCTTGATGCCCTCAAGGGAATGCATATCCTCGGCGGCGGCCAGCGCCACACGCACGCCGCAGGCGCGCTCGCGCGCACGGGCTACCAGCTCATCGAAACTTGTGAGAACCATGGGGTCCTCCAATCTGTGTCACGTGTTTCCCATGCGCGCAACCGCCGGGCTGTCGGCGGCCGCGCGCACGAAATGCAAGATGGCCGGCGGCCAAAAGGTCGCCGGCCACGGAGAGAGAGGAGCGAGGTTACTCCCAGATGGACTCGGGGGCCGGGATATTCTCCGGCGCCTTGGGCCATGCGATGCGGGAGATGTTGATGAGGTGCTCGAACGTGAGGTTCTCCGAGATGGAGTTGTTGCCCCAAGAACCGCAGCCCAGCGTGGACGTTGGGTTCAAGCCGTTGGCGAGCGCCGGGTTCGCGGCGAAGATGCCGGGCTGGTTCACCAGCATGCGGGACACGGGAAGCGTGGTGCCCGCGCGCTCGGCCTTGGCGCGGTCGTTCGTGTGAATGACCGCAGAGTGACCGGCGCCCTGGTACTCCAGGTTGGTCTTGGCGATGGAAAGCGCATCGTCAAAGGTGTCGTACGGGATGGCCGTGATCACCGGGCACATGTTCTCGCCGCAAATCGGGTCGTCGGCACCAATGCGCTTCTCGTCGGCGCGCAGAACGATGGCGGTCGTCCCCTCAGGGATCTCCACGCCAGCCTCCTCGGCGATGGTGGAGGTGTACTGGCCCACGAGCTTGGAGTTGATGTGCGCGCCATCGGGGAACAGCGCGACGCGGAACTTCTCCACCGTCTCGGGGTCGGTCACATACAGCGCGCCCTTGGCGGCAAGCTGCTCGGCCACCTTGTCCTCGTCCTCACGCGGGAAGATGATGGACTGGTTGCCGGCGCAAATCAGGCCGTTGTCGAGGGTGCGGCCCTGGATGATCTGGTCGATCGCCTCGGCGTAGTCGAACTCGCGGTCGATGATGGTCTGCACGTTGCCCGGGCCAACGCCGAACGCCGGATGGCCGGCGGAGTACGCGCTCTTCACCATGCCGGCGCCACCGGTGGCGATCGTGACGTCAACGGCGCCCATAAGCAGCTGGGTCAGCTCGATGGACGGCTCCTCGATGCACTGGATCAGGTTCGCGGGAGCGCCGAGCTCGGCAAGCGCCTCGTTGATGATCTGCACGGTGTGCAGGGTGGTCTTTTTGGCGCGCGGATGCGGGGCGACGATCAGAACGTTGCGGCCCTTGAGCGCGAAGCACGCGTTGAAGAACACGGTGAGGTTCGGGTTGGTGCACGGAGCGACCGAGGACATGATGCCCTTGGGCGAAGCAACGTAAGCGAGCTGTTCCTTCTCGTCGTAGCCGATGATGCCCACGGACTTCTTGCCCTTGAGCGCGTACCACACGCCATCGGGAGAGCCAGAGTTCTTGATCACCTTGGAGTCATAGTCGCCCAGGCGCGTCTCCTCGACGCACTCGCGGGAAAGCTCCTCGGCGTGCGCCTTGTAGGTGGCACAGGCGGCTTTCACCAGAGCATCAACCTGCTCCTGGGTGTAGGGCTCAAACTCCTTGAGTGCCGTGCGGGCGTTGGAAATCAACAGATCCAACATTGCTTGCTGGTCCATACTTGTCCTCCTTTTGGATCGGACGTGACGTTGATACCAAGGTATCCCGCACGAAAAACCCGGTATTGTACAAAAGGGAACTGACAGGTCAGCGGCTATTTTTAAACCGTTTGGCAGCGGTGGACGGCAGGTTTTTGGCGGCGAACGGTACGCGCACTTGTGCGCTGTGAACACAACCTGGCGCGATGCTGCGATCGGGTTCGGCGAGGCGTCCATCCCCACCGCGTGAGCGCCGACGGCACCCACCGCGACGCGCGCCAAAAAAGCGCGAGAGCCCAAACCGGCTCTCGCGCCTCATAACGCGACTGTTTGCAGGTAGCCCCGCCGCCTCCGGGCGTCCCGTCTGCCCCACGTGCAACCTTACGCCGCAAACGCGCGCTTGAACTGCAACGGCGTTACGCCCGCATACTTCTTGAAGTCGCGGCTCAGGTGTGACTGGTCGAAATAGCCCGCACGGAACGTCACATCGGACAGCGAGCAATCCGCAGGCCCCACCAGCATGTGAGCCGCGCTCTGGAAGCGCATAATCGAAGAATAGCGCTTGAGCGAGACGCCCAACAGATCCTTGAACCGCTCACGGCACCAGCGGTCGGTATAACCAACATTCTCCCCCACGTCATGCATGCGCAGGTTGCCGTTGTTGGCACAAATAAACAGCTCGGACTCATCGACGAAATCTGGAACATGAGATGAATTGGTCAGGTGCGTCTCCGCAAAGCGGCACATGCGCTCGCTTCGCGTAGCGAAATCGTCAAGTCCAATCAACTCGTCGAGAATGTCCTCGCGAAACAGCTCTCGCGCCTCATCGCCAGAGAAAGCAACCGCCTGGTCGACAATCTCCTTCCAGCTGAATTCGAGCGGCAGCATCCCGCTCACAGAATAGGGTTTGAAGTCGAAGTACGTGCAATGGGCGTCCAGCTCGATGCTGCACGGCTTAGTGAGCACGCCCGTAACGGTGACCTGTGGATCATCCTCATCGCATTTGAACAGGAAGTGCACACAGGCATCGGGGATCATCTCGAGTGCCTGAGACTCCGCGCCCGTCTCGAACTCGCTGCATAAGGCCTGGTTTTTCTTGGCATAGGGGTTCCAACGGACCAAACGCTGTTCGTAATCGGGCAGCCGAACCATCTCCGGCTGAAGCGGAGCCGCCTTACCCTTTACCTGTCTGGACGCCGGACACATGTCCCTCACTCCTCTATTGAGTTCGCCCGTACGATCGATATGGACAGTTTACCACATTTATGCATATTTGAAGTATCCGATTTAAATTTGGATTGACATTTAAGATAGCTTCTACCTTTAATTATAGGATTATCAACTCTGTGTTATGAGGTTAGTTTATGCATAGAAATTGACATTAAATGCAAAACGGGACACCCAGGCCGGATGTCCCGTTTGCAATGCATGATTCTTGTCACGTCGTGCATAACGCACGGCGCGCGATCAGCTCTTAGGCCTCCTCGGGCGGAAGCACCTTTGTCAGGTAGGCGCCCCACACGATCTGCAGCACCAGTGCCACGGCGAAGATGCCGATGGCGGTGTAGAAGGCGGTGCCGGAGAAGGCGATGTCGCCACCCCAGATGCCGGCAAGGATGTTCAGCACGATGGGGCAGAAGATGGTGCCGAGCGACACCATGGAGGTGGACAGCGCGTAGGTCGGGCCATACTGCGCCGGAGTGCAGATGCGGCCAACCAGGTAGCCGGCGCCGGCCATCAGGATGCCGAAGAAGATGCCGTCGGCGATGGCAGCCAGGTAGATGAGGGTCATGTCCTTGGCAATCACAACCAGCACCGTGGCGAGCAGGCCGAAGAAGGCGGACAGCGCGCCGATGTAGAGCTTGCTGATCTTGATGATCTGCGGAAGCACCACGGACACGAGCGCGGCAACGATGGTGACGAGGCTCATGGCCACACCCACGCTACCGGCGTCGCCGATGGCGGCGTCACGCACAACATACAGGGAGAGGTTCAGCGGGAAGGAAGCGTAGCCGATCATGAGCAGCACGTTCATGATGCACTGGATCCAGCCGAGCGCCGGGACGCCGGCCTTCTCCTGGGGAGCGGCCTGCTCGCCCTCGGACGGAGCCGGGGCGGCCTTCTCCTCGGGGTTCAGGAACACGACGGCGATGATGAGCACCGGCACGGCAACGAAGTACAGGAAGTACACGTTGACCCAACCCGTGGCGCACACCATGCCGGCGACAACCAGCAGCGCAGCGGCAGCGGCGTTGTAGAACGCGGTGTTCAGGCCGAGCATGCGGTTTCGCTCGTCGCCCTCAAAGCTCTCGAGGATGAGCGCGCCGAGGGTCGGGAGGATGATGCCCTGGCCAGCGCCGACAAGCAGGGCGCCCGCATACAGGATGGCCAGCGTGTCGTGCTTGACGATCGGGATCAGGCCGCCGAGGATGATGGCGACGATACCCGTAATGATCAGGGTCTTTTTCTTGAACTTGCTCGTCAGGAAGGTGAGCAGGAACGAAACGACGAACGCGCCGATCATGCCGCACTGCATGACGTACTGCACGGCGGTGTCAGAGGCGTCCGGGAACGCCATGGCGATGTCCGTCATCATGACGGAGGCGATGGTGTTGATCTGGGAGATGAGCGCGATCACCAGAATGGCGAACTTGAGCATCCCTTTTCCTGTTTTAGCCATGAGAAACCTCTTAGGAATCAAAAGCCCCCGCCGCGTCAGGCGGGCGAGGGCTTGGTTGCGCACTTACAGCGTGGTGAAGAGCTTGGAGATGATCTTCCAAGAGCCGTCCTGCTTGATGAGGTGGAACATATCAACCAGGGTGCCCTCGCCGCGGAAGCCGGTCTCGGAAACGGTCACCGAGGCAACGTTGCCCTCAATGCAGACCTGCTCGATCTCGGCGTTGTACGGATCGCCCGCAGAGGCCATCGAGGGGGAGCCGGCGATGTCGGCGATGAAGCCCTCGGGAGTGGCGATCAGGCAGTCGGGGCCGAGGTAGCCGTTCATGACGGCCTTCTCGTGGAACACGCCCTTGAGCTTCTCGATGTCGGCATTGAAGGTGCCGTCAACGTAGTTGTTGATAACCTCGAGCACGGCCTTCATCTCTGCATGGTTGTTCATGGTCTCTCCTATCGACTTGAACCATTTCTTATGCTGCTACCTGCAGCTTTCACAACTTCTACAATACGGGCGGGCCTATTTTGCGTCTTGTATAAAACGGAACAGCGCCGCCCGTATCAGCCTGGGGACTATCGCGAAACCTAGCGCACCGTCTTGTCGTAGGGCAGTTTGATGAGCTTCGCGAAGTTGGTGTACGCGACCTTGTCGAGCAGCTCGGGGTTATCGCCGAACGCCTCGATGAGCGCGCCCACGGAGTAGTGGAAGGAGCCGAACGGCGCATCGGAGCCAAAGAGCACCTTGTCCTCGCCCAGCAGCTCCACAGCCTTGCGCATGAGCTCGGCGGAGCACATGGAGGTGTCAGTCCACACGTTGTCGAGATCCTTGACGCCCTCGTAGAGCACCTCGCAGCAGGAAGCGGAGTGGGCCACGATCAGGGGCTGGTCGCACCACTTGTGGCACCACGGAACCACGGCCGTCTCGAAGTCCGAGAACATCGGGTTGGATTCCTTGCTATGCGGATCGTCGTCGGTGTAGTAGGCGTTGGCGCCGCAGTGCGTCAGAACGGGCAGGTCGGCCTCCTTGAACACGCGCATGGCGGCCTCGATACGAGGATCGTCCAGCGCGACGTTCTGGATGGTGGGGTGCAGCTTGAGACCGCGTGCGCCGCGCTCGATGTCGTAGCGCAGCTTGTTGCACATGTCGGCGATGTCCATGTCGAGCACGCACGTGGTGAACGGGATAATGCGGTCCTCGAGCTTGGAGGCCGCCCAGTACTCCTCGAACGTCTGGTTGGGCCAAATGGGGAGCATGGCAACGTACTTGACCTCGGGATGAGCGTCCAGCTCAGCAGTGAGGTTCTCGAGCGTGGACTCCCAGCAGCGATACTGGCCGCTCTTGATGAGGCTCGTCAAAAACGGGCCCATCTTCTCCGGGTCGGCCATGACGTCGGCCGGGAACAGCGCGGTCTTGTAGCCGGAGCGCTCGCACGCGATGAACGGGTCGTCGTACTCGGCCTTCTGGATGTTCGTCTTGAACGTGATGTTCTTGTTCTCGTGGAAAATATCGCCAACGTGGGCGTGGGAATCGAGAATACGCATCATAACCTGCTTTCTTACGTCAGTGAACGGAGCCGTCGCCTACAGGTGGCACAGGCGCGCGATGTTGCGGTAAAAGACCTTGTCCTTGGTATCGGGCTCATCCACAAAGGCGTCGTCGATGACCTGGACGTTGTAGCGCTCATGCGTGAAGGGGCAGTCGGTGCCGTACAGCACGCGATCGGGACCCATCACATCAACGGCCTTACGCGCGAGCTCGGCGTTGCAGAACGAGGTGTCGGCGTACAGGTTCTCCAGGTCGCCGCAGCAGGCCATGAGGTCCTCGGCGAAGGCGGCGCAGTGGGCGGCAACGAGCCTGGTGCCCGGGTTCACCATGTGCGCGAACTTGGCGAAGTCCTCCATGGCGCCATATGCGGGGTTCTGCGGCCAATTGGTGTCGTCGTGGTAATACTGGCCAACGCCCACGTGCATCACGACGGGCAGGTCGAACTCGCCGAACAGGTTGGCGGCGGCGACCATGCGCTCATCGTACGCAGGCACGTTCTGCAGCACCGGATGCAGCTTCAGGCCCTTGGCGCCACGGCCCACATCGCGCTTGAGCTTGGCGAGCATGTCATCCAGGGGCAGCAGCATGTCGGCCGCGGTGAACGGGGTGATGCGCGGATCGAGCTTGGAGGCGGCCAGGTACTCCTCAAACGAGGTATTGGGCAGCACGGGCAGCAGGACGATGCCGGCCATGCCAGTCGCGTCAAGCTCGGCGGAGAGCTGCTCTATGCCAAACTCCCAGCAGCGGAACTGTCCGCCGTCAATCACGTGCGCGAGGTCATCGGGGTGGCCGGTGAACAACGGGGTGTTGAAGCCGGACTTCTCGAGCGTCTCGAAGTGATCCGGATAGTCCCCCTTCTTGATGTTGTTCTTGAAGCTGCAGTTCAGATTCACGTGAAAAATGTCACCCAGATGGGCATGGGAATCGATGATTCTCCTCGTTTTCATGTGACCCTCCTTTTCTCGGGCGGGCATGCTCGCTCGTCCAAACCGTGCGGCGCACCCGCGCCACCTTTCGTTACCACGCACGTTAAGCTGGTAAAACATGCCGATATTGGAAAAAACGGAAGTGCCGGGCAGGCGGTCGCGCCCTTGGGACACCTTCGTGACAAACTGCGAGGTCACAAGCGTTTTTGCAGGTCAGACATGCCAATTGCCGACACTTCCGTTTTTTCCAATACGAGGCTCGAGCGCGGTGCAGGGCTGCAAAAGCAAGAGCGGCACCGTCGCAATCCCAAGGGATGCGACGGCGCCGATTAGGGGCATGTGGCCAAGGGGCGCTATGCCACAGCGACCCCCTGCTTCTTGGCCAGACGCTGGGCGATCACGATGCAAACCAGCACGATGATGCTGGCAGCGGTGAGCACGAGCGACGGGGTGGTCCAGTTCGTGTTGTTCTCGGACAACGCCGTCACCACGGGCGTCGAGGCGAACACGCCCACGTAGTACAGGGTGTTGAGCAAGCCCATGGACAGCGGGATGAGCGCCGGGCGCTTCGCCAGCTGCGGCGTAAAGATGAAGATGGACGTCATGATCAGGCCGCCGGGGAAGATGGCGGAGGCGAGCACGTGCACGATGTAGGTGGACGGCCCCAGATACGGGATGGCAAAGGTCATCAGCGCACAGCCGATGGCGCCCAGGGCGGCCACGGCGAAGGGCTTGCCGGTCTTGCCAACGACGATGCCGCAGATGATGCACACCGGGATGCCGAACAGGCCGTTCAGGCTGGAGTAGAAGTTGGCCGTTGCCTGGTCGATGCCGTAGTAGGCAAAGATCTGCGGGTAGCAGGTCATGAGGCCGAACAGCACGAAGGACAGGCAGAGATGGCCCACGCAGGTCACGAGCAGCGCCGGGTTCTTGATGGCCTCGGACAAAGATGCGCTCTCCGTCTGACCCTCGGCGGCAGCGGTCGTCTCGGGCTCATGGATGAGCATCATCACGAGCACGAAGCACACGGCGGCGACACCGCCGACGACCCACCAGAGCATCTTGAGGTTGTTCCCCGTGGCGTTGAGCAGCATCAGGCTGCCGTTCATGGCGATGAAGTTCGCCGCAGCGGCAAAGGTGTTGAAGATGCCAGTGGCGGTACCAACCATGCCACCCTCGAACCACATGTTGATGAGCGAGACGCCCACCGTGATGATCAGCGCGTAGGAAATGCCCTCGACGATGCGGGACGCCATCACGATGGCGAAGCTGTCGGTCAGCGCGCCCATGAAGTTGCCGATGGCCAGCGTGCCCATGAGGATGAGCAGCATGTTCTTCGAGCCGGTCTTGCTCATGATGGCGGCACCGGGAATGGACAGCACGATGCCCGCAACCGTGAAGAGGCTCATGAGCATGGACGCCTGCGTAAGGTCGACGGCGAGCATCTCGGCCACCTGCGGCAGCACGGCGGAGATCTTGAGCTGGGACACGCTCACCGTGATGGCAGAAATCAGCAACACGATGAACATGAGCCATTTGTTGGGGGTCTTAGCGGCAGATCCCATGGTTTCCTCCAAAGAATGAACCGGCGGCGGCGCGGAGTCGCACCGCCGCCGATGCGCGTACAGATGAGCCCGCTAGTCGAGCGTCATGCCCAGGATGCGAGCGGCATTGCGGTAGAAGAACTTGTCGGCCACGACCGGATCGTCCTTGAACGCCTCGGCGGCGTAGTAGACGCTCCACGTCACCGTGTCAAACGGCCAGTCGGTCGCGAACATGATGCGGTCCTCGCCGAACAGCTCGAGCATCTTGTGCATGCCGTCGATGCCGCGGTGGCTGGACTCGACGTACACGTTCTTGCAGCCCCTCTTCTCGACCAGCTCGGCCAGAGCCTCGAGCTCGCCGCCACAGGAGCCGCCGCCATGGGCCGGCACCCACACGTAGTCCGGGTACTTCTCAAGCAGCTCGAGGGTGTACTTGAGGTCACCGAACTCCAGGTTGGTCAGATCGTGGAACGGGGAGTCGGCCTTGTAGTAATCGTTCACGCCACAGTGGTAGGTGATCGGCAGGCCAAGGTCACCGAACAGCTCGATGGGGCCCTCGCAGCGCTTGTCGATGATCGAGATGTTCTGGATGATGGGGTGAATCTTGAGGCCGCGCGCGCCGTTGGCGATGTCGCGCTTGAGCTTGTCCATCATCTCGTCGTCCGGCAAATCGAAGTCCGGGCAGGTAAACGGGATGAAGCCCGGATCGAGCTTGGAAGCGGCCAGGCACTCCTCGAAGCTCGTGTTGGGCATGATGGGCAGCGAACCCCAGTAATCCACGCCAGCGGCATCCATGACCTCGCGCGTGGTAAAGATGTTCGCACGCTGCCAAATGCGCACCTGGCCGGCGTCGATGAGCTGGTTTTGGGCCTCGACATCGGGCACGATGAGCGGACGGGTGTAGCCGGACTCCTCAAGATCCCCAAACGGATCGACTCCGTTGAACTCGGGCGGGTTCGCCACGATGCCCGGGCGCTTAAACGCGATGCTCCGGTTCTCGTGGAAGATGTCGCCCAGGTGCGTGTGGAAGTCGATGATACGCTTCGGCTTGAACGCCATCTCGGGCACCTCGAATGTCTCCTTCTCCATGGCCAACACTCCTTTCTTTACGGCCGATCCTCGGCCGATGACAGATAAGGGCAACGCACGGACGGCACCCAAGGGAGGCGGGGCGCCGTCCGGCTGCTTGGGAAAATCGCGGGTGCTACGCCTCGTACACGACCTTGCCGCCACAGATGGTGGTCACGACCTTGGAGGCGCCGACCTCCTCGACCGGGCAGGTCATGATGTCGGTATCGAGAATCTGGAAGTCAGCGACCTTGTTGATCTCGATCGAGCCGCGCAGGTGCTCCATGTGCTCCTGATACGCGCCGTTGATGGTGTAGAGGCGCACGGCGTCCTCGCGGTTCATCACCAGGTCGGGACGGGCGCAGAAGCCGTCGGCGGTGGTGCGGGTCAGGCAGAACTGCATGCCCTGACGCCAGTTGATGGAGAAGCAGGTAGTATCCGAGCCGCCGGCCTGAACCAGGCCCATGTCGGCGAAGGTCTGGAAGTTGCAGATCTCCTCACCGGCGGACATGGTGGGCACGTTCCAGCCGAACACGATGTTTGCCGCCGTGGGTTGGATGGACGCCACGATATCGTTCTTGACCATCTTCTTGGCGCACTCCTCCGTCATGTCGTCCACATGGATGAGGAAGTGGCGCAGATTCTTGCCCGGGTAGAGCTGCTGGGCCTCCTGGATGGCGTCGATGCAGCAATCGATGGAACCGCCGCCGCAGGCGTGGACGCAGATCTGCCACCCAAGGCGATGGAGCTCGATGATGGTGCGGCGAATCTCGTCGGCGTACTCCTCCTCGGTGCCGTTCCACGACACCACCGGCTCGCTCTTGCGATCGCCCTTGCGGCACCAGGTCGGGCCGCCCAGGTCGATGAAGAACTTCACGGCATCGGCTTTCACCCAGTTGCGATCCTGGAAATCGGGCAGCTTGATGCGGTCGGTACCGCGAATGACGGAGCTATACGTCTCCTCGCCGCGGATCGGCGAGAACACGTTGATGGAGACGCGGGCGGTCAGCTCGCCCTTCTCGGCCATCTTCTCGTAGATGTCCATGACGCGCGTGCCCCAGGTGCCGCGGAAGAGGAACTCGCCGCCCTCGCCCAAGATGTCCTCGTGCGAGGTGATGCCCTGCTCGTTAAAGGCATGCTGAACGCGGCGGATGCAGTCCTCGAACTCCTCGTCGGTGAGGATGGGGAGCTTCTCGCACAGGATGTTCTCGGCGCCCCACTCAACAAAGCGGCCATTGAGGTGGCCCTCCTCGTCGCGCTCGATGAAGCCGAGCGACGGCGGAATCTCGGGATAGGAATCGTCGATGCTGGCCATCTCGAGCGCCTTGGAGTTGGCGATCATGCAGTGCAGGGAGAAGTCGGTCACGATGATGGGCACGTCGGTGGTCGCGGCGTCGAGGTCCTGCTTGACGAGCACGCGGCCCTCTTCGCGCAGGACGTCAATCTGGTCGTACACCAAACCGCACCCGAAAATCCACTCGCCGGGCTTGGCAGCCTCTGCGGCCTCGCGAATCTTGGCCTGGACATCGGAAAGCTTGGTCCACTGCGGACCGTTGAAGTCGAGGAAGCCGGGCATCATGGTAAAGCCGGTGTGCGCGGCGTGGCAGTGCGCGTCGTTGGCGCCCGGAAGCACGAGCTTGCCGCCCGCGTCAATCACCTTGGTGTTCTCGCCGATATAGGCTTTGATCTCCTCAGTGGTGCCCGTGTCGATAATGAACCCCTCGCGCGTGGCAACCGCCTCCACATAGGAGAAGTTCTTATCGACCGTCGCCACCTTACCGTTGATGATGACGAGGTCAGCCGTTACCTTAGCCATGTGGTCCTCCAACCTTTCGGCCACGGGACGCGCCGCGCATGGCAGCCGCCACACGCACGCGCCCCTCATTCGTTGGCTCAACTTTCACCTGAGCGCGCAGGGGCGTGAATCGCCCCCATGGGCGGATATTTGATTTTTGGCCTTCTCGCCACCCCTGGGTGAGCTATTTACCTGCTCTTTTATTGAAATAGCCACCGACCGTTCACCCATCGGCGAACGGTATGAATGAGTTGCAACGGTAAAATCTCGCCCTCGACAGCCATGAAAGCGCTATCCTATTCGCAAATACCAAAAACAAGATGAGGTGGGGCATCATGACTGCCGACCATGTGGCACAACAAGCGCTTGCGCCTGCGGATAACACACACAGCCTCTCTAGAGCAACAGGCGCTATCCGCGAAAATCCGGCGCTGTTTGCAGCCTTCAGCGTGTACCGCATGATTGAAATGTCCCTCTTGACAGGGCTGGTGTTTTTTAACATCCCCTTTGCCGGCGCCAGCGCGCTTAACCATGTCGAGAACATCCCCGCCACGCTCCCTTTGCTTCTTGCCTGCACGGTCGTCTTTGGCATGCTGGCCCTGCTCGCTAAAACGCTCCACCCTACAGGCAAGCCCCTTGTCAGCTGGGTCTCCTCCGCGATGCTTGCCATTGGTCTTATTCTGGTGAGGGGGGGGGGGTCATATTTTTCTTGCCCTGCTCACCGGATCGATACTCACCGCCATTGGCTTTAGCGTCATTCACATCGAGCTGGGCCGCATAGCCGGCTATCTCGGCACCAGCAAGACGCTCATCTACACAGCGGCAAGCTCCCTGGTGGGAACGGCTCTTTTTGCTGTGGTGTACCTCGCGCCGGCACCTGTTGACACACTGTGCACCGTGCTCAGTCTTATCTGCATGACCGCCGCACTCGAGCGTGCGAAGGCGCGCATCGGGCGACGGCGCCTTTTTGTCGAACGCTGCGTTGAGCTGCATATCCCTTACCGCTTCATCGCCACATCGTTTGTGCAAGGCGTCACCATTGGCGTTGCCTGCACGCTGTTCCATGTTGCCGCCGATGCCGGCGCGTTCCTGCAGACGTTTGCCACCATCGGCGCCTGCGTGGCGGCTTTTGTGACGGTTATCGTGATGCGCGTCAACTACGACCGCCTCATCTACCGCATCGGCTTTCTGGCCATGGGGACCGGCATGCTTTTGTACGCAGTTGCGGGCAGCCCGGGCGGCCGAACTGCGGCGTTGCTCATTCAGATTTGCGCGTTCACCTATCTCGACCTTGTGCTGTGGAGCTTTGGCTCGTATCTCATCAAGCACCTGAACCAACCTGCCATTTGGGCCACCTGCTGCCCAACCGCCTCGCTCATGGGAGGGCGCTTTTTAGGCACCGTTATCGGCTTTGTACTGCTCGGCGGCAACGTTGCAACAGGTCCGCTGGCGCTCAGCCCCAGCAATGTGGCGGCGATCCTCGCATTTTCCATCGTAGCGGCGGCGCTTATGCTCTCCTCCTCGCGCAACGTGCAATCGGGTTGGGGATTCGTGCGGCCCGGCACCCCAGACGACCCCGCGCCCGCCACCCACGAGCTTGCCTGCCAGCTGCTTGCAGCCGATTACTCCCTCACGGGCCGCGAAGCCGAGGTGCTGCTCTTGCTGGCGCAACACAAAACGCGGCGCGAAATCGCCGAAAGTCTCTGCGTGTCCGACAACACCGTGAAAACCCATGTGCGCAGCATCTACGGCAAGCTGGATGTGCACTCGCGGGAAGAGCTCGCCCAGCGTGTTTTAGACAGTGAGCGCCCCTTCGAATCAGACGAATAGGCCAGACGAATAGACGCCTGCGGCAAAACGCGGTGTGGAGCGCCACGGCCGCTGCATCCGCTTTTTGAGACGGCCGGTGCACCCGCCTCCCAATCGGCGAGCCGCCAGCGATCGGCTGGCTCTATCCAACAAAATCCCAGCATACGCATACTCACCCACCCAGGGTGAAGCTCGCCGCCCAGCCGATTTCAGGCTCTACGGGCGATGTTATCCGAACCCGCCAAGAACGAAAGTAGCGTCAAGGCAATCTGTTGCGCGCATGCGCAGCGCGAGGAAAGGACGCTTCATGAGTACCTGGTATCCAGAAGCTGATCTTGTCATCCAACATGCCAAGATCTACACGGTCGCCATCACGTGCGATGAGGTGAAGGCTGGTAAGACCGACTTCCCCATCATCGAGGATGGTGGCGTCGCCGCCAAGGACGGCAAGATCATCGCCGTTGGCAGCGCGTCCGACGTCGAGAGCCTGATTGGCGAGCACACCGAGGTCATCGATGCCACGGGCAAGACCATGACCCCCGGCTTCGTCGAGTGCCATATGCACGCCAAGTGGACCGGTGAGCAGCTGCTCAACCTCGACTTCAAGGGTGTCACGAGCCGCCAGGCCATCCTCGACGCCATCGCCGAGAAGGCCGCCACGGCCGAGCCCGACGAGTGGATTGAGGGCGACGGTTACAACGAGCTCATCTGGGAGGACAGCCAGGAGCTCATCACCCGTCGCGACCTTGACGAGGTCTGCCCGAACAACCCGTGCTTCCTGCTGCACATGACCGTCCACACCGTCGCCGCGAACTCCCTCGCGCTCGAGGCGGTCGGCTACACCAAGGACACGCCGCAGCCCGAGGGCGCCGAGATCGGCCACTACGACGACGGTGAACTCAACGGCATGCTTTATGAGAACGGCGCGCTCCAGCCCCTGCTCTCCGCTAAGCCCGCGCTCACCGACGAGCAGCACATCGAGAGCCTCGTGCTCATTGGCAAGAAGCTCAACTCCCTGGGCATCACGAGCGCCATCGACGCCAACCTCAACTACAAGCAGCTGCACATCTACAATGAGGCCAAGAAGCAGGACAAGCTCTCCTACCGCGCGAACCTCATGTTCTACCTCGACCCGCAGTTCGGCTCCTTCGAGGACCAGCTGCGCCGCATCGAGGAGATGCCCTGCGTGACGGGCTTTGGCGATGACATGCTCAAGCTCAACGGCTGCAAGGTCACGCTCGATGGCATCCCGCCGGCGTTCACGGCCGCCTTCAAGCGCTGGGACTACAAGCTCCGCCCTGGCTTCTACGGCGACACCATGTACTCGCAGGAAGAGATTGACGCGCTCGTGTGCAAGGCAACCGAGCTCGGCTGGCAGTTCGGCATCCACACCATCGGCGACATGTCCGAGGACCGCGCCCTGCATGCCTTCCAGGAGGCCGCGAAGATCCGCGACATCCGCCCGCTGCGTCACTACCTCATCCACTACGTGCTGCCCTGCGAGGACCAGTGGCCCATCATGCAGGAGCTCGGCATTGGCGTCTGCATGCAGCCGACCATCGTGGGCACCATGGGCGAAAGCGCCGTGTTCCACGACGATCAGGCCATGATCAACCAGGCGGCCGGCCTTATGTTCAAGAACCACATCCTGGTGGGCGGCAGCTCCGATAGCCCCGTGGTGTCCCCCGACCCCATCATGGGCATGTACTACGCCATCACCCGCCACGATGAGGTTTCGGGCGGCACCCTCTCCAACGGCGACGACGCCAAGGTGACCCCCATCCAGGCGCTCATCATGTACACCAAGAACGCTGCGTTCTTCAGCCATGACGACGACAAGATGGGCTCCGTTGAGGTGGGCAACTTCGCCGACCTGTGCCTGTTCGACAACGACTTCATCGCTGGGGACGTCGAGGACTACCGCACCACGACGGTCGCCAAGACCATCCTGGGCGGCAAGGTCGTCTACGAGCGCTAAGCGCAGGTAGCCAGCAGGGGCCGAGCGCACCCGCGCGCCATAGGGCGCCGCGAGCCGCTTGGCCCCGCTTGCCGTTTCACGCCGGCGCGCATACAAGCACGCTACATCCGCACCACACATACGCTCGAGTGCACTCCGATCAGTGCGCTCGGCTACATCGCATCCGATTTTTGACTCTCTTTGGGGGACCCAATGTCTCAACCGCGTAAGACATCCGCACAGGGATGGGCCGCATGCCTGGCCGCCATCTTTGGCGGCATGGCGCTCGCGCTGCTGCAAAACAAGCTCACGCCCGTGATGGGCGTCATCATGGAGGCTTTTGATATCGATATGGCGACCGCCGGCCTCCTCTCCACCATCTTCACGGTGATGGGCGTCGTTATGGCGCTGCCCGCAGCCGGCATGCTCAAGAAGTTCGGCCCGCGTACCTCCGGCCTGGTCGCGTTTGCGCTCGCCCTGGTTGGCTCCATTGTCGGCATTGCCACCGAGAACGTCAGCATCCTCATGGCGAGCCGCGTGATTGAGGGCACGGGCATCGGCATCATCGCCGTGCTGGCGCCGTCGGTCATTTCCATGTGGTTCCCACCCGAGAAGCGCGGCCTGCCCATGGGCATCTGGGGTTCGTGGATGATGGTGTCCCAAACGGCCCTCTTCTTCACCGGCACCGCCATCACCGATGCGTGGGGTTGGCGCGGCATGTGGATGCTCGGCATTGGCGTGTGCGTCGTGGCCGCCGTGCTGTTCGCCATCTTCGTGAAGAGCCCCTCGCCCGAGGAGAGCTTCGCCGACGTCGAAGCGGACGATGTGACCGTCATGGGCGGCCTTAAGAGCACCCCGCAGTGGCTGCTCGCCGTGG
This sequence comes from uncultured Collinsella sp., assembly GCA_963559095.1. GTDB lineage: Bacteria > Actinomycetota > Coriobacteriia > Coriobacteriales > Coriobacteriaceae > Collinsella. The sequence goes on along the minus strand of CAUWJG010000002.1, from coordinate 61,762 downwards.
CGGCCCTGTGCTACACCTTCTGCTGCTTTACCTTTGCAAACTGGATCTCCACCTATTGGACCGAGGTCACCACGTGGGGCGCCGCGGGCGTCAACAACTGGGTTGCCATCCTCTTTTTGGTCGAGATGATTTACACCTGGATCGTGGGCTTTGTGCTCGATCGCGTCAAGAATCGCAAGATCGTCGGCGTTGTGGGCCTGGTCATCTACGGCGTGCTGGGCATCGTGGCCTTCTCCGCCACGTCCGATATGGCCATCCGCATCTTCACGTTCACGTATACGATCTTCGAGGCGCTTGCCGTTACCGCCATGTGGGCCGTTGCCCCCGAGTGCGGACGCGAGCCCCGCTACGCTGGCGTGGCGCTGGGTGTCCTGAACATCGGTCTCAACTTGGGTACGCTGCTCTCCGCGCCCATCTCCGGCGCCATTCAGCAGCAGTTCGGCTGGACGGGCGTCGGCATTTCGTTCTGCGTCGTCGCCGTTATCGGCGCCGTAGCGTTCCTGCTCGTCAAGCTCCCGAAAGGCGAGAGCCAGGCAGCATAGGCGCACATCCCCGCATCAAAACCCACAAACGCCGGCTTGGGTATACATGGCCCAAGCCGGCGTTCTTCCCTTGAAGAGTATGGAAATCGGCATTGGCCGCCGTGCCTCCATTGCGTGAGCAGCTGGACTTCATTTCCAGGCCCCACGGGGACCGCAGACTAAAAGCTCGACGCCTGGTTTCCAAAGAATGGGGGCTTTTTTTCCGCGCCAGCGTCAACTCGCTCGTCAAATTTCGGCTCTCATTGACACTTTTTTGGGGTGTTCCGCTCAAGGTGTTTTTGCCACGCGCCTCTGACCTGCTACTTTTCTGCAGCACCTGCACCCTCTACTCGCACGAGGACAGAAAATGTGTCAATGAGAGCCGAAATTTGACGAGAACCCCGTCCGCACAAACAACGAACAGACGACGAGTTTGCAAACGGCAAGAGGCCGGCGCCCAACAACGAGGTGCCGGCCTCTCCCAATCGCAGCTCAACGAGCTTACAGCGTTTCCACGTAGGCCAATGCGTCCTCAACGCTCAGCGCACTTACAGGAGCATGGATGATAAGCGACCGATCGTTCGTCACCAACTGCGTTGCCTTCGATCGAATTGCTGCCGCAATCACGAGATCATCCTCATAATCCGCATGAATGGTCTTGTGCTTTTGGGCGAGCCACATATCCGACATATCGCATCCAACAGGATTCGCAACCTCCCCCATCCAGCGCACGCATCCCCATGCAGTCTCGCGAGCAGCAACGGCCCTCTCCTCCGTCAGCGCGCCATCGCATCGTTTCGCCAGCAGCTTATAGCTCATTTGCACTTGATAGTACACATCCTTGCTGCTTGACACAGCGAATAACAAGTCGATACCACGCTCAACGCTTGTCGCGAACAGCGCGCATGCAAGCTCGTGCCCCTGACGCCACGGGCTGAAATAATCGATCCAAACGTTCGTATCGAGGAGCAGCGTGATTTCCGTGTTAGGCATTCCGCATCTCCCCATCTCCATATCCGTCAAGAGGGCCAAAAACATCTGCACCGTATGATTCAAGAAACGCAGCGTTACGCAGCTCTTCCTCCGAACGCATTTCCAAAGCACTCGGCACCGACAAACCGGCTTTCAAAAGCGCGTCCTCAACGAATCGGGATCCCTGGTGCACCAGTTGTACTTTGCGCTCACGCCCCAGCGTTACATCCGCTGACTCCTCTTGATCTGGATACAGTGCGGCGACGATCTTTCTGGGTTCATTGGCGTGCAGCGCCGCAAACTCCCACACGGCTCGCACCGCCTGCGATGGCGTAATCCCCGCATTTGCAAGTGCCGCATCCCCACTGCGTTTCAAACTTGTCGATAATCGTGCGTTCACCTGGCTCATTGCAGGAGACGCTGTCGCAAGCGCTTCCATCCATCTCCTTTCATTGCCGTACTGCCAATGCATATTGTAAAGCATGTAAAGCAAGTTGTATAGAATGCGGTGACGCCAGCCCGTTTGCCACAAGCAGTCACACGATCTGGCAAAGGAGCTTCACATCGGCAAGTTTTATTCGGTCACAACCGATTCGGTTGAAACCGAATAAAACCTACCGGCCAGAACTATCCCCTTCATCCAGCGTAACGAAGCGCAGCTTCTGCATGGCCCCTGGCTAGCAAAAAGGCCGGCGCCTAGGTGGAACTAGGCACCGGCCTCTGTCTTGGCACGCGGCATCAGCGCGCCACGTGCCCGCTATTCCTCGCGCTTGCGCCGGCGAACCACAACGGCGATGCAGAGCATGCCGACCGCCCCGGCGGCGAGCGCCAGGAGGCGCTCGAAACGGCCCGGATCGCCCGTCTGCGGCAGCAGGCCGCTCAGCAGGCCGGCCGACTGGCCAGCCGGCACATCGGCCGGCACGAACACCGCCAGGTCAACCGAGGCGCCCGTCTCGCGGTCATACCGCTTCGGCGCACTCACGTCCCACGGCTGACCCCACGCGTCAACGCCATCAGCGCGCAGCTGCAATGCCGGCAACGCATCTGTCACGCCAACCTCCTGCGGCGTCACCACGCCGGGCGCGTTGAGGTGGCCGTAATCGTTATCGTGCGCGTCGTCGGCACCCGCATTCACCGGCACGTACTCCGAGCCCTCCGGCTTGGCCATCCGTACACGGTACACATACGGACGCCCGGCTTCATCGGCCACCGGCAAATCCTCGAAGGCATACCGGCCGTCCAGGCCCGTCGCTCCCGTGGCAACCTCGGTCCACGTACCGGGCGACCACACGCCGTCCGTCTCCAGGCGCGGCAGGTCGCGGTTGGAACCCTTATCCCCGCCTTCGGGCAGCACCGGCTCGCCGGGTGTGGCGGGAACCAACGGCTCGCCTGTGTCATCCAAGCCAGAGCCGGGAGCGCCATCGGTCATCGTGCCGCCAAAACCCGCCTGCTCGAGCTCAACATCGTCGAGCACACGGCGATCGAGCGCCAGCGGCTGCAGCACCCGCAGATACTCGCCGGCATCCTGCCAGCCGTCGCGATCGGCGTCCTCCCACACGAAGCCCGCGATGCGCGTCGTGCCTTGCGGCACCAAACCGGCATCCAGCCTCGACTCGTCATGCGAGCGGGCCATCGTGAACGAACCGAGCCCGTCCACCGTAAGGCGCACGGCGGTGTCCTCGTCCGACTCCCAGCGCTCGGCCAGCACTGTGAGCCCGCTTACGGGCGCATCGGGCACAAGGCGCGTCGTCGCGGCGTCCAGGTCGGAATCGCGCGCGGCATCGTCGCCGGCATCGGCCCGCGTCACGGCAAAGCCGCGCGGCATCTCCGTCACGTTGACGCGGTAACCGTACAGCACGGGCACGCGCATGCCCTCCACCGTGCGATACCCGCTCGTCGGCAGGCCCGCGAACCGGTAGCGGCCGTCCTTGCCAGTCACAACCGGCTCGCAAGAGAACTCGGCATCGGCAAGCCACGTGGCACCCGCAGCAGCGCCGTTGCCCGAGGCCTCGCCCGACTTCACCGCCGTTCCGGCATCGCCGCCGCCGGCCACCGCATCGCCGCCAGCGGCGCCAACCGCCGGTCGCATATAGCGCGTCAGCGCCACACGCACGCCGGCAGCACCGGTCTCGCCGTCGGCCCGCACGCCATCGGCGTCGGCGTCCTCGAAGATCACGCCCTCGATCGCGGCAGTATCGCCAATCGCAACCAAGCCGGCGTCACCGCCGCGCTGCTGGCCGCGCGTACGCACCGCGTCGTAGCGCACGCCGTTGTATACGGCCTCGTACTCCACGCGGTCGCCCTTCGCGGCGGGCTCGGCCAGAATGGCAAACCCGTCGCCGCGCACCGGCTCGGTCGCGGCCGCGCCGTCGCCGTGCGTCTCCACGATATCGAGGTCACCTGTATCCGTGCGCTTCAAGTCGGAATCCGCCGTGGGGTCATCCCCCACATGGAAGCGAGTCGCGGCGTATCCGCCCGGCATCTCGGGCAAGCTCACCCGATACGCCGCCAGACGGAAGTCGTCGTCTCCCCGCTCGCCGGGCGCAACCGGCGCGCCGTCGCGAAGCTGCACGTACACCGGCAGCCCGTCCAGCACGTAGCGGCCCTCTGCGTCGGTCGTGGCCTCAACGGCATGGTCGGCACCGCTGCCAAAGCCCTCGTTCTGGACGAACGCGCCATCATCGGCCTGGTACCACTGCGTCACGTGCACGGCCACGCCGGCCACGCCATGCTCAGCACCCGCCTCGTCCAGATCCTGCAAGCCGTCGTAGCTGGCATCGTCCCACACCACGCCCGCGAGCGAGCCGGTGCCAAACGGGCCAAAGCCACCGTGCATGCGCAGCTCGCTGGCGCCCGCGGAAATATCGAAGCCGCCGATATGGTATTCGGCATACGAGTCCGCATGCTCCACGCCCGCCAATACGAGCTTGCCGTCCATGGTGCGGCGGCCCTCCTCGGCGGCGTCCTTCTCATCCCAAGCGATGGCGAAGTCCTCCCCCGTTGCCGCCGGTCGGTGCACCTTGGAGTTGGCGCCGTCCAGCGCGGGCGAGTCAACCTGCACGGCCGTCACCGGCAAGCCGCCGACCGAATCGGGCCCGGTGCCGCCCTTCACCGTGAGCGTGTAGCCGCACAGCAGCTCCACGCCCTGCTCGCGCACGGACACCGGCAGGCTGCCGAACAGGTAGTGACCATCGTTGTCCGTCAGCGCGAGGCGATCGACGCCATACGGCTCCCACGCGCCATCGCGCAGAATCCAGCTCTGCAACTTCACGGCCTTGCCGGCAAGCGGGGCCTCGCCCGGCTCGCGCACGCCGTCGTGGTCCGCATCGGCCCACAGGCAACCGGCGATATCCTGCTCGGGCCGCACCAGCAGCGCGCCATCGCGGTGCGCCACCTCGCGCGGGGCGAGCACGTCGTAGGCAACCGTCGAGCCATCCGTGGGCAGCGCGGCGGGCGCCTCGATGCGGTTCGCATCGGGCGTGGAGTCGTCCGCCTTGTCCATCAAGACGAGCACCTCGCCGGAGCTCACATCCACCAGCTCGCCACTCGGCAGCAGGTCGGAATCGACCGTGCGGTCACCGCCCTGGCGGTAGCGCCCGATATGCCACGTATCTTTCACGCCGGGCGCGTCGGCGAGCATCACGCGGTAGCCATAGGCCGTCATCGAGCCGTCGGCGCCATCCCGAGCGACTTCGAGCCCATCAAAGGCGTACGAGCCGTCCGCAGCCGTCGTGACCTCGCGGTAGCCCGCGCCGCCCTCAAAGCTGGCGTCGAGCGTCCAGCCCTCATCGGCCGCCGGGTCGGCCACATAACGCACCAGACGCACCGCAACGCCGGCCACACCGGCCTCGGCGCGCATCTCACCCGCGTCCACCTGGGCATCGCCATCGTCGTCAACCCACACGTCCTGCGCGTCGCGCACGCCGTCGTCGTCCAGGTCCTGCCACAGCATGCCCGAAATCGCAGTATCCTCGGCCTTGGCCTGGCCCACATCACCGCCGCGCTTATACGGCGCGCCAGCGTCGTCGGTCAGCGTGGCGTCGGCCATGAGCATGTTGTATGCACCCGTCGCAGGATCGGTCGCGCCGACGAGCGCCGAGCCGTCTGCATCCTTTGCCGCCAGGATAACCTGGCCCTTGTTGGGGCGCGTGCCCTGGAGCGGCTTACCGGCCACAAAGGCATCGCGGTCGCTGATGCGCAGATCCACACCGCGCGCATCGGAATCGATGGCGGAGGTGTCCTGCTCGGGGCTGCCCGGGATCGAGGCATGGTAGCGCGTGAGCAGATGCTGCGGCGCAAGCGCATCCAAACGCAGGCGGTACGCCGCCAAATGCAGCTCGCCCTGCGCATCCGCGTGCGCCGTGGGCAGATCCTCAAAGCGGTAGGTGCCCGTGGCACCCGTCACCGCCACCAGTTCGCCGGGCGTCGCCGCGTCGCCGAACTGCTCGTTGCGCTTCCACGTCTTGCCATCTAGGTACCACTGCTCAAGCCGCACCTGCTGGCCGGCCATGCCCTGCTCGGTGGCCTCATCGCCCGCAGTGTCCTGCAGGCCGTCGCGGTCGGCATCCTCCCACACGACGCCCTCGATCGCGCTGGTTGCCACCAGCGCCAGGCCGGCATCAACGTCCTCGCGCGCCAAGCCGGTCGAGACATCGTATGCACCCGCACCGAGTGGGCCATCCAGCTTGACCGACTCATCCGTAGCGTCGTCCGCAGGCGCGGCGACCACAATCCGACCGCCGACATCCCGCTGGTGCATGACGTGCGCAAGCGTACCGTCGGCCGCAGTCTCAGGCTCGCGCTTCAAATCGGAGTCGAGCTCGTCGTCGCCGTTGTTCCAGCGCGTCACCACGCAGGGATACCCCAGCGCCTCAAGCGCGGCGCGGTCGATGCGCACACGGTAGCCGGCCAGCACGGCGCGACGCTCGGCCTCGGGCTTGGCGGCATCGTCCGGATGCGTCAGGTACGTGGGCACGCGGAACGCGTAGGCACCGGCCGCATTCGTGGCCGTCGTTTGGCTCGAACCCGCGCCCAGCCATTCCCATGCGCCCTTGCCACCCTTGCCGTCATCGGCGTCGGCGTTCCACCAGTACGTCTCGAGCGTGACCTCAAGCCCCTCGATACCGGGCTCGCCGGCATCCTGCAGGCCATTTTGGTCGAGGTCGTTCCACACCGTGTTGCCGATGAAGCCCATGCCATCATCGACGTAGCCCAGACCCAGCACGTCCTGCGACTTGTAGCCAGAGCTCGGGTTACCGGGCGTCACATAGTCGGGCGCGCCGGCGGCCGTCACCGGCGCCGTGGCCGTGAACTCGTGCGTCCGCGCCTTGCCATGCAGCGTGTAGAGGTCGTTGTCGTCAGCCTCGATCGTCGGGTCGATCTCATGCAGCAGCGGCGTCGGCTTGAGCGGCTTGTTCACCGTCGCCATCACCACGTAGCGCTTGCCCGGTTTGAGCGTGAAGCCAAAGCGGCCATCATCGCCCGTCGTCATGGTCGCTGGATTGCCGTAGGCATCGAGTGCCACAGCGCCCGCCTCCTGCGTTGCCGGATCGAACTCGTGCACCGACACCGTGGCGCCAGCCACGCGGGCCTCCTGCTCAATTGCGGCATCCTGCTTGTCCAGGCGCCCGTCCACCGGTTCGGCGGCAGTCAGGCCATCGGCAAGCAGGTCATCGCGCCAGGCGGTTCCCCCGTAGCGCACGGGCAGCGCGATGCCGATGTCGTGCGACACCGCCTTCGCATCGTAGGCGTCGTGCGTCGGGTCGTCCTCGCCGTTGGCGAACTTGTCCTTATCGTACGCAACGGGCGTCGGCTTGATCTCGCCGGTGGTCGCCACCAGGCGCTCCACACCGTTTGCGTCCTGCTCACGGGCGCACGCCACGTCCACGCCGTCACCTGTGGTCGTGGTCGTCACCGCATAACCGGCGTACCGCTCCGGGAACGTGAAGCGCAGCCGGTAGGTCAGCGCCTTGCCCGAATCATCGCTTGTCGCCAGGTTGGAGAGCATGTAATAGCCCGGGTTGCCGTAGTAGTCGCTCTCAGTGGTATAGGAGAGCGGGCCGCCGGCCTCCGCCACCACGTAAGAGCCGCTGGCGTCCTTGATGGGCTCGCCCGTTTGCGGATCGCACACCACCCACAGACCCTGCTGGTGGACGCCAATCCCGTCCAGCCATTTCACGGCCTCGCCGTTGCGGTTCACCGGCAATCCGTGCTTGTTCAGCAGCTCCACGCGCACGCCGTTGATACCCGGGTCGTCGGGCGCGCCGTCGCCATCCAGGTCACGCAGGGAGGCGGAGTTGTCGAACGCCGTTCCATTCGGGCGCACGCCGCGCAGCAGTGCGCGACCGTTCTTGGATTCCTCATACGCCGCAGCGCCGGAGGCCGTGTCGTCGACCTTCTGGCTCCAATCAGCGTCCAGCCACACGTAGTCGCCCAGGTAGCCGCGGTTCTCGGGGGCATCCACCATGACGCCGGCCTGCGAGAGCTCACCGGTGTGCACCTGCACCTCGTTTGTACCGTCCTGACTGAAGTACTCGAAGAAGCTGTTCCACTGCGCCGCCTCGGCCAAGCGCTGGTACAGCGGCGACTCCTTGTCGGCAGCCGAAGGCGCCTTCTTGGTGGTGTCGCCCAGGAACTTGGGGAGGTTCAACGGCGCATGGAGGTCATAGCGCAACTCAAGTGAACCCTGTGCGGGCAGGTGCAGGTCGTCGTTGGTCACCTGGCACCAAATGGCGCGCACGTTCTTGCGCAGCTCCTCCTCGCGCTCCGGGTGCGCTAACACATGCTCCTGCAGCTCCTTGAGCGTCACAAAATGATCCGCATGCATCACATCGCCCTTGTTGGCACGATGATCCTGCACCCATTGCGGCAGGTCATTGTCGTCCAGCAAGCTGATGTTGGGCAGCTCGTCCACGCCGGCCGGCTCGATACCCGCCCCGTCCTTCGTGAACGGACCGACCCACAGCTCGTAATCCTTGGGGTCGATAAGCGCCTCGCCGCCGTTGTCGCCCGGTGTGTTCAGATACACGCGAATCGCCGGCGATGTGCCGGTCTGCGCACCTGCGCCCGCCGCCGCATCCTCACCCAGATCGGTGAGCCAGCCGTTCCATTGCGACAGGCGCGGCACCCGCTCGCCCGTGCTGTTGTCCAGGTTCTTGATCTCGGTGTCGCCCTCGTATGGCAGCACGTCGTAGACCACCTGGCGTATATAGTTGTGCGCCATGTTCTCGTTGGAGCTCAGGTTGGTCACGCGCACCGAGTACGTGTAATCCGTACCCTCCGGCGCGGCGGCGGCGCCGTGCACGTCCTTGGTGAACAGCGTGTCGACCTGCGTGGTCGCCGTCTTGCTGTCGCGGCTGTTCTCCACGCTCGCAAACGAGAGGCCGGTCAGGTTCTTCGCCAGCACCACGTGGCTCGTCGAGCCGTCGAGGTTCGCGTCGCGGGTGTCCAACACGAAGCTCGTCGTTTCGTGCGAATCGCTGTTGTCGGGCAGATACGGGGCAAAGCTCCCCTCTTTGTGCACGTAGCCGGTCGTATTCAGCAGGTTGTTCGACGTCACCGTCGCGGCGTCGTCGCGAATGGGCATCATGAACTCAAACACGAGCTCCTGCCCCTGCTTGAGAATGCCACGGCTCTCGCCCGTGCCGTCGTCGGGACCTGTGAAGTGCAGCGAGAGGTACTGGCGATTGTGCTCCAGGTCGTCGCTCAGCTGCTCTTTGGCGCGCACGCTGTCCGTGCCGACGCTCGTGCTCTCCAAAACGGGCAGTTCGCTGTCCTGCTCCACGCCCTCGCCCTGCGCATAGTAGGTCCACCGAGGCGTCTCTTTGTCGATGTTGGTCGCCGGCTTGGTGGTGCCGTCGGGATTTTGCGTCTTGTCCTTGCGGAAGCCGTCGTTTAGCACATGGCCAGCGTTGTCCTTGACCTGCTCGTACGGCACGTACGCAAAATGCTCGTCGTCGGGGATCAACGCCGAGATCAGGGGCACCATGACGGAGATGTCTGGATTGGTGCAGGTGTCACCCGAGAGCTCCGGCTTGCCGATCGCCTCGAGCTCCTCGGTTGAAAAGTTGCGCAGCGTCACCCGATACTTCATCATCTTCGACATGCCGACGTTGATGGAGGGGACGCCCTCCTTCCACTCATACCCCGTTTTGGGGCCGCCGGTGAAGTAGAACTGCTCCACGTCGATGCCGAGCTGCGGACTCTCCTCATCGCGGTAGTAACCGGCCCTCGAGCGCTCGCTCGGCATGAACTTCGTGTCGTCGTAGCGCAGCGGCGTCTGGATGAAGTGGTTGAGGTGGAACGTCTTGTCGGCCGAGCCGCCCAGACGCACGAACGCTCCATGCTCCAAGAAGGAATCGGGCATGGGACTTTCGTAGACGAGCTGCGGGTCGCCCTGCTTGTCGTAGAGCAGGGTACCCTGCGCGTCCTTGGCCCACTCCCAGCCGATGTTCTGGCGGCGCGGGTCGAGCTCGTCGGCTTCCTGCTTGCCGATCGTTTCCGCATGGTTCGGATCGTCGGGTACGGCGTCCACATCCAGCCGGAAGCCCGTGGGCACCGGCAGCGCATCGGCGCCAGCGTCACTCGCCACCGCATCCAGACCGGAGCGCGGGTCGGCCGCGTGCTCGGCCTTGATGACCCAACGGATCTGTTTGACGCCCTCTTTGTCCTTGAGTGCGCCCGGTGTTGCGGGGTCGCCCAAATCGATCGTCACATTTTCCTTGGTGCCGTCGGCACGACGCACGGGATATCCCGTCTGGCTGCCCACCACACGCCAGGATCCATCCCCGTAGCTCGCGCGATCGGCAGAAGTGCCCGGTTGCGGGTAGTCAACGTTGTCGTAAATGGTTTCGCTTCCCCTGATGGGCTCGGTGCGCACGAGCACATACACGCGCAGCGCCTGCTCGTAGGCGGCTTTTGCCAGGGCATCGGCGCTGGCGTCGGCCTCCACGCTCGAGCCGGGGATCTCCCACACGCCCGTGGCGACCTGTTGCACGCGCGAGTTGAACAGCGGGTCGTTCACCGCCGGCCCCTCGACACTCGACTCGCCCTTGCCGTGGTAGGGGATCTCCCAATCCACCACAAAACTATTCACGGCGGCACCCGTGTTCACCGCCTGATCGAGCAGGATATACTGGTCTCCCTTCATGTGGGCGTCGTCAGCCGCGCCACTGCCCAAATCAGGGTTGGTCACCTGCACGCGATGCGCCTTGGTGTCGATGCGCGAGGTCGCCGCAGGCTTGGCGATCGCAAACACGCCAGACTGCGCCGAGGTGTACACATCGGTCAGATCCTGGTCGCAGTCGAAGTCCTGCTCCGCGCTTTGCGCAAGCAGCGGCCAGCCCCATCTCACGCGGGTCTGGGCGGGGGCATCGCTCACCTGGTTTTCCAGTTTGAACGTCTCGATATGCTGCATGGCAAGTGGACGCTCGAAGATGTTGTCGGAGTCTTGGTCGTAGATGGGCTTGACCTCACTGGTACCCACATGGGTGAACCCGCGAATCCAGCTGTCCTCACCCGGCTCGGTCCCTTCCGGCCAGTCGGCGCCATCCAGGTCGTGCACCGTGGCGTAGAAGCTCGATTCATCGGCCAGCCAATCGGTTGTCAAATCCTCGATGCCCTCGGCGCCCACGTTGTCCACGCGCGTTTTCACGCGCAGGGTGAGCACGTCGCCACTGCCAAAGTAGCCATCGGCGTGCACGCCGCCGCGCATGGCGGAGATGAGCGTCCCGTACGCGGCGAACTCCCCATCCGTCGCGTCGTTGGGCGCGGCGAACTCAAACACGAGCGTCTCGCCCTCATGATCGCGCGGCTTCGCCGTAGGGTCGGTGCCATCATCGTTGGGCGTATCCGTGTCCGGCTTGGCGTAGTCCTCCTGCGTGAAGTCGTTAGCGCCCCAGTTGGGCACCTCGCGCACATGCACGTACCAACCGCTGTCAACCAGCTGCCGTGGCGTGAGCTTATCGGTCACGGTCTTGCCCGTGATTCGGTCCGTGTGCGTCCATTCCAGGTAGAAGCGCCCCGCATCACCCTCGGTGAAGTTTCCGTCGGTGAGCTGCCGCTTATCGTAGAAGCTCACCTGGCGCGGCAGGTGCACCGCGAACACGAGCTTGCCGTGCAGCACGGCGCCCGAATACGCGGGCTCGCCGCCCGAATCGTTGGCAAGCGTCGCGCGGTACCACGGCGTATCGCCATACTGCAGCGGCTCGGATGCGGGCACGGAGCCATCCGAGTCCGGCTTGGCCGAGCTCACCGCGCCATCGCGGCCGATTCGCTCGCCATGGCCGGCCTTGCGGGCTCCTGCCGGATGCGCCAGATCGTTATCTTCCAGCGAGGGGACATCGGTATCCGGGTTGAACTCGACGGCGTGATCGGCAACCAGGCGCGGTACCGAGGCGCGCAGCTTGAATGTTGCCAGCAGGCCATCGTCTGCGCTCGCATCGGGCAGGCCCGAAGCGCGACGGGCAAACGGATCCTCGTCACTCGTAACGGCATCTCCATCGAGCGCCGCCGCCACGCCGTCACCGAGGTTCAGGCGCGTGCGGAACGTGTAGTCCTCGATGCCGGGGGTCAGCCCGTCCGTCGCGCGCTCGCGATAGCGCTCGGCATAGCCGGGAATGCGATTATCCTGGCGTCCGGACACCGTATCCGGGCCGTCGTCGATCACGTCATGAGGCAACACGCCGAGCGTGAGGCTGCTGGATCCAGCTGTATATGTGGCGACCGAGGCGTCGAGGCGCACATCGCCCTCGGCACCGTTGCCGCCCCACCGGTACGCGCGCTCGGCCTGCGCCGGCGCCCCCACCTTATAGGGGTTGTCCGGCACATCCTCGTCGCTCAGGAACTGGTAGCCGCCCATTTTGCTCGTCACGTAGGTGCGCACGTTCTCGTAGGAGCGGCCCGTCTCGGGATGATCCCCATCGTAGGTCGGCGCGGCAACGGTCGAGATCTGGAACGAGAAGGTGTTCAAGACGCCGCTCGGAATGCGCGATTCCGTATTGGCGTCGGGCGCGGCGCCGATATTGCCCTGCGGGCGGTTCCAGCCGCCCTCGGGGTCCTTGGCAATGAAGCGCACCACATAGCGCTTGGCCGGCGCGCCGTTATCCTGCGCGACCTCCTCGTAGGACACCTCGGCGTCATAGCGCTCCATAGCCGCCTCATTGCTGGTGGCAATGGCGTTGTTGCCCTTCTGGTAGTCCTCAGCCACGGCCGTGGACATACCCCAATTGGTCAGCGGGTGGCGCTTGCCATCCGTCGGGTACGGCTTGCCGTGCTCGTCCACCACCACGATGTGCTCGGGCAGCACCGTGGTCACCACAGGCAGCACCAAATCGCCCTTCTGGCCGCCATCGGTGGCATAGCCATGGCGGGCGCCCTCATAGGCATCATAGGAGGCGCCCGTCTCGCGCGTGGCGGCATAATCGTCCCACCAGTAGCGGTTCTCGACATGCACGTTGAGCTGGGCGCCGTCGTAGTCGGCATCCAGATAGTACTCCTCGCGCGCCCCCGTCACGCCGTCATCGCCCACGGTATCCCATGCGCGCACATACGGCTTGCGCATCACGGCGCGCGTGCCGGTTTGCGCCCACAGCGTGCCGGACTTTCCCGCTCGATCGTAACCCACCGCCGTGCGGTCCGCCACGGCACCGGCGCCGCCCGTCGCATCCGCGCTCGCCAACACGCTGTTGTTGAGCACCGAATAACCGTTGACGCTCGGCATGTTGGGCGAGGAGGGCGCGAGCTCCCAAGCCGCGCCCACGTCGTCGTGCGTGAACATGTAGTCCATGCCAAAGACCTGGAGGTCGTTGAGGTTTGCCGCCTTGGCGTTCGCGCCCTCGTAGTGATCGACATCCATCACCGAGAAATACGAGCTCGAGGAGCTCGGCTCGCCTGCGGCAGAATCATCCCACGGCGTCACGAGCAGACGGTCGTTCCACGTGCCCGCCTCGTTATTTGCGAACACATGCGAAGGCAGGTTCACGCGGATCTTGTAACCCGCATCGCCTGCATAGCCATCCGCATCCGCCGTGTTACGCGCATCGCCGTCGATATCGCGGCCATACCACTTGCCCAACGGAGCCTTCACCGTCACCTTGAGCACCCACGGTTGCGAGCTCTCGGCATACGCCCGCGACGTGCGGTCGTTCGAGTTCGATTTCTTGGCCTCATAACTCGAGCGGGCCGGATCACGGGAGAGGTCCTCCGCCTGCGCCTTGAGCTGCGCGCCATCGCGATAATAACCCGGATCCTGAGGATCACTCGGCGCATAGAAGCCCGCGAAGTCACTGTAGGGCGTCTGCACCACCGTCACCTCGAGCGCGGAGCTGGCGTCGCTATACGCCTCGAGCACCTTGGGGTCGCTTGCCGTGCCCGTCTCGCCCGCTGAGGAGGCGAGCACCTCGGCCGTGGCGCCAATGTTCAGCGTATCGCCCGCCTGGGGCGCTGCGCCCTCCGCCAACTTGGGCTCCACACCGCGCGGCATCACGTAGAGCATCTCCACGCCGTCCAGCGTGCGGTCGCCGTAGTTGAGCGCCTGCAGCGAGGTCGTGAAGTCCTGGTTGTACTGCAGCGCCGCCGCATACTTGCCCAGCACCGTGCCCTTATGGTCGTAGGCGTACTCACCCACCGAATTATCGTTGTCGTTGTCGCCGCCGTGCGGCCACGGGGCATAATGCGGATCGAAGGCGGCGTCCTCCACACTGCCGTTGGACAGCGCCAGGTCGCTCGGCTCGTAGGCGCGAGCCCGCTTGTAGTCCGACTCATCCGGCTGCATGTCGCTCGCCGCAGCCAACCAAGCCTTTTGCATATGCGTGCTCGCCTGGCTCCACACGAGCGGTGCCGTGTGGCCCCATCGCTGCTGAGCGCTCGCCGTATTGCCACGCGTGCGCGGGCTCGTGACGAACACGTCCCAATCGCGGCGCTTGTCGCTCTCTTGGCCGGTGTTGCCCGGTGTGGTGTTCGGCGTGATGAGCCACACGTCACCGGGCAGCATGTCGCGCGAGGCCACGTCGGTGCCGGCCGCGCGCGGGGTGTAGCGCACCTGCTGGAACACGCCGGTCTTGACGTCCATATCGAGGTACGCCCCGTTGTTGCCCGAAGTGCCATACAGGTAATAGCCCTGGTAGCTGCCGGCGGTGTCCGTCTTGTTCACCGCCGAGCCCGGGATGTAGGTGAGGGAGGCGTCGAAGGCCTCCCAGCGGTCGGACTGCTCAGGCTTGTCGCCGCTGAAGGCGGCATCGTGCAGCAGCGCGTCCATGTCCATAAGAACGCCACCATTGTTCACCTTGATGGCGTTGTCGCCAAATACGCCATCAGAGCCATGTGCGCCAAATCCATCGCCCGTCTCGCTGTTGAGCGGGTTGACAACCTGGTTCGGACCGTCTTGGTAGCCCGCAAAGTACTCACCGATGCGCGGGAAGTACGCCGGCGAGCGGTCGGTGTCGGTGTCCAGGTCTCCATCGGCATCCAGGTACACCTGCGGCAGACCGTCGGTAGCCGCCGTCACCTCATAGCGCACCTCGATGCGGTCGCCCACGTTCATGCATGTCGGCACGTTGCCCCCGCTCGCCGCGTTTGCAAACGTGATTTTGTAGAGAGCGAAATCGGTGCTGTTGGACACCCCCGCATCCGCCGGTTTCATGTCGGAGAAATAGCCTTTGGCGGTCGTGTCGTCCGTATACGCGCCCGTCATTTTATCGGCCACGGTGGACACGTAGTTCATGCTGCCGCCGTAATCCGGCAGCTCACCCGTCTCGACACCGTCCACGGCATCTGCCACCTGCTCGACGGCAGCAACGCGCGCGCCCTCCACGGGTGCGCCCTCGTGATCAACCCAGGAGAGCTTCACCTTGGAAGCGTCGAGCGTGTACGCCCCGCCGCCCTTGTTCACCAGGTACTTTGTGGGGATCTTCACGTAAATCGCCGGGTTGTACAGCTCTCCCTCAAGGTTGGGAGCACCGCTGTTCGTGCCTGCGGGCATGTTCCAGAGCGTCTCCTTGTACCAGAAGCTCTCACCCGGCACGTAGCCGGTTTTTTGCGGTGCCTGCGGATCCCACGGCGCGGCCGCCTGGGCATCGTCCTGGAACACCTGCGATTGGAACGTCAAAATCGGCGTGCGGCGCCACACCTTAAAATCACAACGCGCCTGCTCGTCGTATTTTACGATGCGCTCGTCATGCACGATGCCGTCGGCGGCGTCCGGGTTCGCATCGAACACAGAGCCCGACTCATTATGCCGATGCGTGACGCCCAGGTCCACATGTTCGGCACCAAAGGAGTCGTTGAGCTCGATCTCGCCTGTTGCGGGGCGGGTGTCGGCAAAACGACCCACGCCGATGAGCTCGACATTGGGCAGGCTATAGCTTGTGAGGCCATCCTCGGCTGTGGCCGGGATGTCGAAGTACGTCCAGCGTACCGCCTGCACGCTGTGGAACTTCGTCTTGCTTGCGCGCACCACCTCAGAGGGGCCAATCGGATCCTCTTCATTAGGGGTGAACAGGTCCACGAGCCAGCCAAACGGCCCCTCATGGCTGTTGCGCGCCGCCGCCGAAGCCGCCTCCTCAGTCGAGGTCGGCAGCGCGGTTTCCTGCAGCTTATCCTCGGTCACCCATGCGCCCGCACCGCCGTCGGCACTCGCATCGTAGTACTCGACGAGCACCGGCTTGCGCTCATTGTTCGTCGGGATGCCATCCGGATAGGGAATATGCGGCGCTTCGGTCAACTCGAAGCCCTGGTAGTCCTTGGTGGTCGTGCCTGGCTTTGAGCCCTTCACACGCGACATGAAGCTCACGCTCACCGTCATATCCTGCGTATGGCGCGTGCGGTTTTGAATACCGGACACCGTGAGCTTGGCAGGGCTGCCGTCGTTTTGCTTGATGCCGCCCGTGGGTGCTTGCTCGGTGAACTCGCCGGCAATGGCGATGGCCTGCTCGCCGGAGCCATCCGGGTGCTCGTAGAAGCGCGTCTTGGAACGCGTGGCCATGCCTGTCTGCAGGCGGTCGTCCAAGTCGGCACGGGTGCTCTCGACCGTATGGGTGACGCGGTAGTCCTCGTCCCCGGCACCGGCGGGCGTCTCGACATCGTGGTCCCAGCTGTCGGCCATCGTGCCCTCATAGGGCTTCACGTTCCCGTTCGTCTGGTAGCGCGCCTGCACATAACCGTGCTTCGGCATGGTCGTCGTGATGAACTCGGCCGTGACCCGCTTGTCCTCAAAGGCCGGCTCATCCTCCACGAAGGGCTCGTTGGCCGTGTCCTGATACGCCTGCATGGCTGCGGCATCGCCCTGGAGTTCGTCGGTGAGCTGTGTGATCACGCGCAGCGTCACACCCGTGCCGACGGGAATCTGGCTTGCATCCGGGTTGTCCTCATCCCATGCGCCCACGGCAAACACCAGGTTGCGGTTGAGTTCGTAGGACTCCCCGCCCGCCTCATCGAGGGAGTAGTCCTGTTTTGCCTTGGCCTCGCGGCGCTCGGACGGCGAGCCGTCACCATCGGCATCGTCCGCCTCGACGAACTCGGCGCTCACCGTCTGGCCCGTGGTGTTTGCGACCTCTTCCCAGCCCACAATGCGCTGGCCGCGCGGCACGGTGAAACGCCCTTGCGTGTACTCGAGCGGCACGGGGCTATCACCCAGCGCGGCATCGGCCTGCGCGGGCTCCGCCGCATGCAGCTGCACCGTGTACTCCACATAGTCCCCGGGCATCAGCGCGCCATTGGGGATGTTGTTTGCCGCACCGGCATGCGGATCTTGGGTTGTGGGCTCAGTCACCGATGCGTCGTCGCGGTCGTAGGCAAAGAAGCGCCCGCTCGTGCCATCGGCCTGCGCCACCTCGACGCCGCGCTCCACCACCACATCCGGATGGGCCACCAGGTTATGTACCAGATACATGGCGGTATCGGTGCGTTTAGGGTGCTCCGTGCTGTTGGGGTCGATGCTCGAGGGATCCTCGGTATTCACGCGGCATACGTGCTCCAAGCCAACACCCTGCTTGGCGTACTGCTTGCCAAAAGTCGGGGTGGACGTCTCGTTCCACCTGTCATCCTGACCCGTTGCCGCCTTGAAGTCCTCCGCCGTACGGTCCACATAGATGCCGTCGAAGGAGAAGGCCACGCCGTCCTCGGCCTTCGTGGGAGAGAGCCACTGCCCGCCCGCGAGGACCGAGTCGTCTTGGGCGATGTCGGCCGCCACGGCCTCGAGCCGCACGGAGACATCACTCACGAACGGCTTGGCGTACGTGAGGTCCCAGGCGCTGCCAACCCAGCCGTCACCGCTTGCATCCTTGAGGGTGTCCGTCGCGTCCAGACCGCGATGCGTTCCCACCAGTCCCTGTGGCGAGGTGGCGGCAAAGTCCTCGCGCAGCATCCGCTCAACGTCCACCGCGTACATGCCGTCCGCATTGGGCTTGCTGCTCAAATAGCCCTGGTCGAGCAGGTCTTTCAACGTAAAGGCGAGCGTCTTGTTGGTGCCCGTCTTGAATGTGATTTGGGCCACCTCGAACCAGTCTGCGGCGCCACCGGCAGCCGCGCCCACAAACTGCTGGGGAATGTAGAGATTGCGTAGGCGATACATCCCCTGATAAGGGTCGTCCGTCTCGGGGTCGTCCACATCCACGTGCAGCGTCACGCCGTCGATGCGCGCCGAGCGGCCCGCACCGGCATCGGCGTCATCGCGGTTCTTGTATCGCACCTCGAACGGCGCCGTCGTGGGCGTGTTGTTGTCGGCCTTGTAGTCATAAATGTGCTGGCTGCCCGCAATCCGAATGTCCGGCGTAGAGTCAAACGTCACCAGGTATCCAAGGAAGTACGCCTGGTCGCGCGCGGACTCGGTCTTGGTGTCGCCGCCGGAGTAGCTGTAATAGCCGTTGTCCTGAGACGTCAGCGGCGTCTCGGGCGCATAGGACGTGGCACTTGTCACGCTCGCCGTGTTGAGCGAGTCCTCCTTGGCGCTCTCCTTTTGCCCAGCGTACACGTAGGGGCGGCCATACACGCGCACGTCGATGTCCGCGCTCGCGCCGCTCGCCTCGGCATCATGGGTTTGCGCGATCTCGCGCGAGCCGTCCGCGTCGCCGCCGAGGTTCTACAGCTCGACCTCGTAGCTCACGAGCACCTCGTCGCGTTCCAGCGCGAGGTCGTACGCGCTGGCAACCGTCTTAAGCTCCGGGGCATCGGCCTGCCCGTCGGGAGCCGCGTTGATGTAGATGCTGCCGTCTGCTTCGCGATGGTTGCGCAGCTCCTCGCCAGACACCTCTATCGTGCGGCCATCGATCAAGCTCAGCTGACCGGATGCGCCCCGCTTGATCTTCTTCGTTGTGAACGTCGCCTTGGTAGCGTGTTCAATAAAGGCATCATCCTTGCCTGCCGGCTGACCCGCCAGCTGCACCGCTGTGGTCAAGAAGCCGTAGAACTCCGACATGGCCGGATCCACCGCGTTCTCGTCGATGAGCGGCAACTCGTCCGCAAACGTCACATGGTCGGCAAAGGCCACGCGATCGGCACCCCAGTCATCACCCGAGCGCCGGTCGTACCCGCCGTCGTAGTAATAGTCCGGAGACTTGTGGCTATGGAAATAGTCAGACGTATACGGCACGTGCTTGCGATAGTACGACACCGAGAAGTGCTGGTCGGAGCCATAGGCCACGTTCTCATCGCCATACACCGTCTGATAGGTGTCGATCTTCAGGTCGTCGTGCACGCCCTTCATCACATAGTGCGAGTCCACGCTCACATCGACCTTCGCGGTCGATTCGATGTGGCCCATCTTGTAGTCATATTTCTTGTTGCTGCTATCCCACGATGTGTCCTGATACGACCAAGCCGAGACCCCGCGCGCGTTCTTGGCGTCCGTGAAGCGCTCCTGCGCCCGTGCGCCCGTGCGCTGCGTGGCCGCATGCGCGCCGCCGATGGCCAACGCGGCGCACGTCACCGCGTTCGTCTTTTCCTTATCGCGCTTATCGTCGCGGAAGAAGCGGCCCGTGACCTCAAGCGAGGCTGTCGCTGCATCGGAAGGGGTGTACCACGTGCCGAAATCGACGTTGTTCGCCTGCGTATGCGCGTCATCCGCATACTGCGCCTTGTTGATGTCGAGCGTGTAAATGATCTTGTCCACCGTGCGCTTCTGGTACGCGCCGTCTTTGAAGTCATCGTCGCCGTAGTCCGCAAAGGCATCGCGGCTCGCGGCGTCGCCGCCGGACACATCAACGCCGTCCTTGCCCAGCAGCCCGATGCGCACAAAGGGCGCACCGTTCGCGTCCCGCTCCACAGCCTCGGCCCCGCCCCACTGGTCGGGCGTCGTCACGCTCGTGGTGCCGTCACTGTACCGCACCTCGATGCGTTCGAGGTAGCCCAGCGCGTTGGGATGGATCTTGATATAGTACGCGTCGAAACCGTCCTCGGGCAGATCTTGCGCAAGCGTCACATGGGCGGCCGTGTTGTAGGTCTTGCCGCTCAGCAGCGTGCCGTACTCGTGGCCATCCTCGGCGATATCGGCCTGCTCCTGATCCCAAGCGCGATCCGCGTTCACGTTATACGCGTTAGTGTACTGACGTAAGTCGAGCAGATAGGAGCCGATGGCCTTATAGCCGATCTCGAGCGTCTTGTTCGTCTCGTCATACGACCCCGAGCTCGTGGCAAACTTGCGATAATGCCCCTCGTCATCAGGCGTGGACGACCTCGTGAAGCGCGCCCCTGCGGCACCCACCGCGCCATCGTAATATGCCGCGCGGGCGGACACGTCGAACGCCATCTTGCTCACGTACACCGTGGTGGCGTCATTGGAGGAGGCCGACCACACCTCACCGGCATCCGAGTAGCTCACGCGCATGGCGCGCGTCATGGCATCCATGCCCAGCTGCGCGAACGCCTCCGACAGCCCGCCGGCGGGCGCGCTCGCCAGCAACGGATCATCGGCGTTATCGGGACGTACGCCCGAGAAGTAGTTCACCGTGCGTGCGCGCAAATCATGCGCATGCCCCAGCGCCGCATCCTCAAAGCCGTCGAGCACCACGCGCTGCTCGGCACTTGTGGAGCCCGTGGCCATGCCCTTCCATCCGGCCAGCTTCACCGCCTTGAGATCGTCCGCCGCATCGAACCACGCGGCCTCCTCGATCACCAGGTCGCCGGCACCACCGTCGGTGCGCTCGTAACGCGCGCCCCGCTCATCCTCAAACGCCGCACCGTCTTTCGTAGGCCGGAGCACCCACGCCGGTTTGCCCATGTCGTCGGCGTCATACAGGCGGATCTCGCCAAACTCATCCCACGCGTCCAAGAACTCACTCGTCAACGTGACGCGCGTGGTATGGAAGCCCGTCCATGCCTCGGCCTCGGAACCATCGGCCTGCATGATCCCCGTTTCATACTCAAGCGGCACCGCCAGCGTCACATCGGTATCGTCCAAGGGCGAAATGCCCGAGTTGGTGAGCTGCGCCCACAGCTGGAAGTCGCGATCGTACGGCACCGAAATCTGCGTCTGGTTGCCGTCGGTGTTGGCAGGCACCTTGGGATCGGTCGCCTCGGTTACATCCACATAGCGCCCGTGGGTGGACACATCCATCACGGCCTTCACCGTAGAGAGCATCGCTGTGGCGTTCGCGGACTTTTGGAACTCCGGCGTGTCGAAGTCCCCGGTATACATTGTTTTAAGCGTGCCCGTCACCTGATAGTCCGCGACGCGCGTTGACACGCCGGACATATCCACCCATGCTTTCGCCGGATCCAGTCCGCCTGAAATCGAGTCGAAGTCGATGGTGATATGCGTGAGAAGGTCGTTTGGCCACTGCGCATCGCGCGTGAGCAGCGCGTTGCCGGTGCCCGCCGGATCAACCAGCGCCGCGATGTCGCTGCCCTTAAGCGTCTGCGTGCCGCCATCTTCAAAATGCAGCGTCATCTGCTTGATGCTGCTCTGCGCCAGCAGGCCCGCGCTCAGCGTGATCGTCTCGACGCGGAAGCCCAACATGTTGCCATCAACGTCCACAAAAGGCAGCGGAGTCGTCTCGAACCGCGCCGGCTGCATGTGCGACTGCGAGGTGTTGCCCAACCCGAACTTCCAACCCGAGTTGCCCACCGTGAGCGGGATTTCAACACGCTGCCCCTCGGTCTGCCCCTGGCCACCCGGAAACTCGGTATGACCCGTTGCCGTAACCGTCGGCGCCACCTCGATCACCGGGGAGTACACCGCCGTATCGGGCTTCGACTCGCGCGGGTTCACCGTGTAATGCGCGTCCTCGGTCGCTGTTTTCACGTTCCAGTGGCGCTGACCGTAGTGCGTCACGATGGTGTTGGTAAAGCCCCGCTTGGTGGGCGCTCCGAGCACGCCGTTCACCTTGATGCGCACGGGCAGGTCTTTGTCGGCGGGCAGCCCATCGGAGAGCAGGAAGCGCACCTCGCGCGTCCAACGCTTGCCCGTTTGCCGCTCAACCTGCGCAATCAGGTCGCCCACGCTCGCGCCCGACCCATCGACCGCCGTACCGATGCGATACGTGTTCCAAGACGCGCCGTCCTCGGATACCTCGCCCAGGTCAACTGGAGTCGCATTCAGGCTACGCCACGAGCCGTCATCCAGCTTAATCTGCGCCAGGCCGCGCTCCGCGTCGAACCACTCGGGCACCACGCGCGTCGACAGTTTGCGCGCCTTGTCCACGGACACCTGAAAATCAAGGCTCTGCAGATCGTAGTATGTGGGGATGATGTCGAGCACGTAGGGGCCGGTCGCGTCTGCGTCCTTGCCGTCCGATTCGGGGCCATACACCGGGATGTTTGCCCCCTTGGTGGACAACCCATCGATGATATAGCTGCCCTCCCAGCCCACCAGGCCGTCGGCGTTCTCAACGAGTTTCCTCGTGTTCAGATCGCGGGCGCGCTTTTGCTGCGTCAGCTCGATTTTTGGTTCCTCGAAGGTCGCCTTGATGTTGGGGCTGTCGATACTCCACGAGTACATGCCGTTCGCGCCAAAGCACACCGTGGCAATCGAACTCTGCAGCACGCTCGGCTGAATGCCGCCCAGAGCGTACAGGTTCGTGGAGTAAGGGAACGCCACGTAATATGAGCGCGATGAATTCTCGCCCCTGCCACCCTGGAGCGAACCCTCGGGCGCCTTGATTTCCGTGTAAATGCTGCCCGCCTGCGGAATCAGATACGGCATGGGGTCGCCCAAGAGCTTGTCGGCGTTCGAGAAGCGATCGGTGTCGAGCTCCTTGAGCGCCTCTTCGCTCACATCCGTCACGTCGTAGATGAGCACGCCGCCCTTGCCCGGCTGGCCCACCAGGTTGGTCGTCTGCGTACTGGGGTCCGTCACCTCTTGTGGCGTGCCCTGCGCATCGAGCTGCCACACCGCAAGATCTTTTTGCTGCAAGTGCTTCTGCGGAGCGGCGAGATCGGGTTCAGGCTCCAAGTTCAGATTGAAGCGCTCGATATCCGAATCCGCGTCCTCCGAGGTGTTCGTCACCGTGACCTTGTACACCACGTAGTTATACGTATCCCACAGTACGGGCACATCCACCAGCTCAAGCGTCTGCTCCCACGTCAGGTTGCTGTTGATGAAAGTTCCCAGGCGCGGCATGGCCGGATACTCCATGGGGTTCTCGTCCGCCGAAATATCGAGATTGCCGTCAACGGTGTCCTTGCCGTTGAACATATGGGTGCACTTCATGCCAATCTTGATGTCCGCGCCCGCATTCTCCGGCACCTTACCGATGAAATGCACCGACATCTGCGGGTTCTCCGAACCGTTGCCATACTGGCCGTCGCCGTTGCCCAGATACTGCATGGCAATGGTGCCCGTCAGGCCATCGCCCATCTGGGCGCCATTCTCGATCTCGTTACCATCCGAGTCGTAGTAGACCCACCCCTCGTCCAGCTTGGGCGTCACGGCAAGGCGCGCCCGCTGAGCCTCGGGCACCTTCTCCCACTCCGCCTTGTCGAGGACCTGGGTTATCGTGCCGTCGCTCTCCAGGATGAGATACGGAATTTGCATCGTGACCGTCAGGTACTTGCCGCCATCGGCGGTGCCGTAGTAGCCGCTTGTCGAACCCAGATCGAACTTCACAACCAGCTTGGGATCGCTACCTTTGCGCGCAAGCCACGCATTGTCGGAAACCTTCTCGGCATCAGTTACCGTGATGTAGGGGTAAATGTCGTTTTTCGTGATGGAACCCGAGCCCGCAGGCGGCATCACGAGGTCACCCGCGGGGGCATCGGCAGAAGAATCCTGACCGGAAGGATTTTGATCAGAGCCGCCCGGAGAATGGGGGGATTCGCCCGCACCCGCTCCATCGCCCGCACTTTCCGCAGCGTCATTATCATCCGCAGTGTCGATCGTACCGGCAGCCCCGTCATCCGAGGTGCCGCCGTTCACCGGCTCGCCTGCGCCCGACGCATCCCCCGCGCCCTTCGCATCGTCACCCTGCCCAGATGCTACAGGCTCATTTTTCTCGTGGGGAGGGGTGATCGCATTTTCATGCTGGCTAGACGCACCCTCCGTATCGTCTGATGCGGCCGATGCGCCATCAGAGCCGGCGGCATCCGCAGTGCTCGCGCTAGCACCCTCAGCCGCGCGCGCATCCCGGTTGATAGACGTGACGAGCGGCGTGTCTGTGGCATACGCACGTGCAAGGGCCATGCCCAGCGGCGAAAGCACATTCGATACCGTCAAGATGTAGGCAAGCGCGACAACCAGCCCAATGCGCACGGCTGTTTTTACACGAGCGAACCGGGCGGGCGGTGTTGCGTCCGAATGGCGATCCGCTTCCAACCGGTACTCCCTGCTCGCGCGCACGTTACCCGTCGTGGGCGCATGCTCCGCTTTATGTCCGCTGGTAGCGTGTTGATTCCCGCACAGCTTATCCATAGTCGTCTCCATATATCCGACTTTTGTGCACACTCTGGGTATGTTTAAGCTGCGATAGAGTAGTGCGATTTTATGCTTTTATACATATGCATTTTAACAGGTCACCTTCGAAAAAAAGAGGTGACCGTCCAACGACCGGCAACGGAGTGGGATTCCTCCCTCTCCGCCTGCTATATTACGTATTTAACTAATATTTAAGTTGGTTATTAACAAGTTTAGGTGAGTTCCCGGAGTGGAACGATATGCGCTATGCGCATTATTTTATGCAAATTGGCTTTACACTCACAGCGCGCCCGGCCTCAAGAAAGCAAAAGCAGGTCACGAAAACTAGGAATCGCGACCTGCTTCACAGCAAATATCTCCGCCCTGCACCACAAGCTCCGCCCGACAGCCACGGCCGCCCTGCTCGCCAAACCAAGGGCGCCCACCGGGGTTCCGGCTACATCGTCCCCAGCTCGGCCACCACATGGCCCACGCGGTCCTCGGGCTCCTTGACGTCGATGCCCTCGTAGCGGAAGAACCGCGCCGGGTTGTGCATCAGGTCCTCAAGCGGTACGAGCACGAAGTCGCGCTCGCCCAGACCCGGATGCGGCAGGCGCAGGCGGTTGCCGCCGTGCACCTCGTTGTCCATCCACAGCAAATCACAGTCGATGACGCGCGGGCCGTTCGGACGGCTCTTCACGCGCTTGCGACCCAGCGTCTGCTCCACCTTCATGAGTTCTTCGAGCAGAATCAGCGGCGCAAGCTCGGTCTTGATCTCCACCACGGCGTTGGCAAACGGCTCCTGCTTCGTCTCGTAGGCAGGCTCGCTCTCGTAAATGCGCGAGCAGCTCGACACGCAGGTCATGGGAATCTGCGCGATGAGGTCGCGCGCCGCGCGCAAGTTCTCCTCGCGATCGCCCTTGTTGGAGCCCAGCGCCACGTAGGCGCGACGGGGCTGGGGGCGGGCGATGGCCCAAAAGCCGTTCAGGAACTGGGCGAACCCGGCAACGTTATGCACGCGCACGATGTTGGCGCCCTGCTCGATGGCGCCCAGGCACACTCCGAACGTCGCGATGTCACGGTCCTTGGCGTCGCCCACACCGGAGATAGCGCCCACCAGCCGCTTGCGCGACACGGCGCACAGCGTGGGGTAGCCGAGCGAGGCGATTTTACCCATCTCGCGCTGGATCACGATGTCCTCGTTGGCATCCTTGCCAAAACCCGGACCAGGATCGAGGCAGATGCGCTCGCGATCCACACCCGCGTGGATGAGCGTGCGGGCCTGGTCGGACAGGAAGCCCATGACACGGCGCATGATCGGCGCTGAGTCGGGCAGGGTGAAACGGCGCAGCTGCGAGGTGCGCGCATCGGCGCCCACACGCATCGCTGAGCGAGCCATGATGGCGGCAAGGTCGTCGCCGTTCGTCGCGCTCGCGGCGACATCTGCGCCCGACGTGCCGGACACCTCGGCCGTTGGCGCGGCCTGGGCAACGCGCTCGCCCTCATCCGCAGCCTCCACCGCGACAGCGGCGGCACCCTGTACAGCGGCGGCAAGCGCCACAGCGTCCGATCCGTTCGGCACATCGCCGAACGGCAGCTGCGGCTGCACCAGGCCGCCCGTCAACTTCTGCTTGATGCCGCGCTTGGGCTTGCCGGTCGTCGCGCTCGCGGCGCGGGCAGCCTCGGCAGCCAGGCGGGCCTTCTCCGCCATGAACGCAGCGGCCGATGTGTCGAGCTGCACGGGGGTGTGCGTACGCGGGGGCTCGACCTCGGACACCTCGCCCGCGTGCATGATGATGACACCGCAATCGCTCTCACTCACGAAATCGACCATGCGCGGATCAGTGAAGCCCGTCACATCGTTCACGATCGAGGCGCCCACGCGCACGGCGGCCTTCGCCACCTCCACATGGCGCGTATCGATCGAAACCACCGCACCTGCCTGCGCGAGCGCTCGGACCACAGGCAGCACGCGCTTTGCCTCCTCATCAGGCGTCACCGGGGTGAAGCCGGGGCGCGTGGACTCGCCGCCCACGTCGATGATGTCGGCGCCCTCATCGAGCATGGCCAAGCCGCAGGCAATGGCGGTCTCGGCATCAAAGTTGTCGCCGCCGTCGCTGAACGAATCGGGGGTCACGTTCAGGACGCCCATGATGCGCGGGCGGTCAAACTTGAGCTCGAATTTGCCGCAGCGCCAGACCTTTGAATCGCGTGCCATGAAAATCCTTTCGAGAATAATCGCTCCCCCTATTGTATCCAGCTCGATACCCGTTACCGTGCGAAAGCCGAGCATCGCCAAAAGCGCAGGACGCCCCGCGCGGGCGTGGCAAGGGACGGGGTTACGGGACAGGTCGGGAAAGGGGCTGCGGCCACGGGAGAGGTTGGGCGCAAGGGCGGCGCGGCTGCAGGGGCGGCAACTGCGGCGAGCGGGCTCTTTCCCAGCCTTTTCGCCCCCATTTTCAGTAAAACCGCTTGGAAACAGCCCGCTCGAATCGGGTCCGGGCAAACTCGTGTGTATGGGCAAACGTGGGTGAACAATTCTTGTATCCGAAGCCTCGTTTTGCCGATTTTCCCAATTCGGGCACCGCAATACGAAACAACCCCGCGCCAATGCCACCCGACACCCGTCCGGCAAATGGAGTTTTCCCAGCCGCGCCATCTTGCTCGTCAAAATTCGGCTCTCGTTGACACTTTTTCGGATTGTTCCAAGCAAGGCACTTTCACCGTAAGCCTCTGACCTGGTGCTTTCTCGGCCCGCATTCACTCTCTACCCGCATGCGGGCAAAAAATGTATCAACGAGAGCCGAATTTTGACGAGCGGCCCCACCAGACCTCCGCCAACCCCGCATGCCAAGCCCACAGCGCACAAAGCCACCGCTCACACGAAAGAGTTTGCGCCCCAACCAAACACCGGGCCTCCAACATCTCAGCCGCCGTCCCAAACGGCCCAGCCCCAAGCCAGCCTCCCCAAGACGGCCGCCGCGCCGCCCCAGCCGCTCCCCAGCCACGCCGCCTCTACGCGAAACGATACCAATCTTGTATAGTTAACCAACAAACTTCACGCAAAGGAGCACTCATGTCCAAGCTATACCGTCTCGCCTCGTGGAACGTCAACGGCCTGCGCGCCGTCCTCAAAAAGGAGCCGAGCTTCACCGACATCGCAGCCGAGCTCGATGCCGACATCCTCGCCATCCAGGAAACCAAGCTGCGGGAGGGTCAGGTGGAGCTCGACCTGCCCGGCTACCACCAAGTGTGGAGCTACGCCGAGCGCAAGGGCTATTCGGGAACCGCGGTGTTCTGCCGCGAGGAACCACTGTCCGTCCGCCATGCCGAGGCCGTGCTAGACGCCGGCCGCGCCGCCGGGCTCTCCGATGACGCACTTGAACTGGTGGCCACGGCGGCCACCGAAGGCCGTGTGTGCGCCCTCGAGTTCGAGCAGTTTTGGCTCGTAGATGTCTACACGCCCAACGCGCAAAACGAGCTCGCCCGCATCGAGACACGCATGGCCTGGGACGACGCCTACCGAGCGTTCTTGCGCTCGCTTGAGGACGAAACCGGCAAGCCCGTTGTCACCTGCGGCGATTTCAACGTCGCGCACAACGAGATCGACCTCAAGAACCCCAAGACCAACCGCGGGAACGCGGGCTTTTCCGACGAGGAGCGCGGCAAGTTCACCGAGCTGCTCGACGCCGGCTACACCGACACGTTCCGCATGATCAACCCCGACCTCGAGGGTGCCTACAGCTGGTGGAGCTACCGCTTCAACGCGCGCAAGAACAACACGGGCTGGCGTATCGACTACTTCCTGGTGAGCGATGTCATTGCCGGCCGCGTGCATACCGCGGGCATCCGCAACGACATCTACGGCTCCGACCACTGCCCCGTCACGCTGGAAATCGAGCTGTAGGCGACGGCTGCCGTAGGTGCGGCCGACTCACGCGCGAGAACGAAGCGCATCCCCCCTGATGCCGTCTAAAACAACGCCACACGGGCAAAATTGCCGCCAGCACCGGGGAGGGCCAGCAGGAACACGGCGGTCGAGACGCCATGCACGAGGTCGAACGGCACGACGGTAGCCAAGCGCGCCGCCGCCCCCCCCTGCCAGGTAAACGGCCGCACGAACCCGATGATGTCGTACAGGTTGATGACCGCGCCGAACAGCAGGCCCAACGCCGCGCCCGCCTCGGCAAGCAAGGCGAAAACAAGCGCGGGACATAGAGCGGCAACCTTTGTGGCGCAAGGGCCTGTCGAGCAGGCCTCGAAAGGCCCCCGTGCCTCGCCATGAAAGCCGCAAGCGGGAAAACGAGAAATCCCGGCGCTACACCCCGGTTGCCCCCAGCAACACGCGGGCCCGCTCGATCTGATCGGGCTCTCCCACCAAACCCAGCACGTCGCCCACGCACAACGGCATGTCCGCCTCCAACGCAAGCGCCATCTCGCCGGCTCGGCTCATCGCCACGGCTCGAGCGCCGGTCTTCGCCCGCAGGTCAAGCTGCGCCAGCGTCAACCCCGCCGCAGCGGCATGCTCCTCCACCTGCAACCAGCTTAAACTCACGCCAGGCATCGCATCCACCAAGCCATCCAGCGCATGCAGCGCCTCAGCCTCGCTCACGCCGGACATCGCACCAGAGCCGTGCGTGGCAACGCTGCCGCAACGACACGCCGAGCGGGCCGCGGCATCCGGAGCGCCCGGCCCGTCCGCTTCCCGAACGGGCTCGCCATACAGCTCCGCGAACACCGGGCGCGCAAGCATCCAGCGCTCCACGGGCACACGCAGCTTGAATACGAACGTGTTCAACGCGATGGAAATCACCGCAGCGCCCAAGATCAAGCTGTACTGGTCTTGCCCCAGCACGCCCAGCGCCATGCCCGTCCGACCAATCAAAAACGAGAACTCACCTATCTGCGACAAACCCGATGCGATGGTCAGCGATGCGCCCACACCCGTGCGGAACAGCACGCCAAGCGCCATGTTGATGAGCCACTTGCCAGCCACGATCAGGGCGAGCAACGCCGCGAGCTCGCCCAGATGACCCAGCAGGAACGCCGGGGTGACCATCATGCCCACGCTCGCAAAGAAGATGATCGAGAACAAGTCCTGAAACGGAATCGCCTCCGCCGCCACGCGATGGGAGATCTTCGATCCGCCCACCACGACACCGGCCAGGAAAGCCCCGAGCGCAAACGAGAGGTCAAACAGCACGGCGGCCAGCAACGCGGTACCCAGCGCCACCACGATAACCGCAAGCTGGAACAGCTCGCGCGGACAGAACCGCGCGATGCGAATGAGCATCCTCGGCAGCGCCCGCGACCCCACCGCGAACATCAGCGCCACGAACAGCGCGGTCTTAACGAGCGCGCCGCCCAAACCGCGCGCGATTGCGCCTGGAGTCGCCTCGCCGGGGCCAAACAGCACCGGCAGGACCACCAAAATCACCACGGTCACCAAATCCTCGACAATGAGCCAGCCAGTGGCGATCCGACCGCCCTCGCTATCGGATAGGCCGGCATCGGCAAGGTTTTTGATGAGCACCACCGTTGAGGCGATGGAAACCGAAAGGCCCAGCATCACGCCCGACTCCAGCGACCATCCCAACGCGAGCCCCAAGCCGCAACCGGCCAACGTGCCGAGGACCACCTGCACGAGCGCACCGGGTACGGCCACCCGCTTGACCGCCATCAGGTCGTCGAAGGAAAAATGAAGGCCGGTGCCGAACATCATGAACATGACGCCCACCTCGGCAAGTTGGCTCATGGCATGAGAATCGCCGATGAACCCCGGGGTAAAGGGACCGACGGCCAATCCGCCAAGCAGATAGCCAACCACGGGCGGCAGGCGAACCGCCCGCGCAATCAGGCCGCCCAAAAACGCCGCGACCAGCGCGACGACAAACGTCATGAGCAGGATGTTGTCTCCGTGCATAGAACCTCCGGGTTATGTTGAGGGGGCAACGCGCGGGGGCGCGAAAAAACGTGTATGGTACTACCTTACCCAGCATTCGCCAAACGATGCCCGTACCTGGCACATTGTTACCTTAGTCCATGCGCACATCGTATTTGCGCACCACGCGCATGATGCGGCGGGTCCATGGGCCAAAGAGGGCCAGCAAAAACACCGCCGTCGATACGCCGTGCACGAGGTCGAACGGCACGGCGGCAGCGAGGCGCGCCAACGCGCCCGGCCAGGTAAAGGGACGCACGAACCCGATGATGTCGTACAGGTTGATGACCGCGCCGAACAGCAGGCCCGACGCCACGCCCACCAGCGCCAGCACGAAACGGCGCGGGCGGCCATCCGCACGCATTAGGCAGCCGGCGTCCGCAAGCACGCCGCCCAGATACCCGACCATGCCCCACGCGTACATCTGCCATGGGGTCCACATGCCCTGGCCAAAAAAGAAATTGCTAGTGAGGGCAGCCAGGGAGCCTGTCATGAAGCCCGCTCGCCGCCCCAAGACCGCACCTGCGATGATGGCGATGGCCGACAGCGGCTTGAAACTCGGCACCGGCGCGAACAAGATGCGCCCAGCTGCCGCGAGCGCCGCCATCACCAGCGTGGGCATGATTTGCCGCAAGGCCGGGCGACTGCGCTCGTACCCCAGGAAGAACAGCAGCAACGCCAGCGCAACCATGAGCAGCATAAGCAGGGCTGTCTGAGCGATGCCGGATATAAAGGCGATTCCCATGGCGATGGGCACCGTCAGCAGCAGCGCCGTCTCGGCAGCCATTTCGGCACGAGAGGCGCGACCGCCCGCCGACGACTGTGGTTTCACGACAAACACCTCCCTCATGGCGATTGCAAACGCGGGCGACACGGACGGATGAACCGTTCGAGCGCCACGGACGCTATGGGCGATAGTACACGTTTCCCTCGAAAAACGCGGCCGCGGGCTCTGTGCAGGCCAGCTCGCCATCGAACATCATCGATACCGTATCGGCCGCCTGCTGCACGAAATCCAGATCGTGCGTTGCCATGAGCACTGCGGCCCCCTGCGCGCGCAGGTGCCGCAGCGTGCGCGCAAGCATCCGGCGAGATGCCAGGTCCAGGCCCTTGGTCGGCTCATCCAGCAGCAACAGCTCCGGACGCAGCAGCAGCAGTTTTCCCAACGCGAGCAATTGCTGCTGGCCACCCGACAAATCGTATGGATGGCGCGCGGCGTGCAGCGAAAGCCCCAGGCGCCCGAGCATCTCGCGCGCATCGTCGGCCGTATAGGCGCCAGCCACATGCCACTCCATCAACTCGTCCATGGCCGTTTCCGCCACAAGCAACGCGCGGGGATCCTGCGGCAGAAGCGCCTTCACGGCAGCGTTCGTCCGCACCCTGCCGCGCGCAGGCCTTGCCATTCCCGCAACCAGGCTGAGCAGGGTTGACTTTCCGCATCCGTTGCCGCCCACAAGCGTATGGACCGAGCCGCGCCGCACCTTAAGATCGAGCCCGCGAATCACCCACGGATCATCGCGGCCATAGCGATGCCACACGTTCGCAAGCTGCACCAACGGTTCTTGCCCGGCAAGCGCCGGCGCGGCCGCATCGCGCGCGGCAGACGGCCACGCGACCCCGCTCTGCGCGATGGGCATCCGCCTAACCCCGCCATGTTCGGCAGGCGATGACACACCCGCGCCTTGCCCGGCAGGTAACGGCGCCTCCTCCGCTGGCTCATCCAGCAACACGGGCAACCCTCGCAGCGCATCCATGTCCGCAATGGGCCTCACCGCGCCGTCGACCAGCTCAAACGCGCACGTTGCATAGTCCACCATGGCGCGCGGGCTGTGCGTTGCCACCAGCACGGTGCATCCAAGCTCCCGATTCACACGAAACAGCGCATGCAGGAAATTCTTCTCCGCAATGGGATCGAGCTGCGCCGTGGGCTCATCGAGCAGCAACAAGCTCGGCTTCATCACCAGCGTGGAGGCCAACGCAAGCAGTTGCTTGCGCCCGCCCGACAGCTCGTCGGTCTGTTGGCGAAACCACGGCTCCAAGCCAAAGAAATAGCTTGTTTCGGCCACCAGACGCCGCATCTCTCCCTGCGGCACACCAAGGCTTTCCAAGCCGAACGCCATCTCGTGCCACACGGTATCGCACACGATCTGGTTATCGGGCCGCTGGAACACAAACCCTATCGTGCGCGCCGACGTCGGGCCGTCGAGCTCCTCCACAGGCACACCGCTCACCCGAATGTCACCAGTGCGCACGCCGTGCGGTGCGATCTCGGGTTTCACGAGTGAGAGCAGTGTGGATTTGCCCGAACCCGTGCCGCCCACAAGCAGCGCGAACGCCCCCGCTGGCAACTCAAGCGACACATCGCGCAGCACGCAGCTGGCCGCGTTCCCCGCCAACCCCTCGCGGTCATACGCAAACGAGAGGTGTTCGATGGAGAGCGCCGCTGCGGCAGACGGGCGCATCGAGGCCGACACGCGCCGCGCCCCCGCTCCAGCATCAACACCGCAGCCGGCCGCGCCATCTGCGCACCGCCCATCACCGCTCATCATCCGTGCACCCACCTTTGCTCGCGAACATGCAGTATTGTCGGAATCAACATCCAGGCAGCATAGGGCACGTATCCCCACCACCACGCCAGAGACGTTGCCGTGGGATAAAATGCATATGCCGCTGTTGTGCGCCAGGCAAGCAAGGCGACTATCGCGCCGAACGCCGCCACAGCCGCAAGTACCACGGCGTCGCGGCCGGTCCACCGCATGCGCGCATACGTGGTCCGACGCCGCGCCGCGCCCCATCCGCGCGCCCGCATGGCATCCGCCGTCTCGAGCGAGTTCTCCAAACCCCAGCCCATGAGCGCCGATGTCAAACGCATTCTTGTGGCCATCTTGCCTCGCGCGTCGGGCAACGCCACATCGTGGACGGCCGCGACAACGCGCCCCTGGCGCACAAAGCGCGGTATGAGGCGCATCGACATCGAGATCATAAGTGTGATGATTGGCGCGATGTTAGCCAGCAACGCCGTGACGCGATCCATGGGCAGCAACGCGGCCGCCACACGAAACCACACGATGCTCGCCACAAACATGCCGCCCATTGCCGCGCCATACCATAGGCTCTCCCAATAAACGGGACGCGCCCCCACGCAAAACGCCACGGTAGTTCCCTCGGCAACAAAAAGCGGGTTGACCACGGAGACGAGTAGCACGAGCGGCAGCTGCCAGTGCAGGCTTGAAAACACCGCTCGAGGCCCGCTGAGGGAGCCCTCGTAGACGAGCCCGCCCACGAGGGCGCACCCTATGAGCACCGGCTGCATCGAGGCCATGACGAGCGCAAGCGTGAGCGCCACGTACAGAGTAGGCACCGCCGGATGCGACGCCGCAAATGCCGTGTGCTCCACGTGCCGTGCCATGAGCCTCCCTTCCGTTGCCACGCGTCGACCAACATGAGGCCCCATACCGCCCTCATGCCGGAATCATATCGAACGTCCAGCATAGCGCATCGGCCTCGCCCAAACCCGGCGGCGCGGCGCCCGCACACAAAGGTTCGCATGCCGGCCATCCACGCCAACCATCCGCGACAGCCATCCATGCCGATCATCCACGTGCAAAAGGTACGCCCACAGACCATCCACGTGCAAAAGGTTCGGCTCTGGGCCATCTAGGCTCCATTTTTGCCCCCAGACGGTCAAAACCCGAACCCGGAATGTTCAAGATGGCCAGAACCCGAACCCGGGATGCCAATCGGCCCGACTTGCGAGCCGCAGCCGTGCCCAACCCGCAACAGTGCGCACGCCGACCCAGCAGCGCGCGCCGGCCCAGCAGCGCGCCCGACCCGTCACCGCGCCCAGCCACCGCTGCCGCCCCACAAGCCATCGCCATCCACGGATTCCCCATGGATAAGCTGCGAATACGCTATCATGTCTGCCTACATAGCAACACAAGGAGCAGCGTGGACACCAAGAGCATCAGCAGCGCCATCAAAGCCAAGGCGCACGCCATCACCGCCAACGAGCCCGTCGACTACGACCTGCCCGGCAACGATCTCAACCCCGATACGCCCACCAGCGATGATCGCCGCGCCATTCCGCTCATCATCAAGGTATACGGTGCCCTGTGTGCGCTCGACGGCATCGTCACGCTACCGCTCATGGGCGCATACTTCGGCATCATGGCGTATCGCCTGGTCACAGAGCCCGGCTCGGTGCTCATCGGCTCCGACCTCACGCTCACCTCAGTTGTCACGGGCATTGGCGCCGTGCTGTCGTTTGTGTCCTCGGTCGCGCTCATCCTGTTCGGCTGGGCGCTCATCAAGAGCTACCGCCGCGATGCCGGTCGCTGGTCCTATGCACTGATCGTCATGACCGTCGGCCAGATCCTCATCGACGTCATGCTCCAGGGCATCGGCCTGCACCTGGTGCGCCCCCTCATCCAGCTCACCATCCTCACCGCGCTGTCCGCCACCGTCGATCCGGCCCTGCGCCAGGAACGCGAGCTCCAGCGCCGCCTGCGCGACCTGCAAGACCGCGTGGCTGCCGAGGAGGGCATGCTCGGGCGCGACATCTCGGGCGAGGGCTATATCAAGCTGAACTTCTTCAACCTGTTCTGGGTATTCATGGTCTGCTGCGTGCTCGGCCTGATCATCGAAATCATCTTCCACATGGTGTGGGTCGATCCCGGCGTATACCAAGACCGCGCCGGCCTGCTGTTCGGGCCGTTCAGCCCCATCTACGGCTTCGGCGCCGTGCTGCTCACCGTGGCCCTCAACCGCTTCTATAAAAAGCCGTGGCCGCTCATTTTCCTGGTGAGCGCCATCATCGGCGGCGTGTTCGAGGCGGCCGTGAGCTGGTGGATGCAGACCTCGTTCGGCGCCATCGCGTGGAGTTATTCATTTGAGCTGCTCCCGGGCATCCCCGACCCCATGGCCATCCTGTTTGCCGGCCGCACCTCCACGCCGTTCATGTGCATGTGGGGCGTGCTCGGCGTGGTGTGGATCAAGTTCTGCCTGCCGCACCTGCTGGCGTTCATCAACCTCATTCCGTGGAAGTGGCGCTACTCGCTCACCACGGCCATGACCGCGCTCATGCTCGTTAACGGCATCATGACGCTCCAGGCACTCGACTGCTGGTTCTGCCGCGTGAGTGGCCTGGCCCCCAGCTCGCCGGTCGAGCAGTTCTACGCCGAGCACTTCGACAACGCGTACATGGAAAACCGCTTCCAGAGCATGTCCATTCACCCGAACAGCACGAGTCGCATCGATAACACCACGGCTCAGGCGCAGTAGGCAGGGGGAACGCCTCGCCGGCCGACCTGCCGCGCGGCCGTACCCTACTATGGCGCCCATCCTACCGCGCCGGCCGGAACCCGCTGCGCGGCCCGACCTGCTGCGCTCCCGCGCCCTACTGTGTACCCGTGCCCTACCGCGCCGGCCAGGCCTGCCGCGCGGCTGCCTCGCCCCACCGCCTGGGCGCCCGGCCTACTGTGCAGCCGCGCCCAACTCAAGCTGGTCGAGCATCTGCTCCTCGCGCTCGGCGTCGAGCTCGTTTTGCGACACGCCGGGCTTCTCGGCCAGCGCGCTCACGGAGTTCACCTGCTTTTGGATAGCCGCAGCGAGCTTGTCGTCCATGCCCACGATCTTGAGCTCCCAGTCGATATTCGAGGCCGCCTCGGGCGCCTGCTTCGTCCAGATGAACGTCAGCATGGCGCGGCGGGTGCCAGACGCCGGCAAAAAGCCGAAGAACCGGTCGTGCTGGAAGTTGCCCTCGTCGTCCGTCAGAGTGTACACGTTGTACACCACGCGGTTGATCTTGTCGTTGAGCAGGGCGTTTGTGGCAAGCGCGGCGGCCTGGATCTGCGAGTTGGACAGCAGCTCGAGCTCGTTGCGCGAATCGGTGTCCACCACCGACACCTCCACGGTGCCGGACTTCTCGTTCGCCTCGTCCACCGTGAACATCGCGGGGAACTGCGTGAAGCCGTTGCCCCACTCCACGCCCGATTCCATGGCGTGCGATACCGTCTCCTGGTTGGCGCGCTCAGACAGGTTCGCCGTGTTCAAGCGGCGGCTCACGCCATAGGCAATCTGCATGCCCACCACGAGCAGCAGCACCGCGAGCATCGCAAACGCCGCCGTGCGCGAGATGGTCCGCCCCACGTGGGAGCCGGACGGGTCCTGCTCGGACAGCGGGTCGATCTGCACGCGCTTCTTGCGCGGCCGGGTCTTGGCGGCCCGCTTCTTGCGGCCCGCCCGCCGGTCGGCCAGCTCAACGACACCGGAGTCGTCGAGCTCGGAGAACAGTTCGCCCACCTCGTCGGGCGTGAGTTTTTGCTTGAGTGCCATAGCCTACCTAACGTCGCGGGCCCGCGCCCCTTCAAACTGCATTCGATAGTACCGAGCGTACGTGCCGCCGCGCGCGAGAAGCTCCTCATGCGTGCCGCGCTCCACAACGCGCCCACGCTCCACCGTGGCGATCTCGTCGGCGTTTTTGATGGTGGAGAGGCGGTGGGCGATGATGATCGTGGTGCGGTCGGCGGCAAGACGCTCGAGCGCGGCTTGCACCGCCTCTTCGCTCTCGTTGTCGAGCGCGGAGGTCGCCTCGTCCAAGATGAGGATCGCAGGGTCCTTGAGGAACACGCGGGCGATGGCCACGCGCTGCTTCTGGCCGCCGGACAGACGGCTGCCGCGTTCGCCCACCACGGTGTCGTAGCCCTCGGGCAGGCTGGCGATGAAGTCGTGGATGTTGGCCTTGCGCGCGGCGTCCTCGATCTCGGCGTCGGTGGCGCCGGGGCGACCGTAGGCGATATTCTCGCGCAGCGTACCGTCGAACAGGTAGACGTCCTGCTGCACGAGGCCGATGGCGCGGCGCAGGCTCTTCTGGGTCACGTCGCGCACATCCTGGCCGTCGATGGTGATCGAGCCGCTCGCCACATCGTAGAAGCGCGGGAGCAGCGAGCAAGTGGTGGACTTGCCACCGCCCGAGGGGCCCACGAGCGCGATGGTCTCGCCCGGGCGGATGGAAAGGTTCATGTGGTCGATAACCGGGCGCTCGGATGCGGCACCGTCCTCGCCCGCCTCGGCGTCCGGGTAGGAGAAGCACACGTCGCGGTACTCGATGGCGCCCTCGGTGATGCGCAGGTCGGCGGCGCCGGGCGCATCCTGGATGTCCGGCGCGGTTTGGAGCACCTCGTCCATGCGGCGGAAGCCCGCAGCGGCCTTTTGGAAGTTCTCGGTCGAGTTGACGAGCGTCTCGATGGGCGTGGCGAACAGGCTGATGTACAGGGCGAACGTCGCCATGTCGACCGCAGTCATCTGCCCGAGCGCCACCAGGTAGCCGCCCAGCACCACGATGGTCACGTAGAGCACGCCGGTCATAAGCGCGCTCGTGGCCTGGTAGCGACCCATGACGTGGTACTGCGCCACCTTGGAATCGAGGTAGCGGTCGTTGGAGGCGCGGAACTTCTCGCGCTCGGCGTCCTCGTTGGCAAAGGACTTCACCACGCGCATGCCGGCGAGCGAGTCCTGGAGCTGAGCGTTCACATCGGAGATGCGGCGGCGGTTGTCGGCGAACACCGCGCGCATGCGGAAGTTCTGACGCACCATGATGACGACGAACACCGCCGTGATGATTGCCATGGCCCCTGCGAGCACCGGGGAGATGGTGAACAGGATGGCGAACGCGCCCACGATCTCGATGCCGCAGATGATGATCCACTCGGGCACGTGGTGCGCGGCCTCGCAGATGTCGAACAGGTCGTTCACCACGCGGCTCATCATGTCGCCGGAGTTGTGCGCGTCGAAGTACGCGAAGCTGAAGCGCTCGTACTGGTCGAACAGCTCCTCGCGCATACGCGACTCCATGCGGGCGCCCATGATGTGCCCCTGCGCCGAGACGAAGTACCGGCAGGCGCACCGGATGGCGTACAGGGCGATGAGTCCCGCCGTGATGTAGCTGAGGGCCCCCATGATGGCCTGCGACCCCTCGGTGAACAGCCCGTTGGTCAGCGAGCGCAGGATGCTCGGGAACGCCAGGTCGATCCCCGCGAGCACCAGCGCGCACAGCGTATCCGCGATAAACAGCCCCTTCTCAGGCCCATAGTAGGAAAGGAAACGTTTAAACATACCTCAACGACCCTCAATCAATCTTTTTACGCCGGCCAACCTGGCCCCTCGGCGCTCCCCCCCGCAACGCGACCTCGCAAGCAAGGTGCACGCTGGCCGGCGGATGGGGCGTTTCGTCCGGGCGATTCCGCAGGAACGAGGACCAGCCCGGAGGAAACACCCCATCCGCCGGCCGTTCAGTTACAGCCTGTGCGAGATCGCGTCGCAGGCGAGCGCGCCGATCACGGTCTTGGCATCCTCGATTTTGCCATCGAGCACCGCGTCGATCAGCTCGGACAGCGGCACCACATCCACGTTCACGAACTCGTCCTCGTCCGGATTGGCGCCCTCGAACTGCAGGCCCGTGGCCATGTAGATGTGAATCAGCTCGTCGCTATACCCAGGCGCTGGCGCCATGGTGGTGAGGAAGTTGATGCGCCCCGCCTTGAAGCCCGTCTCCTCAAGCAGCTCGCGACGAGCGCACTCCTCGGGATCCTCGCCAGGATCGAGCTTGCCAGCGGGAATCTCCACCGTCACGCGATCGAGCGCCGAGCGATACTGGCGCACCAGCACGATCTTGCCCGTCTCGGTCAGGGCCACGACGGCCGCCGCACCCGGATGGCGCACCACGTCGCGACTCGCCCGTCGCCCGTTGGGTAGCTCAACCTCGAGCGTGCGCACGTCCATGAACGAACCACGCCACATGGGCTCCTCGCCAACGATGTGCTCGTGCAGGCTCGCATCGCGCGGATCGTCGTCGCCCAGCACCAGTTGCGGGGCCGCCTGCTCAGCGCCCTGTTTCTCATCGATGACCTCGGCCTCACATGCCTCGTTGGGCATCTCTTCCACGTACTGCTCGCTTTCCATCGCTGCCCCCAGCTATCCCCTCGAACTTCCCGCGCGCACCGCCGCACCGCCGTGCGCCGGGCCCATCTTCGTGCACACAAAAGCGGAAGCGCCGAAAACGCCCCCGATTCCATTTGCCGCGTTTACGTACCAGCGCTTATTGTACTCGCCGACCCACGCTGTTCGGCGATGCGCCCGCAGATATGTGGACACTGCAAGCAACACGGCCTCGCTCGATGCAACATGTGCACGCGCAATCGCATCCCAGCAGCCCGGCGGCAAAACCGCGCGCACGGCCATCTGCTATGCCGTCAAGCAGGTAATCGGGAGCACCAACACCCCATCATCTCGACGATACGCATAGCCACCCGGTGTCAACACCGCACAAAACGCGGGGGCGCCCATAACCGACTGGTCGATTTTATGCGCGAGCCGCAGTAGATTTTCCGCGCCCTCGTCAACAAAAGCAGCCCCCAGCTTTACCTCCATCAGCGCATATCTGCCATCACGCAAGTGAACCACAGCATCCGCTTCAAGCCCCAGCTGGTCGTGGTAATGAAAGGCCTCGCCCGCGTTCACCTGAGCATACACACGAAGGTCGCGCACGCAGAGCGATTCAAATAGCATACCCATCGTGGAGGTATCCATAAGCAGTGAGCGAGGCGAGGAGCCCAAAGCCGCCGCCGCAATCGATGGACATGCAAAGTGACGCGTAGGGGATTTGGTAACGCGCGTCTTGGCATGCAGCGATGGCGCCCAACTCGAAAGCTCCTGCACAACATACAGCCTGCGCAGCGCAGCCAAATAGCTATTGACCGTTTCTTTGGAAAGGTCGATGTCACGTTTCTTGAGATCCTTGAGCATGGTTGCCTGCGTGGTGAGCGTTGATGTGCATCGTGCATATTCGCGCATGATGAGTCGAGCATATTGGGCGTTTCGCGTAACGCCGTCGGCACGAGAAATATCCTGCTCAGCAATGGCCGTGACATAGTCGAATGCCATTTCTAGCGCGGCCTCTCGATCCTTGAGCGTCACTGCGCGGGGCCAGCCGCCACGGCAGATGAGGTACGCCATACGCTCGACATCGCAATCCGAATATCCTTGAATGTCGGTGGCGCCATCAAA
Organism: uncultured Collinsella sp.; assembly: GCA_963559095.1. Classification (GTDB taxonomy): domain Bacteria; phylum Actinomycetota; class Coriobacteriia; order Coriobacteriales; family Coriobacteriaceae; genus Collinsella. The sequence goes on along the minus strand of CAUWJG010000002.1, from coordinate 21,447 downwards.
GAGCGCGCCAAGAGACACCTCCGCCGTAGATTCACGTGACTCAGCGAGGCTCATGGGAGACATATCAATTGAGACGATACGACCCGTTCCGGAATGCAACGGCATGCTCGAAGGGGTTGCCGATCCCGTAAGCATAAATCGCCCCGGCTCGCCCGTCTGATCAACCGAAAAGCGAACGGCATCCCAAAGCTCCGGTGCCTCTTGCCACTCATCAATCAACCGGGGCACAGCCCCATCGAGCAATACAGACGGCTTCGTTTTCGCCAACAAATGGTAGTCGCTTCGCTTGTCCGGGTCCTGCATCATCAATGAGCTTGCAGCCAATTGAAGCGCAGTCTGAGTCTTGCCGCACCATTTGGGACCACGCACCTCCACCGCGCCGGCATAACTCAACTTCCGAGTAATCAGACGGTCAGCAAATCGAGGCAGATAGGCATCTGTGTTCAACTTCATATTCGCCATATGCTACCTGCCCTTTCAATATAACCGTCCAATTGCAAACAATCTGATCATCCAATTGTAGGTATTCTGACCATCCAATTGCAAATAATTTGGCCGTCCAATTGCAGCAAAAATGGCACTGTGGCCCAACCACGCATCTCTCTTACACATCGAGCGGGCTATTTCCCAGCTCAATCGGCCCCATTACGGCAGATTCAACTGGAAAACAGCCCGCTCGAACGGCGGATGATCCCTATGCGAAGGAGCCCAATCCAGAAAAGCGCCAGCAAAGGCAACCCAGCCTTACGCGTCCCAGCCCTCGCGGCCGCGCAGCGCGCGCAGGCCGATGTCGCGGCGGAGCGTCTTGCCCTCGAACTGGATCTTCTCGCACGCGGCGTAAGCCAGCTCACGGGCGGCCTCGAAGGTCTCGCCCAGCGCCGTGACGTCGAGCACGCGGCCGCCAGAGGTCACCAGCTCACCTTCCTCGTTCACAGCGGTGCCGGCGTGGTAGACGGTCACGTTCTTCATCGCGGCGGCATCCTCGATACCGGTGATGACCTTGCCCTTCTCATACGAGCCGGGATAGCCGGCGCTCGTGAGCACCACGGAGACGGCCCACTCGTCGCGCCACGCGAGCTCGACCTCGTCCAGGCGCTGCTCGGCGCACGCGAGCATGACCTCCACCAGGTCGCTGGCCAAACGCGGCATGAGGACCTCGGTCTCGGGATCGCCGAAGCGGGCGTTGTACTCGATGACCTTGGGCCCGGCGGGGGTCAGCATGAAGCCGCCGTACAGGCAGCCGCGGAAATCGATGCCCTCGCGGTTGGCCTGGGCGATGGTCGCGTCGAGGATGCGGCACATCTCGGCGTGCTCCTCGTCCGTGACGATCGGCACCGGGCTGTACACCCCCATGCCGCCCGTGTTGGGACCGAGGTCACCCTCCAGAGCGCGCTTGTGGTCCTGGGAGGTCGCCATGGGACGCACGGTCTTGCCGTCGGTGAAGGCGAGCAGCGTGCACTCGGGGCCGGTGAGCATCTCCTCGATGACCACAGTGCTGCCGGCGTCGCCGAACGCGCCGTCGAAGCACTCGTGCACGGCCTGCAGGGCCTCGTCGAGCGTGAGCGCCACCACGACGCCCTTGCCGGCAGCCAGGCCGTCGGCCTTCACGACCACCGGGGCGCCTTGCTCGCGCACGTAGGCGAGCGCGGATTCCTCGTCGGTGAAGGAGCCGTACGCGGCGGTGGGGATGCCGGCGCGGGCCATGAGCTCCTTGGAGAAGCGCTTGGACCCCTCGAGCTGGGCGCCCTCGGCACCCGGGCCGAAGCAGGGAATCCCCGCCTCGCGCACGGCGTCGGCGACGCCCGCCACGAGCGGGGCCTCCGGGCCGATGACCACGAGGCCGCAACCGGTCTCGCGCGCGAAGTCGGCGACCGCGGCGGGATCTTCGGCGTCGAGAGCCACGTTCTCGCCGAGCTCGAGAGTGCCGCCGTTGCCAGGCGCGATGTAGAGCGTGCCGCAGCGCGGGGACTCGGCGAGCTTGGCCGCCAGGGCGTGCTCGCGGCCGCCGCTGCCCAGCAGCAGGATGTCGATGGTGTTCTCGGGTGCGCTCATGCGTCCTCCTTATACGCAGGCGGGCCCAGACCCGGGCCCGCCTCCTCACAACCAGTCTTGCTGCCCCCAGCCCACGTTAGCGGGTCACAGCCAAATCAACCCAACGGTTTGCGTAGCGGGTTTCTCACGTGCCGCAGATCGGGGTGAACGAGGAGGGAGCGCGCCTCGCGCGCAGCGACCGTTAAAGTGAGCCCCAAGATGCGGCGCTTGAGCAGGCCGCTACCAGTCCCTAACGATGGTCTGCTCGCGATCCGGGCCCACCGCCACAAAGCTCACCTTGCAGCCGGCAAGCTTCTCGATGTAGCACACATAGGCGCGGGCGGCTTTCGGCAGCTCCTCAAAGGTGCGGCAGCCGGTGATGTCGCACTTCCAGCCGGGCAGCTCCTCGTACACGGGCACCGCGTGATGGAACGCGCTCTGATGCTCCGGCACGCTCGTGTAGCGCACGCCGTCGCAGTCGTACGCCACGCAGACCTTGATGGTGTCGAACTCCGAGAGCACGTCGAGCTTGGTGAGCGCGATGTCCGTCAGGCCGTTCACACTCGTGGCATAGCGGGCGATCACGCCGTCGAACCAGCCGCAACGACGACGGCGACCGGTGGTCACGCCGTACTCATAGCCAACCTCGGTCAGCGTACGGCCAGCCTCGCTCGTCTCGTAATCGAGCTCGGTCGGCATGGGGCCGGAGCCCACGCGGGTGATGTACGCCTTCATGATGCCGAGCACGCGGTCCACGTTCTTCATACCCACGCCCGAACCCGTCACGGCGCCGCCGGCGGTGCAGTTGGAGGAGGTCACGAACGGGTAGGTGCCGTGGTCGATGTCGAGCAGGGTTGCCTGGGCGCCCTCGAACAGGATGTTCTTGCCCTCATCGATGAGCTTGTTGAGCAGCAGGCCCGTCTCGCAAATGTAGGGGCGCAGGCGCTCGGCCATGGGCAGATACGTCTCACAAATCTGATCCACGGCGTAGGTCGGCATGCCAAAGATGAGCTCGAGCTGCGGATTCACGCGGTCGAGTGCGCAAGCGAGCTTCTCGCGGAAGATCTTCTCGTCCAGCAGGTCCTGCATGCGCAGGCCGATGCGGGCCATCTTGTCCTGGTAGCACGGGCCGATGCCGCGCTTGGTGGTGCCGATGAGATTCTTGCCCAGGCGGCTCTCGAACGCGCCATCCAGGTCGATGTGGTACGGCATGATGATGTGTGCGTTGCCCGACACCTTGAGGTTGGCGGTGGAGATGCCGTCGCCCTCGAACATATCGATTTCATCAAGCAGCACGGCCGGGTTCACCACGCAGCCGTTGCCAATCACCGAGATGCAGTCGGGGTACATGATGCCCGAGGGCACCTGGTGCAGGCCGTACTTCTTGTCGCCCACCACGATGGTGTGGCCGGCGTTGTTACCACCCTGATAACGCACCACGCAATTGAACTCCGGAGCAATCAGGTCGCAAATCTTGCCCTTGCCCTCGTCGCCCCATTGGGTTCCCACCAATACTGTAGACGGCATGACCACTCCTGTCTGTACGCACGCAGCCGTGCGCCGCGCGCAATTCGCCTGTCGGATGGGCAAAGCGCCCACCCGTGTATTATACGGCGAGAGACGCAGCCAAAGCAGCGCGCCTAACCGCGTTCGCCAAGCTCATAGATTTCCCTCGCTGCAACAAAACCGCCCATCGCTGCAACAAAACAGATCATTGCTGCAGCCAAACCGCCCCTTGCCGCAACGACCCTTCGACAAATGGCGGGATGCGTCGCGGCCGAGGGCCATGTAGCGTCAACCCAAGTCCGGCCTTACTCCACCGCGTGTTCGTCAAGCTCATAGAACTTGGTCGAGGCAGGCAGGAACATCAGGTCCACGTCGCCGATGGGGCCCGAACGGTTCTTAGCCACAATCACGCGCGTCACACCCGCATCGGGGCGATCCTCGCGCGCCGCCTCGTCCTCGGTGGTCGAGCGGTCCAGCAGCAAAATGATGTCGGCATCCTGCTCGATGGAGCCCGATTCGCGCAGGTCGCTCATCTGCGGGCGCTTGCCCGTGCGGCCCTCGAGCGAACGGTTCAGCTGCGACAGCATGATGACGGGAACGCCCAGCTCCTTGGCCATGATCTTGAGGCCACGGCTCATCTCCGACACCTCGACGGCTCGGTTGCCGTTGTAGTTCTTGCCCGCCGGCGGGTTCACCAGCTGCAGGTAGTCCAGCACAATAACGGCCTTCTCCTTGTTGTGGAGCATGCGGCGGCTCTTGGCGCGGATCTCGGTCACCGTGGTGCCCGGCGTGTCGTCAATCAGGATGTCGAGCTTGGACAGCTCCTTGGTGGCTTCGTTGATGTTGGCCCAGTCCTGCGGAGAAATCCGGCCGGTACGGAAGTTCGACATGCTCACCATGGCCTGCGCGCAAATGAAGCGCTGGGCGATTTCCTTGCCGGACATCTCGAGCGAGAAGAAGCCCACGGTATAGCCGTCCGCAGCGGCATTGAGAGCGAGGTTCAGCGCGAACGAGGTCTTACCCACGGCCGGACGGGCACCGAGAACCACCAGCTGACCCTCGCGCAGACCCATGAGCATGCGGTCCAGGCTCGGGTATCCGGTGGGCGCGCCGTGGACCTCGCCGCCGGCGGCCGCCACGGCCTCGGCCTCGTTATATGCCTCGACCATGAAGTCCGACAGCGTCTTGTACGAGCTGCGAACCTCGCGCTCGGTCACGGACAGTAGCATGCTCTCGGCGCGCTCGATGACCTCTTTGGTATCCTGCGGCGCGTCGTAGGCCAAGGCGTTGATCTGGTTCGTGGCGCCGATGATCTCGCGCAGCATCGCGTCGCGTCGCACGATCGAAGCATGGTGCTGCCAGTTGGCCAGCGACATCGTGTTGCCCATGAGCTCCAGGATGTACGCCTCGCCGCCCACCGCATCGAGCTTGTCAATTGAGGTGAGGTAGTCGATGAGCGAGATAGTATCGATGGGCGTGTTGCTCTCGTACATCCCGTGCATCGCGGAGAAGATGGTCTTGTGCGAAGGGCGGTAGAAGTCATCGGGGAGCAGCTCGACAAGCGCCTCTTCCACGACCTCGCCCGAAAGCATCATGGCTGCAAGGACGTTCGCCTCGGCCTCAGTGTTATTCGGCAGGCCGGCACGGGCCGCACGGTCAGGCCCCGCCGTGGGGGACCATGAATAATCGCCGCCGTCCACAGGCACTCCTTCCCTCTTCGCACTGCATCCGCCACGGCGGACGCGCATCGTCAACGCCACTCATAGTACGGCATCGGAGCTCACGGACGGGTCCGCAAACGGGCATGTCCACAGCAATTTGCCAAGCCGCGCCGCCGGGCCACCTGCCCCGCACACATCCCGCAGCGGGCGACAGGAGCTGGCCGGAGCGTTGTCTGCGAACCTCTTGAGGTTACTCGTCAAATGAGAACGGGTTTTGGCACGTTTTTTGCGGTCAGCAGAGTAGACCGCTCATCTACCGTAGAGAAATTGCAGGTCAACGAGCTGGATCTTACACGGCTTGACGCAACTTCGCGTAAAACATGCCAAAACCCGCCTTCATTTGACGAGAGCGCGAGCAAAAGGCAGACAACGAGCCATGCCGGCCGCACTCTTGACCACGAGAGGCGCCGGACACAGGGCCAGTCGGATTTTGGATGGCGCACAGCGATTGCCCGATGAGATCGCCTCGGCTTTTCGCCAGCCCTTCGGAGCGCTCGTCAAATTTCGGCTCTCATTGATACATTTTGCAGGTACATCCGAGTAGACAGGCGCCATGCGTTTACGAGACCGCAGGTCAGCGCACTGCCGTTTTTACGCCTTGACTCCGCAGCACAGAAAAACGTGTCAATGAGAGCCGAGATTTGACGAGCGGGTTCCGCGGGCTCGGACGCACGAAGCTCATGTGTGGGTGGAGCCCACATCAGGCTGAGCAGGCGACCTCATACGCCGCAGCTACCGTTATGCCGCCATGACACAGACTGCCATGAATGCCTTTTCGATCACTCATCCTCATATCCAAGGAGCGAAATAGTTGCTCGACAGACTGCGATGCCGCGTCGTCCGGTCACGCGCCTCCCGCCAATCCACGGCACGTCAAGCACGTCAAGCCCTATTTTGAGCCCAAAACACTATCCACAGCCATGTTGGAAAACTACATGTGCCGCACCTGCATGAATGGTAGTTATCAACGTTTTCCACATTTTTGCGGGCGCGGACGAACAGGGTTTTCCACAGGTATTTTGATAGGCAGCCATCTTTGCGTTTTACCAGCTCATGACTGCATTAGACCAGAGTGACAACCTGCATATTAGTTATTTCCGCAGGTATATCACTATATTTTTGCCTCCATGATTCCTGCATATTTCAGGCAACTCTGTAATCACCGCAAACCACGCAAAGCGCCAGCCTCGCCGAAGCCAACGTGGTGGAAGTCGTCGCAGCGCTCCCTGTGGATTTCTTCTTCTCTATTTTCAACAGCGCGTTAGTTTTCAACACGACCAGGCAACACAACATCTTGTGCCTTGTTCTGAGGCTCCCAGACGATGCAAATCCAACCGCCCTCAACACCAAACCGCATCAGCTTCCTGTCGAACCGCGCCGATCGTGCACCTCCGCCCCACCTCGCCCCCAAACATGATCGACGACCGCCCGGTCAGCATTCCGGGCGCAACGTCAACGCTTCTCAAGGAAGCTCATTTCCCAGCCCCACTGTCCTTGCGCAAGCGTCCGCTCATTCCATCGCCAGCCACAAAAACGTCCCGCAGCGAATATAGCTACGGGACGTCATATCGATGCACACGCGGTGCTATGCAGCAAAAAGCTACTCGGCAGCAGCCTCAACCTCGACCTCGGCGGTCTCGGCCTCGGCGGCCTCCTCGGACTCCTGCTCCTCCTCGGCCTCAGCCTCGGTGACACCCACGAGCACGACCACGGTGGCGCGGATCTCGCGGTACAGGGAGATGGCAACCTCATGGGTGCCAGCGACCTTGATCGGCTTGCCAAGCTCAATGCGCTTGCGATCAATCTCGATCTCAAGCTGAGCCTTGATGGCGTCGGCGATCATCTGAGAGGTCACGGAGCCGAACAGAACACCCTCGTCGCCAACCTTGGCGTCAACGGTGATCTTCTGGCCCTCGAGCTTCTCCTTGAGCGCATTGGCGTCGGCAAGGCGGACAGCCTCGCGCTTGGCGATGTTGTTGCGACGCTCCTCGAGCTGCTTCAGGTTGCCCTTGGTAGCAGCAACGGCGAGCTTCTGCGGAATCAGGTAGTTCTCGGCGTAGCCCTGAGCAACGTCGATGACGTCGCCCTCGCCGCCCTTGCCCTTAATCTCATCGAGCAGAACAACTTTCATGGGTACCCTCCCTACTTCTTCTCGCGAGGACCGCGGGTGGACACCACGGGCACGGCGTACGGCAGGAGAGCCATCTCGCGGGCGCGCTTGATGGCGTTCGCGATGTCGTGCTGATGCTGCGTGCAAGCGCCAGTGACGCGACGGGGCTTGATCTTGCCACGGTCGGTCATGTACTTACGGAGAAGCTGAGTATCCTTGTAGTCGATGTACTCGACGTTCTCCTTGCAGAACTGGCAGTACTTACGACGCGGCTGACGTGCAGAGTAATCATTAGCCATGTCAAAAATACCTTTCATTCGGTGACACGCGCCGAACACGGCGCGCGCCACCACCTTGCATCCCTAGAACGGGATGTCCTCATCATAGACGTCCACCGCAGGCGGCACCGGGGCCGGTGCGGCAGGCGCGGGGGCCTGGGGAGCCGGGGCGTAGCCGCCCTGCTGGCCGTAGGACGGGGCCGGGGTGTAGCCACCCGCATCGCCCTGCTGGCCGCGGCTCATGAACTCGATCTCATCGACGATGACCTCGAGTTTGCTGCGGCGCTGGCCGTCGCGCTCCCAGGAGCTGTAGCGCAGCTTCCCCTCGATGGCGACCTTGCTGCCCTTGGAGAGGTAGCGGCGCACGGCCTCGGCGCGGGTGCCGAACATCGTGCAGTCCACGAAGTTCGGGTAGTCCTCCCACTCGCCGGTCTGCTGGTTGCGGCGGCGGTCGTTCACGGCCACGCCGAAGCTCAGGACCTGGGTGCCGCCCGCCGTGGCGCGCAGCTCGGGGTCGCGGGTGAGGTTCCCGGAAATGTTAACGCGGTTGATGCTCATACAGCTCACTACCTCTCATATGCGGCACAAAGGCCGTTCAAAACGAGATCCTTACTCCATGTCGTCGCGACGGACGATACGGTGGCGAATCACGGCGTCGGTAATACGAAGCACGCGATCGAGCTCCGCGATGGAAGCCGGGTCTGCATGGAAGTTGATGAGGGTGTAGTCACCTTCGGTGAGCTTGTCGATGGCGTAAGCGAGCTTGCGCTTGCCCCACTCGTCGACGTTGTCGACCTTACCATTGCCCTCGGCGATCGTGGTGTCGATGCGCTTCATCACGGCGAGACGAGTCTCGGGATCGAGGTTGGGGTCAACGAAGAACAGCAGTTCATAAGCCTTCATGTGGTCACCTCCTCTGGACAAACGGCTCCGGGTCGTGAAGGTGCGCCCGAAGCAGGAAAAGACTTGATAACTATAAACGAGTTATCTCCGCTTGTCTGGGTGCCACCGCACACCTCATGAGCTCCACACATCCGCATCGCTCAACCATGCCTCCTGCATGTTGCGCGCCACGTGATTCGCCACGGGCATAGCATGGCAGAAAAACCTTGTTATACTTTCTCATGAAGCTGTCCCGCATCTTTCCAAACACGCTGCCTGAATCCTGTCCTCTCCAAATCACCCTGCTTGCCGCATGCGCATCCGAACCTCCGCAAACGCACGCAGCCCGCATCGCCTCAGAAGTGCGATGCGGGCCAGCAAAAAAATCCACGCGTCCTTCATATGTAGTGCAGCACGGTCGCCGCATTCATAGAGCCACGACGCCCTCTATAGACAGTTACGGCAGAATCGGGCCGCCATGCTCGGGTTCCTGCTCATCGGTGCTAATGGGACCCAGCGGAATCGGCTCACGCGCCTCCTCAGCGGCGCCAGTCTCGACCTCATCATGCGTGGCCTCGTCATCGGCAGAGGCAGCCCGTTCAGCATCGGCAGAGGCAACCCGTTCAACATCGCCTTCAGCTCCAGAGCCGCACGCACGATCATCGGGGCAGACCTCGCCGCCACCAACCGAATCATCAGCAATCACAGATCCGGGAACCGGGGGCAGCGGAATACCGCCACTCACTGGACGTGCCGACTGACCGTCCTGCCCGCCATGATGCTCGGCAGCCAGTACAACACCATCGTTTTCCAGAGACGCCCCGGAAACCCCAGGCACAGGCGGCGCACCCGCCGCCGCAGAACGCCCGTCCATCTCGGCATCCGCCCTGGCAACACCGCCCGTGACACCCGTCACAGCATCCGCGCCACGCACAGCATCCTGCTCCTGAGCACCCTTCCGCGATTCCGCGGCGTTTCCGCCCATGGGATCCTGCGGCGTTGCAGCCGTCGATGCACCCCAAGATCCAGCGTTGCGATGCGGCACATCGTCAGGCAGAGGCGCCTGAGAAACACCCCAACGATTCACCTCAAAACGGCAGAACCACTGCCCCATCGCGTTGATGCCCACCAAGCGCATCGCCACGCCAATTGCCGAGCCGATAAACCCCAGCACAAGCCCGAGCACGATGAACAGCAGCACCGGACCAGCCCCAAGCGTCAGCAGAGAGCTCACGAATTCGAGCTCGTCATAGTAATAGCCACCCAGGCCGTACATGGCTGTCACGCCGAGCACGCCGCCCATCACCGCGACAAAAGCCAAAAAGCCAACAACCATCGCATAGACGCTCGCAACGAGCGAACCGATGATCGTCACCGCAAGCGCATGCATGAAACCGCCGAAGTCGCGAGAAATCATCTGAACCAGCCGGTCAAAGCGCCAACCAGCCCCAAAGCTGTCATATAGCGTGGCGCGCAGTATCGCCGCATCGCAAAAGACACCCACCAGCATCTCTAGGATGATAACCAGCACCATCGAAACCGACCAACCGCCAAAAATGAACCCCGAAAGATCGGCAGTCGAACCGTTTACCAGCGCAAGCGCAATGGCGGCAAGTGAGCCGGGGAACAAAATACCCAAGACCAAACCAACGACCACGCTGATGCTGAGGGTAATCAAAAAAGCCCTGAATCCTGTGGACAACAGCTTGCCGTAATCGATGCCGCGCTGCTTGGGGGCGGCGTCGACGCCCCAGGCCGTGAGGCGCGCCCACTCCAATGCGTAACCCAGCACCGCAATGGGCCCGATGATTGGAATCCAGCTCACCAACGTCAATACCAAGATCGGCTTAATCCATCCCTTGTCACGCGTCAGCATCTTCCACGACGACATGAATCCCAATTCATGAGAAAGCATGCGCGCTCCTCTCGTGTCATTTCTCGCGATGCCCCGCCGTCTCAAGACGGCGCTCATCAGCTGCTACTCGTCTGCGTTCTCGACTTCGATCTCGGGACCACCCTCGGCTTCGGCCGCAGCGCGCTCGCGCTCCTCGGCCAGCGCCACCAATCCAGAGACGATTGGCTTGGTTCCACGCGGGTACAGCTGCCGCGCCGTGCCCGCCGAAAGATACGTGGGCGCAAACGCCACGCCCTCATCGGTCTGCTCGTAGGTGATGGCCAACAGGTACGCCAGCGCATCTCCGCGCTTTGCCACCTCAGCAAGAAGTGCATCCGAGCGACCCGCGTCCGTCTCAACAAACCCGTCATACACAAGCACGTACGCCTCGGGCATCTCCTGCGCCAGCAACGCGCGCACGGAATTGTACACGTCATCCGTGCTGGCGCCGGAGTGCTCGGCCACATCGAATCCATCGGAGGTGCAGATAATCGTGAACGGCGACATCCCGCCATCTTCGCGCACGCACCGCTTCGCCTCTTCAAAAGCGCGATCCAGTGCCGTACGAAGATTGTTGGTCAGCTTGAGTTCTACTGTGGCGGCAACCGCCTCGGACTCGAACATGGTTCCCCCTTTGTGTGGTTCCTGATTGCAGTGTATCCTGCCCAGATCCACCTCATTGCGTAACGCGTCGGTTTTAAGCAGCGCTTAAGCAATCCCTCTCTTTTGCTTAGGTATTCTCCTACCCCACCTTGCGGTTTTCATGCCGAGATATCCAAGGGGAGGTCGTCAGCCCATGGTGAAGTGTCCCGGCTGGCAGTCTTTCGAGTCCACAGCGAGGCGATTATCCATGGCACCTCACGTATCCCGAAAGCCCCACAACCTCGCATGCCATGCCGCATTCCGTCAAAACCAGAAGGGCGCCCCAACCTGCATCCCATCGAGAAAACAGGAGTGTATGACCACCGCCCTCAACGGTTATCCGCGTGACTTCCGATGCCTGCGCCCCTTGCCATGCTTCTGGCTTCGAGAGGAGACGCTGCGGACTTTTCGCACCGTACGCATACCCACATGCTTAATCGGCTGAGCAATGCGCGCAACCTGGCTCAAATTGATCTCAGTGGGACTCATGATGTTGTAACGCAGCGACAGCCAACGGATGATCATCGTCACAGCCGTGCTCACAATGCACGCGGTGATGTTTCCCACGTTGCAACTCTGCACGAGTATCACGTAAAGAGCGGCACCGGCGACCGCCGCCATTGCGTACAGGTTGCTACGCTGGAAAATATAGGGAACCTTGGCCAGGCAGATGTCGCGCAGCATGCCACCGCCGACGGCCGTGAAAAATCCCATCATGATGCAGGCGATTGGATCGTAGCCATATACCATTGTTTTGTCGGCGCCCATAACGGCGAAAAGGCCAACGGCAAAAATATCGAGCACTGAAATCAAGCGATCCGGCTTTTCGGCCACCCCGGGGAACGTGAAAACGGCAGCGGCCGTGGCGATTGACACGGGCAAGGCAAGCGGCTGTTGGAGGATATAGACGTTGCCTTCCTGCAAAATGACATCACGGATTAAGCCGCCACCGAGCGCACACAACACGGCCAACGAAATGGCGCCCGTCAGATCGAGGTTGTTCTCGCGGGCGGTCAACACGCCGGAAATCGAGGAGATTACCACCGCAAGCATCTCGAATGCCATCGGGATGGGCACCTGCTCACTTGCGATGGCGGCGATCGACGCGGATCCTGCCGCTACGGAAAGAATGACCGGATACATCGCGCCTCCCCCTGACAACCCTGACACGCGCTGCCATCTTATACCGAAGCTGCTCCGTATTTGTACCACGCTTTTCATTCGTTTTTCGCGGGCGGCGTGCACGATTGCAAAAGTTTTCCCATTAAACCTCTTGCGCATTGCTCCCATTACGGTACAATTACCGATGCACTTCACGGAGAGTTGTCCGAGCGGCCGAAGGAGCACGATTGGAAATCGTGTAGGCGTCACAAGCGTCTCCGGGGTTCAAATCCCCGACTCTCCGCCAGTATCCTCTCACGGCGCGTATCCCTTGTGGTTCGCGCCGTGTTTCACTCCACGGAGGAGTGGCAGAGTGGTTGAATGCGGCGGTCTCGAAAACCGTTTACGCGGTATTCCCGCGTACGAGGGTTCGAATCCCTCCTCCTCCGCCATTATGAACTACGCAGCGAGCCCATACGGCTCGCTTTTTTGTTACACGCGCATGGATTCGAACCCGTAAGGGGGCGGAGCTGAGAAAACGCGCGAGCGTTTTCCGGCGAAGCCCGCAAGGCGCCATGGGCGCCAAATCAGCGGTGCGCCCCCACATCGACCGAAAGCACGCGAGGCCAATTGGAAAACTGCCACTGTATGGGCATCTGCTCGAGCTTCTGCCAATCACCGGCAAGCAGCGTGTAATCCCAAATCATATACAAATATGGCATGGTGACCGATGCACCCGAGCCCAGCATCGAATAATCGATATCGGGAAACGCCTCGGCCTCGGCAGGCATAAAGCTTTGATTCCCGTAGACCGCTCCCAGCACAAGCGCACTCGAATGCAAATCGAACAGCTCGATTTCCCGGTCCCCATTGTTATGCACGGTCACATCGACGCGAACGATACGATACCGCCCATCCTCGTGCTCATATTCACCGTAGACCTCAGGGCAAAGCGTCCGAACCTCATCATCGCTCAAGAACACGGCGGGAGCCGCGCTCAGGCTGACCCCCTCGTACGCATCGTACGGAATGGTTTCACCAGCTTGAAACGACACATGCTCCGGATTTGGAAACTCCTCTGCGAGCGCGTGCGCCCGAACGCCCACAACCGCCAAGCCGGCAACTATCGTCGCCACACACAGAATGGCCATCATGCGGTGCCGCCGAGCCCGCCCGCGCAGCAACTCCAAAACTCTTGCGCGCTCAGCGCCCCGTGCATCCATGTGAATCTCCCAAAGCTCGCATGCCACCCTCATCGGTAACACGTCCGTCCTTCATTTGGATAACCGCATCCGCAAGATCGTCCAGCTCTTCCCTATCATGAGACGCAACGATGACCAACGCCCCTCGATTGCGGGCCTCACGGATCAGCTGCATAGTCACCGCAACGGAAGCATCATCCAAGCCGTTAAATGGTTCGTCCAGCAACACCAAATCGGGCCGCTCCATGAGGGCAGTTATGATGCCGATCTTTTGCCTCATGCCAAGCGAATAGGTTCTGATGGGTTTTCTGCTCAACGGATCCAGATCCAGCCGCAGCATCAAATCAACGATGTCCTCATCCGTGGCAATCCCCCGTATTGCCGCAACCTCCTTGAGGTATCGAAAGCCCGGATAGCGTCGGATGATCCCAGGCTCCTCAATCAGAACATCCACGCTCTTGGGAAAGGCCAGACCAGACCGCTCGCCAAGCGCGACGCCGTCGATTGCAACCCGACCGCTTGTGGGGAGTATCAGGCCGCACAGCGTCCGGAGCAGCACCGTTTTACCCGAACCGTTTTTACCACGCAGCCCGTAGATATACCCTGAACAAAACGACAAATCGATGTCCTTGAGAACCTCCTCGGACCCAATCCGCTTTCCCATATGTTCAACCGTGATATGCATCGCGCAGCACCGCCTCAGCGTAGAAAATCAATAGATCTAAGTTTCAAAAACAGCAGGCACCATGCCGCAAGCAAGGGGGTCATACCCAACGCAAACCACATCGCAGACCCACCCGTGACTCCATGCTCAGCCATACGATGGAGCATCAACTCATTGGGAATTAAAACTGGCAGGCAGGTAAAAATCGAAACGGTCACGTAGCCGACAAGCGCCGCCACGCCTGCAGGCAGGCTTGTGACAACAGCGATCCCACCAGTGACGAGCGACATCGCATAAAGAGCCGCGAACTCCATGCAATTCGCACGCAGCAGCTCGCCTGCGCTCCACACCAAGGATCCTTCCATCTGAAACAAACCCGAGGCGTCTTTGGAAAGCGCGTCGAACGTCGGAGTGCCGCCAATCGCCCATGCAATCAGCGCGCAACACACCAGACGCCATGCCAGCTGGACAGCCATATAACACGCAATCGCAACGGCTCTGTGCAGCCAATATGCAGTGCGAGAGCGTGAGGTCAGAAGCCGTGTTCGCTCGATGTCGAGATGAGCGGGCACAAAAAGGAGCATGGCCCCTATAGATATGACAAGCAGGCTGCACAGCCACAACACCGGAATCGTAAAGGTCTGACCCGAAGCGAAATAATCCTGGATGCGGGCGCCACGCATGATATTGCAATAGATATCCGCCGCCGTCATGTGCGGGCCAGCTTGCATGCGTACATTCGCGGCCGAAGCAAGTGGGACAACGGTGGCCGCCGCGCATGCGATCACGCCGCCCGCGTAACGCGAGGATACATGGGCAACAAGATGCGCGGGCAAACCCCGACGACCCACGGATTTCATGCCGCTGCCCGCTTTGCGTCCAACACCAACGGCACAGCACCGATCACTGCAATCAACCCGAGTTCGAGCGCAAGCAACCAAAACGGGTAGCCGCCATTCCGCGCTGGATCGATGAGCGTCAAGGGGCTCACGCCGCCGGCGCCAATCGCCACGAGCACCGTCGTTAGCACATAGAGCGCCAAAAACGGCAAAAGATGGGTGATGAAACCATACTCGGTCACATACGTTACCGCCAGCCCCAGTGTGGCGAACACGCCGCCGGCAACAAACAGTATGGCCAGCCACAGGGCCACCCACAGCAAGGGTTGCGTCATGTACAGCTCAGCGAACATGAAAGTCGACCGTACCACCTCGTACCCCGTTCCTACGGCAGGATTAATGATGGGGTATCTGGTGAGGAGCAGCAGAAAACTCAGCGCGCAGGGCGCTATCGCCACCACCCCGCCGGCCATAAACGTCGCCACCCATTTTGCGAGCAAATACGAGCCTCGACGCACACGCGTGCATATGACGTTGGCGTAATGGTCGGACTGATCGCGCAGTAAGCTGCCCGCATGCGGCAAGCCGGCGAGCAAGGGCAGCAGCAGGAAGAACAGATAGGGGTGGAAGGAGAATGAATCCACCGTCATCCATCGCATCCAGATGAGGTCGGGTGAGAAATTCATTGCGGTATGCAAGGATGCCTCGACGGCAAAATTCGCCATGCCCGATGCAGGATCAAGCATATCCATGACGTCGTGATGAACCGCCAGCGCGCACACGAACAGAAGGGAGAACAACATTCCTTTGCTGGTGAGCGCCCTTTTGAGTTCCAACCACAGACAAGCAGCCATATCGCTCAGCTCCACTCTGTCGGAACAGGCGTCCAGGAGGTATCGGCGTCTTCGGGGTAGCCCTCCACAAGACCCTTTACGTCAACGGTGAAGTAGAGGGGTTCCTCCTCGTTGAGAAGTTGATCCTCCGTCACGACAAATCCAATGTGCCCAGAGACAGATTCTCCAATGGCAAGAGGAACATGACCAGCAGCATGACCAGGCGCTGTCCATTCTGGAATATCGCTTGTAACCGGCTCCGCCCCGTAGAAAATCCCATCCTCCGAATTCGCATTCAATCTGCATGCGGTTAACAAAAAGTCATCATTCCAATCATTCGACACGTTTGTAACCGTCAAAGCAGCATCAACATACAAATGATCGTCTTGGAACGTACCGTCCTCGTCCAACTCCACGTGGGGATTGCGACCGAGAAGCATCTCTTCCACTAGGATCTGCGGAAGCTCCCCTCGATTTTTCCCAACTCGAATATCTTGAACTTTAACTTCATAACCCGATGCCATGTATGTTTCGCCGATTTCCGCCACGGGAGGCCTTGCCGTAGGGGGTTCAATATGCGTAAGCTCTGGCGGCTCGGGCACCGCCAACGCAAGAAACTGGGCCGCCGGCGAATCTCCAAGCGCTTTGCCGTTGGGCGCCGCCACAACATATGCGACCGACCCGACAACGGCGAGAGCCAGGATGGCGCAAAGCGCAGTCCCCACTCGCTTTCCCTTGGCCATCCTGCTCTCCTCCGCTCGTTCACAAACCCGTCAATGCCGAGCGCTCACTTGTGATAATACTGCTCGCAATCAACCAATCTGCTACCTATGTTAAAGTCGCCAGAATGGTGCATTTTTACGTTGAATATATCTTGCTTTGATATGCGCTATATGCAGTAGATGGCCAACTCTTTATGTAGACCGATCGATACACCTGGATTCCCATGCGTAACTACCCCATCAAAACATAAAAGGGTTCGGACCCCGACCATCCAGCGCGATTTTTCACGCTCAAATGGTTAGAATCCGAACCCTAAAGAAAGGCCATGACACCTCAACAGTCATGGCAGGCTAAAGGTGCAGCAAGCCCAACCGCCGCGTTACGCCCTACACGTGACACCCTACTTTCGCTTGCGCGCCATCACAACCCCAAGTACCACGGCAACCACGCCAATCGCACCCACGGCGACCATTGGCAGCAAAGAATCGTCGCCCGTCTGCGGCAACGGAGATGCAACAGCGTTGTCAGACGCAGGCTCTTTTTGCGAATCTACCGACGTATCCCGCTTTATCCAACCACCATACAGCGTCATATCATCCGTAACAGGTGTAGAGAAGTCATACGGATCAGCCACGGTTCCATCGGCATTCCGCGTGCGATACCAGCCGGTAAATACCCACCCCGCATAACTCGGATCATCGGGGCGAGCTACCGTCTGGCCATCCACCACGTCGACAACCAGCTCGTCGCCAACGCCAAACACAAAGGTCACCTCATGCGTCAGCGCCTCCGGCTCTCCGGTGGCGGGCACGCGCAGCTCATCAAGCTCCGCAGGCTTTTTGGCATCCTTATCGAGGAACAACGCGCCACACACTGAGCATTTCCAGTGTTCACGACACCCATCCTCCGATGCCGTTGGGCTCTGCGGTGCAATGTGCTCGAGCACATGCGCGGCAAGCGGCTTGAGCACCTGCTCGTGCGTCAACTCCTGCGTTGCGCCGGCATCGGCGTAAAACTTGCCGCATCCCTCGACAGAGCACCACCAGTACTCAGTATGCCCCTGCGTCACACAAGTCGAATTCGTTTCGGCAGCGTGCTCAATCTGATGTTGGTGCAGGCCCTGCGTACCGTCCGGAAGCGTCACGAGACCAAACCCAGGGGCACAAAGCTCACCCATATTCTCGGGAACCGCGCTGAACGTGCCGCCGGAAATCTCGATTGCCTCGCCGGCGTCAGCCCATGACTCTTCCTGCTTATCGTTGTTGTCAAAGTGATACGCCTTGATCGCCGGCAACCCTGCGGCCGCGCCGAACTCGCCACCGACGATCTCGACCGTGCCGATCGCTCCATATCCGTCGCGATCGACAATCGAAATCGCTGCGCCATCCATGATTGGCCCGTCGCCCTCGGCCTTTTGCGCGGGCTGACCCAGCGCGGTAATGGAAGTTCCATCAACCAGCAGGCCGCCGGCACACAACTGGATCCCAAGCGCGCCACGATATGAACCGCCCGTGATGGTCGTAGAACCACCCGCCGCAAGATACGCGGCGACACCCGATTGCTCGTTTGCCCGAACATCAACATTTTCAAGCTTCAGGACGACGTCCCTGAGCGTGCCGTTCGTTGCCACGCCGAAAGATCCACCATTGAGCGTGCCGTTTTTGATAGTTATACGCGCTCCGTCCGGTCCTTGCGTCGAGCTTGAAAGGGCGCTCAACAATACGGCGGAAGCGTTGGGGCCCGAAGTCAGCGACTTGCCATTGAGATTCAGGACAAATGCGGACTTCGGAAGAAAGACACCGAGCACATCGGACTGCGACGTTACGTCCCGAAGAAGGTCAATTTGCTCGACAACCTGGTTTTTTGCATCACCGCTGGTCGAATCGGTAACCGCGCTGACAAGCAGCGCATAGCCGATGCGGCCGACACGCGCCTCAAATGCACTTTGCGGAAGGATCTTATTAGGCTCGCTCTCGGCGTCGTCGGCCACCAAGTAGCCTTCGCCCACGAGCGAGAGCAGCGCATCCGTCGGCGTGTTACCAAACGTACCGGCAACAAGCGCGCCAGCCGTCCCACTGGCAGCACTGAGGGACGCGTCGTTGCACACAACAGCCACGTTCTCAAGCGA
The DNA here is from genome assembly GCA_963559095.1 of uncultured Collinsella sp. Lineage (GTDB taxonomy): Bacteria > Actinomycetota > Coriobacteriia > Coriobacteriales > Coriobacteriaceae > Collinsella. The sequence continues at coordinate 2,893 of CAUWJG010000002.1, read as the reverse complement.
GGCAACCTGGGGCAGGAGTTGGGCAAGCGGGGCGTCAACAGAAAGACTTGCCCCAGACGCACCCACCAACTGGGCACCTTTCAGCGCGGTGACATCATCAATGTGGGCAGAGCGCGCTATGTACACAGGAGCGGCTTGCGCCGCAGCCACAGCGAGCTCAACCGTATCGTAAAACGTCCGTGAACCATCGGCAGCCTTCAGATATGCCTCACCCGTCTGACCGGAAGGGGCGATAAAGAAGGGGTATTCGGCCGCACCCTCCACACACGCACTGCCGGGATCAACAAACGCATCGAGCGGCTTGGTGGTGAACTGGCCCTTCACAATGCGCAGGTGCTTGGCGAGCTCTGCATCGCCAGCGAAGGTGTTCCCGTTGTAGAAACACTGGTTTGCCCCGGAGTTGTAGGCACCGCCCTCAACCGACACAACAGCGTTGCCATTTGAGCCGTTGAACACGCATTTAACCCTGCCGGATACACGGTTATCGCCCGTAAAGCGAATACCATTTCCCGCATCCTGGTAATCCTTGGAGATAGCGATACCGCCATCTCCCGCGTTGATTTCAGTGTTTTCGATGGTTATAAGCCCATCCCCACCGGACACGCTCCGGCTCAGTTCGAGCGCCTCTTTCTTCGCGCTCGTCGTCGTGATCACGCAACCACTGAGAACAGTTTGGCCCGCGCCGTCAACATAAACACTTACATTGTTCGACTCGATCGCGCCGTTTGTCACCTGTATGTTGTCCGCAGAAAGCCTGAGCGCCGGATCAAAGCTATTTGCAGCGAGCTTGGACTCATATCGAATGGTGTAACCGCCCAAATCAAGCTTGATGGACGTGTTCACCTTTAGCGAATTGCTGAGCACCACATCACCGGTGAGCGTCACCGTTTCGCCCTCAGCGGCCTGCGCGATTGCCGCCTGCAAATCTTGTTCCGCCATGGTCGGCACATCGGCATAGGCTTGTAGCGGGCATGCAAGGCTGACAGCCACCGCCAGTGGCGCCGCCAGCCGTTGCACCAAGCGCATGATGGTTCCTGCCATCGCCACGCTCCTTCCCTGAGAAGTTACTCGAAGCTCAGTTGCTCCAAGCGATCAAACACAGTGTCGATACGCGTGAGGAAATCCCACGGGTCGAAGATCTCGTCGAGCTTCTCGGCGGAGACAGTGCACTCGGGGTCGGCCTCAAGGCGCTCGCGCAGGCTCGGGCCCTCGACGGCGGCATGGACGTCGTCCCACACGGCCATGGAGTTGCGCTGCACGATCTTGTAGGCGTCCTCGCGGGTGATGCCCGTGTCCACCAGGGCGAGCAGCACCTTGGAGGAGAAGATGAGGCCGCGGGTGAGGTCGAGGTTGGCCTGCATGCGGGCCGGATACAGAATCAGGCCGTCAACGATGCGCGTGAGGCAGGAGAGCATGTGGTCGAGGGCGATGAAGCTGTCGGCCTGGGCGACGCGCTCGGCGGAGCTGTGCGAGATGTCGCGCTCGTGCCACAGGGCCACGTTGTCGAAGGCAACCTGCGCGTTGGCCTTGACCACGCGGGAAAGGCCGCAAACCTTCTCGAGCGTGATGGGGTTGCGCTTGTGCGGCATGGCCGAGCTGCCCTTCTGGCCCTTGCGGAACGGCTCCTCGGCCTCGAGGGTGTCGGTCTTTTGCAGGTTGCGGATCTCGGTGGCGATGCGGTCGCAGGTGGCCGCAGTCGTGGCGAGCACGCCCGCCAGGTACGCGTGGTGATCGCGCGAGATGACCTGCGTGGACAGTGGATCATGCGCCAGGCCGAGGTGCTCGCAGACGTACTCCTCCACGAACGGATCGATGGAGCTGTAGGTGCCCACGGCGCCCGAAATCGCACCGAACGCGACGTTCTTGCGGGCGTCGACCAGGCGGTCGAGGTCGCGCTTGAGCTCCCAGGCCCAGCTGCCGAACTTCATGCCGAAGGTCATGGGCTCGGCATGGATGCCGTGGGTGCGGCCCACGCACAATGTGTTGCGCTCCTCAAAGGCGCGGCGACGGCAGATCTCGCCGAGCTTGCGCACATCCTCGATGATGATGTCGGTGGCCTGGACGAGCTGGTAGCACAGGGCGGTGTCGCCCAGGTCGGAGCTCGTCATGCCGTAGTGGACCCAACGGCTGGGCTTAGGCTCGCCCTCGGGGACCTCCGCATCGATGTAGGAACCCATGTTGGTGAGGAAGGCGATGACGTCGTGGTTCGTCGTTGCCTCGATCTCGTCGACCTCCTCCTTGTTGAACGCCGCATGCTCGCGAATCCACGCGGCATCCTCCTTGGTGATGCCGCATGCGCCCAGCTCGGCCTGGGCCTCGCAGGCGAGCACCTCGATTTCCTGCCAAATGGCGTACTTGTTCTCGAGCGAGAAGATGTGACCCATCTCGGGACGCGTGTAACGGTCGATCATGGCGGCTCCTTTTTGAATATTGGCACGCAAGGTACAACGAATATTGTACGTGCACGGGGTGGCACATGCACGCACTGCAAGAAGCGAACAAAAGCGGGCGTTTTGACTCCCATCACGCTCCGTTGGAAACGACCCCTGCCGCAAATCACGCGAAAATGTAACGAATTATCGGGGTGGTCGAGTAGACCGCCCATTATGACGCCAAAAACCCAGCTCGCAAGAAGCCAAAACGCCTGTCTACTCGGCATATCGAAGTCTTCGTTACTTTTTCGCGTGATTTGCGGCAGGAGATGGCGTTTTGGGCGCACATGCACTGACAAAACTGAGGTTTTGCGTCACCTGGCTCCGCGTTACGCCGCGGCGCGCGAGCGAATACCAGCGCGCGCATAAAAAGGGCCCGTCGCCGCTTCGGCGTCGGGCCCTCTGGCTCTCACTGGAGCGGGTAACGGGACTCGAACCCGCGAATGTCAGCTTGGGAAGCT
>CAUWJG010000001.1:0-112304 GCA_963559095.1 uncultured Collinsella sp. | reverse complement strand
TCTCGGGCGTGAACCTCAAAGAGGACGATGTCATCGACGAGATGTTCATCGCCAGTACCCATGAGTACGTGCTGTTCTTCTCCAGCAAGGGCAAGGTGTACCGCTTGAAGGTGCACGAGCTGCCCGTGGGCACCCGCCAGGCGCGCGGCACCGCGATCGTGAACCTGCTGCCGTTCGAGGACGGCGAGAAGATAGCGTCCGTGATCTCCTGCCGCGAGTTCCCCGAGGACGAGTATCTCATGTTCGCCACCGCCAGCGGCATGGTCAAAAAGACGGCGATGGCCGCCTACGACCGCAGCCGCCGCGATGGCATCATCGCCATCAACATCAAGTCGGGCGACCGCCTGCTGGGTGTGCGCCGCGTGAAGCCGGGGGACCGCATCATCATGGCGACCACCTCCGGCAAGGCCATCATGTTCCCCGAGGACCAGGTGCGCGCCACCGGCCGCGATACCAGCGGCGTGCGCGGCATCACCATGAAGGATGATGCCGAGGTCCTGGGCATGGAGATCACCAACGGCAAGGGCGAGCTGTTCGTGGTGACCGAGCGCGGCTATGGCAAACGCACCCCGGTTGCCGACTATCCGGAGCAAAAACGCGGCGGCCAGGGCGTGTACACGATCCAGATGACGGAGCGCAAGGGCGCTCTGGCGGCGTGTAAGGTCGTGGGGCCGCAGCACGAGCTGTTCATCATCACCGAGGGCGCGACGGTCATCCGCGTGAAGACCGATGAGATTTCCCAGACGGGACGCGCTACGCAGGGCGTGAAGATGATGAGCGTGGCCGACGGCGACCGCGTATGTGCCGTGGCTCGCATGACGAGCGCCAAGAAGAAGGCCAAGGCACCCGCCGAGGCCGAGGATCAGGAATCGTCGGACCTGCCTGCCGCTGATGTCATGGAGGCACCGAGCGACGAGGATCACGTCGATATCGGTATCGGTGACGAAGCGCTCGAGGACCTGCTCGAGGAGTAAAGCGCTTTTGTTGAGGCCTCCGGTTTTCCGGGGGCCTCTTTTCATCTGCGCCCCGTCTGGGATTTACGGTTTTTAGCGATGCGCCGTCTGTATCGGCCGCCCTCGTCAAAATTCGGCTCTCATTGATACATTTAAGAGCCGCTTTGGGTGAGAGAAAATAGGACCTTTTTCATTTACGCAGGTAGAGAGGTTGAGATTTTACTCGATAATGCGTGTCCACTTCGATGGGCCCTCAAAATGTGTCAATGAGAGCCGAATTTTGACGGCAGGGTTTGATTTTGCAATGTGAGGCGCGCGAAAGCTCGATGAGTGGCTAGGGGTTCCTGCTTGACCACGCTTGTAGCAACGCCTGCATCGGTTTCGCCCGCACTTCATTTTTCCTGGGCGTGCTTGTCCATAAGGTGGGTACAAGATGGAGCACGCGGGATGAAGGGAGATGACGCAGTTGCACGAGAACGAGGCATCTCTGTTGGCGGGTTCGTCGCACTGGCGCACGGCGGCGGCGCCCGAGCTGGGCATAGCCGAACTTGTGTGGTCCGATGGCCCTCACGGCCTCCGCAAGCAGGAGGGCAAGGCCGATGCACTCGGCATCGCCGAGAGCCGCCCCGCAACCTGCTTCCCTTCCGCCTCGGCGCTGGCGTGCTCGTTTAACCCGGAGCTCGTGCGGGCGGTCGGGCAGGCGATTGGCGAAGAGGCCCGCGACCAGGGCGTCGATGTGGTTCTCGGCCCGGGAGTCAACATCAAGCGCCACCCGCTGTGTGGTCGCAACTTCGAATATTTCAGCGAGGACCCGCTGTTGTCAGGCGAGCTCGGAGCCGCGCTCGTTCGGGGAATTCAAAGCCGCGGCGTGGCGGCATGCGTGAAGCACTTGGCCGCAAACAGTCAGGAGCATGCCCGGATGACATCCGACTCGGTTATCGATGCCGTGGCGCTTCACGAGCTGTATCTGGCGCCGTTCGAGCGCGTGATCCGTGCGGCCCGCCCGTGGGCGGCGATGTCGGCGTACAACCGGCTCAATGGCACGTATTGTTCAGAGCATTCGTGGCTGCTGCAGGATATGCTGCGCGATGCCTGGGGATTTGACGGCGTGGTAGTGAGCGATTGGGGCGCCATGAGCTCAAGCGTGGATTCGGTCCGCGCGGGGCTGGATGTGTGCATGCCCGGCCCGCGACCCGACCACGCCGAGGCCATTTCCCGCGCCGTGCGTGCGGGAGCGCTCGATCCGGCGGTCATTGACGAGCGGGTCGCAGCTCTCCGGCACCTGAGCGAGCGGGTCGAACGCGGCCGCGCCATGCCGTATACCTGCGATTATCAGCGTCATTTGGAGCTCGCGTGCACGGCCGCCGCGCAAAGTGCCGTATTGTTGGAGAACAATGGCGTCTTGCCGCTTGCGGCGGAACAGTCGGTGGCTCTGGTGGGTGCGTTTGGCCGCGAGGCGCGTTACCAGGGGTCGGGTTCCTCGCGTGTGGTGCCCACCGAGCTCGACAGCGTGTATGACGCCATGCTTGCGGCGGGCATGGACGTCCGATTTGCGCTTGGATACCGGCGTGACACGGGTGCCACCGACGAGCAGCTGCTTGCCGAGGCCGAGCGCACCGCCCGCGACGCAGATGTTGCCGTCGTGGTCGCTGGCCTGCCGGAGCGTTACGAATCGGAAGGGTTCGACCGCAAGCTCATGGTCATGCCCGCCGGCCACGTACAGCTCATCGAACGCATTTGCGCCGCCAACCCTCGCACGGTCGTGGTGCTCCAGGGCGGCGCTCCCATGGAGCTGCCGTGGCGAAGTCTGCCTGCGGCAATCCTGCTGATGTACCTTTCGGGTTGCCAGGGTGGGTCGGCGACTGTCGACGTGCTGACGGGTGTCGTGAACCCTGCTGGTAAGCTGGCGGAAACGTGGCCTTCGCGCCTTGCGGATACGGTCCTGCGCGACACCTACCCCGACATGGATCGAGAGGTGCGCTACCGCGAGAGCGTGTTCGTGGGCTACCGCTATTACGACACGGCGCGCGTTGAGGTGGCCTATCCTTTTGGTTTTGGCCGTTCGTACACGACGTTCGTCTATTGCGACATGCACGTTGAATCGGTTTCCAACGGGTTTTCCGTGACATGTGAGGTTGAAAACACGGGTGACCGTCCTGGCGCCGAGGTCGTGCAAATATACGTTGCACCACGCGACGATCGCCCCTTGCAGCCCGTGCAATGGCTGGCGGGTTTTGCGCGGGTCGAGCTTGTGCCTGGCGCGCGCCGGCAGGTAAAGGTTTTTCTGGATGAGTATGCGTTTCGTCGCTGGGATCCCATTGCTCGCGCCTGGGTGGTGCCGGCTGGGATGTATGAAATCCGCGCTTCGGCATCAAGCAGGGATGTGCGGTTGCGCTGCACCGTGTGTCTCGATGATTCGTCGCCGTTTCCCGTGAAACAATCCACTTGGCTGCAGGCCGATTGCTCCCTCGATATGTGGTACACCCAGCCCACGCCCGACCTGCCATCCGATGTCTCATTCGCCCACCTTTATCGTGAGACCTGGGGGAGTGAGTTGCCGCCGCGTTGCGCGGTGACGCCGTTTACCATCGACAGCACGGTGAGCGACATGGGCGCGAGTTGGCTCGGCCGCCGCCTCTTCCGCCTCATTGACTACGTGATGGCAGGTCCCGTCTCGCGCATGGATCGCGATCAGCGCGCCATGATGCGCGAAATGGCGGCCGAGATGCCGCTACGCTCCCTGACCACCAGTGGAATCCCGCTCGGCGCCGCCCAAGGGCTCGCCGCCATGCTCAACGGGCGTTATGTGCACGGATTGGCACAAATCGTGAGAGCGTTGCGCGAGGCAAAACGGGCGGGTGGGCAGCGGTCTATCTAAACCATGTGGGAAGCGCGGCACGGGCAACCGACAAATGCGGGCGCCGCCGCCCAGACCGTCCGCGCGGAGGGTCAGTAAATGCCGGGTGCGCCGCCCGCCCGGCTTTAAAAATCGTCAGGCGAAAGATGCTGCACGAATTCATCGAACTGCTCCAGTTCGTGTTCATCGGCATCTTTGCCAGTTTGCAGCGAGATGCTCCCGATACGATTCATGATGTCATCTTCGACGTAAATGGGGGCGTTGGCGCGCGCCGCTATGGCCATGGCATCACTGGGCCGGGCATCGAGCGAGATCTCCTCGCCGGAGGCGGTTGTTATAACGAGGTTGGCGTAAAAAACCGGGTCCTCGATACGGCTGATTTCGGCACGCTTGATGGAGCCGCCCAGCGCGCGAACGGATTCGACGAGCAAATCGTGTGTGATGGGCCGGGGCACCTCGCGATGCTCCACACCGTGCGTTATCGCGGCGGCCTCCCAGCCGCCGACGGGAATGCTCAGCGCACGAGATGCCGCAGCGCTTGCATCCTTTTGGCGCTCGCGCAGGATGACGATGGACGGCGCGGCACCCGCAGCCATGATGATGCTTTCGACGTCAACGCGGATCATCCGCTGCCCCTTTCCACAGACGGCTCCATGCGCCTGCTGGTACTCAATGGTACCCAAAACCAGCATCAACATGCGTGCGATACCGATTGCATAGGTGATGGTGGCGAGAGCACCAGACCCTTGCATGACCGCGTATGGTGGGCGCACGCACCGCTTCGTGCCATGGCCGGATGCTCTAGGCGTGCTGACCGCCCCGCCCGCCCGTGGCGCCACCCCAGCCACATAACAGCTCGCCCCCCCCGCGCACCTCGAGCGCTATCCCAGCCACATAGCAGCCCGCCGACCGCCCCGTCCCGCGCGTTACTCCAGCTGCATGGCGCCCCGCCGCGCCCCTCAAAGTGTCTATCTGCTTGAAACTCAACATAATATATCCATCCTAGAAGATACGTAGATATACATGTTGAACAGCAAAAATGCAAATAACCGATACGTTTGGATGAAAGTTGAGCCAACATGCCATTTTGGCCGGGGGGGGGTGCTCTCCATGTGAGCTATTATAGGAGGACATATCTTGAAGGCCAGTAATCGTCGCTGAGTGCGCGTTGCTGTGGACGTTCAGGGGGATGAATACGATTGCTGCAGCGTGGCTGTATAGCTTGTGGTGTCACTTTCATGGCACTTGGGGCGAAGCCATGCGGAGAGGCATCTTTATGGGGATGTATGTGATCCAGGTCGTCGGCGGGCGCGAGCTCAATGCCGTCGACGTGGTGAATCGAGCAGCGCATGACGTGTGCGAGGAGTGCTTTGCTCCGCGTGTTGAGGTCATGCGCAAGAAACGCGGGGAGTGGGTGCGCGTCTACGAGCGCCTCTTCCCCGGTTATGTGTTTGTGGAAACGAGCACTCCCGAGGTGGTAGCCGAGCGCTTGCGCTCTGTGCCGCTGTTTACCCGTCTCCTCTGTGCCGCTGGCGATCGGTTCATCCCCCTGGCTCCAGAAGAGGTTGTCTGGATTCAGGCGCACGTGGATGCGCAGACGCATGTGATGGATATGAGCCAAGGCGTCATCGAGGGTGACCGTGTGGTGGTGACGCAAGGGCCGCTTCGAGGACAGGAGGCCCGCATCACCAAGATTGACCGCCATAGGCGGCTGGCCTGGATGGATATGCACATGTTTGGTCGGAGCAAGTCCATTCGAGTGGGATTGGAAATTGTCGCAAAACGAAGTGAGCCAACTGGCTCATAGCGTCTCGGTCTCCGTCGCGGGGGAGGAAGCCGCTACTGCACCTGCGGCTGAGGCCCAACAGCGCGTTCCGGTGCGCGGGGACTTCTGCGTGCCGCCGCAGGACGACACGGTGGCTGCACCCAAACCCGGTGGTGTTGGGTATCACCTGGTTAAACGCCTGTTCGACATCGTATTCAGTGTGATCGTTATCGCGCTGCTCTGCGTGCCCGTTGCCGCGCTGTGTCTGTGCATCATGATTGACTCGCCGGGGCGTCCGTTTTTCAAGCAGGAGCGCATCGGCCAGTACGGCAAGAAAATCTATATCTGGAAGCTTCGCACGATGGAGACGGATGCGCATTGTCATCCGGAAAAATACCTCACCAACGATCAGCTTGCGCAGTGGGAGCGCGAGCAGAAGGTCGATGACGACCCGCGCGTCACTCGCGTGGGTCGTTTTTTGCGCCGCACGAGCTTGGATGAGTTGCCTCAGTTCATCAACGTGCTGACGGGTGAGTTGTCCGTGATCGGTCCACGTCCGGTGACGCTTGAGGAAACCTTTGAGTTCGGCAACGCCCGCGATGAGTTTTTGTCCTGCAAGCCCGGTATTACCGGCTGGTGGCAGGTGACGGAACGCAACGAGGCCACCTGGGCCAATGGTGATCGGCAGATGTTGGAGCTGTTCTACGTGCGGCATGCGAGCTTCGGGCTGGATGCCCGCGTGTTTGTCCGCACGTTCAAGGCGATGGGGAACGGGAAATAATCAATGGGGAAGGAAGTGCACATGTCGATTCCGTTTAACATTCCGCCGTATGTCGGAAATGAAATGGACTATGTGAGAGAGGCCGCCGAGCGAAATCATAAGATTTGCGGTGATGGCCCCTTTTCCATGTGCTGTCATGAGTGGATAGAAAAAAAGTTCAATACGCAGAAGGCGCTGCTGACCACAAGCGGCACGACGGCACTTGAGATGGCAGCCATTCTGTGCAATATCAATCCTGGTGACGAGGTGATACTTCCAAGTTTTACGTTTTCGTCCACTGCGACTGCTTTTGTTCTTTGTGGTGCAAAGTTGGTATTCGTTGATATTCGTCCGGATACCAACAATCTCGATGAAAAGAAAATCGAGGCTGCGATTACAGAAAAGACCAAGGTGATTTGTCCTGTGCACTACGCCGGAGTGGCGTGTGAGATGGACACCATCATGGATATTGCACGGCGCCACAACCTCATGGTTGTTGAGGATGCCGCCCAGGGTGTTATGAGCTCATATAAAGGCCGTGCTCTTGGTTCCATTGGTGATTTTGGGTGCTTTTCTTTTCATGAAACCAAGAATTATTCCATGGGTGAGGGTGGGGCTTTGCTCATTGGCAACTCGGCTTATAACGAAGATGCTGAGATTATCCGCGAAAAAGGCACTAACCGTCAGCGTTTCCTACGCGGCCAGGTCGATAAGTACACCTGGGAACAATACGGTAGCAGTTATTTGCCGAGCGACATGAACGCTGCCTATCTGTGGGCGCAGCTGGAGAAGGCCGAGGAAATCAACGCCGACCGCTTGGCCACATGGGAGCGCTACTATACCGAGCTGCTGCCCCTGCGGGATGAGGGATTGATTGAGTTGCCCGTCATACCAGAGGGGTGTATCCATAATGCGCATATGTTTTACGTGCGCTGCAAAAGCCTCGACGAGCGTACAAAATTCATTTCATTTTTGAAAGAGCGGGGCGTTACTGCAGTATTTCACTATATCCCCCTTCATTCGTCACCTGCTGGTCGGAAATTTGGCCGTTTCGCTGGTGAGGATATCAACACGACTGACATCAGCAATCGTTTGGTTCGTTTGCCGTTGTATTACGGCATGGGTGAAGGGGAAGTTGAAATCGTCGTTGATGCGGTCAAGGCGTTTTATAGGTAAAGGAGCTTGAGATGGACAAGCAACGCCTGCTCATTCTGAACGGAAGCCTAAGTGAGTTGCCCTTGATCCAAGTTGCCAAAAAACTTGGCTTCTATGTTGTGACAACTGGCAATGCTCCTGATCTTATAGGCCATGCTTACGCGGATGAGTATATCCCTGCGGACTATTCCGATAAGGATGCGATTTTGACCATTGTCAAAGAAAACGGTATCGATCGCATTGTTTCTTGCGCCAATGATTTTGGAGTTTTGACAGCTTGTTATGTGGCAGAGCAGATGGGATGGCCTGGTCATGATTCGTACGAGAATGCGCTGACGCTGCACCACAAGGACCTTTTCAAGAAGTTTATTCAAGATCTTGGGATTAGGTGCCCAATCTCAACGGTGTTAAATGGGAAAGAGGAAGCGTATCGGTATGTAGGGGAAGCTACATATCCGATTATCGTAAAAGCGGTCGATTTGACGGGCGGGAAGGGAATAAAGCGCGCAGACAATGCCAAGGAGGCGTTCGACGCCATCGACAACGCATTTGGGCGTTCCCGTTCAGATTCGGTGGTTATTGAGCCGTATATCGAAGGTATTCAGCAGTCTATTGATACGTTTGTGCGCGATGGAAAAGTAATTGCTTCCGTCAGTAATGATTGTTATATGCCCATAAATCCCTATTTGATTCAATCGGAAACTTTGCCAGCTCGTGGAATTGAACGAATTCAAGACGAGCTGCATTCATACATCGAGCTGATTTGCAGCGTGTTGGGGCTTGAAGATGGAATGTTCACGCTGCAGTACATTATCAAGGACGATAAGCCGTATGTAATTGAGATGATGCGCCGTTGCTTGGGGAATCAGTTTTTGACCGTTGCCGGAAAAATCAGTGGTTTTCCATGGGAAGAGGCATTGGTTCGCGCGGAAACGGGAATGCCATTGGATGGGATTTCAGCCTCTAAAGCTCCTGCGAGGTTTGCAGGGCATCATGGAATCATGGGTGAAAGAAACGGAAAAATTAAGGGCTATCACATAGATCAGGCGCTGCGCAGTCACATATTTCAGACGATCGAAATGATGAGTCCAGGCGACTCAATTACCGACTACATGAACGAGCGCGTTGCCTATATCTATTATGCATTTGATTCGCGCGAAGAAATTGACGCCGTCGCTCCGAGGCTCAACCAGCTCGCCTATGTCGAATATGAATAGGGGCGAGAGGATGAAGGTTGTTGTTACGGGCTCAAATGGTTTTATCGGGCGTAATGTTTGTAGATGGTTAAAGAACAATACCGATTGGTCCATATGTGGTCTGGGCCGTCGCGCACAGCCGGTTGATCTAGTTGATGAATATGCGCAATGTGACCTGGATAATGGTGATGATGTAGCGCGACTTGAGCGTGAGTATTTGCACAACGTTGATGCCGTTATTCACCTGGCAGCGGATATGAGACGCGAGCCGCATAATGTAGAGGTGGTGGCTGCGAATTGTGTAGGCACCCAGCGTGTTCTTGAGGCATGCGAAAGAGCTGAAATAAAAACTTTTATGCAGCTATCGAGTTTGCCGGTTATTGGGACGCCGATCCAGCATCCAATTACCGAGAAGCATCCTCTGCGTCCGCCGACGGTCTATCATGCAACCAAGATTGCGGAAGAGTTTCTTGCGGGGTATGCCGATTATGCGCGAGGTATCAGGACGGCAAGTTTTCGAATCTGCGCCCCCATTGGTATTGGTGTAAAGCAGACAACTATTTTTCCCACATTTGCGCGAAGAGCGGTGGCGGGCGAGAACATTGTTCTTTACGGAAAAGGCACTCGAAAGCAGACGTATATTCATGTGGACGACATTGCTCAAGCCCTTTACAAGTCGATCATTTCCGATCGAGCCCACGGTGTCTATAACCTCGCCAGCGAAAATCTGATTTCTAATTATGAATTGGCGCGGATGTGTATCGATGCTGCTGCCTCGTCATCAAAAATTCAATTTGCAGACTATCCAGACAACGAAGAAGGTTTGATTTGGGATGTATCGATAGAGCGATTGAAAGCCGATACAGACTTTATGCCTCTCATCGAGATTGGGGATTGTGTGCGCGAGCAGATTGAGTATTACGAAACCCATCTTCAAGGCAAGGAGCGATAGCGGATGAAATTATCGGTTGTTATTCCGTGCTATCGTTCGGAAGATACTGTCTCGGGCATTGTTGATCGTGTCATTGCGACCATTCGTAGCGAGCGAAATAGAATATTCGATTCCTATGAGGTCATTTGTATAAACGATTGCTCACCCGATAACACCATTGGTGTCTTGAGGGTTTTAGCCGAACAGAACCCTCATATAAAAGTAATTGATCTGACAAGAAATTATGGGCAACATGCGGCGTTGATGGCAGGTTTCAATGTTGTAACGGGCGATCGAGTGCTATGCCTTGATGACGATGGACAGAACCCGCCAGAAGAGATGTTCAAGCTGCTTGATAAACTTGAACAGGGATATGATCTCGTTTCCGCTAAATATGTGAGTGAACACAGGCCGTTTATCAGAACAATAGGATCAAAGATCAGTATGGCGATGTCAACGCATTTGATTGGCATGCCGAAAGGAATTGAACTCAATAGTTTCTGCGCATTTAAGCGGTTTGTTGCAGATGAAATCGTAAAGTACAGGAATCCATACCCCTTTGTACATGGACTGATGCTCCGCGTGACGCGCAATATTGCAAACGTTGAAATGGTTCGCAATGATCGCGAGAGCGGTTCTTCCGGCTACACGTTCCACAAGCTGTTGTCCCTCTGGCTCAATGGATTCACCGCATTTTCCGTGACTCCGTTGAGGGCAGCATCTGCATGCGGTTTGATTTCGGCGATTGTTGGTTTTGTAATTATGGTTATTACGATCATCAGAAAGATGATGTATCCCGAAATAGCTGCTGGTTACAGTTCGCTCATGGCGGTCATCATGCTCTTTTTTGGCCTAACCATGCTCTTTCTCGGACTGATTGGTGAGTATATTGGCAGGATGTATATCTGTATTAATGATGCACCCCAGTATTCCGTGCGAGAAATGATTAATGTTGAAGATGAATAGTTTGCTGGAAAGATTAAATGTTTCTTCGAGAACGAGATGTCCAGTCTTACGATGTCTGTTCATTTGCTTCCTCTTCATGTTCTTTAATCCGATTGGGGCCTACGCAACATCTAAAATGCCATGTGGAGAAGGGACGATAGATAGGCCCTATCGTATTTCAAGCAGAGATGAACTGGAATGGATAGCGTCAAAGGTGAACGAGGGGGAGTCGTTCACCAATTCATATTTTGAGCAAACAGATGATATCGATCTTGGCGATGAAGAATGGCATTCAATTGGAGAGTCAGCTGACGGAGTTCCATTTGATGGGGTCTATGATGGGTGCGGTCATGAAATAGAGAATTTAATTATAAAAGAGAATAACTCCGCACTTTTTTATGCTGTTTCTGGCTCCATTACAAACCTTCGAGTTGGGACTGGGGAAATAAGTGGAGATGGCAGTGCTGCAATTGCAGTTAAATCAGAGGGGCCTGATGCGGTCATTGCGAACTGCGTGAGCAGTGTTAGCATAAGCGGAAATGGATCGGCTGGTATTGCTGTAGATTTTCCAGATGGAACGATTGCAGTATGCGTTTACGATGGCAAGATAAGCGGAAGCGATTCGTATGGAATAATCGCAAAGGTCAGTGATGTAAAGTTATATAGAACATACACTGTTTCGAATACATGGATATGCCCCACTGGTATTGTTTCAACCAACTCATTTGTGGTGTCCGTAGAGGAGCTACGGTCGCTTGTTACGGCGCGAAAGCTCAGTTTATTTGCGGCCCTATCGGATTATCTATTTTTCGATGATTCTGGACAGAGGCTACTCGAGTGGGACATAAGTGAAACGGGCGCTCTCGTCGCTACTCGTCCTGGTTATATAACGCACGTCGTTACCTTATTGTCCGAATGGTTGTTGCCATGTGTTGCCACAATTGTTTTGCTGCATAGATTAATGAGGCGCAGATGGACATCCAAAATGCAGCACGTGCATCGGACCGACAATGTTTCAGTAATTGGAATGATTGTTCAAGTTGGAGTTGTTGTATTTTGCGATGCATATTGTATAGCGCATGGATTCAAAGATATCAAAATGGGGCCAATGATATTTGTCGTGCTGATGCATGTACATTTGGGCCTCTCATTGATTGGATTGCGATTAAAAACATCTGTCCCGTTTAATCGGCTGGATGCCCCACTACTCATATCATTAGTGCTGATGATCATCGTTGAATTGTTGCAGTTTGGCAATGTTCCTCGATATGATGCAAATATTTACTATGGCAGCTTTGTAGAGGGCTGTCGGACATTTAATTTGGATCTATTGTCATTTATTGGTTCATTTAATTGCTGGAAATGGGCGCAAGGTGTGGCACTGTTTTGTGCCCCATTCGAATTCCTTCTTCCCGGACAAATAATTTCTGTCTATTTGGGGAACCTAATCATAAGTGCAATAACTCTCTTGTTGTTTAACTCTCTGTTGCGAATGGTATATAAGGATATTGGTAATAGAGAACGCGCAATCTATTGTTTAATTTTTGTATTTAGCCCATATATCGTTGGCCTTTTTTCATATTTTGATATGGACTGGAATGCCGCTTGCTACATTGTCTGGCTTCTCTATGCGTTGGCCAAAAAAGATGATACCGGTGTTTGCATATGTGGCTTCTTGCTTGGTTTGACTAAGATTACAGGTTTGGCATTTTATGTTTTGATTCTTTTGTTCGTAGCGGCAGTTGATATTTTCCTCAAAAGGGGATATGCAGATGCATGGAAGGAGTACTTTAAGATTGGGCGACTATTTCGTTGGATGATGCCCGCATTCATGTACCTGATTCTCCTGTTATATGGAGATGATTTAACATCTCAGGCATTTTTTGGTACATATGTTGCAACTGAGGGAATAATAGATTTATTCGATGTTGATCAGTTTGCTAATACCTTGCTGCAGTCCTTTGTGTTCTGTTTCCGATGGTTGCTGGTTGGCCTGCTTTTGGCATCGATCTTATGTGTCGTGAAGAAAAGGGAGGGGCTAAGACTCATAAAAAATGAGCAGAGGATGCTTTTCCTGACCCTGCCAATTGCTTCAGTTCTTACAATTCTAGTGCTATGTATATACAATTCAGATGCAAATTGTCCCCGATATACAACGATTCTGAGCCCATTATATGCCCTGATGTTGCCCTTTGCCGTCAGAGTGCTTTTCCCGGCAAAATGGGAAAATCGAGTCTCCTTTGCTTTACTGGCAGCATTGTCGATTCAGACGTTTGTAACGATTGACCCAGCAATTATCCTGTATTGCCAAAAGGCTGACACAGGTTCATTTCCACTTTATAAACTTGCTTATCGCGAGGATCAAAGACCTGGGATGAATTTAGTAAGTGGCCCCAATGATTCAATCGATATGCTTGGCGATTTGTATACATATAATCTCCAATACTCTTTCTATGATAGTTTGCTAGACAAGGCCCTCAGCATCATTGAGCCAGATGAAGAAACGATTGTCTATGCGTTAAATGTTGGAACGTATGAGGTCAACCTTTCAGGAAAAGGATTCGGATCATATAACATTTATTACAATCCATCAACGGGAAGAAGAAGTTTCTTCAGGGATGCCGAAAGTGTGCACGTCGACTTTAGAGATCTTAAATTGGATGAAGATGAAGAGATATCTGATGATTATGGCGTGGGCACATGCAAGAGTTTTTGGATAGTTGCCCCACATCGTGTCTATAGGCAATCGATAATTAAGAGCCTCGAAGAAACTGGCTATTTTGTTGAATATCAAGAGAAGATATCCAATGTATATGGATCGCTCATGCTATTGAAAGTAACGGAACGTAATGCATAGGCTTGCCTCAATAGATTTGCTTAAGGCAATCGCCTGTCTCCTTATCATAAATAGTCACTGTGTAGGGTTATACCCGATAGATTTTTTTGCGTTAGGCGGGGGACAGGGAAATGTGATCTTTTTTATAGTAGCTGGCTATTTATGTGCGAACATTCGACTGCCATGGAATGCTTGGATCTCAAAGCGGTATGGTAGATTGATACCGGTAACGTTGGTAATGTGCCTTGCTGATTTTGCAATAGTGAGCATGTCTGGGCTAATGCATGAAAGCATACTCATATACTATTTAAATAAATACTGGTTTATCTGGGCGATAATCATTTACTATATCCCCTATTTTTATGCTCTATCGCATGTGGACAGACCATCGATAAAACGGTCTGTTGCAGTCTATTGCATTGGTTACATATTACTCTACATGGCATGTTGTAAGAGAGGCGGCTTTTTTGTTGAGGCGGAAGGCTTTGCCCCGCTAAAAGTTTATTTTTATTTTCTGCCAATGTATATCGGTGGCTTAATGAATCGATTGGTGCATGCTCCTCTGGTTGATAGCCAAGGGTCTCGCCGCCCGCGAAGGGCGAATTTGAAGTTGTTTGTCTTCGCTTCATTAATCGGACTAAGCATATGGGGAGCAGCATACCTTTTAGTTCGAGTTTTTGATACAGGGTATGAGTGGCAGTTCTTAATCAATGTGGGGAATCTTATATTCGGGCTGTCATTTGTGCATGGAATGATACTCAAATCGGACAGTTCATTTATTGAGCAATTGGGAAATACGAAACTAGTGCGTGTGCTCGCAAATTGTACGTTAGAGATCTATCTGGTTCAGATTTCGATTAAGCCATTTTTCTTGGATACCCCATTTCCAAGAAATGCGCTTCTTTACTTTATTGTTTCGATTAGTTTGGGAGTGGTGTTGCATGAAGCGATGAAAAACTGCATGAACAGCCTAATGTGTATTCTTAGAAAGGGATAAAAGTGAACGCAACTAGCTACAAGATGCTGGAAATTCTGAAAGAGCTGCGTGATGATTGCGGTTGCGTAGCGGTTAAGGCTGAGTTTGAGGCAGAGGGCTCTCGTACCGATGAGATGATTATGCTTACTGAGGTGCTCAATCGCGCCGATATGCCGCTAACAGTCAAGATCGGTGGCTGTGAAGCTGTCCGCGACCTTGATCAGTGCAAGCTGCTTGGCGCGCGTGGCATTATGGCCCCCATGATTGAGACGCCGTTTGCCCTTGGAAAATTTAAAGGGGCCGCCGAGAAGATTTATGGTGATCGAATTGGTGAAGTCAATTGGGTCATTAATGCGGAAACCAGGACGTGCCACGAGAATTACGATGAGATTCTCGAAGCGAGCAAGGGTTTTATTAACATGGTCGGTATTGGCCGAGTGGACTATTCTGGATCTCTTGGTTTGACGCGCGCGGACATTAACAACGATATCATGTTGAAGAATTGCATCGATATGGCGGATCGTGCGCACGAAGATGGAATCATGGTGGCATTTGGTGGTGGCATTTCATTCGATGCTATCCCGTTTATTCAGGCGATGAAGGGTCATGCCGATCGTTTTGAAACGCGCAAAGTGCATTTCGAGCTGACAGATGATGAGAAGCAGCTCAAGAAGGGTATTTTGCTGGCCATGAAGTTTGAGACGCTGTATCTCGAGGCCAAGTGCGCTTATTATGACTCGATGGCCGGCGAGGATCGCGAACGCCTTATCATGATGCGAGATCGCGTGAAAAAGGCTGAGGCTTTGGTGGGTTAATGGGCTATCGTGCAAAGAAGCTGGTCATTTTTGATCTTGATGGAACGCTTGTAGACACGATAGATGATGTGTGCATCTGCTTTAATCGTTCACTTATTGAGTGTGGATATCCAGCCCGATCTCTGGCGTACGTTTCATCACTTATCGGTCTCCCGTTGGAAGAGATAGTCGCGTCCCTACTCCCTGACAACGCACCAAAGAACGATGTTGCCCGAGTTTCTCAGGTATATAAGAAGGTGTATGCAAAGTCTGACAAACCAAACACCCATCCCTTTCCCGGCGTGGTTGATGTTTTGAATGCGTTAAACAGTCGCGGTATTCACTTGGCGGTCAATACCAACAAGGCCCACGAAATTGCGCTTGATGTGGTGAACGCTATGTTCTCTGGGTTGGAGATGCCCGTTTTTGGATATGGGAAAGCTGGGACCACAAAGCCTTCACCCGAGGCTGTTTTCGCGCTGATGGAAATGTATGGTGTCGCATCAAACGAAATGGTTTATGTTGGTGACACTATCGTTGATGTTGAAACGGCTTGTAACGCCGGAATCGATTCGATCGTTGTTTCATGGGGGCAAGGGGATTCCTCTCTTTATGAGGATAAGAGAATTACAAGCGTTGTGAATGACCCTCAAGAGCTTTTGAGCGCCATTACGCAGCGAGAGGATTGAGTTCTTCTTGCTCGATGGGGTACAAATAAGTCACGAGATTGCCAATTGCGTTGGATGGAGCGGGCATGGCGAGTAAACCGTGGCTAACTCCTGCTGAGCAGGTGCAATGCTTGAAGAACAAGGGAGTTGTGTTCGAATTGATGTCCGAAGCGGAGGCTGAGGACTACCTGCGAGCTAACAACAACTATTTTCGAGTTGCATCGTATCGGCATGGATTTCCCCGTGTTGTCGGTGGCGAAAACGACGGGAAGTATATCAACCTCGACTTTGCCATGCTTCAAGACCTTTCGGTCATAGATTATCTGCTGCGCAAAACGATGCTCCCAATTACCATCGACGTTGAGAACTATGCAAAGATGGAGCTTCTTAGAATCATCGAGGTTCATAAAGAGGACGGCTATCAAATCGTTCAAGACTTTCTCGACAGTGAGACGGTTACAAAAGATGATGGTACGCAGCAGTGTCACATCTTGAATGAGATACAGCGTGGATCAAAGGGTGTGTACACCAATAAGCTCATCGAACGTTATGAGAATAAGCCAATGCCCATTTGGGGCTTCTTAGAGCTCATTCCATTCGGAACCTTTTCCTGGTTGTGGCGGTTTTGCGCCGTGCGGTTTAACAGTAAGTCGATGCAGACACGTTTTTATCAATTGCAGGATGTTAAAGGTCTGCGTAATGCGTGTGCGCATAACAACTGCATCCTCAACGGGATGGAGTCTGGCACCGCGATGCACGCGCCAACTCGGCAGGTCATCTCTGCTGTTCAGGCTTTGGGCATTTCAGATGGGATGAGGAAGTCAAAGTTGAGCAATGCCCGGCTTATGCAGCTCACAACCACCTTGTTTCTTCATCATGTAATGTGTTCATCGGGTATAAAAGATCATGTTGGAGATGATCTGAGCGCGCTCACGCAACGCATGTCTCGACATCCAGAGTATTACAAGAAAAACGATCAGATTAGAACGTCGTTTGCGTACTTACATATTCTGTTTGATCGATGGTATGACATCGAAAAGTCAGATGAAGTGTATTGTTAAGAGTGAGTGATATCGCGTCTTATAAATTGACTTGTCGCCCATGTTGCCGCAAAATGTATTTGCTGTACAAAACGGTTCGACCGTTTAAAGGGGGGGGGCTTTTCAGGTAACTGAAGAGTGCCCCCAGTTTATTTTCCAAGGAATGTATGTCTAACAACCAAATTAATAAATCCGCGTATATCTGGAATACGGCTGGCAGTATGCTCAGCGCGTTCCAGTCGGTCATTATGCTCATGGTGCTCACGCGCATGTGCGACCTTGAAACGGCTGGCATGTTTACCATCGCGTACGCATCCGCCAATCTGTTTCTCAATATGGGCAACTACGGCATGCGCAATTATCAGGCCTCCGATGTTGAGCCCAAATACAGTTTTGCCGCCTATGCGCGATCTCGCATCATTACGGATGTTGCAATGCTGGTGTGTTCCACTGCCTATTTGGCATGGTCGGCCATTACGGTCGGGTACGGCTGGTATAAGGTCGCCGTTATTTTCTGTATGACGTTGTTCAAGCTGGTGGATAGTATCGAGGACGTCACGGACGGTAACTATCAGCAGCATGGCCGGCTCGATGTTGGTGGAAAGCTGCAGACGGTTCGCCTGGCTTCGACGCTGGTTGTGTTTTGCGCCGCCGCAATTGCAACGGGCGATTTGCTAGTGCCGCTGGTTGTTGCAACGGTGTGGACGCTCGTGGTGTATCTCGGTGGTGTGGTGCTGATTCGCCGCCGGACGGGGATGCCCGTGATGGGCGAATCTGCGGGCACGGGTGCTTCTCGGAATGTTGGGGCGCTGCTCAAAGAGTGCTTCCCGCTGTTCGTTGCGGCGTTTTTGCTGTTTTACATTGGCAATGCGCCCAAATATGCCATCGATGCGCATATGGATGATGTGTCGCAGGCCATTTACGGATTCATTGCTATGCCGGTGTTTGTGGTCGGCTTGCTGGCGCAGTTTATCTATATGCCCATCATTGAGCCGCTCGGCCGTCGTTGGAGTAGCGGTGATGTGCGGGGATTTCGCCAGGAGATTTTCAAGCAGGTTGGGTTTATCACGGCTCTGACCTTGATATGTGATGCGGGTTCGGTGCTCTTGGGGGCTCCGGTTTTGGGAGCGTTGTACAACACCGATCTGCATCCGTACGTCACGGATTTGGTGGTGCTGGTGACGGGCGGCGGCTTTTTGGCCGTTACGTCGCTCATGACGATGGGCATCACCATCATGCGAGAGCAGCGCCACCTGACGATCGGATATGCGGTTGTGGCCGCGGCGGCGCTCGTGCTGAGTCCGGCTGCCGTCCGCGCGGCTGGTATTGCCGGCGCATCGTGGATTTATCTGGCCATGATGGCCGTGCTGGCTGCTTGGTTCACGGGTGTGTTTGTCCGGTATTCATCGATCGATTGTCATGAAAGGCCCTTGCGATAAAGGGATGGACCGAGTGCCGTTTATGCAAAAGCATAATGAAGAACAGGGTATGTGCGGAGCGATGCCGATTGCGGTTGCCGCTGCGGCGCTAACCGAGTGTATTGCCCTGCTTTTGATTCCCACAGGTTATATCACGGTGGACGACACGGTGGTAGAAGCTGTGCTAAGTGGCGCTATGTCCGGAGAGCCGTCTCCGTATATCTCCTTTGTGAACTATGTGCTATGTGCAGTGGTTTCCGGTTTGTATCGCGCCATTCCTCAGATTCACTGGTGGCCAGCGGTGCACGTGGGTATTCTATGCTGCTCTTTTATGGCAATGAGCTGGGCGGTTATAGCGGCGGTTCGCACATGGAAGCCTCAGGCCACCTGGTGGCAGGAGTTGCTTGCCGCCCTGGTGGTGTGCGTGGGGATATTCGCATGTGCAGCATCCTATATGCAATTTACCGTTACGGCGGCAATTCCGTTTGTTGCAGCGATGCTGGTTTCGGGATGCTTTGCACTTCCCGTGGTGCGTGATGCGGGGCGCAATCTGTGCGTGCGTGTCGTCGTGGTTGTTGGGGCGGTTCTCGGCTTTGCGATGCGCTGGCAATCGGGAGCGCTCGGCTTTGCGTTCTGGGCGGTTGTTGTGCTGTGCGTGTGCCTCACGCAACGGGGGAGTGTCCGCGAGCGTATCCGCAGATCTGCCCGTCCCTTGGTGCTTTTTGGTATTGCGGCCGCTCTATCGGCGTCCCTATTTGTTGTCCATAACATTGCTTGGTCTACGCCCGAGCTGTCCGAATGCCATGAAACCTTGGTTGCATATGCTGCGTTTACCGACAAGCCACAAGTGCCGTATGAGGAAGGAAAAGAGTTCTACAACAGCCTTGGTTGGGATGAGGATCTCTTTTACCTGAGTAGGTTCCGGTGGTTCACCATGGACGAGCGCATCAACCCGGAAACGCTCAGGCCGTTTCTCGATGTTGATCACGATGTGGTTGGT
The DNA here is from genome assembly GCA_963559095.1 of uncultured Collinsella sp. Taxonomy (GTDB): domain Bacteria; phylum Actinomycetota; class Coriobacteriia; order Coriobacteriales; family Coriobacteriaceae; genus Collinsella. The sequence goes on along the minus strand of CAUWJG010000001.1, from coordinate 93,010 downwards.
CGTTTTCTCAGTGACCCGCTCGGCTGCCTGGAAATCAACCTCAACAGCATGAAATACCCGTATATGCTCAGCGTATTTACCGCCTTTGCCGTGATTGCGGTTGCCGCTTGCGCGGCTGGGCGAACGTTGGCAAATCGATTGGCCGTGATGGCTCCCGTTCTTATGGCCTTTGCGCTTATGGGAAAACTCGTTCTGGACGGTCGCACGCCGGAGCGCGCCATGCTCGCCATCCTTCTGCCGGCCCTGGGTGCGGTGGCGGCAATAGCCATGGTGAACGCTTCGTGCAAACACGGGCGGGACGCGCGCCGTGGGCAAGCGGTGCTTATTGCCCTTGTGGTGCTTGTGATGATGCCCATGGCGTTTTTGGGACACTTGGCCGGGGGTTTTGGTAAGCTCATCGTCCTATCTGGCTGCGCTTGCATCGCGCTTGTGCTGATGGCGTCGTATTGGTCGCACAGGAGGCCCGCTGGTCTGAGGGGCGCGTTTAGATACGCGGTGCTTGCGTGCGCAACGTGCGTGGTGATGCTTCCTACTATCGGCGCAATTCGAGATTTTGGTTGGGCCACCGAAACGCACCAGATCGAGCTCGCGCATCAGGAACATGCCGACGCGTACTTTGATTACGCTGTTGAACACCCGGATACGATCTTTTTTGCGGAACCGGATCTGCCGTTCGCGTTGCCCTCGCCCTTCGATTTTCGCTGGGCACAAAACTGCACGATATGGGGTGGGTGGCGTACGTATTACCCCTGGTATGAGGAGGCCATGCAGCGTCTCGGCCTTCCTGGAACGCCCACAACCGATGCACTGTTGCAGGACAACGTGCGTCTTGTTTTAGGCTCCGATCGTATGGAGCAGATCGTGGATCACTACCTTACGGACCTCTACGGCGAGGTCGAGCTACAAGTTGAAACCGTGCTTACGGGCGACATACGTATCTGCAAGGTTATCCAGACGGAAGCAGAGTAGAAAGATTCTAACTGCCATGAAAACTGAATACTCGGTACTAATGACGGTGTATCGCGGTACCGATGCGGCGGAGCTGGTGGAATCGACGGACAGCATGATTCATCAGACCGTTTCGCCCACAGAGATTGTCATTGTGGCTGATGGTCCATTGACCTCCGAAGTGGATGCCACGCTCGATCGTTATGTGCAAGCGTTGGGATCGGAGATGTTCCGCATCGTGCGTTTGCCGGAAAATCATGGAGCGGGCTATGCTTCGGGTATCGGTGTGGAGGCATGCCGGTGTGAGCTGATTGCGCGCATGGATTCCGATGATATTTCCGACGTGACGCGTATCGAAAAGCAGCTACAGGTTTTTGAGAAGCATCCTGAATATGCTGCTGTTGGATGTTGGGCACAGGAGTTTATTACGGGGCAGGGCCCCATTTCGACGGTAGAGCTTCCCGTTGAACCGGATGAGGTTCGGGCGTTTGCCCGGCGGCGTTGCCCTGTTCGGCATCCATGCTTGTTATTGCGCAAACAGGCGCTCGAACAGGCGGGCGGGTACCGCGATATTCGTTTTGCCGAGGAATGGGACATTGTGAACCGTATGCTGCAGGCTGGTTTTGCATGCTGCAATGTTCCCGAGGCGCTTGTATCGGTTCGTGTGGGTGAAGATTTTTACGCGCGTCGCGGCGGCATGCAGATAGCAAAGCGCATTTTGTCGTTTAAAACAGAGATGTTCAAGAACGGGCAAATGAACCTTGGCGATTACATCGTTTCCGCTGGTGCATCTCTGGCGGTGTGCTTCATGCCCAACTTCTTGCGTCGCCTTGTGTATGAAAAGGGCCTACGAAAAACCTCGAAAGCGCGTGAGGCGGGGCGATGCGCATGATGGCCTCTGCCGTACATCGCGAATTTGTTAACGGGACCCGCGAGGATAATCCGCTGGTAAGCGTCATCGTACCAGCGTATAACGTCGAGGCGTACCTGGAAGCATGCCTGGATAGCATTTTGAGTCAAGACTATCCTGCATTCGAAATCGTGCTTGTGGACGACGGCTCAACCGATTCCACTGGGGCGTTGTGCGATGAATACGCGCGGGTCCACCCGTGCATCCGCGCGATTCACAAGGAAAATGGTGGGCTGAGTTCGGCACGCAATGCCGGTATCGCCGCAGCGCGCGGTTCATACCTGGCATTTGTTGATTCGGATGATCTTATCGCCCCGCGTTTTATCGCAGCGCTAATGCATGCATGCACAGTGTCTCAGTGCGACATTGCGGCGTTGCGTACCGTGCAACGATTCAATGATGGGGACGCTCCGGAGCTGGTGGAGGCGAGCGAGCAAATCCCGTCGTATGCGACGGAACCTTCAGAGACATATTTGTCCCAGATTTTGAGGCACCAAGCGGATATGGGAGCGCAGTTCCGGCTCTACCGTTCCGAGGTGTTTGCGCATGAGCGCTTTACCGAGGGCATCCTTTTTGAGGATTTCGATTTGGTGTATCGAGTTCTTCGCCGGGTAGAGCATGTGGCGGTGGTCGATGAGCCCCGCCTCTATGGGTATCGCATGCGCACAACGAGCATTATTGGCAGCGCATATGCTCCCGCGAAGTTGCAGTCGATGATTGGCGTATCCGAGCGGTTCCTCGGTTGCGTGTGTTCGTGGTGGCCGGAGGTCGAACACGCTGCCAAGTCGTACTGTTTCACGGTTTTTCGCATGGTGTTTGCCCAAATCCCGTCCGGCCATGCAGATGAAAACGTGTGCTGGAACCATCTCAAGAAGTTTCGCCACTTTGCGCTCGTGGATGACGGGTCTCGTTTTGCCGACAGATTCACTGCGCTGCTGGCATATGCGGGCAAAGTCCCGTTTCGCTTGTTTTGCATGGCGGCTCGACGTTTGGGGGTTATGAGATAGGTATGAGTGAGGCAATATCCGTGCAGATAGAGCGGGCTTGGGACGCTTTTATGGATGCTGTTCGCAGCAGCGTGCATGTGGAGCGTCATCCATTCCAGCAGCTGCGCTCGCTTTCATCGGGTGGCGTGCTGCATCTCGTGTCGGTTGATGATCGCTTGTCGCGCGCTCTTTTTGCGGCAGCATATGCGTTGTACATCCTGGCCGCAGGCTGGAATGCCACAACTTTTGCCGGATGGAGCACTATTACCAAAGGGGACGCGTGTGGCTTGCTGCAAGCCCTTGCAGCATTGTTCTTTTTGGCGAAGCTGATAACTCAGCGCTATACGTTAAAGCAGCTGCTTGTTCTCCTGATTGCCGGTGCTGTTGCTGTGACAACCGTTGTTGTGTCGCACGACTTTGGCGCCTTGTGGATTGTGATACTGGTGGCATCTTGTCAGGGTATTGAGCTCCAATTTGTGGCGCGCGTTACCTGCTTGGCTACGCTGACGGCTATTGTGCTAGCCGCACTTGGCATGATGATGGGGCTGTGCCCTGCCGTGTTTGCTCAGCGTGGCAACACGGGTGCCATACGCTACTCGATGGGCTTTTCCCACACCAACCTGTTTGCCAACAATGTGGCCGTTGTTGGCGTGGCATGGTTCGTTTCCCGAGTCCCAAGGGCGCGTGTGGCTGATGTGCTCGTGTTGGCTGCCTCCGCCGCGGTGATCTACGTGGTCACAAATGCTCGAACCACAACGATCGCGGTGCTGTTCATCATGGTGATTGCGGCGCTGTATGTGCTGTGGCATCGGGTTCCTTCCCCCTATCTGGTAATTGGTCTGTTTAGCTTGGCGGCGTTGGTATCGCTGGGATTGATGCTGCTCTATCAGCACTTGCCCATGGGGGTTCGTCCGGAGCTCGACTACGTGCTTTCCGACCGTCCGTATTACTTTCATTCGTATTTCAAACAGCTTGGCCTGAGCTTGTTTGGCGAGGATCTCGCCCAGGCGCACGTGTGGCATACGAGTCCCGTGACCAAGGGGCTTGCGCTCGATAACTCCTATGTGTCCCTTGTGCTGGGCAAAGGCGTTGTGGTCTTTGGTGCCGTATTTTCGAGCCTGTGCACATGTGCGGCCCGGGCTCGTAAGGATGCGCGGTACGTGCCCTTCTTGTTTGCGTTGACCTTTTTTGCGGTTGTTGGATTTGCCGAGAACGTTGCGAACAGCATTGCGATGAACTTCTCACTCGCGTGTATTGCGTACCTCCTGTACGGCGTTCCTGCTGCGGCCAATCGATATGGAGAGACATCACGGGCCGGGCAAGGCGATGGGAAACGAGATGAGTGACATGACGCAAAACATTCCAACGACAATTCACTATTGCTGGTTCGGGGGCAATGCGCTTGGCGATGACGAGCGCTCATGTGTGGCGTCGTGGAGGACGCATTGTCCTACCTGGAAGATCAAGCAATGGGACGAATCCAACTTCGACGTTCGCTGCAACGCGTTTGTAGTGGGGGCGTATGAGCGGAAAAAATGGGCGTTTGTGAGCGACTATGCGCGCTTTCGCGTGTTGTATGACGAGGGCGGCGTGTACCTCGATACCGATGTTGAGCTCCTACGTCCGCTCGATGTGCTGCTTGCCCGTGCGCCCTACATGGGATTTGAACGCGATGCAGATGAGCGTTCGGGGGTAATGGGCGCGGTAAACGCCGGGCTTGGTATGGCGTTTCCGCCGCATCATCCGTTTGTGAAGAGCGTGCTCGATGTGTACGAGCACACGGAGTTTCCCCAAGAGGGCAACTTGGGCGACTACACCGTGGTCGAAGTGGTCACAAGTCTGCTTGAGCAGCAGGGGATGAAGGCAGTTGAAGGCTGTCAGGTCGTTGCGGGTGTTACGTTGCTCCCGCGCCGCTATCTCGATCCCATGGACCGATGGACGGGGGACGTGGATATTACGCCCGATACCGTGTCGATCCATCGGTATGGCGCGTCCTGGGTGTCGCGTTCCGCCAAGCTCGAGTTGTCGCTTGTCCCAAAGCTTATCCGGCTGGGCTTGAGCAAGAACCGCGCATGCGCCCTCGCAAAAGTGCTTGCCGTGGCGGTGTGTTTTGACGTGAGTCGCATGCGCAGTTTTTTGGGTGTCGGCACAAGGAGGAATAAATGATGCGTGAGGCGACTTTGGGCGCACCTGTGCTTGTGTCCACCTTGTGCCGTGCGGAGCATTTTGAGCGGTGCTTGGAATCCTTGGCTGCAAATACCTGGGCGCTCCGCACGCCGGTATATGTGGCGCTCGATTATCCCGCTAAAGAGAGTCATCGATCTGGCTACGATCGTATTTGCGCATACCTTGATGCGTTTGACGGTACGCGTTTTGGTGAGTTCCACGTTATCAAGCGCGAACGGAACTTTGGTGCTGGTGTCAACGGCGCCCTCGCCCGCGAGATGCTGTTTGAGCGTTACGGCAGGCTTATTTATTCCGAGGATGACCTCGAGTATGCACCGGCGTTTTTGGAATATATGAATGCAGCGCTCGATCGATATGAGGACGACCCGCGGGTAGATACGATTTGCGGATATTCGTATCCCCTGCCTTGGCGAGTCTGCGAGGGCGCGAATGCGTTTTTCTGCGACTCCGCATATCCGAGCTGGGGATACGGTACATGGGATAGCAAGCGCCGCATCAGCGAAGGGCTGATCAAGTCGGGGTGGCTTGTGGACGAGTTCGACCGCGTATTCCACGATGGAACGCTCGACCGGATGGTCAACAATGCCCGATGCGAATACCTTGCCTATGCAGGGCTCGAGATGGATCCATCCATTCCACGCACGCCATATGATTTCGTATGTCGCATGTACCTGGCGCTTTCGGGAACTTGCGTGGTGTGCCCCACGGTGTCGCTCGTTCGGAACCACGGCTTCGATGGCTCGGGAGAGTATTGTGCCTCCATTGTTGAGGCCTCGGGCGCTCACTCCCAAGATTACAACTACGCCGCTCAGGAGCTGTTTGCGGGAGATGCGTTTCATCTGGACGTCGATGAACGAATGAGTAGCGGAACAGAAAACGGCCGCCTACTCGATGAGTTCTTGTATACGCCGCGCTTCCTCAAGGTCGAGGCATGCATGGCCTCGGTGCTATATCGCTTGTTTGGGCATGCGGGGCTGCGATTTGGATGCGGCGCCTATCACGCCGTTCGTCGCATCGTACGGGGGAAATAGCACATCATGGCAGAAATGAACTTGAAGCGAGAAACCATCTCGTCGGTGTTGTGGAAGCTGCTCGAGCGCGGGGGGTATGCGTTTGTGCAGCTTCTCGTGCAAATCGTCATGGCTAGGCTCCTGGCGCCAGATGAATTCGGTGCCTTGGCCATCATGCTCGTGTTTGTGAATCTGGGCAATGTGGTTGTGCAGTCGGGTCTTAACACCGCTTTGATTCAAATGCCCGATGTGGATGATGGCGATTACTCAACGGTGTTCTGGATGAGCTTTGCCGCTTCCGTCGTGCTGTATCTCGTCATCTTCTTTGCTGCGCCAGCCATTGCCAATTTTTACAGCATGCCTTCGGTCGTGTGGCCGCTGCGCGCACTTTCGCTGATTCTCGTCTCGGGAGCCCTCAATTCCGTGCAGGTCGCCAAGGTGACGCGTGATATGCAAATGGCCAAGATGTTCCGAGCCACGATGGTTGCGGTTGTCATTTCGGCGGTGTTGGGTATTGCCTCAGCTGCTTGTGGCATGGGGTTATGGGCTCTGGTTGTCCAGCAGGTGTCGTACCAATTTGCAAACTGTTTGGTATTGCTTGTTACCGTTGACTGGCGCCCCCGATTTGTATTTCGAGGCGCTCGGGCGGCTGGGTTCTTCTCGTTTGGCTCCAAGTTGCTAGCTTCGGGTTTGCTTGGGCAAGGGTACGAGAGCCTAGCGGATCTCATCATCGGCAAACAGTTCTCTTCGATCCAGCTTGGGCTCGTATCACAAGGTAAAAAATACCCGCAGGCAATCGGGCAGATGCTTGATGGCGCCATTCAGCCGGTCATGCTTTCTGCCGTATCGCATGTACAGCATGATCAGGACAGGGTGAAGCGTCTTGTTCGACGAGCTCTAAAAACGTCAACGTTTTTGATTGTTCCCGCCATGACGGCGTTTGCCTGTTGTGCGCCGGCGCTGGTGCCGGTGTTGCTCGGTCCACAATGGGCGGAAGCCGTGCCTTTTATGCAAATCTACTGTTTCGTGTACGCTTTGCTGCCCATTCATTCCACCAATTTGCAGGCTCTGAACGGCATGGGCAGATCTGACCTATTCCTCCGCCTGGAGATTATCAAAAAGGGATACGGCCTTGCCGTGTTGCTGTTCTGCGCGTTTGTTGTACGCGACGTGCGCCTCCTTGTTGCGAGTTACCTGTTTACCGGCGTGATTTCCACATTCGTGAACGCATGGCCCAATCGATCGGTGATTGGCTACTCATACGGCGAACAGCTCAAAGACATTGCCCCTGCATTTGTATTTGCTGCAATTGCCGCTATCCCGGCGATTGGCGTGGCGTCGCTCGTGCATGGCGCCTGGCTCACGGTTTTGGTGCAGTGCCTGGTATTTTCCGCCGCCTATCTTGCACTAGCGGCGGTTACGCGACTCGAGGCGTTTATGTATCTGCAAAAGACGCTGCGATCGATGCTCGGCCGCCGCTGAGTGAATAGCCGCTCGGTTTGCACATAGCCCGTACTTGGATGTAAGAGAGGAAAAAAGATGTCAAATCGTATCTTGGTTACGCGCTCGTCGATGCCCCCTATGGAGGAGTATGTTGCAGAGGTGGCGCCTCTTTGGGAGTCGTGCTGGCTGACCAACATGGGTGTCAAACACGATCAGCTCGAAGAAGAGCTCAAGCGCTACCTTGGCATTGGTAATGTTGCCCTGTTCTGCAACGGGCATCTTGCGCTTGAATGCGCGTTGGAGGCGCTGGGCCTACCACGAGGCAGTGAGGTCATTACCACGCCGTTCACCTTTGCATCGACGGTGCACGCCATCGTGCGTGTCGGGTTGACGCCCGTGTTTGCCGACGTCAAGGCCGATGATTACACCATCGATCCCGAGAGCATCGAGCGTCTGATCTCCCCGCGAACATCTGCCATTGTCCCCGTTCATGTATATGGGAACCTGTGCGACACCGATTCGATTGCCCAGATTGCCGAGCACAACAACCTCAAGGTGATCTACGATGCCGCTCATGCGTTTGGCGTGAGCCGCAACGGGGAGTCGGCCGCCTCGTTTGGCGATGCATCTATGTTCAGCTTCCATGCAACCAAGGTGTTCAATACGATCGAGGGCGGCGCGGTCTGCTTTAACGACCCAGCGTTGTACCCTGTGCTCAATCAGTGGAAGAACTTTGGCATTACGGGTCCGGAGGATGTGGAATATGCGGGCGGCAATGCCAAGATGAACGAGTTCTGCGCGGCAATGGGCTTGTGCAATTTGCGTCACGTAGATGAGGAGATTGCCAAGCGCGGCCATGTTGAGCAGCGATATCGCGATCGTTTCGGAGCTGTGCCGGGCGTCAAGTTGGTGGAGCCGCAGGCTGGCGTGGCGGCGAACCATGCGTACATGCCCGTGGTATTCGACGAAGCCGTGTTTGGGGCAACGCGCGACGATGTGTTCGATGCGCTGGCAAAGAACGGTATCGGTGCACGCAAGTATTTCTATCCGCTTGCGAGCGACTATGCCTGCTATCGCGGCGTTTACTCCAGTTCGGCAACGCCTGTGGCTAAGTGGGTATCCGACCGGGTCTTGACGCTTCCCATGTATGCGGAGCTGGCATTGAGCGATGTGGACCGCATTTGCGATGAGGTTGTGAGGTGTGCGCGGTAATGGCTCGTAAGTCCATCTTGATGCTGGGCGGGTCGCGTCAGCAGGTCGTTGCGATTCAGCGTGCCAAGGCGCTGGGGTACCGCACGGTGCTGTGCGACTATTTGCCAGATAATCCCGGGCAGCACGAGGCCGACGCATTTTATCAGGTGAGCACCACCGACCCCGAAGCCGTGTTGCAGATTGCCGAGCGAGAGCATGTCGAGGGAGTGCTTGCGTATTCTTCGGACCCGGCTTCCCCGACCGCAGGATACGTGGCGGAACGCATGGGGCTTCCGACAAATCCGCTCAAGGCCATTACTACGATGTCGGAGAAGCACTTGTTTCGCGCGTTTCTTCGGAACGCCGGCTTGCCGTGCCCCGGCGCGGTTGCCCTCGAACATCCATATGAGCGAGATGCGGTGCTCGCCGCTATCGAGGGCCTTGCCTATCCGATTGTTATCAAGCCAACGGACTCATCTGGTTCCAAAGGTGTGACAGTTGCACGAAGCGTTTCCGACGTGATGTCCGCTGTTGAACGCGCGGTTTCCTTTTCGCGCAACGGGGTACTCATCGCGGAGGAATATATCGAGCGATCACATCCCAATATTATTGGCGGTGACATATTCGTGGTCGACGGGAAGGTTTGTTTCTGGGGGCTGATGGAGTGCCTGCGAGACGAGGGGCTCGGTGGTCTGGTTCCCGTGGGGGAATACCTGCCGCCGGCGCTCGATGGTGAGATTGCCAGCCGAGTAAAGCGTGTGCTGCAGCGCCTGGTCTCCGCCTTAGGTGTGGTGTTCGGCGAGCTTAACGTGGAAGTCATCATAGGTCCCAACGGCACGCCGTACGTGCTTGAGCTGGGGAGCCGAGCGGGTGGCAACATGATTCCCGTGCAGCTTTCCGATGCGAGCGGCATCGACTTGATTGCCGCCAATGTGCAATGTGCCATGGCGGTCGATCCGGGTGAGTTGGAGTGGGATTCCTGTGCGGCAACTCAGCCGATGACGACCTACGTGCTGCACTCTGCTCGTGATGGCGTATTTGCTGGAGTTGAGAAGAGCGACCGTGTACGTACTTGCGTGTATCGAGAGGTGCTCTATCAGAACCCCGGCGATCCCGTTGAGCGTTTTGATGGCGCAAACAAGGCGTTGGGAATTGAGTTTTTGAAGTTTGCAGACGTCAACGAGATGAACGAGGTGCTGGCTCATATATCCGAGCACATTCGACCAGTCGTTGCCTGATGAGAGCGCCAGCAGCGTTTGCGTTGATTCCGTTTTGCCACAAGTCGGTGTGTTGGTTGCGCTGAGTGCAGCGTGAACCCGATGGGAGATTCATGGATAAACTTTTGATTCTGGGTGCTTCGAAAGGTACAGCCCAACTTATTGACACCGCGCATGCTCGCGGTGTCTGGACAACCCTTGCTGGTCCGGATGGTTGGAGTCGGCCGCTCGACAGCTTCGGAGCGGATGAGATATGGGTAGTGGATACCACTGATCTCGATACGCTGGAGCGGAAATGTCGTGAATCTGGCGTACGCGGCGTTTTGTGCGGCGTGAGCCAATTTAATACCGAAAACGTGCTCGCCCTTACGAAGCGCCTGGGGCTGCCCTGTTACTGCACGCCCGATGCATGGCAATACACAGTGAATAAGCGTGCGTTTAAGGATTTGTGCATACGCAGCGGCGTGCCCGTTGCAAGGGATTTTGCTCCGAATGGCGTGCCTACAGATGAGGAGCTTGAGTTCATCGAGTATCCGGTCGTGGTTAAGGCAACGGACTTGTCCGCAAATCGCGGCATGAGTTTTTGCAACACAAAAGAAGAAGTCGTTGCCGCATGCGAGCTGGCACTCTCGGTGTCCAATCGCGATAAGGTCATCATTGAAAAGATGATGCGCGGGCGGGAATACACGGCTCACTATGCGTTGGCGGACGGCGAAGCTTCCCTTGTGAACTTTTGCGCGATGTTTCATGAGCCGGGATATCCGGTGAATTGTTATTCGGTTACGACGACGGCTACCGATAGGCTGCCGCAGTACCTTGCGGAAGTCGATACCCCGTTCGTTCGGGCCCTAAAAGCCGGCGGTGCTACCGAGGGCGTGGCGTGGCTCGAGCTCATGTTGGATGACGACGGTCATTTCTATGTGCTGGAAATGGGATATCGCATGTCGGGTGACCTATGGGCGCTGCCCATGCGGGATGTGTGCGGCTTCGACACCTATGATTGGCTTATCGATGTCGCGTTGGGCAAGAAGCACACCGTTGCGGATTTGCCCGCCCCTCAACGTGCGATTCCTGAGCGTTGTGGGATGACGTATATCCTGTGGAGCGAACACGAGGGGACCATAGCGGACATCACGGGCCTTGAGGAAGTCGCGGCTATGGATGGCGTGTTCGTCGATTCTGCGCTGCGTGTTGGCGACCATGTGTCTGCACATGCATATATGGTTGTGATTACCATGTGCGCCGGGGACTACCGTGAGGCGGAATCTATCGTTCGGAAGATCAACGACGTTGTTTCTATCGTTGATGAGAACGGGGAAGGCCTGGTTATCAAGTTCAGCGATTTTGAGACCTTGCAGAGTGTTGCCGCCTGCGGGCTGGGCGCGTAGCAGGGCCTAGATGTTGTGTGTCGATTTGGGCTTGTCGGACAAGGAGGCCACCTGCGTGTCAGCGCGTCAATCTGGCCATGATGGCGTAATGGGGGAACGGCGTCGTGCCGACAGGGATGGAGCGCTCGATGCGCTCAGGGCATTTGCTGCATGCTGCGTTGCCCTGTACCACCTCAGCCCTTCGTTTGTGACATATGGATCGGGGGGGGGTGATCTGAGCAGCGCGGTTGAAGTCGTCGCCCTGCTGCTGAGGGCAATGATGGCGAGCTGCGTTCCTATATTTTTCTTGGTCACCGGTGTGTTGTACGCCGAACGTTCGCCCTCTCCAAAAAGGTGTCTGCAAAAAGCTGCGAAGTTGTTACTATTGACCCTGTTTTGGGGTGTTGCAACCTGGCTTGTCCTTGCATTTGAACAGGGTCGTGATGTTTCGTTGGGGCTCTGTCTATCTGAGGTTTTTCAGCTCAAGATGGGCGTGCTGAATCATCTCTGGTTTCTCCCCGCGCTTGCGATTTGCTATATGGTGCTGCCGGTGATGTGCGCGCTGCGAAGCGATAGCCCCGGTGTGTATAGGGGAGTTTCCATCGTCGTTCTTTTTTCGGCATTCGGGCTTGATCTGGTGAACAGGGTTCTGACTATATGTGGATGGGGGCTCGAATCCGCTCTTCCGCTCCAGTTTGATTCCTTTTTGGGCAATTTTAATCCGTTGGGCGGTATTTACAGCTTTACCATCGCTTATTTGGTGCTCGGTATGCACCTGGGCCGGTCATGGCGCACCGATTACATGCGAATGACTACGATTGGAGCCGTGGTTGGCGTGCTGGTCCTTGCCTTCTACGGGGAGGCATCAATGCTTGTAACCGGCGGCGATTATGATGTGACGTGGAATGGTTACGGCTTTGTTGGAACAGCCTGCTTCGCATGCTTTCTATACGGGGTTTTAAGCGAACAGGCTGGCTGGCCGATAGCGGCCCGCTAGGCCGTATGGTGTCTTGGCTGGGTCGGCATACGCTTGGAATCTACCTGTTTCATTGGCTGATGCTTCCCCTGGTGAGGCCATTTGTCTTTCATTTTTCGGGGTTTGAGCAGGTCGCAGTCTCCCTCGCGGTGGTTGCGATGATTGTTGTTCTATCGGCTGGATTGAGTGCACTGATGAGAAAATGTGCATGGGGCCGCGCGCTGCTGTCTGTTTAGTATTTCTGGAGCAGAGAGGATGCCCGGTTGCTCTTAGGGTTTGCCGGGGGCAAGGCGTCTATCTCTCGTCCCTTGGATCTATCTTGAAGATCAGTTTGGCTTCGTCGATGCAAAAGCTCGGGAGCCTTTCGACCCCCGAGCTGCAAGTTCTTGGTGATGAAGGCGAGATTTGAGCCTACGGTCTCCGGAAAATAATCTCAAATGAAAGAGTCGCAGGTGACAAGGACGTCTACACGAAGGCGAGGCAGGAAGCCGCCAACGAAACCGACCCAAACCTGGCGCCCGGAACGACGAAGATCAAGTAGCAGCCGCCATGGCCCGCTGCGAGACATCCTGGCGGGTCGTTTTTGTGTTTTTCCGGTTCGCACGGGAGACCATGCGGCGCACGAACACACACGGAGCGCCGCTTAGAACCCGTTCCTCCCACAGAAAAGACGATGGGTGGTCACAAATCTCGTCTAGGCGGTCAATTTGGTTGGCGGCCACCCGGCAAAACGGCCCATTGGGTCTCCATTCCCGATGGGCCGTGCGCGAAACCTGGGGTTTCCCCATCGCCGACGCTTCGGAGGCGCCGCAAACCCAGGTGAGTGGCGTCCGGATTGACCGCCCAGACGTGTTTTGTGACCACCCATGTGAATATGCGCGCCAAGTTGCCCCAAAATCAACGGATCGGGCAGGGGGGGGTGGCAGGAGCCCGCCCCCTCCAATCCGTCTCTTTTCTGTGCGGATGCACGGGTGGCATAGAATTACTAATGTGCTTGAGAGGGGGTCACTATGTCCAACGACAATTACCCGGCTCGTACCGACCGTACGATTGAGGATGACTATCTGACGGCCGACGAGACAGTAGTGGGTAATCCATACGTGGGTCCTCAGCAAGGAAATACGCAGCTTGACCCCTATGGATCACCATATCAGCAGGATGTCCCCACCGTCTCTCCTGGCAGTACCGCTCCGCAGCGGCGCATCGTGCAAGATGCACCCACGGTGCAGATGAACCGACCGCGTGTGGCCCAGCAGGGCCACCTTGCGGATAACCGGGCGCATGGCCACGCCCAGCGCGCCTACGACTGGCCGCCCGCAACGTCGGCCTATGGTCCGAACTCCTATGACCCATCTCCGGTTGACTCTGGCGCGTCTGGTCGCCAATCGCCCCAGCAGGCCGCTGCTCAACGGTTTCGCTGTGGCGCGTCCGCGCTCCGCTGGATTGTCCGTCTTCTCTGCCTGGGCCTTCTTGTCTTTGGCGCGATGACCATCTATTACCTTACTGAGCAGCCCCTCGCCGACACATCCGCGCTGTCCTCCAGTGCCGGGTCGTTTGCCGAGTACGGAGCCTATCTGGTTCAATCCGGCCAACTCCCCGCCTTTGAGGAAAACCCGATCAAGTGGACGGCTGCTCACATCCTTCTGCTGTCGGTTAAGTTCTCCAACCACGGTCTTTCCGTTCGTCAGCAGGCACATGTGGTGGAGTTCGCCCTAATGGGCGGCGTCATCGCGTTGAACGTGCTCGCATGGATGTCCGGATGGGCTCACCGCCGCAGCTCCAGGGGCCATATCCGCATATGGCGAACCTGGTTCATGTTCGCGCTGAGCGCCGTCAGTTGCGCCGCCGTCTCCTTTGCCGACCAATATCACAAGCTCTATGTTCCTGGCCGTCACTTCGACAAGCTCGATTTGTTCCTCGACGCCTCCGGTTATATTTCTGCAATCACCTGCGTGTTTATCGCTTGGAGTATCGGATCCGCCGTTTATCGACTCGTCTTTCGAAAGTAATTTGAAAAAAGTTGTTGACGTGCGAGTAACCTTTGGGCTATATTAATCCCCGCGTTGGACCTGTAGCTCAGTTGGTCAGAGCGTCCGGCTGATAACCGGGAGGTCACAAGTTCGAACCTTGTCAGGTCCACCACCTCTTTCGCAATAAACACCCCAGCGAGAGCCGAGTCGCCGCTGGGGTGTTTATTACTAACGTGGGGGTTTAGCTCAGCTGGGAGAGCGCGGGCTTTGCAAGCCTGAGGTCAGGGGTTCGATCCCCCTAACCTCCACCATTTTGAACATGAAGCCAGGGCGTCGGTGCCCTGGCTTTTTGGCTTATAAGCCGGCTTTTTTGGTGGCCATGATGATTAGGCGCCCGCAATAAGCATCGAGCGGGCTGCTACCCATCAAGATGGATAGCAGCCTCCTGCTGAGTGGACCGGTTTTTATTGCGATTGATCTGAGCCGATTGTCGAGCGGGCTGGTTTCCATCGCGGCCGTGATGGATGTGCCGTTGCGCAGGCTGGTTTCCATCGTAATCTCAAGGCATTGTCGTTGAGCGGGTTGTTTTCTAGCATTTCTGGCTGTTTTTGCGGCGCAAACGCTTGTGAACAGCCCGTTCGGCGTAGGCGCGGACACGCATGACTCATTATGTGCCATGTTATGTATCAGTTTTACTATGTAGCTTCTATGTAAAGGAGATGGGTGGATGGCGATTCCATTTCGGATTCGCGATTCGAGCGTTGTGCGCTTGCGGCTTGTTGCCAGCGTGATTTGGAAATGTGCTGTTTTGGGACGAGACATGGGAAAGGTTTCTGGAAGCTCAAGCGGGATTGTGGCGGGAGATTGCGTTCTACCATGCGTGTGAGAGCGAGGGGAGGATGCTTTGAGTGCGATTGTTGATGCTGAGTTGGATGCCTTGCTGCGCCATGCTGAGAACGAACGACGTTGCTTGCTTCCGAGTTCGGAACGAGTGCGACAGGATTTGAGTCGAAGGCTGGGGCAAGGAAAGACTGGTCTATCGGTCGTGTCTCCTATACGTGGTGTATATGTGAGGACGAACTACTGGGAGTCGTTGACTGCCGTTGACCAGGCAGCGCATCTGGCCGTCACGCTCGCTTCGAAGCATCCAACGTGGACATTTTCTCACTATACGGCTGCTGTACTTCGAGGATGGAGCGTTGCGTTGCCCCTCGCCCTCCCATTACACGCCGTGGCTCTAGGGCATCGGCGCGCAAAGGACGTTGTTTTTCATGAGATGCGCGCGGGACGCGATGGCGAGATTCCTTGCGACACGGTTAAAGGCGTGCGCGTGACAAAGGGGATTCAGACGCTTTGCGATTGTCTGCGTAGTGCGGAGTTTACGATGGCATTGCCGATTGCGGACTCGGCGATTCGTGCGATGGGGTTGAGTCCTGCGCGCGCGGGTGAATTGTTGAGGCGGGATCCTGCGCTGCGGGGTACGCGGCATGTTCGACGCGCGCTTGAAATTGTACGTCACGCAGATGCTCTGAGTGAAAGCGGCGGTGAGTCGTTTGCGCGGGCAGTCATGATTGAGCTGGGTTTTGAGGTTCCCGAGCTGCAAGTGGAGTATCCAGATCCGATCGAGGCGGGGCGCGTTTTTCGGGTGGATTATCGCTGGGTTTTGCCTGACGGTTCAGTGGTTTTGGGAGAGTTCGACGGCAAGGGGAAATATGTCGATCCGACCATGACCAAGGGCAGGAGCATTATGTCTGTGTTGACGAACGAACGGTTGCGCGAATCCCATCTCAGCGCGCTTGGAGTGCGGATTACGCGTCTCTCGTACGCCGATGTTCTGAATAGAACGAGGTTCGCGCATTTGTTGACAAGCTTTGGCGTGCCGCGTTGCGCGCCTCTTCGGGTGTGACCGTTTTGGTAGGGTGGGGTTACGGAGTCGGGCGCTTCTTGTCGATGTTCGAACGGGCTGTTTCCAAGCATTTTTCCTTGAATTATGGGTGCAAAGACAGGAAAATAGCCCGTTCGATGGGGTGGGTGCTTGGAGGAGGCCCGATCGATGGGGTTGGTGCTTGGAAGAGGCCCACTCGATATAGCAGGTGCTTGGAGGTAGCCCGCTCGATGGGGTGGGCGATAGTGAGCGGTCCTCCTGGCGAAAAGTTGTGCCGAAGTGGTCTGCTCGGTGGGGTGAGGTGACGAGGATGAGGTGACGAGGAGGCAGGTTTCTCGGCTACGAGCCTATGAAAACCGCGCCGCTCCCCCCCCGCCCGCTTCGACTTTTGCAGGCAGTGTACAGCCGTAATTCCGAGAATTGCGGCTCTGGCCCTCGTGGTAAGCTAGGTATCTACAGTTTGTGCAGGAAAAGCGCCTAGTCGCCAAAGGAGTGCCGCAATGGCTGAGGATATGACCAACGCGAACGCGCAGAACGCCGGCCCGCAGGATGAGGTGTCTCCGGAGCTCGACACCATGGTGTGCGACCTGCTGGACGATTTCCTCAACGGCCTGGCCGACGGGGAGGAGCTGGGCGTTGGCCTGTGCGTTGAGGACGCCCAGGCCAATCGTTATCAGGCGGCTTTTGTCGAGGACGGCCTGGATGCCTGCATCGATGGCGCTCGTCATTTTATCCAGCTGAACGAAGGCGGCTTGCCGTCCGACCACGTTGGCCCCATCGACCGCTATGCCATCGCCTACACCGGCGCCGTCGAGCTGGACGACGGTTTTGAGGACGCCATCATCGTGAGCTTCTACCAACGCGGCATGGCGTGCGGATACTCGGCGTATGTCCTGTACGCAAACGCCGGCCAAGGGGAACACTTTATGTGGAGCGACCCTGAACCCGCAGGTGAAGAGCCCCCGCTCATCTAAGCTCATATACAATACCGTTCCGGTGGCGCTTGCCGCTTACCGATTATTCTGCCGTTTTGCCGATGCGTCCTTGCGCCGCATCGCGTTACAGGATAGGGGACGCCTATGCGCGTAGAGAACCTTCGAGATATTGCCATCATCGCCCACGTTGACCACGGCAAGACCACGCTGTGCGACAAGCTACTGCGCGCCACCGACGCGTTCCGCGTGAATCAGCAGGTCGAGGACCGCGTGCTCGACTCGAATGACCAGGAGCGCGAGCGCGGCATCACCATCCTGGCCAAGAATATCTCCATTGAGTACAAGGGCGTCAAGATCAACGTGATCGACACCCCGGGCCACGCCGACTTCGGCGGCGAGGTCGAGCGCGTGCTGCGCATGGCCGATGGCGCCCTGCTGCTGGTGGACGCCTTCGAGGGCCCCATGCCGCAGACTCGCTTCGTGCTGCGCCACGCCATCGACACCGGCCTGTCCATCATGATCGTCATCAACAAGATCGACCGCCCCGGCGCCGACCCCGAGAAGGCCTACAATGACTGCCTCGACCTCATGGCCGACCTTGGCGCCACGGACGAACAACTTGAATTCGCCATGGAGCACGTCGTGTACTGCTCCGGCGTGAACGGTTACGCCCGCCTCGATCCCGAGGACGGCAACATGGATATGTACCCGCTGCTCGACATGATCGTGAACGACCTGCCCGCGCCCGAGGTCGACGTTGATGGCCCGCTGGCGATGCAGTGCGTGACCATCGACCACTCCAACTTCGTGGGCCGCATCGGCATCGGCCGCGTGTACTCCGGCACCATCCACACGGGCGACAAGATCCTCGTGGTCAAGAACGACGGCGAGCGCCGCACCGCCACGGTCAAGCAGCTCTTCACCTTCGACTACCTGGGCCGCACCGAGTGCACCGAGGTGGGCGCGGGCGACCTTGCCGCCGTCGTTGGCGTGGACAACACCGACATCGGCGACGTGTACACCGATCCGGAGCATCCCGTCGAGCTCGATCCCATCGAGATCGACCCGCCGACCCTCTCCATCGTGTTCGAGGCCTCGACCTCCCCGCTCGTTGGTCGCGATGGCGACATCGTGGGTGCGCGCCAGCTCAAGGAGCGCCTCATGCTCGAGCGCGAGAACAACGTGACCATGCGCATCGAGGAGACGCCCGACCGCACCGGCGTCGAGGTGTCCGGCCGCGGCATCCTGCACCTATCCGTGCTGATGGAGACGATGCGCCGCGAGGGCTACGAGTTCCAGGTCGGCCGTCCGCGCGTGCTGTTCAAGAAGGACGAGGCCGGCAATGTGACCGAGCCTGTGGAGCAGGCCGTGGTGGAGTGCCCGGATGAGTACGCCGGCAAGGTCATCGAGGTGTTCGGCAACGCCGGCGGCACCATGACCAGTATGGAGACGGGTACCTCCGTGACGCATCTCGAGTTCCGCATTCCCACGCGCGGCATCATGGGTCTGAAGAACCGCGTGCTGAACGTGACGCACGGCGAGGGCGTGTTCTACCACACCTTCATGGAGTACGGCCCGTTTGCCGGCGACATCGGCGGGCGCAACAACGGCGCCATGATCGCCATGACCACCGAGAAGGCCGTCGCGTACGCGCTCGGTACGCTCCAGGAGCGCGGCAGCCTCTTTGTGGAGCCGGGCACCGAGTGCTACGAGGGCATGCTGGTGGGCGAGCGCAACCAGCCGGGCGACATGGTGGTGAACATCGCGCGCACCAAGAGCCTGGGCAACCAGCGCTCCTCGACTTCGGATATCTCCGTGCAGCTGGTGCCGCCGCGCACGTTCTCGCTGGAGGAGGCACTCGAGTACATCATCGACGACGAGCTCGTTGAGATTACGCCGAAGAACATCCGCATGCGCAAGCGCCTGCTGAACGCGACGGACCGCAAGAAGGCGGCCGCTCGCGCCAAGTAAGCAGGTGGGCAAGTCGGATATGCAATGATGCGAACGGGCGGTCCAAGTGGGCCGCCCGTTTTGTGCAGCGGGGCGGGTTTCGGTTCGTGTGCGAATGGGCGGCCGACAGGCTTGCGTTCGCGCCAACACAAACCGTTGTGTTAGTTGCGCTCGTACTCGCCGATGTAGTCGAGGATCTCCTGGCGAGAGTGCATGTCGGTCTTGTCGTAAATGCGCTTGATGTGGGTGTGCACCGTGTTGGGGGAGAGCTGCAGTTCCTCGCTCACGCGCGCCTGCGTGTGGCCGAGTGCGTACAGCGTGAGGACTTCGATCTCGCGGCCGGTGAGGCCAAAGCGCTGACCCATGCGCAACACCGACGTGGCGATGTGCGCATCCGGAGTGGCGCTCGCCATGGGCGCCTCGGCATGAGGCGAGAGGGCCATGACGCCCATGAGATGGATGCGCCGCACGTCGTCCTGCGTGACATGTCGGCCAGAGGTGGACTGCGACTCAGAATTGTTGGCACCGTCTTCCGCACTCAGGTCCGCATTGTTCGCCCCGGAGGTGCCCGTGCCGGTCATCGCCTTATCGTGACCCTGCGCCGCCTGGCGTTCCGCGTGCTCGCTGGGGGCAAAGAGCAGTTGCGTGAACACAACCTGTGCACTTACCAGGATAAAGAGGCTCATGACAGAAACAATGACGGCCGTGTTATCGGGGATGAGCTGCGTGATGAGGGCATCGAGCCGCATGCCGCCGACGCACAGCAGGTTCACCGCGATCCACGCCGCGCATGCGTAGTAAAACGGGTCGCGCCATCCAAAACTGATGAACGCGATGGTGAGATACCACACAAAAGCTGTGAGCACGAGCGAGGATGTCATGACGAACGCCGCGCCGATGCCCGGCGTGTTAGGCCACACGGTGAAGAAGATGGCGCCCAGCGCGAGCAGCACCTCCATCACAATCCAGATGCTCGTGGTGAGTTTGCGCATGTGTGAGGCGAGCGCATGACGCACCCAAAGGGCAGCCACGATGCAGGTGAGTGCCAGCACCATGAAGCGCGGGACCGTGCTCATGAAAAGGGCGTCACCGCTGCTAAAACCGCGACCCATGCCCATGGGAATCGAAATGAGCCAAATGCCCGTGGCGGCCACCACAAGGAAGCTGCGGTTGGAAAAGCGGTGCTCATCGGTGCCAAAATAGGATTCGGACACTGCGGGGAACAGGTCGCTTGGCACCTCAAGCGCACGGGACATGCGGATGCCTGCGAACTGTGCAAAGGTAAGGAACATGGCGGCCATGCGCCAGACAAACGGGTCACAAAAGCTCAGCGCATAGGTGATGAGCTCGGAGAGGGCGATGGCGCAAAATGCCGTGGCCGCTACGGCCTGAGCTGCCGTGCCGCGCAGCTTGCGAAGCCAATAGAATTCCAAAAACGTGCTGCCTACGAGCACGCAACCTTCGAGCAAGATGAATGCATTGACGGGAATGCTCGTGCCCTGCAGCGTTACCAAGCCGAGCAACAGCGAACAAAGTCCGGCCAGATGGATGGCCAAAAACGTTCCAACGGAGATAAACTGCTTGCCAAAGCGCTTGATGCGCAGGGTAGATAAGAATAGGCAGCCAAATACAGCCACGGCAAGCAAGGCTGGCGCGCCGCCGTACTCGGCGATGCCAGTGGTGCGATGTGCCATTTGAGCCGAAATGCTTACCACGGCCGACGAGCAGGCCAGCCCAAGCGTCGCAGGCGCGAGCGAGCGATATTGTTCCAACGTACCCATGGGGTTGACATCCAAGGGCTTGGACGGGATATCTTTGATTTGGTCTGCCTGGTGCTGCGACAAGGCGGGAGTCCTTTCGGGGTCTGGCACGCCGCACGGCGCGTTGGCGGGAGAGACGTGCATTTGCGCAGCGTGTGGGCTACGGGTGACACGCTCCTCACCTGTTTTGGGCGACAACTAGTATACCTTGTACTACACTTAGAAAACGTTCATATGGTGGACATACGGGCAAGGTGAGAGACGGGGATGCGATGATGGGACTGGAGAGTGCCGGCGCTGGCTTGCAGTCAAGTGATTCGTGTAGCGTGGGGGTCGATGAGGCTACTGGTGCCGCTGGGGCATCGAGTACGCCTGAGTCGGCGGCCATGGTGGGATCTACAGCGCCTCAAGGTGAGATGCACTCCGATGCCGAGCAGCCGTCTGATGCGCCGGAGCGCTCTGAGGAGGAGATCGCTCGCATCCACGCGCGAAATGCCTGGATCATCGCGGCCGATCAGGCGCTGACCGATGTTCGTCAGCGCTCATACGAGGGGAAGTTGAGCTCTCCAGCTCGCTGGAAAAAGACGGCCGTGGCGCCGCAGGGTACCGACCCATCCCGCTTTGCCGAGGAGCTGCTCGACTATATCGAGGGGCATGAGCACGCCGAGGACACGCCTGCCATGGGCGTGATGCATGCGCCCGAGCCGTTGTCGGTACAGCTGGGCGAGGAAGCCTTGGCGGGCGATGACTTGCTGCCCGAGCCGGACGTGACCGACATCGTGGTGTTGTATGGCAAGTCGGGCGTGTATCTCTACTCCAAACCGCTCATGTCGCACAGCTTTGCGCATGCGCTGTTTCTGACGGCCGAGGATGACGATCTGGCAACGTTTGCGCACGTCGTGCGCGAGGAGTCGCATACGTATCCGCGTCCGGTGGCGGCTTCGTCATTCATGAACCCGCCGTATTTGTGGTCGGCTGCAAAGGTGGTTGAGCTGTTCGACCGCACCATAGAGGACGAAGCGTACGAGGATATCCAAATCGCAACAACAAGCCTCAACGAATCGTATTTCTACTCGACGCGGTATCTGAGCAAGGCGCAGGGCGAGGCTTTGGCCGAGTGGTATGGCGTGGAAAAGGGCCGCAATCCGTAAAAGCGGGCGGCAACAATAGTGGGTGGCAGTTGCCCGGCGGTATCGTAGGAAGTGCGCCGTGTGGATGTGTTTCGCATGGCGCAAGTGATTGAAAGGCTCAACATGGCAAAGCAGCGTCTCACCGAGGACACCCCGTTTTTGCGCACCCCCGATATGTATCAGATCGAGAGCGACGCCCCCATTTCCGAGTATTCCGAGCAGGTGCTCGACCGCATTGCCGATGCGCGCAACGGCGGCGTGCCGGACGGCGCCAATGCGTTTTGCAGTGTGGGCAAGGAAAAGCGCGGTACCGTGCAGATGCAGCTGTTCGGCGTGGTTGACCCCGAAACCGAGACGTTTTCCGAGGTTGGTTTTCGCAGTCATGGTTGTCTAGCTGCCATCGCTTGCGCCACGGTTGTCGCCGATCTGCTGCGTGGCAAGACGTTCGAGCAGGCACTCGCCATCACGACCGATGACATCATGGCCGAGCTGGGGAGCTTGCCGTTGGGCCGTCGCTACACGCTGACCTATGCGGTTGAGGCGGTGCGCGCGCTGGTGGG
Organism: uncultured Collinsella sp.; assembly: GCA_963559095.1. Taxonomy (GTDB): domain Bacteria; phylum Actinomycetota; class Coriobacteriia; order Coriobacteriales; family Coriobacteriaceae; genus Collinsella. The sequence continues at coordinate 70,585 of CAUWJG010000001.1, read as the reverse complement.
CGACTACCTGCTGCGTGTGAAGGGTACTTCGTTGGAGCAGCTCGATGCCGTTGTGCCGTGCGATCGCATGTGCCCCAACTGTCTGCTCACGGAGAATTGCTCGCTGCGCGACGAGCGCATCGACGTGGAGTTTGGCGGGCTCTAGGCGCTTTTTGGCGCGCGGTCCTGCGCGATCGTGCGTGATTCTGCGCCGCACCCGCTGTTGGCTGCACGAAAATCGGGTTCGGGTATGGACCGTCCAGGGGCGTTTTTCGGGCCCAGACGGCCCAAAGCTGAACCCTATTTGTGCTCGGGCTTTGCCTGTGGCGAACCCTGCATTTGCAACCGAGTCCTGCGCCCCCAGCATGACGTGGCCCGCACCCGGCGTTATCCGGATGCGGGCCACAGGTGTTTGGCGTATGAGCCGAGCTGCAGCTGGTCAGCTTGCGCGGGGCGCGCTGCGTGGTACGTGCTGCGTGCGACTTAGTGCTCGCCGGAGCAGCCGCAAGAGCAGCCGGAGCCCGCATCGGCCGCGCGGGCCGCTTCGATTTGACGTGCTGCAGAGTCCGTGAACACCTTGCGCTCGTTTTCGGGCAGGAGTGTGCGCATGCGGTCGCGCTCGGTGTTCATGCCCACAAAAACCTGGCGCATGAGGACCATCACCAGGTAGCGGCCCTTCGGCGTTAGCGTCAGCTCCTCGGCGTTGTTCACGTCAAACGCGCCGTTCGCGCACAAAAAGCCGTATTCGAGCGGCATGTCGTACTGAATGTAGCGGCCATAGTCCCGCCGCCAGGCGCGGTTGTCCAGGCGCAGGCCGAACAGTTCCCGGCCCATGCGATAGCGCTTCTCGTTGGCGCGCCCCATGTCGATGCGGGAGGCCACGCTCATCTGCCTATCCTCGATGCGGCGGATGTAACCGGCCAGCGAGGAATCGTTGGTGTAGATCTTGTCCCCCAGGAACGAGTAGCCGCCGCAGCCGGCCGCGACGAATTCACCATAGTCCACAACGTACTCGTCGATCATGGCGTTGCGGTCGGCGGCAAAGGTGTAGACGTCTGTGGCGTAGAAGCCGGCCCCACCCTGCTCGGTTGATGCGGTCATGGTGTTAAAGATCGTGTGATACAGGTCCTGCTCAAGATTGTAGTCCACCCGTCCGTGGAAGCAGGTTTCCATGAGCTTTTCCGAACCCGGCGATGCCATGAGCGGGTAATACGTGATCTGGTTGGCACCGGTGCTCTTGAACACCTCAATATCGCGCAGAATCATCTCGGGCGTTTGACCGGGGAAGTTGAAGATCATGTCCACATTGAACGTCTCGAACATGTCGTGCACGCTCTTGATCCGCTCCACGATTTCCTCGGCGCTGCCGTACTTGTTGTAGCGATCCATGCGCTTGAGCAGGTCGTTATCGAAGCTCTGCACGCCCACGGAGAACCGTTGCACCATGTGGGAAAGGCGCTCAAGACGCTCGCGATCCAAGTGCGGCGGGTTCGTCTCGCTGGAGACCTCTTTAATGGTAGGGAACAGCTCGCGCATGTAGTCGATGGTGCGCTCGAGTTCGTCCATGAGGATGGTGGGGGTGCCGCCGCCAATATAGGCACTCGGCGGTTCGTACCCAAGGTCGCGGATGAGGCGCAACTCCTGGCGCAACGCCTCAAAGTAACGGCGCGCCGCCTCCTCGCGGAAGGGGAAGCGCGTGAAGGAACAATAGGGGCACAGCACGTCGCAGAAGGGGACGTGGACGTACAACATGTATTCACGACCGTCAACGGGAGCGGGCAGCGTGCTTGCGGTTCCGTTCTTTGCGCGCAGCAGTTGCGTGGCGCCCAGGCCGACGGTCTTGGAAAGTAGTCGCTCGGTGAACAACCTCAAACCTCCAAACGTAGTGTGGAGCACCTATTGTAGCGCGTAGGCCACCAAAGCCCGTGTCGCGAGCGCGGGAGCAGCCCAAAACTCGTTGTCACCTGTAAAGGGTTACACGTTTACCTGCGGAAATAATATATCGTGGAGATTGTTTTGCAAAATTACCCAATAGGAGGTGAAGTTCAAAAGGGGGGCGACGTGCAGAATAATCTGCGGTGGTTTGCGCGTTTTTCGCGTGTGTCACCGCGGAATCAGATACGGGCGCCGCAGCCCCGGCGTTCGTAGACCATTCATAAGGGAGGGAACTATGAAAGAGAACACCGCCTTGGAGCAAGTCGGCTCCGGTGCGGATCGCCTTGACTCCTTCTTCACCCGTCGCGGGTTCGTGAAGGTGTCGGGCGCGTTCGTCGCGAGCATGGTGGCCCTGGGATTGCTCCCGGACTCCGCCGCTGCGGCTCCCACGAGCTCGAAGGGCAAGGTCGATTATTATGCGACCCCCGATCACGTGCTCAAGGTGAATCGCGCTCGCTGCACGGGCTGCCAGCGTTGCGAGATGAGCTGCACGCTTCAGAACGACGGCGTGTCCCAGCCCGCTGCTGCGCGCATCCACGTGCACGATGGCTATCAGTTCGGTGCGGGCTTCGACACCAACGATGGCATCTACTACTCCTGTGAGTGGCAGATTCGCGCGTGCCACATGTGCACCACCGCCCTGTGCCAGACCTCGTGCCCGCACGGCGCGATCGTCACCGGTGAGAACGGCGTGCGTTCCGTTGACCCCGAGAAGTGCGTCGGCTGCGGCACCTGCGTCGCCGCCTGCCCGTGGCACATGCCCGTGGTGAACACCGTTACGCACAAGTCGTCCAAGTGCATCGCGTGCGGTCGTTGCGCCGATCAGTGCCCCAACGGCGCGCTCGAGCTGGTCAAGTGGGAGAACGTCAACCACTCCTCCGGTCCGACCCGTTCCGAGGCTGAGCTGCCCTATGTCTCCGAGGTCCAGGACTTCGTTGGCGGCGGCAAGATCGCGCAGTAACGCAGTAAAGGAGATTCGTAATGGCTGAAACCTCTTATGGCTGGACGGGCTACATCGCCCGCGTCAACCTGTCGAGCGGCGCCATCGCCGAAGAGTCCGATGCCGAGCTGCAAAAGGACTACATTGGCGGCATGGGCTTCGCCAACAAGATCATGTATGACGAGGTCGGTCCCGACGTGGACTGGATGGACGAGGAGAACAAGGTTGTTCTCGCCGTCGGTCCGCTGACCGGCTCGGGCGTGCCGCTGGCCGGCCGCTCCTCGTGGGCCTCGCTGTCCACCTTCACCACCGACCACCTCGTGGTCGATATGCACTGCGGCGGCCAGCTGGGCGCCATGCTCAAGTACTCGGGTCACGACGGCCTGATCATCGAGGGCAAAGCTGCTTCGCCGTCCTACATCCTCATCGAGGACGACAAGATCAGCATTGAGGACGCTTCCGCCCTGTGGGGCAAGGGTACTCGTGAGACGACCGAGGCTCTGTGCAAGAAGCACGGCGCTGAGTGCTGCGTTGCCGCCATCGGTCTCGCCGGAGAGAACCTGCTGCCCTACGCCTGCGTCATGAACAGCCGCTCGCACTCCGCGGGCGCTGGTCTGGGCGCCATCCTGGGTTCCAAGAACGTGAAGGCCGTGGTGGTCAAGGGTACCAAGGGCGTTAACGTTGCCGACCCGCAGATGGTCGCCGACCTGTCCGACTACATGATTGCCCAGGTCATCGGCTCCAACAACAACCACGTGGTTCCCTCCACCCAGCAGTCCTGGGCCGAGTACTACGACGCTGGCTCCCGTTGGACGGCCAAGAAGGGCCTCTACTGGGCGGCTGCCGAGGGCGGCCCCATCGAGACGGGCGAGCCCAAGCCGTTCGAGCCCAACACCATGGGTTACCGTTGCATGAAGTCCACCAAGGACATGGGTCCGGCCGCCGAGAAGTACACCGTCAAGATGGCCGGCTGCCACAGCTGCCCGGTGCGTTGCTACGCTCAGGTCAAGGTGCCGTATGTCCAGGAAAAGACCGGCTACGTCTCCCAGGGTAACACCTGCGTGCCGAACTTCCCGTTCACGGCCTATATGCAGTCGTTCCTTCAGGCCGATGGCATTTACGAGGAGGACGGCAAGACCCTGACCGACCTCTCGGTGAACTACAACATGCTCATCTCCGCCACGGTTGATGACCTGGGCCTGTGGTGCAACTACGCCCAGCTTTACCGTGACCTCGCCTGGACCTACTCCAGCGGCGTGCTTGCCGAGCATGTTCCGGCTGAGCAGATGGCCGAGTACAACTTCGAGGCCATCCTGCACGGCGGCGATCCCTCGAGCTTCGTGAAGATCCTGCTCGACATCGCCTCCAACGACGTTGAGAACAAGCCGATCTCGCTGCTCGGCCATGGTCCCATCGTGTGGACCAAGGAGTGGGGCTGCGAGGAGTGGTTCGACAACGCGAAGTCCGCGCTGGTGAACTACCGCGGCTGGCCGGTGCACCACTCCATCGAGTGCTTCGGTCAGGTCGGCGGCCTGTACAACATGATGTTCAACCGCGACGACATGATCCACTCCGCCGTGAACTTCCAGGGCTGCGGCCTGCCGCAGGAGCTCGAGGAAGAGATGGCCGCCGAGATGTGGGGCGAGGGCGCGATCGACGCGACCAAGAACTACACCCCGATGAACGAGGCCAAGGCCGAGTTCGCCTGGTGGAGCATCGTGACCGACGTCCTGCACGACTCCCTGGTCCTGTGCAACTGGGTATGGCCCATGGCCATGGCCCCCGCCAAGGAGCGCAGCTACCGCGGCGACTTGGACCTCGAGGCCCAGTTCTACACCGCCGTCACCGGCCAGAAGGTCACCATCGACGACCTGTACAAGGCCGGCGAGCGCATCATGACCCTCCAGCGCGCCAACACCGTGCGCGGCATGAAGGACAAGGACGGCAACGTGGGCTGCAACGACATGCGCGGCATCCACGATGTCATCACCGCGTGGGCCTTTGACAAGGACCCGGAAATCGAGCCCTTCACCGCTGGCACCGATAAGATGGAGCGCGAGGACTGGGATAAGGCCCTCAAGCTGCTCTACAAGCGCTTCGGCTGGGATGAGAAGCTCGGTTGCCCGACCAAGCAGTGCCTGACCGATCTCGGTCTGGACGACGTTGCCAAGGATCTTGAGGAGCGCGGTCTGCTCGTCGATGGCGGCGAGGCGTATGATAAGCGTACGCGCACCTACGATCACATCCTTGAGAAGTACTGCGGCGACAACCCGGCGCTGTCCGCGTAAGCGATTGCCCGAGAGGAGCGATAGAGCATGGCTGATACCACCAAGGAGACTACGGAGGCCACGACCCCCGAGACTCCGAAGAAGAAAAAGTTTGATTGGAAGCGCAAGCGTCTTCCGATCATCATTGCGGCTGTTGTCGTGGTGACGGTTGTGGGCGTGGCCGGTTGGGCCTGGCACGCGACCCCCGAGTGCTGCGACACCATCTGCCACAGCACCATGGGCAAGTACTACGACACCTTCGTGAACGACTCGAGCACTCTGGTGTACAAGCACCGCGCGAGCGCCAACAACGAGTGCCTGGGCTGCCACGAGGCCACGCTGCCTCAGATGATGCACGAGGTGCAGATCCAGCTGTCCGGCGATTACCCGACCCCGTTCGAGAAGGTCACCTTCTCCAACGACTTCTGCCTGCAGAGCGGCTGCCACGTGGGCGCTGGCGTGATGCCGGGCGCGACCGAGTCCTCCACCAAGGACTGGAGCTTTGACCCGCACAGCACCTACCATGGTGTGCAGCAGTGCAACTCCTGCCACCTGATGCACGACCAGAGCGTCTTTACGTGCGCTGGCTGCCACCAGGTTGGCAAGTGGGAAGGCGAAGGCGGCCTGCCCGAGGGCTGGGTCATGCAGGACCTGGGCGATGGCGAGCGCGGCGGCGTTCCCGAGGGCTGGACGACTCCGTTCAAGTTCGAGGCCACGACTACGCAGGGCTAAGACGTTCGTGCGCCTACGCGCTTGAACGACATGCCCGCGGGATGCCCAACGTGAGGGCGAGGGCATCCCGACGTGCCTTTGGGGCGGTTCTCCTACGAGAGGGCCGCCCCTTCTTTTGTGGCGGCTTTTAAGCGGGCAGTTCTTGTTGCATGGCGAGTTTCGCCTCACCGCTCCGCGCACGCTCTTCCTGCGGGCCGCTTCTGCTGAGGTGGGTTTACGCGTTGAGGTGGCTTTGCGCGTTGAGGCGACCTCACATGTAGAGGTGACCTTGCGCGTTGAGCTGGCCTTGCATGTTGAGGTGGCTTTGCGCACTGAGCTGGCCTTACGCACCAAGGTGGCCTTACATGCAGAGGCGACCTTGCGCGCCGAGGCGGCCTTGCGTGTTGAGCTGGCCTTACGCGCCGAGGCGGCCTTATGCGGCGGGCGCGTGGCGGTGTTTCCGCGGTTTCGACGCATCGGATGACGCTAAATCATGTTTTTCCGTCATCTGTTTGGCCAAAAGGGCATTCTGGTGACGCTAAATCATGATTTACCGTCATCTACACCGCGTCACCTACACCGCGTCACCTACATCGCTACAGAAGTCAGGATCCCGCATCACCCCGATGGTCAGAACTTCCCATGGGGTGTGTTACTTAAAGCCATGAGCTCGCTGCGTGCAACTGCGGGTCTGTCACGCGCACGTACGAGCGCAACCACAATTACAGGTGCACCCTCTTACAACAATGGGCGCAGCGTCTGCGGCCATGAGCACGCTCGTTACAACCATGTGCCGCAGCCTGCAATCACACGCGCACCCCCCCTGCGGGCATGGACGCAGCTATCCTGCAGCCATGGGAAAGTTACAGGCGAACATGGGCGCAAGCCCTCTCCTTCTACAAAAAAGTGCACCGCCGGTAGACATGAACGGGCCCCTTATAACCACGGGACCACCACCCGCACGTACGAGCGCGACGCCCCCTATAAATGCAAGAGTCCCTCATATTGAAATGCCTTGAGCTCATTGCGTAAACGCGACTCGCGCTGGGTGTTGCTGGGAACGGCACGCGGGCGCGGACCTTTGCCCATGGCATGTCGCAGTGCGTCAACAAGACAATCGAACGCCTCGGTGTCATCGAGCTGGTTTTTCGTGAGCGTAACGACGGTATACCCCGCAGCTTGGAGTTGCGTGCGGCGCAGCGCATCGGCATGAAGTTTTTCTGCGCCAACGTGAAACGCGTCGCTATCGTATTCCAAAATGAGATTGTTCTCGCGCCATATCAGGTCGGCGTACCGCTTTGTCTCAAAGTGGCTCGCACCAACAACAACTTCGCCATTAGCTTCTGGCATGGGCAACCCTTTGCCTCCCCACTGCACGGGAAGAAGCAGCAGGGCGGCGGCCTGGGCCTCTGCGGGAGAGGCTAACAGATCAGGCACATATTTCAGCATCTGGCGTACGGGTTTCGATCCCTTTATGCCAATGCTTGCCTCAACGTATGCTTCGATTTCGGCTCGCGTGGCAAGCGGCCGCCGCTGGATGAGCCCGGTATTTGTGGGTTGATAGGTGCCCATCAACTGAGATAAGAGCATGGCCAAAGATCCATGGGTCAGTCGTGGCGCAACGCGAATGAGCGCGGCGATGGGAGTTTCGGTATAGACGTCTGCCGAAAGTCGCGTGAACGTTCGCGGCGTGGGGGAAGTGCACACGTGCGATACGAGTGAGCGCGAGTTGCGCTGTTTGCTGTGGGTTGGAATGGCCACGTGCAAGGGGCCGCGAAGACCCAGGAGCCTGACCTGGTCGCGTGGTATGTCGCGCACATTTGCGCTCGCGCCGCTGAATGCCTGCAGACGCTCAAGTGGTTGCGGCATACGGATCCCGCAATCTGGTCCAAACCAGAGTTGAAGTGCGGATATGTCTGCAAGAAAAATAGCCATAGGATTACGGTACGGCGTGCCCCATCTGGCAAGGGCGAGATTTTTAAAAAGTGCAACGCCATCCAACCAAATGCCAACCAGTTTCTTGGCGCGTATCTTGCCAAGAGCGGGTGCCGTTCCAACACTCCTTCGCATGATGTGCACAATTGGGGCTGCGAGGGGACTGTGGACTGGGGCTACGAGGGGATTTCGGGCTGGTTCACAGTGCGGTAAATCATGATTTACCGTCATCAGATTGCGAAAAAGCGAAGATGCATGACGCAAAAACATGAAATACCTCAATCGACTATGTCCGCCGCTGTCACATCAGTGATGTGCAGGGTTGTCGAGGGGCGAGGGGCGAGGGGCGAGGGGCGAGGGGCGAGAGGTGAGCGGCGAGGGGCGAAAAAGAGCCGTCGGAGCGAGCTGCCATGCAGACGGGCGTTGCCGATGTGGAGGGGTGACACCGTCGGCGCACGTTGCCATGCGGGCTGGTGTGGCGGCACGTAGGGGGTACGCGTTGCCATGCGGGCTGGTGTGGTGACACGTAGGGGGATGACACGTAGGGGACCCGCTGCCGGCACGGGCGAACGCTGCCGGCGCGGGAAGGGAGACGACGTCGGCAAGCGATGCGGGGCGGATGTCTTTGCTTGTAAGGCATCGCTGGGGTCGGAATCAATCCCAGCGCTCGTTCGGCCCTTGCCTGCCTCTGGCTGCGGCTGGCGGCTGGCTGTGTCATACTGGCTGGCATATACGAAGCGAGAGGATGGCGAGCATGGTTGCCATGGATTACAAGACACGCGGTGTATGCGCGCGCATGATTCACGTGGAACTGGACAACACAGCGTCCACCATCGAAAACGTTGCGTTCGAGGGTGGCTGCAACGGCAATCTCAAGGCGATTGCCAAGTTGGTTCAAGGCATGCCCGTGACGCAGGTTGTTGCGTTGCTGCGGGGGAATACCTGTGGCAAGCGCAGCACGTCGTGCGCCGACCAGCTCACGCTTGCGTTGCGCGAGGCTCAGGCTGCTGCGCAGGTTGCGAATCGGAGCGAGGTCCAGGCGGCGACCCAGACTCCGATCTTGGGTGATACCCGGTCTGTCGCTCAGCCTGCAGATCAGGACGGGGTCCAGGCCGCATCGCAGCCTGCAGACCAGGACGGGGCCCAGGCCGCATCGCAGACCGCATCGCAGCCTGCGGGCCAGGGCGGAGCCCAGGCTGCCACTCAGCCTGCGGTCCAAGACCCAAGCCAGCGTGAGCCCCAGGCCACCTATCAAGGCGATTCCCGGGCGGACACGAACGCCCCAGCCGCGTTTACGCATCAAGAAGAGACGGCCGCCGTACGCCAAGCCGTCGTGTCGGGCGGCGTGGCATAATGGCCGCCCCTCAGCCTTTTTGCAAATCGAGCGGAGTGTCCCGTCGCTCATTCGTGGTGGGCAGTGCGCTGGCCGCTGGCGGCACCATGGCCGCTATCAGCCTGTCCGGCTGCTCGTCGGGCAAAGACGAGAAGCCGAAGCAGACGGGCGAGCCGCAGGTCATCACGGACGATTCCAAAATCGTCAACGTGATAGATGATTACGAAAGCGCAGAGGTGGGCATCGCCGCTCAATTTGCATGGGATCTGCCCCTCGGAACCGTTCCGTTCCACAGCGAAGGCTCCTGGGCCGCACTGTTGCAGGCGCCCGAATCAGCGCGCGCCGTCAATACGCTGGGGATCATCTCTTTAGCGAGTGGTACGAGCACCACGCTGATCGAGCAACCCACACAGGGCAACCAGTTCGATTTCCATGATGTGCGCTGCTCGGATGGGGTGTATGCGTGGGTTGAGATGAGCTATCGCACGGGTGATTGGGTGCTGATTGGCCAGCAGCTTGTCAACGGTCAGCTGGCAGGCGAGCCCGTCAAACTCGATTCGGGCAATACCGACTGGGAACCTCCGCGCCTGGCTGCTTCGGGTTCATCGGTCATCTGGCAGCGGATGCCGTTTGCCAGCGGCGCCAAGCGTTCGGAGTTCTCCCATTGTTATCGATGGACGGTCGGGGATGAGGAGGGCAAGGACCTTTTTGAGTCGCCGGGTCGTTTTGCCACGTGGCCGCGTATCTCGAACGGCACCCTTACCATCGCGCCGCGTGTCCGCGCGGATGAGGGGCAGTTCTATGGTCTCACCGCGATTGACCTGACAGATGGCTCGCAGATCGATCAGCTGGTGATGCCGGAAACGATCAGCCCCTTTGAGGCGGTCTATATGGACGGAGCCTTTGCGTTCTCCGTTGAGGCGAACTACAACTCGGGCGGTAGCTTGGGCAAAATGGGCACGTTTATTGGGCGCGAGGGCGGGCCGTACGTGTTCCTCTCGCGTGAGCCGTTGGCATGCGTGACCGGCAAAGGCAGTCGTTATGTGATTAAGGCGCAGTCGTCGCACTTCGTGGTGGATACCGAAGCGCAGACATACGCGGTGCTGGTTGCCCCTGACAAGTCGCTCGATTATGGCGATTACCCGGCGAGCGAGGGCGTGACGGATCGGCTGGTCACATACGCCACCGTGCGAGGCGATACGGGCCTGCCGGCAAATGTGCGCCTACGCGTGTTCCCGTTGTAGCGTGCGCGCCGTCGCCAGTGCCTTTCCATTTCGTCACGATTGTAATTGTTCTCAAATCGACAGATTGAATGACTGCCGATGAGGGAATACTGCAATAGCGGCGTTCGCTCAATGGAGCGCGCCAAGATAATGAACGCATGTTCGCGAGACAAGGAGGCCGCCATGGCTTCAGACGCACGCAAGATTTTGTTGGTGGAGGACGAAAAGGCCATTCGCGATGCGGTGGCTGCTTATTTGGAGCGCGAGGGTTACTGGGTTGTCGGCGTGGGCGACGGCCAATCCGCCGTCGAGGAGTTCGAGAAGCACCAGTTCGACCTGATCGTGCTCGACCTCATGCTGCCCAAGCTCTCCGGCGAGCGCGTCTGCCGCGCCATTCGCGACACCTCCGATGTGCCGATCATCATGCTCACCGCCAAGGGCGAGGTCGAGGATCGCATCATCGGCCTTGAGCTCGGTGCGGACGACTACCTGATCAAGCCGTTCTCCCCGCGCGAGCTCGTGGCTCGCGTCCGCGCGCTGTTCCGCCGCACGCATATTGCCGAGGAGCCGCAGGTCGAGGTGCTCGATTTCGGCGATTTGGTGATTGACATCTCGGGTCACAAGATCTTGGTCGAGGGCAAGGAGGTCGACCTCACCGCCTCTGAGTTCAAGCTGCTCACCACGCTCGCCCGTCATCCGGGGCGCGTGTACAACCGTATGGAGCTCGTGGAGAAGGTGCTCGGGTACGACTTCGAGGGCTATGAGCGCACCATCGACTCCCACGTTAAGAACCTGCGCGCCAAGCTGGGCGACGACCCGAAGCATCCGCGTTGGCTGTACACCGTGCACGGTGTGGGTTACCGTTTTGAGGCGCCCGCCAAGGCCGACGACGCGAAGTAACAAGCGAGGGAGCCCGGCATGGCTCGGCTGATCATCGGACAAAAACATGCAGAACCTGAGGCGTCGTCCCGCGCAAGCTGGAACACGCCTCATTCCGTTCCGCGCACTGGCATGAGCTACGGCTCGCGCATGGCGCTTTCCTTTGCCATGACATCACTTGTCACGGTGCTGGTGCTTGCCGGCGTCGTGACGGTGGTGTGGGGCGGGGCGTTTTCCGATTACGCTCGCGCCAACATGGAGGAAATCGCCCACATCTTGGCGCAAAAGCTCGCCGACGGTTATGAGCACGATGGCGCCTGGACGATGGACAACATCGGTTCGGTTGCCGAGGCAAGCGTGATCACCGAGGATATCGGCATGCAGATCACCGATGGCTCGGGCGGCATTTTGTACGACAGCAGCCTGCCGGACAGCAGTCGGCAGGAGTCCGGCATCTCCGACCCCAGCGTGACGGAGTTGCTTGCCAATTCTGCCGGCGTCTCGGTGGTCAATCCGCTGGCGCCTACATCGGGCAAGGCGTTGGTTTCCAAGGCGCCCACAAACCCGGGCAGCGCGGTGACGGCTCCCATCGTCGACGGCGATGGCGCTACGCTGGGAGAAGTGCGACTGTGGGTTATGGGAAGCGATGCTCTGCTCACCAAGGCCGATGCTGCATTTCGCGAAAAGACCTTCAGCGCCATGGGCTTTGCGGCGATCATCACCATCGCCGTCGCGCTGGTGATTGGCTTTGTGGTGTCGCGCATGTTCACCACGCCGGTGCGGCGCATCACCAGGACGGCACGTCAGATCCGCGAGGGCGACCTGTCTGCCCGTACGGGCATGCGTGGTGACGACGAGCTCGATCAGCTGGGAGAGACGTTCGACGAGATGGCCGCAAGCCTGGAGCGCGACCTCAAGCGTGAGCGGCGTCTCACCTCGGACGTGGCCCATGAGCTGCGCACCCCGCTCATGGCGATGCAGGCCACCATTGAGGCCATGCAAGACGGCGTGTATCCAACCGATGCCGAGCACTTGGAAACGGTTGCGTCGGAAACGCGCCGCCTTGCCCGTCTGGTGCAGCAAACGCTCGACCTTTCTCGCTTGGAAAACCACACGGCGCCGCTCAATATGCAGCCGGTGGACATGGTGCATTTAGTGCGCGGCATCGTGAACAACCAACATCAGCTGTTCCATACCAAGGGGCTCCACCTGCGCTTCATCGACGAGACGCAAGGTCGCGCTGCGGTGGTCGAGGTCGATCCGGACATGATCACGCAGTGCGTCATCAACTTGCTGAGCAACGCCATGCGCTACACGCCCGAGGATGGCTGGGTCGTGGCCTCGGTCCATGGGGATCGCAAGCACGTGATGGTCACGGTGTCCGATACGGGTATCGGCATTGCCAAGGATGACCTGGCGCGGATCTTTGGTCGCTTTTGGCGAGCCGATGCAAGCCGCGCGCGCGAGGCGGGCGGCTTAGGTGTTGGCCTGGCGGTGACCAAGCAGATCGTGGAGCGCCACCACGGCTTCATCGCCGTTGAGTCCGAGCTTGAAAAGGGTACTTCTTTTACGATTCATCTCCCGCGTGAGCATGTGGCAGACACGCCTTCATCTACAATGAAGTATTAGCTGCTGCGCTTCCGTAGCGCGGCAGTGCATGGTCCGGTCAAGCCGAGAGGCGCGATGGACCATGGCGTTGTCGCGCTTCGGCGCGCGGCGGCATCGCACAGGCGCACGGCACAGCCGTGGCACGCTGGCGCTGGCCGCCGCCCCCGCACGGCGCGGCGGCATCGTGTTCATTTGCGTTCGAGGAGTTGACCAACGTGGCTTTGATGGAGCGCCGCCCCGATTCTCGCGGCAAGGTTCGTGACATCTACGATGCCGGTGACAACCTGCTCATGGTTGCCTCCGATCGTATCTCCGCCTTTGACTACATCCTGCCGGATGAGATCCCGTTCAAGGGCGAGGTGCTCACGCGCATCTCGGAGTTCTGGTTCGACAAGTTCCGCGACCTGGTGCCCAACCACATGGTGTCCATCCAGCCCGCCGATTTCCCCGAGGATTTCGCCGAGTACCGCGACTACCTGGCCGGCCGCACCATGCTGGTGAAGAAGGCCGAGCCCATCATGATCGAGTGCATCGTGCGCGGCTACCTGACCGGGTCGGGCAAAAAGACCTATGATGCCGACGGGACCGTGTGCGGCATCAAGCTGCCCGAGGGCCTCGTTGAGGCATCTAAGCTTCCCGAGCCGCTGTTCACCCCCTCCACCAAGGCCGCCATCGGCGACCACGACGAGAACATCTCCTATGAGCGCTGCGTCGAGCTCGTGGGCGAGGACATTGCCGCCCAGCTGCGCGACCTCTCGCTCAAGATCTACACCGCCGCTGCCGAATATGCGGCTACCCGCGGCATCATCATCGCGGACACCAAGTTCGAGTTCGGCATCATCGACGGTCGCGTGACCCTCATCGACGAGTGCCTCACCCCGGATTCCAGCCGCTTCTGGCCAGCCGACACCTACGAGGAGGGCAAGGTCCAGCCGAGCTACGACAAGCAGTACGTGCGCGATTGGCTCAAGGCCAACTGGGACTTCACCGGCGATGCGCCGAAGCTGCCCAGCGAGGTCATCGAGGGTACGTCCGCGCGTTACCGCGAGGCGTACGAGATCATTACCGGCGAGAAGTTCGTGTCCATGAAGGAGAACAAGTAAGTGAGCACCCGTAGCCCGATGAACAAACGTACGCAGGCCCAACTGCAGGGCGAGCGTACCGGTATGACGCGCAAGTCCGCCTCCTCTGCCAAGCCGGCCCGTCCGGCCGCCGCCTCGGTGCGCGTGGTGGCCAGCTCCGGCAAGGCCCGCCGTGCCGAGATGGAGCGCGGCGAGGACCTCTCCAATCTCACGAAGGCCGAGAAGAAGGCCCGTCGTCAGGAGCAGCGCATGCGCGAGGATCGCGTGTACGCCGTTGCCAACGAGCTGATGCGCCAGGACGCCGACTACCCAAAACACCGCCGCGTATGGTGGGGCATGCTGGGCGTTGGCGTTGTTGCCTTGGTGATCGTGTGGGTCATGCTGTTCGCGCAGTCGCAAAACGGCCAGCCGACCGATGTCATGCAGACGCAGCAGCTGGTGATTATGGGTATCTCGTATGCGGCGATCATCGGCGGATTCATCTTCGACTTCGTGAAGATTCGCCCGATTCGCAAGGCCGCTCGTGCAAAGGCGGAGGGTATGAGCGAGAAGCAGCTTGCCGCCACGCTCGACAAGATGGCCGCCGAGGAAGACGAGCGCAAGGCTGTGCGTGAGGCCAAGAAGGCCGCGCGTAAGAGCAAATAGCGCGCGCACAACGCGGGCAACGCAGGCAATGGGCGCGCGGGTAGGGCAGGGGCCTTGCCCGCGCGTTTTGGAATGAAGGGACATCACATGTTCAAGGCCGAGCTGACGGTTGAGGACGCCCGGGCGGGCATGAAAAAACTGCAGCCCCATATCGAGCGCTATGCGGACTTGATTGTGCGCAAGGGCGTGAATGTGCAGAAGGGCCAGGAGGTCGTGGTGCGCGCGGCCGTTGAGCAGGCGGCGTTTGTGCGCACGTTGGTGGCGCGCGCATATGCGGCCGGCGCTGGTCACGTGACGGTGCTGTGGGGCGACGACGAGGTCTCGCGCCTGACCTATGAGTACGTTGATGTGTCGTGGTTCGAGACGGTGCCGGAGTGGCAGCGCATGCAGCTGGATTCCCTGGCACAGGACGGCGCGTGCTTCATTTTTGTCGAGGGTGCCGACCCGGAGGCCCTCAAGGGGATCGACCCGGCCAAGCCGGCGGCTGCGTCTCGCGCACGCAATACGCAATGCAAGGCGTATCGTCGCGGCATGGATTTCAACATCAACCCGTGGTGTATCGCCGGTGCTCCGGTGGCGGCCTGGGCGCGCCATGTGTTTCCGGGCGTGGAAGACGAGGTTGCCGTATACGAGCTGTGGCGCGCAATCCTTTCGGTCGCGCGAGCCGATGGCGAGGACCCCGAGGCCGAGTGGGAGCTGCACGACGCCACGTTCGACAAGAACCTGCGCTTCCTGAACGAGCATCGCTTCGCGCAGCTGCGCTACACCTCGGAGAACGGCACGAACCTGACGGTCGGCCTGACCGACGCGCACGTGTGGGAGGGCGGCTGCTCTTCCACGCCGGAGGGCCGGACGTTCTTCCCGAACATCCCGACCGAGGAAGTGTTCACCTCTCCGCACTGCGAGCAGGTGAACGGCGTGGTGTATTCGGCAATGCCGCTCGTGCACAACGGTGTGAAGATCGACCACTTCTGGCTGCGCTTTGAGCAGGGCCTGGTCGTGGAGTTTGACGCCGAGACGGGTCGCGACGCGCTGGCGAGCATTTTGGATACCGATGAGGGCGCGCGCCGCTTGGGCGAGGTTGCGCTGATTTCCAAGAACACGCCGATCCGCGAGAGCGAGACGCTGTTCTTCGACACGCTCTACGACGAGAACGCGAGCTGCCACTTGGCGCTGGGCTCGGGCTTCCCCGAGTGCTACCAGGGCGGCTACGACATGACGCAGGACGAGCTTCGCGCGCGTGGCCTGAACAAGAGCGGCACACACGTCGACTTCATGATTGGCGCGGATGACTTGGATATTGTTGGCGTTTGCGCGGACGGCACCGAGATGCCCGTGTTCGTGAACGGCCAGTGGAACTGGGAGTAGCGCGCCGGCGTCGGCTCGCTGGGCCAGCTCGGGCTGTTGTTCGCCAGGGCCGCCTTGGCCTTAGCTTACCGCGACGCGCTGGGGCCGCAGGGGTCTCGGCCCGTGGCCTTCTTGGCTGTCCAGGTTTTGGCTTGCTGCGGGCCTGTTGGGCCGTCTTGGCCTCGGCTCGCTGGGACTGCTGAGGTCGCGGCCCGGCGCAATCGCAGAAGAAAAAACGCCGCGGGGCAGGTGCCGCGGCGTTTTTTTGTGAGGTGGTGGACCGTCAGGGGTTCGAACCCTGGGCCTTGGGATTAAAAGTCCCCTGCTCTGCCAGCTGAGCTAACGGTCCGTGAGGTGCATTGTACCACGCTCGTCTGTAAACCGTGCGTTAGTTTCTGGCGCGCGGCGAGACGGCTGTTCATATTTGACGACATGGCTGACTGTCAAACACTTTGATCGGTCCATCATGCGATCAAAATTTGTACAGATCGATATGCGGATTAACGGCATAGATACACAATGTCCTCAAATATACAATTTTAATTGGTTGAATCGTACAATTTTTTATGGGATGTTACGCGTGCCATTTACTAGGAATTCATCTCAAGGTATGGCTGAATGGGCCATCAGAGGGGTAACGCATGAA
This sequence comes from uncultured Collinsella sp., assembly GCA_963559095.1. GTDB lineage: Bacteria > Actinomycetota > Coriobacteriia > Coriobacteriales > Coriobacteriaceae > Collinsella. The sequence continues at coordinate 54,055 of CAUWJG010000001.1, read as the reverse complement.
GGCATCTCGTTATGAAGATCGTCGGTATGCACATATGACCGACGAATCGATTACCGAATCGTATAGCGCGCCGGGGAGGTCGGATTCACATCGGAGGTTACGCCCCAAGCGGCGCACGGCGCGGGTAAGTGCCATTGCTTCCGCATTGTTGGCGGTAGCAATGATGGGCACTACGGCGCTTGCCGCCCCGCGAGCCGTCGATGACCCCAACAATTTGATCCAAAATGTCAAGACTCCACCCAATGCATCGTTGAACCTATATGACTATTGGATCTCGGCTCCAGATGCGCCCGATGACAAAATGCCAACGGGGTGGCGTGATTTGGGAATTAACAAGGGCCATCAGTTCTGGTTCGGTAATGCAGATCACAACCCATCCGGCGAGCCTGCTGGCTCGGGATCAATCAACGCTTGGACGCAGGGCACCAAGCCCTATGCTGGCGTTGTGCAAAACCGCCTGCGCGACGGTTATCCTGTGCTCGCTGCCGGTCATCGCTACGACAACACGAATAAGCCTGCTATGACGGTTGAAGAACCGCTGGCGTACCTTTTTGACTCAACTGAGTTTGAAGGTAAAAAGGTGTATGCGAATGTAGATGGCCTCGTGCAGTACGAGAATGGCTATTACACTTACGACAGCTTCAAGAATTTCGCATCACTCGATAAAGAGACGGGGGACATCGCCCTATATAAAAAGCCGTCAGTTGAGGCGACGGGCAAGTATAGCGGTACTGGCCAGTTCTTCCCCTTTAACTCGGGATCCGATGTTTTTCAAGAGGCGGAAGACGGCACGCTGACTAAAAAGAACCTTAAATCGACAAATCAGATTATCAACCACTATTTTGGCGCTGAGCTGACCGTGAATTTTACACAGCCGCGCAACGGCATGGTCGCTGGTGACGAAATGCAATTTCATTTTGCGGGCGATGATGACGTCTGGCTGTTCATCGATGGCGTCTTGGTTGGTGATCTGGGCGGTATACATGGTGCCAGCAAGCTGGACATTAATTTCAAAAGCGGCGTTGTCACGATCTCGGATACGGGAAAAAATGGATGGCAGCCGCAGGAGACGACGATCCGCTCGGCTTTTGAAGCGGCTCTTGGGGAAGAGGAAGCGGCTCGCTATCTTGAGCCCGGCAAGAATGCGCTGCGAAACGATTCGTACCACACGATGAAGTTTTTCTACCTTGAGCGTGGCAATACGGATTCGAATATGGCGTTGACCTTCAACCTGCAGCGCGTCACCCAGAACACCATCCAAAAAACCGATCAGTTTGGTGCGCCAATCGCAAATGCTGAGTTTGAGCTTTGGGCTGCCGAAAAAGCGGGAAATGATTATGTTTGCAAGCCCAATGGACTGATCGCACGCAGTACAACGGGGTTTTCCGGATCGCTCACGTTCATGACGCCCGATGGCTCGCGTCCGTTGAACTTCGAGGAGGCCCACGCCTCGGGATACGATTACTTTGTGCTCAAGGAAACAAAATCGCCCGATGGATATCGGAAGGCCCCGGATGCTTGGCTGCGATATGTCGAAAGCAAAGGTGATAGGCAAGATGGATTCCTCGTATGTGACAACCCATGGAACGCGGGTGTCTATGCTCGTCCCAGCCAGGTTACCTATGTAAATGAATCCAACGTGGTATGGAGCACCAATAGGGACGGTGCGGGTGAGCGAGAGTTTAATGTTAGGGATGACGTGACGCTGCTCGCTGTTATTTACAAGCGCGATCGTAAGGCGAATGACTGGCATCCCGTTATCGGAAGGTACGGGAACTGGAGTGTTGGTGAACCGGTTACGAGCTATGTCGATTTAAACGAACTGTACCGATCGCAGGCCGCACGCCCATTCACGCATGAGAACGATGCGTGGAGCGTTGATCTCGGCGACCTGCCGGGTAGTGTGCTCGACTACCGATTCATGGCGGCTCAAAACGATGAAGATGTTTCGTATTCCGTGGGGTACTATCTTGTCGATATGCCCAAGGCAAAGCTCGATGAGGAAATCAAAGCCGGCAGAAATCCCATTACCAACAAAAATGCCTTCGAGTTGGAATCGTTTGGACGGCGGGGTAACTTCATCCGCGAAAGTTACGCGAAGTTCGCTGTGACAGATCAGCTCAATACGCTAACGGTGCAGAAACTTGACGATGCGGGCAATCCAGTTCGCGGGGCGGTATTTGCGCTGTATCGTGCCGACCAGATGCAGGCCGATGAGCATGGATCGTTGGTGCCGAAGCCCGGAGCCACGGCGTTTGCGGAGAAGACAACTGAAGATCTGACAGACAAGAAGGCTATTGGGCTGGATGGCGCGGCATATTTCACGGGTATGCCCATTGTTGACCAGTCATATGGCACCGACACATATTACCTGGTCGAAAAGTCGGCACCCGCCGGCTATATCGTGGATAGCCAGCCTGTGCGCATTCTTGTTGACCAGAGCGGCGTGTACGCCGATGCGGGTGCCAAGGATGATGGGGTAACGGTATCGGTCGGCGTTGGGTCGCTGATAGATGCGATGGATCATTACGGCAGCAACGACGGCATTGAGGTGACGCTGCACGATGTCATTGCGGAAAAGGCGGCGGCAACCGACATTATCGGAAGCAAGCAGGGCGATCATTTCTATTACGTGGACGGATGGGCTCCAACCGATGGAGAGGGTGACAAACCCGATTTATACCTGCGCTATGATGATGAGGGCAACTTCCATGACTATATCGAGAATGAGTTCAAGCCGGAGAGTCAGCGCAACGGCGATGACTTTACAACCGATGAAGGCGTAATCAGGGCGCATGTGCGCCAGGACCCGGAGCCATGCACCGAGCAGCACGGAATAGGCACGTGGGATGACTGGGACGAGTGGCCGGTAACTAATTTGTTTACCGGTGAGACGGTTGTGCACGTGACCAATCAGCGCGTTGCGTCGCTTGAGGTTGAAAAACAGATACGCATTCCCGACGGCTTGCAGGGTCCGGCGGACGCTGCGGATATGAGCTTTACATTCGTGGCTCATTTCATGAAAGATGGGGCGCCACTTGCCGGTGAATACACGGCCCGTGTATTCAAGCGAGATGCAAACGACGGCTCGGAGGTGCAGGTCGGCCCCGAGTTTGCCCTGAAGAACAATGGAACATTTACCCTGAAACATGGAGAAACCCTCAAGGTATATGGATTGCCTGATGGGGCGACATATCGCATTGAGGAGCAAAAGACACCGACGGGTTTCGAGCAGTCCAATCCGGCCGATGCCGCAGGTAAGCCCACACCGGCAGAGGGCTCGATTGTAATCGGAAAGCCCGATCACCGCGTATTCGTAAATACCTATCGTCCGACTCCTGCCGTGATGTCCGATACCGTGCTCGGTGTCCGCAAGGATTTCATCTCAAAGGATGGGGACGGGGACCCGTGGGAGATGGAATTCACGCCGGAGGCCGAATTCGCCTTCGTGCTTGAGGCGATCACCGATGGAGCCCCCATGCCGGATGGCTCCAAACCCGATGAGGGGGGTGTCGTCAAGGCAACGGTGACCATTGGGAAAGACGATAAATCGAACAACTATACCGAGCAATTTGCTCCGGTTCGGTTTAACGCTCCCGGAGTATATGAATATAGCGTCCACGAGCGTACGCCAGCACCTGCCGACCGTATTCCCGGCGTGACGTATTCGGACGCCGCCTATCGCGTAACGGTCACGGTTGTCGATGGGCGAGACGGTTCGCTCGATGCGTCGGTTGCCGTTGTTCAAACGGCAGATGATGCTGGAAACCCAATCTTGCCCAACGGCAAGCCGGTGAAACCTCAGGGCGATGGATATGTCGTGCCGTTTCAGAATGTGCTTGAGCGCAAGGCGACTCAGCTTGGTCCCTTGGCATCGAAAACATTGACGGGCCGTGACTTCATGGTCGATCCCAACGGAACGGGTGAGTTCATATTTCGTATGGAGCCCGTTGGACCGCATGCCGATACGCAGCCCATGCCCGATTCGGCGCAGGGGAGTGGAGCCCAGCGATATGTCGAAGTGAAGAACAACGGCGATTCAATTGCGTTTGGACAATCGACCTACACGCATGATGATGTTGCGAGTGGTCCGTTTTACTACGAGCTGTTCGAGGTAATTCCTGGCGAGGCGACCAACGCATCGGGAGTCCGCTACGATCAGGCGTCGCCAGAGCAGCAGAAGCAGGGTGGCTTTACCCTCAACGGTGTGACGTATGACGGTACCCACTACATTGCCGAAGTCAGCCTTTCCATGGAGGGTGAGCATAACGAGATCGTTGTCGGCAAAATCTCATATTATGAGGGTTCGTGGACGGGGAGCGTTGATGATCTCAAGCCTGTGCCTCTATCGGAGTCGGGGGCAAATCGCGTGTGGTTTGAGAATAGCTACACGTCAAATGGCTCCTATCAGGGCATTCAAGTAACAAAGACCCTTATTGGCCGTGACATGCAAGACGGGGAGTTTGCCTTCTCGATCGAAGGGGCCGACAAGGCATCTCAGGAAATGCTGGCAAAAGGCGACGAGAGTTTCGAGGCGCCTGCGGCCGAGCATGATGTAACTGTCATCATGGGTCCGAAGTTGCAACTCTCGTTCACTCAAGCCAATGCCGGCAGGACATATTCCTTCCGCGTGCGCGAAGCGGTGCCGCAGGATTCGGCGCTGCCAGGGATTGCATACGATCGGTCTGAATATCTCGTTGAATATAAGGTTGTCGATGATCTGAAGGGATCGGTTCGCGTTGAGCCGCGCGTGTTTTTGGAGCGGGATGCGAGTGGTGGCGCTCGCCATGAGCAACTTGATGTGAGCGTGATTACATCGCCGGAGACCGGTTTGATTTCGCTTGATTTTTCGAACATGTATCACGCAAATGCGGTGCACGGGGGCATTGAGGTGGCTAAGACGTTATCGGGCCGTCCCATGCGTAAGGGGGAATTCAAGTTTAGGCTCGAGCCCGTTAATGAGTGGTCTGCCAAGAAAATGGACGAACGTGGTCTCTCTCTGGAGGACGCAACGGCCGAAAAGGAGTTCAGCGCAGGAAAGGCGGTCGATGGTGTCGCCGACGTCATGAAAAAGTTATCGGGCTTGACGTTTACACAAGATGACATCTATACGGCAAACGCGGCTACGCGGCAGTTTAGTTATGACGTGTGGGAAGTCGTTGATCCCCAATGGGATGACGATCAAATTACCCCTGGTATCCAGCGTCGCGGCGTTACGTTTGATCGGTCGCGTTTTCGGGTGACCATTACGCCGATTGACGATGGCGACGGCTCTTTGCACTTGGAAACAAAGGTGGAGCGAACTCACGACAAGACAACAGGCGAGGTGCTTAATCAGCCTGAGTTTATCGGCATATGGTCAAGTGACCAGTCCGAGCTTCCGCGTATTCCATTCAGCAATACGTATACGGCTCAAGGATCTATCTCGGCGTGGATGCCGTTTAACAAGCGACTGAGCGGTCGTGATTGGCTCCCTGGTGATACCTTCAGCTTCGCTATTGAGCAGGAGCTCTATCGTGAGCCGCTCGCCGATGGCGGATATAAAGACTGGAAGCCGGGTGAAGCCGGATATGTTGGCGTGGGCATGTCCTCGCCGATTGACGTCACCGTGCAAAACCCGGAACTCAATGGCAATCACCTGTTTGGTCCCACGAGCGATGCGTTTGTGAAGCCTGGAGTTTATCGATACAAGGTGTATGAGGTTATCCCTGCCGATGCGGTCAATGCGCAGGGGACGCGTTACGACCAGGCGTCTGATGAGGAGAAGGAACGCGGGGGCTTTACCAAGAACGGCATCACCTACAGCAACCGTACCGTGCATTTTGCCCTATCGGCATTGGATTACGGTATGGGCACCTTGGTGTTGCTGCCAACAATTACAGAGAAGCCCGATAATGATGGGGCTTATTTTGCAAACACCTACAGTAGTGGCGATGCGACATGTTCGCTGGACGGATTGTTTGCCAAAGAACTCATTGGCCGCGAATGGCTCGACACCGATTCCTTCACCTTTGAGTTGAAGGCTGAAAATCCGGCCGATGCACCCATGCCGGCCGGCAGCAGTGATGGTGTTGCCCGCGCGAGCGTGACGAAAGGCGACGCGCAGGATGGGACCGCTGCGTTTGGATTTGGCAGTATCGTATATGGAATGCGAGATTTGGATGATGTAACGCCCGGCGTAGACGGATCGCGGTCAAAGCAGTTTACCTATAAGGTGTCCGAGGTGATACCCGAGACATCATCCAACAACGGTATCGCGTTCGATACGCACGAGGCAACCGTTTGCGTGACGCTGACCGACGATGGCAAGGGCTCGCTGAGTGCTACGCCCGCAATCACATCTTCTGTTGCCGGTGGGGTGTTTACCAATGTCTACACGGCAGCTCCTGCAAGTGCCTCGTTGCGCGCTTCGAAGGTGTATGACGGTGCCCCGCTCAAGGCGGGAGAGTTCCAGTTTAAGTTGGCCAACACGGAGGCGCCGCAGGGTGTGACACTGGCTCAAGAGCAGGTTAAAGCAAACGCTGCAGATGGATCGGTTGTTTTCGACGCAATGCGCTACGACCGCCCCGGAGTGTGGAAATACGCGATCTCGGAGGTGCTTCCCGATGGTGTCGATGCCGACCACCCTGTGAAAAACGGCATAACGTATGACGCGTCTGTCCACATGGCGACGGTTGCCGTTCAGGAGGATAAGCTACATGGTGTTTTCCAAGCGAGCGTGAGCTACGGTGACGCCGGGGTCGATCAGGGTGCCCCCGAATTCCACAATGGGTACCAGTCCGCTCCGGTTGCCGATGAACTGCGGGTCAAAAAGACGGTGTCCGCCACGCCGGGCAATGCGTTTACGATGAAGGGCGGAGAGTTCAGCTTTGAGCTTCGGAATACGAGTGCGCCCAATGGTGTGACCCCGCTGCAAACCCAAGTTAAGCATAACGATGCTGCTGGCGGCGTAGCTTTTGATGCCCTGACATTTGAAAATCCGGGTACCTATCTGTTTGCGCTGAGCGAACAAGACGTGAAAGACGCCCCCGGCATTTCAAAGGACGGCACGGTTTACATCATTACCTACACAATCGAGGATAATGGTCAGGGTCAGCTGGTCATTGCCGATAAGTCTGTTATGACGGACGATGGCGCCGCTGTTGACGGGGGCGCAGTGATCCCGTTCGAGAATACATATGATCCACAGGCGGTGGCATATGAGATTTCCGGTGGCAAGCGCATCGAAAACACGGATGCGGGCACCGATCGCGTTCCCGCTGATGGTGAGTTTTCCTTTACCTTGAAGGCGCTTGGCGGGACTGTTGCCGGACAGGATGTTGCGGCTGGTGATGTACCGATGCCAGAGGGTTCGGCCGGAGGAAGCAAGACGGTGTCAAACACCGGATCCGTGTTCTCATTTGGGCCTGCGACATATGATGTTCCCGGTACGTATCGATATGAGGTGCGTGAAGAGGCCGGCGTTGATGCCAGCATCGCATTCGATGAAACGCTGTATAGCGTGGAGATTAGAGTTGATGATGTTGACGGGGCACTGACGGTTCAGGCTTCCTATAAGAAGGCGGGCGTTGCTGCGGAGGAAGTGCTGTTTACGAACAGCTACACTCCGATTGCAACCGATCCGGTGGCGTTGGGTGGCCATAAAACGCTGCAAGGACGTGATTTGGTTGATGGCGAATTTGCCTTTACACTGCGCGCACTTGTGAGCGAGGCGGCTGGGCATGAGATCCAGCCCACAGATGTCCCCATGCCCGACGGCTCGTCACTTGGGAGCAAAACGGTCAAGAACGCAGGAGGTGCGTTCTCGTTTGGAGGGATCACATTCGACAAGACCGGCGTATATCGATATGAGGTGATCGAGGAGAGCGGGGACGGCGGTGGCGTTACGTACGACCAGCGCATCTACAGCGCGACGGTTGTGGTCGTAGAGGATCGGGAGACCCATCAGCTGCGCTCGAGTGTGACGTATGCACACGAGGGCGAGCAGGTTGACGCTCCCATGTTTGAAAACACGTATACCGCCTTACCGGTTGCGTTGAACCTTACGGCGCATAAAGTGATGATCGGCCGCGATTTGAAGGAGGGAGAGTTCTCCTTTGCGCTGCGTGTGACTGGTCCAGACGGCCAGCGAGAACTGAAGGCCACCAATGACGCCGCCGGTCAAATTACATTTCCCGAGGTGTTCTTCTCAATCGCTGGCACCTATGAGCTTGATGTGTATGAGGTTGCCGGCGAGAGCGAGGGCGTAACGTACGACGATGCGGTGCATCATGCGACCGTACAGGTTGTGGACGCGGGTGATGGCCACCTGACGATTCAGGATCTGCTGTGGGTCGATGGCGTGTATCCCACATTTAAAAACGTGTACACACCCTCTGGGCATAACACTCCCGATGCAGGCATCAAACCCGATTATCGACCTCATGTTGGGCCGGATGAGAATGGTGGCGGCGAGCTTCCCAAGACGGGCGATATGCCATGGGCAATGCTTGCGGCTGGTGCGGCGATTGCCTGCATCTTGACCTCGCGCGTCTTTGCGCGGAAAGCGCGATGATTAACGCTTATGAGCCGTAACGCGCTCTGACATAGTATGAGCGCTTTGCACATATGCACGTTTGTGGAGTGCGAAACGGGCAATTGGGGATGGCTCCCAATTGCCCGTTTTTTTTCGATATGAACGACTGAGGACTTATACATCACATACCAGTTCCTACCGCTGGGGAGGGTATTACTACCGTTTGCCGACAAAACGCATATATACAAGTGTCTCCTAACGTAGTTCTCTAGAGTTTTAGTCACTGTATGAGGTCTGCTGGTTATAACCAGCAGCGCTTGTATACGGGTACTCTCGTTTCTTCGGAAAGGGGAAGCGTCGTGGGTCACGATTTACTGTTCAAGCGCAATTGGATTCGCGGATCGGCGGTGCTTGCGACTGCTGCATTGTCGCTGGTGCTCGCCACGCCGGCACGGGCGACTCCGTTGGCAAAAGTGACGGACGCCGTGCGCGATAACGCGTCCCAAAACGTGGTTAATCTCACGTTCAAAAACACCGACGGCACGTCGGTGCAGGGCAGGATCACGTTCTTGGAGGACGATCTGTTCCGCTATAACGTTGATCCATCGGCAACGTTCGACGAATACGCCAAGCCGATCAGCGCCGACCACACGGCTCGTATTCAGGCGCAGCCGGATTCCGATTCGAATGCCTATACGCATCCTGCTGCCACGGTGACAACCGAGGGCAACTCCTTCGTGATTACTTCGGGAAATACCACCATCAAACTGGATAAGACAACCGCGACCATGCAGGTGCTCGTCAAGGGCAAGGAGGTCGTGAGCGAAGCGACACCGTTGGATTTGGGCAGTACCACCGTGCAGTCGTTGACTACCGATAGCAAAGAGTTCTTCTTTGGCGGTGGTACGCAAAACGGCCGTTTTACGCATAAGGGCAAAACCATCAAAATCGAGAATACCAACAACTGGGTCGATGGCGGTGTTGCCTCTCCTAACCCGTTTTATTGGTCGAGTGACGGTTATGGTGTCTTGCGCAACACCTTTAAAAAGGGCTCATACGATTTTGGCGAATCCGATGCGAGTACGGCAAAGTTGAGCCACGAGGAAAACGAGTTTGATGCTTACTATTTCCTGTCCGACGGCACCACAAATGGCGAGGTTGCGCAGGATGTGCTCGATGGCTATTTCGACGTGACGGGCAATCCGGTCTTGTTGCCGGAGTACGGCTTCTATCTAGGGCACTTGAACGCCTATAATCGCGACAGCTGGACCAAGGACCAGCAGGCCGGTGGCAAGAAGTGGGAAACCAAGGGTGGCAAGCCGTCGTCTGGGGCGGGCAATGTTTCCTATGAATACGGCATGAGCGACAAGTACGTTCCGGATGGGACGAAGCCGCAAGAATCCCTGAACGGTCATGGCCCAACCGTTGCAGCCGAGAACTTTGCCCCGAAGGAGGACAAGTTTTCCCATGAGTTTTCCGCTCAACAGGTGATTGACGATTACCAGGCAAACGATATGCCGCTCGGTTGGTTTCTTCCTAACGACGGTTATGGTGCCGGTTACGGTCAAAACGGCTACGGCAGAACCGAGAACAATGCCGAGGAGCGCAACAAGGCTATCGATGCGAACGTGGCGAACCTGCGTGAGTTTACCAACTACGCAAACGCGCGCGGCGTTGCCACCGGCTTGTGGACCCAGTCGAATCTGGAGCCAATCAATGGCGAGAAGTGGCACCTGCAGCGCGACTTCAAAAAAGAAGTTGAGAACGGCGGCATCTCGACGCTCAAGACCGACGTTGCTTGGGTTGGCTCCGGCTACTCCTTTGGTCTGAACGGTATCAAGAAGGCGTACGATATCGCAACATCAAATTCGGTTGACAACCCCGTGCGCCCCAACATCGTGACACTTGATGGTTGGGCGGGCACGCAGCGTTATGGAGGCATTTGGACGGGCGATCAAACGGGCGGTAAGTGGGAATATATCCGTTTCCACATCCCCACCTACATTGGCCAAGGTCTTTCGGGCAATCCAAATATCGGCTCCGACATGGATGGCATCTTTGGTGGTGCTCCCATCATCGCAACGCGTGACTACCAGTGGAAAACCTTTACGCCCACCATGCTTGATATGGATGGTTGGGGTGCGCATCGCAAAAGCCCGATGACGCACGGCGATCCGTACGCGGGCATCAGCCGCATGTATCTCAAGCTCAAGGCACAGCTCATGCCCTATATTTACACGAGCGCTGCTTCGGCGGCGAACATCAATACGGGCAACGGCGACACGGGCATGCCGATGATCCGCGCCATGATGCTCACGGATGATTCCGAGTATGCTGCCAGCACCGCGACCCAATACCAGTACACCTTTGGCAAGCACTTCCTGGTGGCGCCGGTGTACCAGAACACGGCCGACCCCAACAACACGGGCAATGATGTGCGCAATGGTATCTACCTGCCCAACTACGGCACCGAGCAGGACAAGACCGTCTGGATCGACTACTTCACCGGCAAACAATACCTCGGCGGTCAGGTCCTTAACAACTTCGACGCGCCGTTGTGGAAGCTGCCGCTGTTTGTGCAGGCTGGCGCCATCGTTCCCATGTACGAGGAGAATAGCAACCCGCAGGAAATCAGCAAAGATAACCCCAAGGGGCTCGATAAAACCCGTCGTATCGTTGAGTTCTGGCCCGAGGGCAGCTCTGAGTACACACTGTTTGAGGACGATGGCGAGACGATTGACAACACGCAGAAAACGGTTGATGGCTACGGTGTCACGGAGGGCGTCAAGTATGGCGACCATGTGAGCACCAAGATCACCTCCGAGGTCAAGGATGGCAACGCAACGCTGACCATCGGCAAGTCCACGGGTGGCTACACCGGGTACGACTCCCAGCGCTCCACGACCGCCGTGGTGAACGTGAGCAAGGCTCCTGCCGAAATCACCTACAACGGCACCACGGTCAAGAAGGTCGATACCAAGACCGCCTTCGACGCCGCGAAGCAGAATGGGGCTGGCGCCGAGGCCGTGTGGTACTACGAGCAAGCCCCCGACCTTAACACGGCACCGGATTCCGAGGAGTTTGGCAAGACGGCCATCAGCACCACGCCCAAGGTGTATATTTTCCTCCCCAAGACCGATGTTGCCAAAAAGGACCAGGTCATCGTGGTGAAGGGTTTTGAAAACAAGGGCAACATGGGCAAGGATGTCCTGAACACCAACCTCAAAGCTCCGGAGCTTAAAGAGGTGCCGGAGAGCGATAAGACCCCCACGAGCATCAAGCTGACGTGGGACAAGGCCGCCGACGCCACGAGCTACGACATCATGATCGACGGCACGGTGAACAACGTGGGCGATGTGGCCGAGTTCAACCACACCGACTTGGCGTACAACTCCACGCATACCTATAAGATTCGCTCGCGCAACGCCGAGGGCTACTCCGACTGGAGCGCTCCGAAGCAGTTCACCTCGCTGCAGGATCCGTGGCGCAACGCCCCCAAGCCCGCTGCAACTACGTGGGAGGGCGGCTACTACGCAGGGCAAACCGAGAAGATCGCACTCGACCACGACCTCAGCTCGGCCCACTTCCATTCCGACAACACAGCGATCGGCAAGGCCCTCACGCTCGATTACGGCAAGGCGATGGAGCTCGACAAGTTCGAGTATTATCCGCGCTTGGACGCCGGTAATGGCACGGTCACCAAGATGCGCATCGAAACCTCGCTGGACGGCAATCATTGGTCGGCTCCCGTTGAGCTCGACTGGCAGCGGACGGCCGATGTGAAAACGTACACGTTCCCCGCAAAGACCGCCGCGCGCTACGTGCGCCTGACGCCGCTCGAGAGCATCGGCAATTTCTTCTCGGCGCGCGAGCTTGTGGTGTACAAGAAAGACGGCACCAAGATGTGGGAGGTTGGTTCCAGCCTGCAGAGCGCCGAGGTGTCCGAGAGCGATTACTCGAACATGAAGAACTATCTTGGCCTGGAGAATCGTGGGGGAACGCAGGCAGCCTTTGCGTCACAGATCGCTGCACATTACGCGGACCTTAACAACAACGGTGTCTACGACGTGTACGATTACTCGTTTACCACGGTGAACCTCGATGGCGGCACTAGGAAGAGCGGCAAGGTCGCCGGTACGCTCGCCGTTGTGCCCGATAAGGACCATGTGTCCAAGGATGAGATCGTCACGGTGAGCCTATACGCGAGCGACGTGAAGAACGCTAATGCGCTGGGCGCGATCGTCAACTATCAAAACGATGACTTTGAGCTGGTGGATTTCGATCCCGAGAAGGCTGGAACGGCCCATGTCGCAGGGATGGACGCCCTGAGCGCCGCCAAGTCCTTCGACGACGGCAAAAACACCGTGAACCTCGCCTTTGCCAACCGTGGCGACAAGGAGCTCTTTGCCGGGTCCGAAACGGTGGCGACCTTCCAGCTCAAGGCGAAGCGCGAGGCGGACGTTAAGTTGCCGTACACCTCGATGTTGATTGGCCCTGGCTGCGACTGCATCGAGCAGACGGTTGACGGCACCGGCGCGATTCCGGCTCCGCCCACGGCAAGCATTGCCGATCTTGGCATGGGCGATTTGACGCTCAAGATCACCAATAGTGCGCTACCAACCGATGATAAGGGTGCTAACGTTGGGCAGATGATTCATGGTGGGAAGTTTGACCCGCTCTTTGATGACGTCGACTACCACGATGGCAACAGTGGCAGCGGCTGCTTCGAACTCGAATGGGGCGGCTCGACCGATATCGTGTCCATCAAGGGCATGAATATCGAGATGAAGCTCAACAACCCGCGCCCGCTCAAGAACGTCGAAGTGTTGAATCGCCAGAACAAGGATGGAGTTGTACCTCCCAATTCCAATGGTTACCTCAAAAAGCTGGCCGCAACGATCACCTTTACCGACGGTAGCAATCAGGAATTTGCAGGCGGCGAGCTCGATACAGTGAAACCGAAGTATGTGCTGGAGGTTAATGCGGACAACGCGAAGAAGGACGTTGCCAAGGTCGAGATCAAGCCGTTGGAAACCAACAACGGTGATCATATGCTGACCATCTCCGAGGTTAACCTCAACTACATGACCGACATGCCCACAGCGCAAGGTATTGAATTGGGCAAACATGCCGAGAAACTCTTTTCGGGCGACGTTTCTGAGGTCAAGGTCACGGTGACGGGCACGGACTATGGGTACTACATCGTGACTTCGGGCGATCCTGCCGTTGCTTCGGTGAGCAACGCGATTTCCGGCACTGCGCAAAGCTGGTTCGTGACCGCCAAGAAGGCGGGAACGACCAAGATCACCGTGGCTTCGGCTCTCGATAAAACCAAGACAGCCACCTACACGCTTACGGTTGCCGATGGCGTGGATACGACCCCGCTTGAGGAGGCGATTGCGCGCGCTAATGGGTACAGCGCAACCGCATACACGCCGGAGAGCTACGCCAAGCTGGGAGGGCAGGTGAAAGCCGCGCAGGATTTGATTGGCGGCAAGCAGTACACCAAGGACGACATTGTGTTGGCTGCCCGCGCAATCGACGAGGCAATTGCCGCACTCAAGATGCGTCCCGTGAATCCGGATAACCTTATCAACACCGAGGAGCACAAGGGCGATGTGAGGATTGTTGCCAGTTCCAGCCATGCCCATACCGGAGCTGGAGAGTCTCCCGAGACTGCCGAGCAAGCGCTTGACTACAACACCGAGACGCATTGGCAGAGCGATTGGAGCGGCAAGGAAAGGATGCCGCAATGGGTGTCGTTCGACCTTGGCGCAACATACAATCTGACCAATGTGACCTTCCTGCCGCGCCAGAAGGGCAACGCGAACGGTGACGTGTTCCGCGCCGAGGTGCTAGTGACCGATGTCGCCGCGGAAGCTGCGGCCGGTGGCGGCGTGAGCGTGGGCGTATTTACTTTCGACAACAATGGCAAGGTGCTTGCGGATCGTGACCAGTTCAAGCAGATGGCGTTTGGGGCCGCGACAGGCCGTTATGTCACGGTGAAGGTGCTGAACTCCGGTGGCGGCGTGAACGACGTTGCGGATAAGTTTACTTCGATGTCTGAGGTCCGCTTCTATGGCGAGAAGCCTGCGACGCCGCAGCCTGGTGTTGACCTGCGGGCGCTCGAGGAGCTCGTGAAACAGTTTGAGGCCGAGGGGCTAAAGGCTGAGGATTACACCGAGGCAACGTGGGGCGCCTATGCGTCGGCGCTTGCCACGGCCAGGAATTACCTAGCAAGTGCGCCGACCGACCAAACGGTGGTCAATACGGCGGTGAAGGCGCTGCAGGACGCGCATGATGCCTTGGTGAAGCGTGATCCGGTCCCGGAAAATCCGAGTAAGGACGATTTGCGGGCGCTTGTTGAGAAAGCTGAAAAGACTGAGACTGTCGGTAAGCCAGCCGATGTGGTTGAGAAATTCACCGCTGCGCTCAATGCGGCGCGCGAGCTACTGGACGACCCGAATGCGACTGCCGGGCAGATTGCCGATGTGTATATCCGCCTGAACGATGCACTGGCGACGCTGAATGCGGCCGATGGCACGGGTCAGGGCGGCAATGGAGGCGCCGGCGGCCAAGGCAACCAGAACGGTGCTGGCGGTCAGAATGGTGCCCAGGGCGGTAGCTCCGGCTTTGGCAATGGCTCAGCGGGCAACTCTAGCAGCGGCGCTGCGGGCGGCCTGCCGAGCACAGGTGACGCTGTTATGGTGTCCACGGCTGCCACGAGCGCTTCCGGCCTGCTGGTTGCGGCATGGGGTTTCCTGCGCCGTCGGAAGATCAGGTAGCGTCGAACGTTCATCTTGATGTAAAAACGAGCAATTGGGGTCCGCTCCCGATTGCTCGTTTTTGTAATGCCCTGGGATGAGAGCGCCTGCTTGCGGTTTCAACTGCCGAAGCCTCCGTGCGGAAATACTGAGAAAGTACATGCTATATGTATATAACTAAATACTTAGGAATAAAAATTGCATAAATAAATATCTTTAGACGATTGTGCGCAAAAGAGCGTACAATACCGCAAGACCATACGGCCTTTAAGCCGGTACAGAGAGACCGAAAAGGAGACGAGATGGGTTCAAACCGCTCAGCGGACGCATGCGCATGCACGCCCTCCGCAACTTCCGCGGCTGCGCATACCGCACCCCGCACAGCTGAAGTCAGCCCTCTGGCTCAGCGCATGCTTGCAGCCACAACCAAATCAAGCGCAGATTCGGCGATTCTGCTTCTTGCGGACGGCACCGTGTTTTATGGGCGTACGTGCGGAGCCGCCGGAACCGCTACGGGCGAGGTGTGCTTCAACACCTCTCTCGAGGGGTATTTTGAGGTCCTAACCGATCCGAGCTATGCCGGCCAAATCGTGACCATGACCTACCCGCAGATCGGCAACTATGGTATTAATCTCGCCGATGTGCAAAGCGCGTTTCCCGGGGATGCCGGCCGTGCGGCTGCTGCGCCCGCCCTGCGCGGTATGGTGGTGCGCGACATGTGCTATACGCCCTCCAACTGGCGCAGTGCCCTTTCTGTGCCCGAATACTTGGAACAGCAGGGCATTGTGGGCATTGAATGCGTTGATACTCGAGCTCTCGTTCAACATTTACGCGACTATGGTGCACAAATGGGCATTGTGTCGACTGAGGAGTTCGACCTTGCCGTTTTGGCGGATAGGCTCGCTGCGGCTCCTCAGCTTGTGGGCGCAAATCTCGTGCAGACGGTGAGTTGCCCCGAGCCGTACGCCTTTACGGCCGACGAGCTTCCTGCAGAGCATGCGTTCGCCCTTGTCCCATGCGAAACGCGCCGCGCGCCGTATCGTGTGGTTGCCTATGACTGCGGAGTGAAGCGCGGCATTCTCGAAGGGCTTGTGCGCGCGGGCTGCGATTTGACGGTAGTTCCATGGAACACCCCGGCGGTAGACGTGCTTGCCATGAACCCCGATGGCGTCTTTCTCTCTAATGGACCTGGCGACCCAGACGCCGTCGAAGAAACATATACACAAGTGCAGGAACTGCTTGGCAAGGTGCCGGTGTTCGGTATTTGTCTGGGGCATCAGATGATTAGCCTCGCTGCGGGTGCTGAAATCGAAAAGCTAAAGTTTGGCCATCGTGGCGGCAACCAGCCTGTCATGAACCTGCTTACGCGTCGCGTGGAGATCACCGCGCAAAACCACGGCTTTGGCCTGGTGTTTCCTAGCTTGGGCGCGCTTGTGCCCGAGCTCTCTGGTGGTGTTGCCGAACATCCTGCCAACGGCGATTTGCGCTTTTGGGTTGAGCGCGGTGTTGCGCCCGTGGTGGAGAACGAGCGATTTGGACGCATTCGCCTCACACACGTCAATCTCAACGACGGTACCGCCGAGGGTATCCAGTTGCTCGATGCTCCATGCTTCAGCGTTCAGTACCATCCCGAGGCATCGCCCGGTCCGACCGATGCACACTACCTGTTTAACGCTTTCACGCGTCTGATGGACGGCGAGCCGGATTACCTGGGCATCGATATAGCGCAAGATAGGCTTGCGGGGTGGCGCTTTGGTTCGCTAGCGACTGCGACGAAGTAGGATTATCGGATCGTTCTATCTGTTTTGGCGGGCTTAGAGTCGAGTTTGCACTTCGCTGTACCAAAAAATCGACTTTTGTATGCCTCTTGGGCGGCTGTGTTCCAGATTTTGGGTCGGAAACCCCATATTTGCGGCATTGGACGTCCAAATCGCGCAGAAATGCCAGCCAAAACGGCGCGCTCTCGCCCAATACTTCGCCAAAACGCATACATAACTTGAATTTTTGGTACATCAACGCGAATGGAGGGGCGCAATGCCCAAACGCACAGACATCAAGCGAATCCTCGTCATCGGGTCGGGCCCGATCGTCATCGGCCAGGCCTGCGAGTTCGACTATTCCGGAGCGCAGGCCTGCAAGGTCCTCAAGGAGGACGGCTACGAGGTCGTGCTGGTCAACTCCAATCCGGCGACCATCATGACCGACCCCGGCCTGGCCGACCGCACCTATGTGGAGCCCATCACGCCCGAGTTCATCGAGCGCGTGATCGAGCGCGAGCATCCGGACGCACTTCTACCCACGCTCGGCGGTCAGACCGGCCTGAACGCCGCCGTCGAGCTGGCCAAATCCGGCGTGCTCGAGCGCCATGGCGTGGAGATGATCGGCTGCGACCTGGCGGCCATCGAGCGCGGCGAGGACCGCAAGCTCTTCAACGAGGCCATGGCCGAGCTCGGCCTGGAAGTCGCCCGCTCGGGTTATGCCTACTCGGTCGAGGACGCGCTCGAGATCGTGAAAACCACGGGTTACCCGTGCGTGCTTCGCCCGAGCTTCACCATGGGCGGCGCGGGCGGCGGCATCGCGCACGATGAGGCTGAGCTCATCCAGATCGTGACCCAGGGTCTGGAGCTCTCGCCGGCTGGCGAGGTGCTCGTGGAGGAGTCCATCGAGGGTTGGAAAGAGTACGAGATGGAGGTCATGCGCGATCGCGCGGGCAACGGCATCATCGTGTGCTCCATCGAGAACCTCGACCCCATGGGCGTGCACACGGGCGACTCCATCACCGTCGCGCCTGCGCAGACCCTCTCCGATCTTGAGTACCAGCGCATGCGCGTCGCCTCCCTTGCCATCCTGGAGAAGATCGGCGTCGAGACGGGCGGCTCCAACGTGCAGTTCGCCGTCAACCCGCAAAACGGCCGTCTCATCGTCATCGAGATGAACCCGCGCGTGAGCCGCTCCTCCGCGCTGGCGTCCAAGGCCACGGGCTTTCCCATCGCCAAAGCGGCGGCGCGCCTGGCCGTGGGCTACACGCTGGACGAGATCGTGAACGACATCACCCGCGCCACACCGGCGTGCTTCGAGCCGTCCATCGACTACTGCGTGGTCAAGGCCCCGCGTTTTGCGTTCGAGAAGTTCAAGGGCACGGACACCACGCTCACCACGCGCATGAAGGCCGTGGGCGAGGTCATGGCCATCGGCCGCACGTTCGAGGAGGCGTTCGGCAAGGCCATGCGCTCGCTCGAGGACGGCGGGTGCGGTTTCGGCGCGAACGGCAAGGCGGCCGCGGAGCTCGCGGCGATCGATGACGCCGCCCTCGCCGCGGATGTCGCCCGCGCGAGCGAGCGCCGCATCGTGTATTTGGCGGAGGCGCTGCGCCGCGGCTGGGATGTGGAGCGCCTGCATGGGCTCACGCGCATCGATCCGTGGTTCCTCACCCGCCTGGCGGACATGGTCGCCGTCCAAGAGGCGGTCCGGGGCCTGCGCGTGGAGGACATCGACGCCGACGCCATGCGCCTGCTCAAGCAGTACGGCACCTCCGATGCGCAGATCGCGCTGCTCACGGGCAGCGACGAGCGCTTCGTCCGCGCATATCGCAAGGGCCTGGACGTGGTGCCGAGCATGAAGACGGTCGACACCTGCGCCGACGAGTTCGAGAGCGCCACGGAGTATCACTACAAGACCTATGAGAACCTCATGCGTGCTACCCCGGACTCCCGCAGGACGGTGGCCGCCGATGAGGTCCGCCCGTGCGAGAAGCCCAAGGTCATGATCTTGGGCGCCGGCCCCAACCGCATCGGTCAGGGTATCGAGTTCGACTACTGTTGCGTGCATGCCTGCTACGAGCTGGCCGAGCGCGGCTTCGAGACCATCATGGTCAACTGCAATCCCGAGACCGTCTCCACCGACTACGACACCTCCGACCGCCTGTACTTCGAGCCGGTCACCTACGAGGACATCATGGATATCATCGACGCTGAGCGCCCTGCCGGCGTAATCACCACGCTCGGCGGCCAGACGCCGGTGAACCTCACGCGCAAGCTCGCGGAGAGCGGCGTGGCGATCATGGGAACCCAGCCCGACGCTATCGACTTCGCCGAGGATCGCGAGCGCTTCTCGGCCCTGCTCGACCGTCTGGGCGTGATGTACCCGCCGGCGGGCATGGCGACCTCGTTCGAGGAGGCCGAAGCGGTTGCCGCCCGCATCGGTTACCCGCTGCTCGTGCGTCCGAGCTACGTGCTCGGCGGCCGCGGCATGATGATCGCCTATGATGCCGAGCGCCTGCGCGAGTACATGGCCGAGGCCACGCGTGTGAGCCCCGACCACCCCATCTACCTCGATCGATTCCTCGAGGGTGCGTACGAGAGCGACGTCGATGCCCTGTGCGACGGACGCGACGTCTACATCGGCGGCATCTTGGAGCATATCGAGGAGGCCGGCATCCATTCCGGTGACTCGGCGACCTGCATCCCGCCGTTTTCCTTCTCCGAGTCCCTGCAGGAGAAGCTGCGCGAGGCGACACGCGAGATCGCGCTGGCACTCGGGGTGCGCGGCCTGGTGAACGCGCAGTACGCAGTGAAGGGCGATGCCGTCTACGTCATCGAGGCGAACCCGCGCGCGAGCCGTACCGTGCCGTTCATCTCCAAGGCGACGGGCGTGCCGCTGGCCCGCTGCGCCGCGCGCTTGATGGCCGGGGCGAAGCTCGATGAGCTCGAGCTGCCGAGCGACCGCCGCAAGCTGGACTACTTCTGCATGAAGGAGGCTGTGATGCCATGGGGCCGATTCCCGGGTGCGGAGGTCGTCTTGGGGCCCGAGATGAAGTCGACGGGCGAGGTCATGGGTATCGCCAAGAGCTACCCGGAGGCGTATGCCAAGACGCAGCTCGCCATCGACTACGAGCTGCCCACGCCGGAGCACGGCCGCGTGTTCATCTCCGTGTGCGACCGCGATAAGCGCCACATTCTCAGCCTTGCGCGCATTCTGCGGCACCTGGGATATGAGATCGTCTCCACCGAGGGCACGGCGCGCGTGCTGCGCGGCGGTAACGTGCCGTGCGAGGTCGTGGGCAAGATTGGCGCGGCATCGGACGCCGCGTCGTCCGATGGCTGCGATTCCCGATCCATTCTCGATCTCATCGCCGATGGGGAGATCGCGTTCATCATCAACATTCCCTATGGCCCGGGTTCTCGAGGTGACGGGTATCTGCTGCGTACCGAGGCCGTCCGTCGCGGCGTGACGTGTCTGACGGCGCTCTCGGCGGCGAACGCCTACGTGAGCGCGCTCGAGGCACGCGCATTCGGCGACTCGCTCGACGTGGTGGCGCTGCAGGATTTGTAGAGGCGCAGGGCTGCGGAGCTGCTTGGATTGGCGAGCGCTGCGGGATGGGCGCGTGGTGATGTCCAATCTGGTTGGGCCCAGGCGCAGCGCGTCGCGCGAATGAGGCTTTGGCGCGCATGCAATACGTGATTCAGGACCGGTGGCCAGTAATGCTGCCGGTCCTCCTTTTTACCGCGCGCTGAAAACCACGCAATGAAATCACTGAAAATGACGCAATGAAACCACTGAAAACCACGCAATAGATGTTATAATCGCTGGTAAATGGCGAGCTTTGGAGGTGTTCATGTTGAGGCAAAAAGGGTATCGAGATCGCCTTCTAGATGCGGATATAGTGCGCGCCCTTGAGGTGTTCGGTGCTGTATGTGTGGAAGGCCCCAAGTGGTGCGGCAAGACATGGGCGGCGCTCAATGTGGCCAGGAGCGTGTACTACGCTGGAAACCCCGCGGGCAATTTCCAAAACAGACACTTGGCGGAAATGGATCCCATGCTTGCCCTTCAAGGTGAGACGCCGCATTTGATTGATGAGTGGCAGGAAGTCCCCGGAATCTGGGATGCGGTGAGATTCGAGGTGGACCGGTCGCAAAAGAAAGGTCGATTTTTGCTGAGTGGCTCCTCAACGCCGTTGAGCAAGGGCGTCATGCATACGGGAACGGGGCGGATCGCCACCCTGCGCATGCACCCCATGTCGCTTGCGGAGTCGGGCGATTCGAGCGCGCAGGTCAGTTTGGCAGGTATGTTTGAAGCGCCCCTGAAGCCCGTATCGACCGGTGAGGTGTCCCTTTCGACCCTTGCAGAGCTCGTGGTCCGCGGTGGCTGGCCTGGTAATCTCAGTGTTGGAGCCGACCGTGCGGGTGATGCGGCGCGTGCGTATGTCGAGCAGGTTGCCGAGAGCGACGCGAGCCGCATCGATGGCAAAACGAGAGACCCGCACAAGATGATGCTTCTACTTAGGTCGTTGGCGCGAAACGAAAGCACGTTGGCGAGCAACGCAACACTCAGACGGGATATTCGCGAGTTCGATGACGATGATATTTCGGACAATACCGTGTCAGAGTACTTGGCGGTGCTTGGGCGCATTTTTGCGATTTACGAGCAGCCTGCCTTCAATCCGCACATGCGTTCATCGGTGCGTGTGGGCAAGAAGCCCAAGCGCCATCTTGCCGATCCATCGTTGGCTGCGGCTGCACTTAATGCGACCCCTGCACGCTTAATGGGCGATCTGGAGACGTTTGGCTTCCTGTTTGAGGCGCTGTGCGAGCGCGATTTGATGATCTATGCCCAGGCTGCGGGAGGGTCGTTGTTCCATTACCGCGATGCACTCAACCGTGAGATCGACGCTGTTGTGGAGTTGCCAGACGGCAGGTGGGGTGCATTTGAAATCAAGTTGGGCGCAAATCAGATCGACGCTGCTGCGGAGTCGCTCCTTGTGCTCAAAAAGGACATGGAAAGCGATCCGCGCGCTCATCCGCCTGCGGTTATGGCGGTCGTTTGCGGCCTGTCGTCGTTTGCCTATACTCGCCCTGACGGCGTTATGGTTGTGCCCATTACAGCGCTTGGGGCCTAGGAGCGGTCATCGTGTCGCGCGGCGAATACAGTGGATCCTGCCCGTGCGCAACAACGGCCCCTTCGGCTAACGTCAAGTTGTTGACGTTAGCCAGGCCCCATCGATTCTAACGTCAAAAAATGGCCTATTTTTGACGTTAGAGAGTATACTGAGTAGCCTAACGACAATAAGTTGACGTTACAGGGAGGCGGGGCAATGCATATCGAGACGACACGGCAGGGCAAATTGGTTTCCAATTTGAGTGGCGCGATGGCGTATCAGTCGTTCAGGCCCGCGCCTATTCCAGAGGTGTTGCCGCTGCATTTGGGCGAACAGGTTCGTTTTACGCTGGCGGCATGCTCGCGCAAGTTGGGAGAAATTGCGGGCATGGCGCGCTTTGTTCCAAATGCGGAAATGTATCTCACCATGTATGTTCGCAAGGAGGCGTTGCTGTCAGCCCAGATTGAGGGCACGCAATGCACGTTTGACGACGTCCTGGACCCAAACAACAGCCGTGCGGTTCATCGCGAAGTTGCCGAGGTCGTGAGCTATGTCAATGCACTCAACTACGCAGTGAAGCGTATGCATGAGATGCCCTTGTGTACGCGGCTCCTTCGGGAAACGCATGAGGTGCTGCTAAAGGGCACGCGTGGAGAGAACAAGTTCCCAGGCGAGGTTCGCACGACGCAAAACTGGATTGGCCCTGCGGGATGCATGCTGCGAGAAGCCCCGTATGTTCCGCCAAATGTGGACGACATGCGTACCGCCCTGTTTGACCTTGATGCCTTTCTCAACGATGGAGAGGGCATCGATCCCATTGTTAAAGCTGCCTTGGCCCACTATCAATTCGAGACCATCCATCCTTTTTGCGATGGCAACGGAAGGCTTGGCCGCCTGCTGATCACGCTTTCGCTTATCAACGACCATGCGTTACCGAGCGCGGTGTTTTATCCGTCGTATCAGCTCAAGCGTCGTAGGTCTGAGTATTATCAACGTTTAACGGACGTGCGCGAGCGTGGCGAGTATGAGGCATGGGTTGAGTTTTTTGCTGACTGCCTGCTTGCAAGTGCGGAGGATGCGGTTGCATCAATGGATAAGCTCGTGCGAGTTCACGCGGATGCAGAAGGCTTGGTCCGCGATCGACTGGGTAGGAGCGTGTCAAACGGCTTGAGATTACTTGAGTTGGCCGAGGCCCATCCCATTTTGGACGTACCGTTCGCAACCAAGGTTCTTGGGGTGTCGCGCGGTACGGCTGCGACCCTCATGAAGGAGTTTTGCGAAATGGGGATATTTGCCGTGCGCGATGACGGACGCCAGCGCTACCGCATATACACATTTGAAAGCTACTTGGAAGTCTTGCGTGCCGATACTGATCCGCTCTAATGAATGGGGCCCCGGCTAACGTCAAGTTGTTGACGTTAGCCGGGTCTTGTCGATTCTAACGTCAAAAAACGGCCTATTTTTGACGTTAGAAGGAGTGAGCGCGCGCTAACGCCAATAACTTGACGTTAGAGCGCGCTCGGTGCCTAAACCCGTAGGTCTTCTTTGGCCTATGCCCTTTGAGCGTTGAGGCTACGCCTGCACCTCGATGGTGTCACGGCTGCGTCTGCGGATTCAGTCTCGCGCACGTGCATATTTTAAAAAGTAAAAGATTGTATAGACTGAGCGATAATCGAGTAGTTTGTTTCGACTATCGTGGATACTTTTACCATTTTTGCTCTTTTTTATTTCTTTTGCTCTTTAGTTTTATGCTTGTTTAACAGTTGGTCATCAACAAGGCGGGGTATGACAAACTGAAGGAGTGGTCCGAGGGCGGCGAGCATCGCGCGGAGTTCCTCCAGTGGCTCCTCACCGACTACGAGACCCTACACTTGTATGTGACTGGCGGCAAGCCCGGCGGCAGCGTGGGCTACCCCGGCAACCCGAGCCACACGCGCTCCATTCAGCAGCTCATGGACATCATGACGGTTTATGGGCAGAAGGATCTGACCGAGGGCGAGGCGGCCGACCAGTTCGTCTATCGCAAGATGATGGTGTCGGCGGCCCTGGGCATGAATGACGAGACGCGTCTGTGGACCGGCAAGAACCCGAAGGCCGACCCGGTGGTGCGCTATAAGATTATTAAGGACCTGCGCAACAACGCGGAGAAATACCACTTCCAAAAGAAGTTGTTCGATGGCCTCAAAGTCGAGAACATGCGCTGGATCTTTGAGAACCGCCTGTCTGACGCGGAGATTCCCTGGTTGGTGAACTTTACCCTCGAGTATCCCAAGACGCACCCCAAGACGGATGGCACTCAGTTCACCGAGGCAGACCGTATGAACGGCTACAACTGGACGGAGTACACCGAGAACCATCAGTGGCAGGATCCGACGTTCTACAACGAGCACGACCTGTTCACACAGGCCATCGGCATCGAGGGCGGCCCGTCCGTCACGGGCTGCATTTTCGGCAGCAAGCCCGGCGAGGTCATCGAGGGCGGATGGAGCGCCAAGTACATGTTCCGCTACGAGACGACCGAGTTCAAGGCCATGGAGAAGGGTGATCCTTACTACCTCGAGTCCTCTCTCGACCCGAATTCCCAGCGCAAACAGCTGTGGATGGCCTTCGAGCGCGGCGGCGTGTGCGGCGCTGTGTCCAAGACCGAGGAGAACCTGCGTAACATCGCGGGTATCCCGGCGGCCGTGTGCGGCCAGCCGGCCCATGCCGCCGGTGTGTGGTACGGCTACACCGACAAAGAGCAGACCAAGCTCGGCTATGGCCTGATAACGACCTGGTTGGCGGCTGGACGCAGCTCCATACTCCCGAGATGCTCCATCACCTGTGCGACTGGCGCATGCCCCACAAGGGCAACGGCACCACCGACACGTTCGGCGGAGGCTCCTACGTTCTGCTGGCCCAGGACGCCTTGGATGATATGGATAACTACACCAAGGTCATCCTGCTTCGCGCCCTGGCGGACGCGTCTGAGACAAACGAAGACAAGCTGACCGCAATCAACAAGGCCATCGAGCTGCAGCCGATTAACCAGGATGCCACGCTTGCCAAAATCGCGCTCTACAAGGACATGAACAAGACCGACGATGAGTGGAAGCAGCTCATCAAGGAAACCGCCAAGACGTATACCTACTATCCGAAGCCCGTTCACGCCATCCTCAAGCACATCAACGACGAGACCAACGGCAAGTACCTTGTTGTTGAGGAGTAGCGTATCGGCGCCCTGCAGCAGGCGACCAAGGCAACGGAGAGAGAGTCCGTCAACCCGCAGGCCTGCGTGGACGTTGCCAACTTCCTGCTTGGTCGCCCTGGCCAACAGGTCGCCCTCTTCTCCTTCGATGGCGAAGAGCCGGGCGTGCTCAAGCTGGGCTCGCAGTACGACGGCAGCAACTCCGCATGGAAGTTCAGCCTGGATGGCGGCAATTCGTGGATTGACGTTCCAAATGGCGAGCACAAGCACCAGCTGAGCGCCGAGGAGCTTTCCAAGATCACCGCCGACAACGACATCAAGGTCAAGATCGTGGGTGGCGATCAGATCCACACCATCGATATTACCGAGGGCGAGGCGCCGCAGCTCTACTACGCCAATAATGCGGACAAGAAGATCCACGTTCCGTCTAACGTTGCGCTCAGCTCGATTGAGGTCAAGGACGGCAACAGCTGGACGCAGCTGACCGAGGATCGTGTGTTCCCGGTCGGCAAGAAGATCGAGTTCCGCACGGGTGCGACTGGCACGCAGCTTCCCTCGGCCGAGACCAAAACGGTTGAGTTCTCCGACGCGTTCGACACGCCCAAGACCAAGCACATCCCCAACACCGAGCTCAAGATCAACGGCGCGTCTTCCCACAACGGCGGCCAGGGCGACAACGGTGACCAAGGTGGCAACGGCGGTTCCAATAACAATGGCGGCTCCGACAACAACAACGGTGGCAACAACGGTTCAAACTCGGGCGGCAACGGCTCCAACAATGGATCCACCGCTGGCGGCCAGAACGGCTCCGGTGCAACCGATGGCCAGTCTGGCCAGGGCAATGGCCTGCCCGCTACGGGTGGCCCCGCGACCACGGCTGCGGCGGCCGGTGTGCTCGGCTCGCTTGCCAGCGTGTTTGGCGCGATGACGCTGCGTCGCAAGCGTTCCGACCGCTAGGCGTTGCACCTGAGCGTCACGGTTTTGTAGGCGAGTGCCCATACGCGGGCGCTCACGAGATGGACGATGAAGGCATGCTTGTCCGATGGACAACTCCGACGGGCAAGCATGCCTTTTTACTCCCTAATATGCCAACGAATGCGATGTGAAAGGGGTTAATTCCCGCACACTGCGCGACATACATTCGGGCACTGGGCGCTTGTGGTTTATATGCCCGCGCGCCTACGAGTAGAAGGGTGCACCTATGAACAAACTCGATTCCATCAACCTGCAACCGGATGCCGGCACATCGGCTCCGGGCGACGCTTCAAGTCCGGGGCGCGCCTCGTCCGGCCGCTCCACGCATCGCCCGCTGCTTGCCCCCAAGCGCGCCTTCATTGTGGCGGGGCTTGCCTTGGCCGTAGCGGCTCCGACGCTTACCATGGCCGCCACCGCCGTCTACGCCGATCAGGCTCCGGCGGCAAGCCAACAAGCACCGGCTACCACGAGCATCCCCAAGGAGCTCCAAAAGATCAGCGAGATCGATGCGCAGATCAACAAGCTCGGTTCCTCAACCAACGAGATCGCGGGCAAGATTGCCGAGGGCAAGCTCACCAAAGAGCAGGAGCTGCTCTTTTTGCGCCGCTCGTTCATCTACGACATGGGCAAAACCAAGACGAAGCCCGGCAAAGACGCCGTGTGGCAAGATCCCAAAACGGCCGACGCGGGCTACGAGCGCCTAGTGGCGTTCGCCAACAAAGACCAGCAGCACAGCGACTTCCTCAAATGGCTGCTTACCGACTACGAGACGCTGCAGCTGTACGTGACGGGCGGCATCCCCGGTGGCCGCACGTGGCTGGACGACGGCGCGGGGTACGACCGCTCGCTCAACCAGTTCTTCGACCTGGTGAAGGCGCATCCCGATGACCTCAAGCCCGGGGTCACGCCCGACGCGGACCGCATTGTGTACAAGAAGATGATGATCTCGGCCGCCCTCGGCATGACCAACAACACCAAGCTGTGGACGGGCGGCGGCTACGATGCCGCCGATGTGGTGACGCGCTACGACATCATCAAGACGTTTCGCGCCAACCACGAGAAGCACCGTTTCCAAAAGGACCTGTTCGACCAGCTGTCCGTTGAGAACATGCGCTGGGTGTTCGAGAACCGCATTTCCAACGAGGAGATGCCTTGGCTGGCAAACTACACGTTGAGCGATGCGCTGCTTGCCAAGGTGGAGCTGTATGAGCAGAAGAAGGCCTCGAAAGACGAGTGGAAGGCGTTTGCCAAGACGATTTCGGAAAAGCTCGTCGAATACCCCTACCCCATGCAGAGCTTCCTGGTGCGGATTGAGCAACAAATCAAAAACGAGGACATCACCAACGCCGAGATCGAGGCCATGCGCATCGATGCGCTGAGGAAGGCGCAAAAGATCACGGAGAAGGATCCGGTCCAGTGGAAGGAGATCAACGACATCGCCAACCGCCTGCTGGGCGACAAGGGTCAGGAGATGTTCCTCTTCTCCTTTGACGGGGTGGACGCCGGCGTGCTGAAGCTTGGCGAGCATCTCTCCAGCACCGTGCCGTGGAAGTACAGCCTGGATGGCGGCAACAAGTGGGTCGAGATCACGGATCACCGCACGGAGGTCAAGCTCACCGAGCAGGAGCTCGCCTCGATCACCGCGCAAAACGACATCAAGCTTCAGATCATCGGCATCAACCAGACGCACACCATCGACATCACCGAGGGCAAGGCCCCCAGCGGCTACGAGCTGAACCACGCCGAGCGCCGCATTTACACCAAGCATGACAAGAAGCCCGAGCTCATCGAGGCGCAGGTGAACGGCACGTGGGTGAAGCTGAGCGAGAACCCGAAGCTGCCGTATTCCGGTGACTTCGCGATTCGCTCCGCTGCCACGGGGCACGCGCTCGCATCGACGGGGGAGAACGCCCCGAAGGTGCATTTCACCGACGCATACGATATCGAGGGCTCGACGGTCGTCCCGGCTACGGAGGTTACGGCCAACGCCGCCTCGTCGCAACATAACGACGAGGAGCCCGAGCGCGCGCTCGACGGCTATGTGGGTGGCGATTCGTTCTGGCATAACCGCTGGACGGGTGATGAGGACGCCTACATCACGGTCGATTTGGGCCGCGAGCGCACCATCACCACGATCGACTACTGGAACAAGGGCTTCAACCACAACGGTATGCTGTTCGAGGCCGATCTGTCGTTTGCCGGCGAGCAGGCCGGTCCGGCGGACAAGCCCATCGCGGCCGACAAGTTCTCCGCGCCCAAGCGCGTCAAGCTGGAGTGGGACAAGCAGGGCGAGCCGTATGGCGCCCGCGGCCGTGCGTACCGCATCACGCTGGACGAGCCGGTGACCGCGCGGTACGTGCGCATCCGCTCGATTCAGGCAAAGATCGACGACGGCAGCAAGCCGCCGCTGTTCAGCGCCTCCGAGCTGCAGTTCTACGAGAGGGCACAGCAGGTCGAAACGTTTACTTTCGACGGTGAGGCCGCCGGCGTGCTCAAGCTTGGTACGCAGTTCGACGCGAGCGATTCCGCCTGGCAGTACAGCCTGGATGGCGGTGCGCACTGGACGGATGTCGCGGCAAGTGAGTCTTCCAAGCAGCTGAGCGAGGCCGAGTTGGCGAGCATCGCTGCGGCTGCGGACATCCAGGTCAGGCTTGCGGGCGGCACCAAGGTGCACGCCATCGACATCGCCGAGGGCACGGCGCCCGACCGCTACTTTGCGAATAACGCCGACCGCAAGATTCACGTCCCGGCAGACGGCTCGTTGAGCTCGCTTGAGTACAAGCAGGGCGATACCTGGGTTGATGTGAGCGAGGAGACGGTTTTTCCATCGATCAGGATATCGAGATCCGTCGGGCCGCTGCGGGGACCACGGCCGCATCGACCGAGACGAGCACGGTGCGGTTCACCGACGACTACGACGTGGAGGGCGCGCGCTACGTGGCGCCCGGCGAGCTCAAGGTGAATGGTGCTTCCTCGCACAACGCATGGCAGGCGCCCGAGCTGGCCATCAACGGGTACGTGGGTCGCAGGGGCTGCAGCAACGATACGGAGGTGTGGCACAACACCTGGAACCGCGAGCAGAACCCGTGGATCGTGATCGATTTGGGCCGCGAGCGCACGCCCACGCACTTCGACTACTGGGCCTCACCCGGCGCGGGCAACGGCCAGAACGGAACGCCTTACAAGCTTGAGGTGCTGGCTGCTCCCGAGCTTGGCCTGGCGGCGGACGCCGCGGTTGGCGAGGACGCGTTTAAGCTGGCTCAGACCTTTGAGGCCAAGCAGGACGACTACAAGTCCACCGCTGGCGAGCCTGCCGATATGGTGCGCATGACTTTCGATACGCCGGTTCGGGCGCGCTATATCAAGCTGCGCGCGCTAAGCGGCCACGGTCAAAACGATGCCGGGCAGTACTTCTCCTGCTCGGAGCTGTTCTTTTACGAAACAGCAGCGGAGGCGTAGCGAGGGGTTGGCCGCAGTGAGGGAGCCGCGCGGCAGGGGAGTCGGTGCGCCGAGCGGTCGTGCTTCGTGTGGCGGGTGAGCGGTTGGCGCGGCGGGCCCCGGTGGATGCTCGTCGCGCGGCGGGCCCCGAGTGGATGCCCGCCGTGCGGCAGACCCGAGCGGATGCTCGCTGTGCGGCAGGTGTACGCCCGCTTCGATCGCGCGCCCGCCTGCCTGCGGACGTGCTTGCTGCAGCCGCCCATTATGGCCGGTAACGAGATTTCTTGTAGGTGTGCGTTCGGGTGGCTCGAACGCACACCTTGCCTGTATAACACACCGTGTCGACCGCTATACTTGTTGAGAACCATACGCATGAGCAATTGGAGGCATCATGACCGAAACTGCCGCAGAGAAGACCCCGCTGGTGGGCATCATCATGGGTTCAAAGTCCGATTTGTCCGTGATGGAGGGCTGCACCGCCGAGCTCGAGGCGCTTGGCGTGCCGTACGAGCTGATCGTGGCCAGCGCGCACCGCAACCCGGCCCGTGTGCACGAGTGGGCCGAGACGGCCGCCGAGCGCGGGCTCAAGGTGATCGTGGCCGCCGCAGGCAAGGCGGCGCACCTGGGTGGCGTCGTGGCGGCCTTCACGCCACTGCCGGTCATTGGCGTGCCCATCAAGACGAGTGATCTGGGCGGCTTGGACTCCCTGCTGTCCATGGTGCAGATGCCTTCCGGCGTGCCGGTGGCCTGCGTTGCCATCAACGGCGCCAAGAACGCCGCCATTTACGCTACCCAGATTCTGGGTGCGACCATGCCCGAGTACCGCGACGCCATCACCGCGCTCAAGCGCGAGATGGCTGAGGCGTAGGCTGTCATGGCGGCGGGAGGCGGCCGGCATTTTAAAGAGCCAGGGCAGGTAGGCGCGCCGTACGGTGCTGGTGCGCCGGCGAGCGGTTCGGTGCCGCGTGCCGGTGTGCCGCAGGCTAGGGTTTCGCGCCCAGTCGGGGCTGGAGCTCCGCAAGCCGCCGCGCCGCGCCCCGGCGGCGTCGGTGCTTCGCAGCCTGGTTCCCATGCGCCCCGTACCAGCGGGGTTGGCGCGTCCATGCCCTCGACGGATCTTGGCGGGCAAGGGGGTTATCGAGCGGCCGCCGGGCACATGGGCGGCGCGGCTCGGCGTCCGGTTGGCGGGGCGTCCGGGGTGCAGGCGCCCGGGTCGCCCGTCGCACGGCCATCCGTCGTACCCGGAGCGCCTGGTGCGCAGGTGCCGCAATCGGCTCGCCCTGGTCTGACCACGCAGGCTCCGCAATCGGTGCGTCCCGGCGGCACGGCGCGAACCTCGCAGTTCGCCCGCCCCGCCGCAGGTAAATCGGCACCGAGTTCGGCATACCCGGGCGGTCGCCAGGGTGCCGCAGCGGTGCCCCCGGCATCCGGCTCAGGTTATGGCGCTCGTGCCGCCGCGCCTGCACCGGTAACCCGAACCTACAACGGGCAGGGGTCATCTCCGTATGCACGCCCCTCGCGTGGGGGCTCCGGCTCTCGGGGCGGCCGCGGCACAAACGGCTCATCGCCTGAGGGCCCGCGCCGCCGCAACGTACTCTCCTGGATTCTTATCGCCATCGGCGTGGCGCTCATGCTGTTCGCGGCATTCCTGTTCATCCGTGCTCAGCTGGGCTATAAGCAGGCGCAGGACTTCTACAACGGCATTGCCGAACAAGTGGTGAGCGACACCGAGGGCGACGGCGCTCCCGTCATCGACTTCGAGGCGCTCCAGGCCCAGGGCAAAGACGTCGTGGGTTGGATTTTCATCCCCAACACGCAGGTTAACTACCCGGTGGTCAAGGGCAGCACCAACGAGCAGTATCTGCGCCACTTCATCGATGGCTCGTATAACGAGAACGGCACCATCTTCATGGATATGGATGGCACCGCTCCCGGCATGGTCGATCAGCAGACGACCGTGTATGGCCACCATATGAACGATGGCTCGATGTTCAAGGTCATCGACGATACGCTGTCGCAGGATGCCTTCGATGCCATCGAGCGCGTGTACTACATCACGCCCGAGACGACCTACGTGCTCAAGCCCCTGTTCACCGCGCAGGTGCAGGACGACTACCTCGACGCCCGCCGCACGAATTTCGACAGCGACAAGGCGTTCACGCAGTATCTGCAGGCAATGCTGGGGCAGGCGAAGGCCAGCGCCCCGGATGCCGGTGAGCTTGTGGAGCAAACCGACCAGGTCATGACGCTCGTGACGTGTGCGGGCGACATCATCCCGCGCACGACGCGCGCCGCCATGGTGTGTTCGGTTGAGGAAACGATGCCCACGGCCAAGCCGGGTGACGCCCAGCAGGGCGACGAAGCTGCAGCTGGTGCTTCGGCCGATGCTGCGGATGCGCCTGCCGACGATGCCGCAACGAACGCCGAGTAGCCCTTTTCGGTAGGGTAAAAGAAGAAAGGACGCTGTATGGCGCAGATGCCTTCAATTGATGCGTGGTTGCGGGAGGCCAAGGCCGACCCCGACTTCGCGCGGTGCGGTATGTATTTGGTGCACAACGGCGTGGTGCGCGCCACCCCCAAGGCGCAGGCCCGCGGTATCGAGACGGACGGCGTGCAGCCGGGGGAGACGGTTGGCCGTCTGACCTTTGGGTACGATGGCGCGCGCGTGGACGCCGCGATTGCCGAGGCCCGCGCGCTGCCGGGCATCTCGTATGTGCGTGTGTGGCTTAACGAGGGCGAACTTGCAGTTGGGGACGACATCATGCTCGTGCTCGTTGGTGGCGACATCCGCCCGCACGTGATCGACGCGCTGCAGCAGCTGGTGGGGACGCTCAAGAATGAATGCGTGACTGAGGTCGAGCATCGGGCGTAGCGCGGTTTCAGCGGCTGCATGAGAAGGGGGCGCCTCTGTGACGTTTGCGTCATGGCGGCGCCCCTCTTTGTTGGCGCGGTGGCATGCGATGGCGTGGCACTGGTTTTGGCTTGGGTGTGCTGGCCCTGCGCGCGCCTGCGCTGGGGCGTTCGGCACGCTGGCTGCGAGTGCCGGCATCGGGCGCCGGCTTCGAGCGCGTTCATCTTGGGTGTGCTGGCGTAAGGTGCGTCAGCGGTTGGCGGCGCTAGGCAATGACCAGGCAGGTGGTGACGCCGATGGCCACCAGCACGGTTCCCATGCTGGTGGGCGCCATGAATCGGTCGAGCTTGGTGTGGTCAAGTTGACGGCATGCTCCATTCGTGGCGCGTAGCAGCGGGAAGAACGCTGCGCACAACACGATAAGGCGCAGCGGCAGCAGTGTTCCCGACTTGCCTGTGCAAACGATGACCAGCGTAAAAAAGGTCAGCGAGCACCCGATGAGGACCCTATGGTACAGACGCATTGCTCGCTCGCCGGCAAGGGCACTTGGATCGCCAGCGGGTGTGCCGATCACGGGCGCGCCTTGGTTGCCTGCGGGCTCGTGAACAGTAGATGCGGCGGGCACGTTGCACGGCACGTGGGCGGTCGTTGCAACCTGCGTTTCATCGCGTTGCCCGCCGGCGCGCTGCATGCCCATTGCGTACAGGCGATTGGCAATGGTTCGCTTGCCCTTGGCGGCATCGGCGGTTGAATCGCGCATATTGTTGATATTCATCACCGCAGCTACAGGCAGGCCGAGGGCGATGCCAGCGACCAGCGTGAGCGCATGGAACTGATGCAGGTAGAGGAAGCTGCCGCCCACCACGGCGACCACGCCGAAGAACAACGCGCTCATGATGTCGCCGAGGCCCAGGTAGCCGTAGGGGTGCGGTCCCACCGTGTACAGAACCGCCGCTGCGATGGAGGCAATACCGAGCACCACAAAGGTCGCAATGGCTCCGAGCGCCTGCTTGCCCATGGCCGACCCGCCGGTGAAGGCAACGGCGATGAGCTCACAGCCCAAGGCAAAGGTCGCGATGGATAGCCCGATGAGGGCGTGGCGCATCTGCCGAGGCGTGATGATGCCGCGCTGCATGCCACGGCGCGGGCCTATGCGGGTGTCGTCGTCTAAGCCGTGGGAAAGGTCGCCGTAATCGTCGGCAAAATTGGCGATGACCTGCAGCAGCATGGAAACGACGAACATCAGCGCGAACACACCCGGCCGAAAGACGCCGTGAAGGGCAGCAAATCCTGCAGCGATAAACGATCCGGATGCCGCAAGGGGGAGCGTGCGTAGGCGTATTGCCTGGATCCATGCGGCGCGGATTTCGCGCGCATCATGGTGGCCGGTGCTGGCTGGTTCGTTTGGGATAGAGGGGGGCGTCGTCACGCTGGTGCCTGCGCTTTCTCGTGTAGTGGGGCTTCCATGGCAGTATAGCCATCTTGCGCATCACGGGCGCATCACGGGCGCGGGTTGCACGCTACCCCTCCTCGCTGGCGGTCCGGGATGCCCCGCTCACAACGGGATGGTCCGGGATGCCCCCGCTCGCAACGGGATGCCCTGTTCACATCGGGACGGCCTGGATGCCCCGCTCGCAACGGGATGCCCTGCGCCCGACCCCTCCTCGTCTCCTTCGTTCGGCGGCTCCCCGCTCGTCCTGCCGCTTATCTAGCGGAGCGTCTCTCCCTCCCCCTCCTGCCGCTCCAATCACGCAAAATCATGTTTTTGCGTGATCGATTCGTCCAAATCGGCGTTTCGGTGACGCTAAATCATGATTTACCGTCACCTCCGCCGCATCTCCACCGCAACCTCTGCCGCCGCCCCCATCTCGCCTTGCACCATGTTCGACGCGGGGGATAATGGATGCCGTACCGCCACGCCGCTCAAGCGGCTGGCCCGCTGGAAAGGAAGCGTATGCCGAACCTCACCACCATCACCAAGGGCGGCCTGTCTGCCACCATCAGCTCCATGGGCGCCGAGCTCACGAGTCTGGCGCTCGACGGTCGCGAGTACCTGTGGCAAGCTGACCCCGCGTTTTGGGGCAAGCACGCACCGGTGCTGTTCCCCATCGTTGGCTCTCTTCGCAACGATGAAGCGACCTGCTCCAATGGCGTGTGCCGCATGCCACGTCACGGCCTGGCGCGCATCAATGAGCACAAGCTCGTGGGGGTGTCCGACGACGGCTCCAGCGCAACGTTCGAGTTCGCATCAACACCCGAAACGCTCGAGGCCTATCCGTACCCCTTCGTCCTCAACATGACCTACGCGCTCACCGGTGAGGCCACCTTGACGCAAACGTTTGCCGTCACCAACACCGGTGACGCCAACATGCCGTTTTCCGTGGGCGGTCACCCCGCTTTTAACGTGCCGGCTCCGGGTGCCGATGACGATGCATTCGAGAACTACGAGCTCAGGTTCACGCGCCCGTGGACATGTCGCTCGCCCAAGATCGCCGAAGGCGGTTTGGCCGACTACGAGCAGGGTTACACCTCGGTGGACAACACCGACACAGTGCGCCTGACGCGTGAGAGCTTTGCCTTCGATGCCATTGTGCTCGACCATGTGCCGGACAACACGCTTGAGCTCGTGAGCGCTGCGACCGGACGTGGCGTGCGCGTTGACTTCCCGGGCTTCGACTACATTGGCGTGTGGTCGACGGGCGAGGCTCCGTTTGTGGCGCTGGAGCCCTGGACCGGTCACGCCACCCTCACCACCGAGGATGACGTGTTCGAGCACAAGCGCAACATCACCGTGATCGCCCCTGGCGAGACGGCTGAGTTCTCCTTTAGCGTCACCTTGCTGTAGCGCGCGGTGCTGCCGAGCGCTGCGCCGTTGTTTTGGGCATGGCACGTATCGTTTTCGAGCCGTTCCTCCATGGAGGGGAGCGGCTCATTTTGTATGGGTGCGCAGCAGGATTGCGGGGAAGGGTGAATTTGCCGATCGCGCGCCTTGTTGTGGCGAGGTCGTGCTGCGACGGGTGGTCGCGCTGCGGGCCCATGCGGTTGGAATCGGGGCAAGGTCATCCGAATCACAGACACATTTTGGGCAAGGCACAACAAAATACCCCCTCTTATCACGTAATATCGCGTTTTCACCGTTTTGGGCGAGGGGCTGCCGTAGAATCGCAGCTGAGCACAACGACGAACGGAGCATCTCATGGCGAAGGAAGTTTGGACTATTAAGCGCTGTCTGGATTGGACGCGCGATTACTTGCGCGATAAGGGCGACGAGCGTCCGCGTCTTTCGGCTGAGTGGCTGCTGTCCGGCGTGACTGGGCTCACGCGCACGGAGATCTACATGAGCTTCGAGAAGCCTCTTTCAACAGACGAGCTGTCCCGTATGCATGCCGCCGTGGTGCGACGAGCTAAGGGCGAGCCGTTGCAGTACATCGTGGGCGAGACGAGCTTTCGCATGATCGATGTTGCCTGTGAACCCGGTGTGCTCATTCCGCGTCCGGAGACTGAGTTGCTGGTTGAGGAAGTCTTGCAATTTCTGGATCGCGAGGTGCTCGGCGCGCCCGCGCTACGGAAGCGTATCGAGTTGCCCTGGAATGATGAGGTGGAGGCGGCACGGCGGGTCGAGGAGGCCAAGCGCGCGGAGGATGATGCCGATGGCATTGGGGGTGGCGCCGATGATGAGGCCGCCGTGCCCCCGGCGGATGCGGCAACGATGATGCGCGATGTTGCGGCAGGCGGCGCGGGACACGCAGAGGGCGTTGACGCTTCAGATGATGAGACGGCTGTTGATGATGGGTCGGATGCAGGCCCAGAGGGCGTCGCCTCGGATGAGGGACGCGTTGCACGCGTATTGGAAGTCGGTTGTGGGACGGGCTGTATCTCCTTGTCGATCGCTCGCGAGCGAGAGGGCCGCGTTGTGTGCGTTGCCACGGATATTGAGCCCCGCGCGGTGGCGCTCGCCGCACGCAATCGTGATGTGTTGGGCATTGAGGCCGCTTGGGTCGATATACGCCAGGGCAATTTGGTTTCCCCGCTCGACCGTGAAACGGAGTGGGGAACGTTCGACGTGCTGGTGTCCAATCCGCCCTACATTCCAAGCCAGGTGATGGGCTCGCTACCGCGCGAGGTCGCCGCATTCGAGCCGGCGCTTGCGCTCGATGGCGGATCGGATGGCTTGGACGTGTTTCGTCGACTTGTAAAGGCGGCCCCCCATATGCTGCGCCCGGGTGGCATTCTTGCGTGCGAGCTGTTCGAGGGCCATCTTGAGCAAGCGGCCTCGCTGTGCCGAGAGGCCGGTATGTGGGACGTTCAGATCAAGGAAGATTTGGCGCAGCGTCCGCGTATGTTGCTCGCCCGCGTGGGTGGCACGGGTGCTGCTTAAGATGCGCTGACGCGGATGATGCACCTGGCGTGAGGGCTTGCCGACGTGCTATGTGGAAGGAGTTTAGATGCGTGCCGATTTTACCGAGGTCATTGATCGCACAGGAAAAGATTCCATTGCCTGGGATGTGGAGGGCGCCATCGCGGGTGGTAGTTTGGGTCCGACCGATGCATGGGTGGCGGATGGCTTCGACGTGATTCCCATGTGGGTCGCCGACATGAATTTCGCCACCGCGCCGTCGGTGACGAACGCGATGCGCGAGCGGATGGATCATCCCTGCTTTGGTTATTTTGAACCCGCTGACGCCTACTTCAACGCAATTATTCGCTGGCACGAGCGACGCCACGGTGTGCGCGGCATGATGCCCGAACATATTGGCTATGAAAACGGCGTCTTGGGCGGCGTTGCTACGGCGCTTTCGGTGCTGTGCTCGCGCGGGGATGCGGTGCTCGTGCACAGCCCAACGTACACGGGCTTCACGAAGATGCTGACGCGCGATGGCTATCGATTGGTGGCAAGTCCGCTTGTGCGCGACGAGCGGGGCGTGTGGCGCATGGATTACGCTGACATGGAGGAGAAAATAAAGCACGAGCGCATCCATACGGCCATTTTGTGTTCGCCGCACAATCCTTCGGGCCGCGTGTGGGAGCGCGAAGAGCTTGAGCGGGCAATGGATCTGTTTCGGGCATACGACGTGCGCGTGATCTCCGATGAGATTTGGTCGGATTTGGTGTTTAACGGTCATTCGCACATCCCGGCGCAAAGCGTTTCCGAGGACGCGCGGCGGCGCACGATCGCTCTGTATGCCCCCAGCAAGACGTTTAACATCGCGGGTCTCGTGGGGAGCTATCACGTGGCGTACGACCCATGGCTGCGCGACCGGATTGTCCGCGCGGCAGGCTTGTCGCATTACAATCACATGAACGTGCTGTCTATGCATGCGTTGCTGGGCGCCTATTGTGACGAGGGTGAGCAGTGGCTCGATGAGCTGTTGGGCGTGTTGGACAAGAATGCGGCGCTGGCGTGCGAGTATATCGATCGTCACTTCGATGGCGTCGGGGCTGCCCGTCCGCAGGGAACCTACATGCTCTTCCTCGATTGCGCGCAATGGTGTGCCGAACATGGGGCTTGCCACGACGATGTGTTGCGCGCGGGCGTTCGAGTGGGCGTGCTGTGGCAAGATGGGCGTCTGTTTGGCGGCGAAGCGACGATTCGCATGAACCTGGCGCAGCCAACAGCGCGCGTTGAGGAGGCGTTCGAGCGGCTGGATCGATATGTGTTCAACGCATAAGGCGCCTGCGTTGGCGAACGTGTTTGCAGGCTGGACACGCGGTAGGATTGCCGCAGTTGCCGGCAAGTGTGGGCTGGAGCTGGCTCGCGAGGTTTGCGCGTTACGTGAAAGGGGCGTCTGCCCATGGTGAGGATATATCGTGTGATGGACGGGGCGTTGGCGTCGCAGGACAAGGCTATTGCGGAGGTTTCGGCCGCGCTGGCGTCTGGGGCGTTGGCGTTGCTGCCAACCGAGACCGTGTATGGCATCGGCGTTTCGGTGCGCGCGCATGCGGCGAATTGCGACGATGGCGCGGTGGGCCGGGATGTTGGGACGGCGCCCGCACGTGTGAATGGTGCGGCTGCTCCGAGCGAGCAGACTGGTTACGGGCGCATCTTTACGCTTAAGCAGCGGGAGTTGACGCAAACAGTGCCTTTGCTGGTCGAGGGTCCCGAGGCGCTCGATCGGTATGGCATCGAGGTGCCCCAGGCGATTCGCGATGCGGCACGTGTGTTTTGGCCCGGCGCCCTGACGCTGGTCATATCCGCGTCCTCTGAAGTTCCGGCCTACATGCGCGCGGCCGACGGGACGGTCGCGTTGCGCGCCTCCGCTTCGCCGGTCATTCGCGCTTTGGTGCGAGCCTGCGACTCCCCGCTCGCGGTCACCTCTGCAAACACGCACGGCAAGCCGGCGCCCGCATCGTTTGAGGAGGTCGAGCCGCGCATCTTGCATGGGGTTGATGTGGCAATTGACGCTGGTACGACGCCTTGCCGCGACGCCTCGACGATTTTGGCTGTGCGCGATGGTAGGGCAGTTGTGCTGCGGCAGGGGGCGCTCGCGGCTGATCGCTTGCGGGAGGTTGTGGGTCCGCTGGAGGTTGCTTGATCGCACGATATGACAAACTGTGTAGCACGCTTGTCCGTTCGCCCGGCCGACGGGGGACAAAACCATGGTACAGTGAGTAAACCGGTGCGTACTGTGCGTGCCGGGTGCGCGCGCCGTCCCCGATCGGGCTGGCGCTTGGAAACGAAAGGAACGCACCATGCGCATCGCAATCGCCTCTGACCATGCGGGGTTTGAGCAGAAGCAGATGCTTGTCGCGTATATCGCCGACGAGCTGGGTCATGAGGTTATCGATCTTGGCCCTGATACGGACGACCGTGTTGATTACCCTGATTTTGGGGCGAAGGTCGGGCGCGCCGTCGCGGCAGGAGAGGCCGATCGCGGCGTGTGCGTGTGTGGCACGGGCATCGGCATCGCCGTTGCGGCCGATAAGGTTCCCGGTGTGCGCGCCAGCTCCATCACCACGCCCGAGTTCGCCGACCTCTTCCGGCGCCACAACGATGGCAATGTGATTGGGCTTTCGGGCCGTTTTGTTGACCCGCAGGTAAACCGCGACATCGTGAAGGTCTTTTTGACCTCGGAGTTTGAGGGCGGGCGCCATGCGCAGCGTGTGGCGAAGATCATGAAGCTCGACTAGGGGATAGGAAGGCTTCTTGTCGGGGCGTGCTTGCGCCGTAGCGACAAGACCTCTCCAGTTCTGAATTGCCGTATATACGGCAAAATGAACCAAATG
The DNA here is from genome assembly GCA_963559095.1 of uncultured Collinsella sp. Taxonomy (GTDB): domain Bacteria; phylum Actinomycetota; class Coriobacteriia; order Coriobacteriales; family Coriobacteriaceae; genus Collinsella. The sequence continues at coordinate 14,227 of CAUWJG010000001.1, read as the reverse complement.
CCATGCACATTGTTGTGGCACATCCCGTGATACAGTGAATGTGCAGGCTAAGCAGCGATAATCAATACGCTCGATTAAGGACTGAAGATGACTGCAGATTTTGACCGTAGCCGCGTGACGTTGATCGACCATCCGATGGTGCAGCATAAGCTCACCATTATGCGCAGCGTCGAGACGGGCTCCAAGCAGTTCCGTGAGCTCGTGAAGGAACTTGCGCTGTTCGAGGGGTATGAGGCGACGCGCGATTTCCCGCTCGAGGATGTTCCGGTGACAACGCCTATTTGCGAGGCAACAGGCAAGCAGATCGCGGGTCGCAAGGTCGCCATCGTGCCGATTCTGCGCGCCGGTCTCGGAATGGTCGACGGCTTGCTGGAGCTGATTCCGGCGGCGCGCGTGGGCCATGTGGGCATGTACCGCGACGAGGAGACGCGCGAGCCGCACGAGTATTACGCCAAGATGCCCGCTGATGCCGATCAGCGCATTTGCCTGGTGGTGGACCCGATGCTCGCCACGGGCGGTTCGGCCACGGCGGCTATTGACTACCTGCGTCGCCAGGGTGTCAAGGACGTTCGTCTGCTTGTTTTGGTGGCGGCGCCCGAGGGCATCAAGGCCGTGCTTGACCACGATCCCGATGTGCGCCTGTTTACCTGCGCGATCGATGAGGGGCTGAACAGCGCCGCATATATCGTTCCGGGTTTGGGAGATGCCGGCGACCGTATCTTCGGCACGCTCTAGCTTTTGCGACTGTTCTGAAGGCTGCTAGATTTGTTAGATTTGCAACGAATGTAAAAAATCTAACAAATGTACGATATCTTGTTTTGTCCTATAAGAGAGCGGGCTATACTTCTCGGAATGCGCGCGTGCGCGCAGAGGGACAAGCAACGGAAGACGTGGGGGACCGTTCGTGCCGTCATTTCATCCGCCCGTCTATATGATGGCAGGGTTGGGCGTGATACTCGGTATCATCGGTTTTACACCGCTTTACGTGGTCGTTCGCATGGCGTGTCGGGGTCGCGTAAGGCCCTCGGTTGCCAAAGGGCTGGCCGCCGTTGGTGTCTCCTTCGCCTTCTTGATGGCGGTCGAGGCGGCAACGTGGGTGTTCGCACCCAGTGAATGCCTTAGCGTGCTTACGGGCATGCTTGTTGGGTTCTTTGGCATGTGGGCTTATATGGCCTACATGGCATTGAGGCGTAGACTCTAGGAGGGAAAACGCATGGAGGCGTTTGAAAAGCTACCGGGCGAGATCAATCACCTCGTGTCGAGCTTCAGCTCGATTCCGGTGGTGGGCGATCTGGTTCGAGGCATGACCCAGTACTCGTTCTGGCTGATCGTATCTTCGATCATCTTGCTTATCTTGATGTTCGCGTTTTCCCGCAAGTTAGCCGTGGTGCCCAAGGGGCGCTTTGCCAATGCGATGGAGTTTGTCATCCAGTATCTGGAGAGCGACATCGGTGTGGGCATCCTGGGCAAGGAGTCGTGGCGTCGTCACCTGCCGTTTTTGGGTACGCTGTTCATGTTCATCGTGGTCAACAACATCGTGGGCATCATCCCCGGCATGAAACCGGGTACGGGCACGATTTCTACCACGGCGGCGCTCGCGCTCGTGGCATTCATCTACTTCGTGGCGGTTGGCATGAAGAACCACGGCGCCTGGGGCTACATCAAGAGCCTCGCTCCGAAGGGCGTTATGTTCCCGTTGAATATTCTCATCTGGGTGATCGAGGTCATTTCGACGTTGCTGCGTCCCATCACGTTGGCTGTTCGTTTGTTCTGCAACATGTTTGCCGGCCACATCGTGCTCGGTTCGTTCGCCCTCATGGTGTCGCTGTTCGCCGAGCCGCTCATCGCCGAGCTCACGGCTGCCAACGTGTTCGGCGCGCTACCGTCGCTGGCCTTTGCGGCCATCCTGTTTGTGATCTACGCCATCGAGATCTTCGTCGGCGTTGTTCAAGCCTATGTGTTTACCGTGCTGACTGCCGTCTATATCCAGGGCGCTGAAGCTGCGGGCCACTAGGAGCCTATATTGGTACCGGGCGTGGGGTGCCGTTTGGGCGCCCTCGCTTGAGATACGTTTGTGTATAAGGTGCGCCGAGGAAGTGCGCACGAACGCAAGGAGGAAACGTGGGAGTTATCGGTTACGGCCTTGGTGTTATCGGTGCCGGCTTGGCTATCGGCTTGGCTGCATACGGCGTTGCGAGCGCCATGGCGCGTCAGCCCGAGGTGCAGGATCGCGTGTTCACCGTCTTTATCATGGGCTCTGCATTCGCCGAGGCACTGGCGCTGATCGGCTTCGTCGTCGCCCTGGTCGTCAAATAGCCGGTTGCTGGAAATAACCGGGTTTACATCCCGAGGGGGAAGCATGAAATTCGTTGAACGCACAGGTACCGCGCTTGGGTTGGCCTCGCTGGCCTTCCTGGTGCCCACCTTCGCATTCGCGGAGGAGGGCGCGGGCGGCGCGGACATTCTCATCCCCAAGCAGGCTGAGTTCATCCCGGCGCTCATCATCTTTTTGGTGATTTGGTTCTTGCTGGCGAAGTTCGTGTGGCCCAAGGTCATCGCGACGCTCGATGCCCGTGAGAAGCGCATTGAGGACACCATCGAGGAGGCCGATCAGACGAAGGCGGAGGCCGATCATATCCGCGAGGAGGCCGATGCCATCGTGGCCGAGGCCCGTCGCAAGGCTTCCGAGATCGTGCTCGATGCCCGCGCCGACGCCGAGAAGGAGCGCTCCCGTATCGTTGCGGTCGCTCACAAAGAGGTCGAGGACATCATCGCCAAGGCACATGATCGTGCTGATGACGAGATGAAGCGCGCGTACGCCGGCGCGACGGACACCATCGCCAAGATGTCGGTTGCCGTCGCCTCCCGCATCGTTGGCGACACGCTCGCCGATAACGAGGAGAAGCAGCGCGAGCTCATCAAAAAGTACCTGACGGAAGTGGGTAGTCTCAATGGCTAACGCGAACAGCGACCGTATGGAAAAGCGCAAGCTCGAAACATATGCGCGCACGCTGCTCGAGGCCGCAAAGTCCGAGGATCGCGTGTACGAGAATCTCGAGCCTTTGCGCGCAGAGGCCAATTCGAGCCCCGAGCTGCTTTCGGTGCTCTCCCAGATGGCCGCCAACGGTGACCTTGAAAAGCTGCCCGACGTGCTCGAGCTCTACAACGATATGATCGAGGGCGACCAGGAGACGGTCGGCGTGCAGGTCACGACTGCCGTGCCGCTTGATGCGGAGCTGCGCATGCTCATCACGCAAAAGTGCGAGGCGGACCTTGGCTGCAACGTGTTTTTGATCGAGCGCGTCGACCCCAGCATCATCGGTGGCATCGTGTTGTCGGCTCGTGGCCGCAGGCGTGATGCGTCGGTGCGTCATCAGCTTGAGCAGGCCCGAAAGGTCATGACGCATTCAGTAAAGAATTCGGAGGTATAGCCACATGTCCGAGGCAATCAATGCCGAGAACATCGAGGAGGTCTTGCGGCAGCGCCTGTTCGACCTCACGGCTACCGTCGATACCCAAGAAGTATCCCATGTAGCCGAGGTGGGCGACGGTATCGCTCACGTGCTCGGTCTCAAAAGCGCTATGGCTGGCGAGCTGCTTGAGTTCACCAGCTCCAGCACGGGTAAGGTCGTCTACGGCCTGGCCCAAAACCTTGACCGCGATGAGGTCGGCGCCGTGTTGTTCGGCGAGGTCGAGTCCATCAAGGAGGGCGATTCCTGCCGCACCACCGGTCGCGTTATGGATATCCCGGTGGGCCGGGGCATGCTTGGCCGCGTGGTGAACCCGCTTGGCCAGCCGATCGACGGCCGCGGCAGCGTGGGCGAGACGTCCCGTCGCCCGATTGAGTTCAAGGCTCCCGGCGTGATTGAGCGCACCCCGGTGTGTGAGCCCGTCCAAACGGGCCTGCTCGCTGTGGACGCGATGATTCCGATCGGTCGCGGCCAGCGCGAGCTCATCATCGGTGACCGCAAGACAGGTAAGACCGCCATCGCCATCGATGCCATCATCAACCAGCGCGGCAAGGACATGATTTGCGTCTACGTCGCCATTGGCCAGAAGGCTTCCACGGTCGCCAACATTCGCGAGACGCTCGCCGCCCATGGCGCGCTCGACTACACGGTCATCGTGTCCGCCACGGCTGCCGATGCGGCGCCGCTGCAGTACATCGCCCCCATGGCCGGAGCCGCGATTGGCGAGTACTTCATGTATAACGGCGAGGACGGTCAGCCGGCGAGCGCGACCAACCCTGGTGGCCACGTGCTCGTGGTGTATGACGACCTGTCCAAGCAGGCCGTCGCGTATCGTCAGATGTCTCTGACGCTGCGTCGCCCGCCGGGACGCGAGGCCTACCCGGGCGACATTTTCTACCTGCACTCCCGTCTGCTGGAGCGCGCATGCAAGCTTTCCGAGAAGAACGGCGGTGGCTCGCTGACCGCTCTGCCGATCATCGAGACGCAGGATGGCGATGTGTCCGCCTACATTCCGACCAACGTGATTTCGATTACGGATGGCCAGATCTACCTGCAGTCCGAGCTGTTCCACCAGGGTCAGCGCCCGGCTGTCGACGTCGGTATCTCCGTGAGCCGCGTCGGTGGCTCCGCGCAGACCAAGGCCATGAAGCAGCAGGCGGGCAATCTGCGTCTGGACTTGGCGTCTTATCGCGAGCTTGCCGGTTTCACGCAGTTCGGAAGTGACCTTGATGCCGCCACGCAGCGCCAGCTTACGCACGGCGCGCGCATGACGGAGCTGCTCAAGCAGGGTCGCTTCAAGCCGCTCGATGTGGTTGATCAGGTTGCCGCGCTCTTCGCGGGCAACAAGGGCTACCTCGATGACATGGATATCGACCAGGTTGTGCCGTTCCGCGACGGGCTGATCGATTACCTGAGCGGTGCTTACCGCAAGCTGCTCGAGGAGATCCGCTTCGCCAAGGTCGACGATGAGACGGCCGCCAAGCTGGAGCAGGCGATTTCCGACTACAAGGCGGAGTTCCTGGCTTCGCGCGACGTCAAGCCCGCCGCATCGGCCGAGGAGAACTGAGCCCCATGGCCAATCTCCGCGAAATAAAGAAGCGCATCAACTCCGTGTCTACCACGCAGCAGATCACGCGCACGATGGAAATGGTGTCGACCGCCAAAATCGCTCGCGCTCTCGCTCGCGAGAAAAAGAGCGAAGCGTACCGCACCGCCATCACCGATGTGATGCTTACGGTCGCCAGTGACACGGCGGCGGAGACAACGTCTCCGCTGCTGGTGGACCCGGAGGTCTACGAGTGCGCGCTGGTGATCGGTATCAGCTCCGATCGCGGGCTGGCCGGCGGCTTCAACATGCAGATCGATCGAGCTGTCGAGCAGCGCATCAGCCACTTCCACAGGCATGGCGCCAAGCGGGTTGAGCTCATCACATGCGGCCGCAAGGTATCCGAGCATTTTGCGCACTACCCCGACCGCGTGATGAACATCGACGGGCAGTCCGACAACCCGGATATCGAGGCCGCGCGCGCAATCGCCAACTACGTGATCGACGGGTATGCTCGTGGGGATTTCGGCCGCGTGGACATCGTGTATTTCCACGCCAAGAACCGCGTTGAGCAGGTTTTGCGCTCCGAGCGCATCCTGCCGCTGGATGAGCTGGTCTTGCGTACCGCCCGCGGCCCGCGCGCGAATGAGAGCGAAGCTCCTGCCGAGCTGACCTCGCCGTTCACGTTTGTGCCATCGGCCGAGCACGTGTTGAACCGCTTGATTCCCAGCTACGTCTTGACCGTCATTCATCAGGCGATGATCGACTCGGCCGCTGCCGAGCAGGGTGCGCGCCGCAAGTCCATGCACTCGGCGACCGAGAACGCCAGCGCCATCATCGCCGATCTCACGCGCACCTATAACCGTGTACGCCAGGCATCCATCACGACTGAGATCAACGAGATCGTGGGCGGTGCCGCTGCATTGGAGGAACACTAATGGCAGATACCATCGCCGTGGATTCCACGGAGACTGCGGGCGTTGGGCGCATCGTCCGCATCATCGGCCCCGTTGTGGACGTCAAGTTCAAAAACGGCGTGCCGAACATCTACAACGCGCTGAACGTGGATGTGGATACCCCCATGGGTCACATCCAGACCATCCTTGAGGTCGAAAGCCAGCTGCCCGGCGATGTTGTTCGCTGCGTGGCCATGTCTTCGACTGACGGCCTGCAGCGAGGGCTCGAGGTCGTGGACACGGGCGCGCCCATGCAGATGCCGGTGGGCAAGGGCACGCTCGGCCGTATTTGGAACGTCATGGGCCAACCCGTTGACGGCAAGGACATGCCTGAGGTCGATGCGTATTACCCCATCCATCACCCGGCGCCCTCATTTGACGAGCTGACCACCACGACCGAGATCTTCGAGACCGGCATCAAGGCCGTCGACCTGCTCGAGCCCTACATTCGTGGCGGCAAGACCGGTCTGTTCGGCGGCGCCGGCGTCGGCAAGACGGTGCTTATCCAGGAGCTCATCAACAACCTCGCCCAGGAGCACGGCGGCACCTCGGTGTTCACCGGCGTCGGCGAGCGCACCCGTGAGGGCACCGATCTGTATCTGGAGATGAGCGAGTCGGGCGTCATCGACAAGACCTGCCTGGTCTACGGTCAGATGAACGAGCCCCCGGGAGCCCGTCTGCGCATCGGCCTGGCCGGTCTGACCGAGGCGGAGTACTTCCGCGACCGCGGCCAGGACGTCCTGTTGTTCATCGACAACATCTTCCGCTTCTCCCAGGCCGGCTCCGAGGTCTCGGCCCTGCTCGGCCGCATGCCCTCCGCCGTTGGCTACCAGCCCACGCTGGCAACCGAGATGGGCGATTTGCAGGAGCGCATCACCTCCACCAAGACCGGGTCCATCACCTCGGTGCAGGCCGTCTACGTCCCCGCCGACGACCTGACCGACCCGGCGCCCGCCACGACCTTTACCCACCTCGATGCCACCACAGTGCTCTCCCGCTCTATCGCCGAGCTGGGTCTGTACCCGGCGATCGACCCGCTGGCGAGCTCGTCTGACGCGCTCGATCCCGCGGTCGTCGGTGAGGAGCACTACCGCGTGGCCGTCAAGGTCCAGGAGATTTTGCAGGAGTACTCCGACCTGCAGGACATCATCGCCATCCTTGGTATGGACGAACTGTCCGAGGAGCAGCGCCTCACGGTGAATCGTGCTCGTAAGGTGCAGCAGTTCCTCTCCCAGTCCTTCCATGTGGCCGAGCAGTTCACCGGTAACCCGGGTGTGTACATCCGCGTGGCCGACACCGTGCGCTCCTTTGCCGCCATTGTTGACGGCGAGTGCGACGATCTGCCCGAGCAGGCATTCCGCTATGCCAGCACCATCGACGACGTGCGCGAGCGCGCCGCGAAGATGGGGGCGTGAGCCCCATGGCCATGCAGCTGCGCATCGTGTGTCCCGAGGAGCTGGTGTTCGATGGCGAGGTGGCCTACGTCGCCGTGCCATCGACCGATGGCGACTTTGGCATCCTGCCGCGCCATGCGAGCGAGATCTGCACGATCGAGAGCGGCTATGTGCGCATCGCCGACACGCAGATGGCAACCATCGACCGCACCATCGCGGTGGGCGAGGGTTTTGTGCAGGTTGCCGATGACCAGGTCATTATCCTGACGGAGCGGGCCATCGATTTGGCGAGCGTGGATGTGGAGGCCGTGCGCGCCAGACAGGCAGGTTTTGAAGAGAGCCTGAGAAATTTGCCGGAGGACGACGCGCACCGTGCCTACCTTTATAATGAAGTCGCATGGTGCAAGCTGCTGCTTGCGCGTTAGCCGGCGAGACATACAGCCTCGCAAGGAACAATGCGACTGACGTCATGCCCGGGAGCACCTGCTTCCGGGCATCTTTTTGAAGGGGATTTTCGCTTGGATATCATCCGCGTCGAGGGCGGCCACGCGATTTCAGGGCGCGTGAGCGTCTCGGGTGCAAAGAACTCCGCACTCAAGCTCATGGCTGCCACGCTGCTCGCCCCGGGCGTGACCACGCTCGAAAACGTACCCAATATCTCCGATGTGCACGTCATGGGCAAAGTGCTCAAGCGCATGGGCGCTTCCATCGACGTGCTCGATGAGCACACGTTGCGCATCGACACCTCAAAGGTCGATTCGTGGGAGGCCCCCTACGAGCTGGTGGCCAAGATGCGCGCATCCACGGCCGTGATGGGCCCGCTGCTTGGCCGTTTTGGCAAGGCGAAGATCGCCATGCCCGGCGGCTGCAACTTGGGCGCCCGTAAAATCGACATGCATATCTTGGGACTTGAGGCTGTCGGCGTCGAGTTCGACACCGACCACGGCTACATCCACGCAACGGCCCCCAATGGGCTTACCGGAGCGTCCGTCACGCTTGAGTTCGCAAGCGTCGGGGCAACCGAGAATCTCATCATGGCCGCCGTCAAGGCAGATGGCACCACGGTGATTGACAACGCCGCGCGCGAACCCGAGATCGTGGATCTTGCCAACATGCTCAATGCCATGGGCGCCAAGATCGTTGGCGCCGGTACGCCGGTCGTGCAGATCGAGGGTGTCCAGGAGCTTCACCCGGTGACCCATCGCGTGGTGGGTGATCGCATCGAGGCGGGCACGTTCATCGTGGCCGGCGCCCTCATGGCGGAAGAGCCCGGCGTGGAGGTGGTCGGCTTTAATCCGATCCATCTGGGTATGGTCATCAAAAAACTCGAGGATATGGGCGTTCGCATTGAGCGCATCGAGGGCGGTGTGCGCGTGCATCGCGCTGAGCGTTTCGAGCCGGTCGATGTGCAGACCTTGCCATTCCCAGGTTTTCCTACTGATATGCAGGCTCAGATTATGGTCCTGTCGGCGCTCGCCGACGGCAACTCGATCATCACGGAGAACATCTTCGAGAATCGATTCATGTTCGCCTCTGAGCTGGTGCGTATGGGCGCCAACATTCGCGTCGAGGGGCACCACGCGATGGTGCACGGCGTGCGTGGATTCTCCGGTGCCCAGGTCACCTCACCCGATCTTCGTGGCGGCGCGGCGCTTGCCGTTGCCGGTCTGATCGCCGAGGGCTACACGGAGGTCTCGGCGATTCATCATATCGATCGCGGCTATGAGCGTTTCACCGACAAGCTCCAGGCGCTTGGCGCGCATATCGAGCGCGTGAGCGTCCCCGATTCCATCGACGATTAGCGCAGGTTCCGTATGAGTTTAAGGAAAAAGCCCGTTCAACAGGGGCGCCGACCTTCAACCGGTGCCAGTAGCCGCATTTATAGCCGCGAGAACGTGACGCGTTACTCCGAGCGCGCCCGTCAGCGCAGGCGCGGCAAGGTCATTCGCCGTGGCATTTTGTGCGGCGTGCTGGCCGTGCTGCTCGTTGGGGTGGGTGCCGCCGGGGCGTGGTTCATGCGCATCACCGGCAATCTCACCGGCAACGGCTTCATCAACAGCGGCGTGTTGCAGATCCTGAACGATTCCGATGTCGCGCGCGAGCCGTTCTACATGCTGCTGCTGGGCACCGATGGCCGTCCTGGCGAGGAAGTGTACCGCTCGGACTCCATCATCCTGGCGCGCGTCGACCCAGTGGAGAAGCGCGCCGCGCTCATCTCCATTCCGCGTGATACGAAGGTCGTCTATAAAGGCGAGACGATGAAGATCAACGCCACGCATGCGGTCGACGGGCCCGAGGGCGTGGTGAGCGCCGTGAATCAGCTGTGCTTTGGCGGCGAGCAAAAGATTTCCCAGTATGCTGAGATCAACTTCGAGGGCATGCAGAAGCTCATCGACGCGGTGGGCGGCATTGATATCAACGCCACTGAGGGCGTGGACGACCCCGAGCACCTCGACATCAAGATCGAGCCGGGCTTCCAGCACATGGATGGCGCCACCGCCCTGACCTATGCCCGCGCCCGTTACCAGTACGCGGATGGCGACTTCACCCGCATGCGCCACCAGCGCCAGGTGCTGGGCGCACTGGCTTCCAAGATTCTCAACGACCTCGATCCCACAACGGTGATGGGTACGGTTGAATCGCTGTCCGAAGTGGTCATCACGACGTTGAACGTGCAAGACATCCTGGCGGTCGCCAATGCCATGCGCGGCATGGATGTTGAGCAGGACATGTATGTTGCCAACATTCCCTCTTATGCCAATGCCTCCACAATGGTCAACGGCGTGAGCTATGTCTTTGTGTATGAGGATCAGCTGGTCGAGATGATGGCGCGTGTGGACGCGGGTGAGAATCCGGAGGGCCCGCAGACCATGGGTCAGGACACAAGCGGTGACTCTACGTTGGGAGACATCAGCAGTGCCTCTTCGGATGATGATGCAGAGACGGCCGACGGCGAGGCAGCTCCTGTCGAGTAATCTACGGCGCAATGTGAATACGGCCGGGGCGTCCCGTGGGGGATGTCCCGGCCGTTGCATGTGCAAAGCGGTTATCCATGTGCGAGGCCACGGCCTGCACCGAGATGCGGGGTAGCCGTATATCGGTGCAGCGGCCTTTGCCCCGCTGGTATGGCTAGGCGAAGCGTGCCACCAGCTCGCGCAGCACCTCGACCATCGTTTCCAGCGAACGGACGGGAATGAACTCGTTGACGCCGTGGCAGCAGTAGGCGCCAGTGGATAGGTTGGGGCATGGTAGGCCGCGGAAGGAAAGCTGGGCGCCATCGGTGCCGCCGCGGATGGGAATGACGCGCGCCTCAACATCGGCCGCGGCAAAGGCCGCTTTCGCCTCTTCAATCAGCTGCGGGTAGTCGGCCACAATCTCGGCCATATTGCGGTACTGCTGCTTGATCTCGACCTGCACGCGTTGCTCGCCCTGCTCCTCGTTCACAAAAGCGGCGGCTGAGAGCAGGTGGTCAATTTTAGCCTGGAACTTCTCGCCATCGTGATCTCGGATGATATAGCGCGCCGTGGCGTGTTCCACGGTGGCGCTCACGCCTTCCAGATAATAGAAGCCCTCGTACCCTTCGGTATACTCGGGTCGCTGGGCGGCGGGAAGCATGCTGTGGAAGCGGCAGAAAAGCTCTCCTGCGTTGACCATGCGCCCCTTGGCATCGCCGGGATGAATGGAAAAGCCCTGGAACTGCACGATGGCCTCAGCTGCGTTGAAGCATTCCCACTCAAGCTCGCCCAGCGGCCCGCCATCTACCGTATAGGCGTACGTGCAGCCAAAGTCCTCGATGTCGAGCAGCTCGGCGCCGTGCCCGATTTCCTCGTCCGGGCAAAAGCAGATGCCGAGCTCGGGATGAGGCAGCTCGGGGTGTTCAGCCAAAAGGGCCACGAGCGCCATGATCTCGGCCACACCGGCTTTGTCGTCGGCGCCGAGCAGCGTCGTGCCGTCGGTGCACACCATGTCAGCGCCCACGAGGTCGTTGAGCTGCGGCAGGCGCTCCGGGCCGATGCTTACAGGTGTGCCATCGACCTCACCGCAAATCAAGGCGCCGCCCTCATAATGCACGATGTGCGGCCTCACGCCAAATCCCGGTGCCTGCTCGGTGGTGTCCAGATGGGCCACCAGGCCCAGGCGCGGCTGCTGTTCGGACCCGGCGCTGGCGGGTACCCATGCGGTCACGTAGGCGTGCTCAGATACGCGCACATCGCGTGCCCCGAGGCCGCGCAGCTCATTGGCCAGCAGATGGGCCAAATCGAACTGGATGGCAGTCGAGGGGACCTGATCGGAATGCTCATCGGCGGATTGCGTATCAACCTGCACATAGCGCAGGAATCGCTCAAGGATATCGGACATGAAAATCCCTTCTCGTGTGCGCGGGACTGTAGGGTGGCGTCGCCGCGCAGTATGGCATCGGATGGCATCACTGTACCGCAACGCCTGGGCCCCCGTACGCACCAGACGTAGGGCATGCGGATAGTTGGGGTAGAATCAGGCGTGTTGACCGACGAAAGGAACTCCCATGACGGAAGTGTGCGAAGAATGCGGCTGCTCCCATGCGTGCGACACCGCTCACCTCACCATGGCAAACGAGGATTATCTCGAGTGCATCGTGCGCATCGAGGATGAGGTCGGCGAGGCGTGCGGCGTGCGCTCGGTCGATATCGCCCAGCGCCTCGGTGTATCCAAGGCATCGGTGAACAAAGCCATCACGGCGCTTAAGGCGCAGGGCATGGTTGAGCAGTCGCACTATGGCAAGGTGATGCTCACGCCTTGCGGCCGCAAGGTCGGCGGGGATGTATGGCGCCGCCATCGCGTGCTGCGAGCATTTTTGATGCACGAGCTGGGGGTTGAGTTCGATCGCGCGGATACCGAGGCCTGCCAAATGGAGCATGCCCTGTCCGACGATACGATGGATCGCTGGGTCGACTATCTTGAGCGCCATCACGTGGCGCCCGGAGCTTAGCCGATCTCCGCGCAGGGCAGGCGTGGTATTTGCGGAATGCCTGCGCGCCGCGTGTGGGGCGCAGGCATTCAAGTGCGTGCCGTGGTGCACGAACGCGCAGGCGCATGGGGCACGGCGTGCGCCCCATGGCATCGGAGCGCGCGAACAGGCGCTTGAACTGCGCGAATGTGCATGATCCTATACGGGTTACGACCTTAGGCGGCATGCGCGATCGTCCTGATTATGCGGCTGTGGTACTCGTGGAGGGTGCATCAGGTTGTCCGGTCGGGGGTATACCCTTGTCTTGGATAGACAGATAGCCAACACCGCAAGGGGTGCAGGTGCGCATGGGCGCGATGATTCACTTTGGAACGGATGGCTGGAGAGCGCGGCTCGACGGCGATTTTACGCAGGATAACGTGGTGCGCATCGCGGCAGCTGCGGGCGAGCTGTGGTCGCGGCAGACTCCGGGTGCCATCGTATATGTGGGTTTTGATACGCGCCCCGATGCCGAGCGCTACGCTCGGATTGCCGCCATGACGCTCGCTGGATACGGGTTGGTGGCAAAGGTCGCTGAGCGTTACGTTCCAACCCCGGCTGTATCGTGGAACGTCGCGCGCGATACGCGCGCTTGCGGCGGCCTGATCGTGACGGGCTCGCATAATCCAAATGATTACCTGGGCGTCAAACTGCGTGTGGCCGATGGCGGCGTGGGCTCGCGTGAGTTCTACGAAGACCTTGAGCGCCTCATAGAGCCCGAGCCGGTTGACGTGCGCGGCGCAATTGCAACGGTCGATTTGGCAACGCCCTATTTGGATCATTTGATTACGCTGGTAGATACAGAGGCAATCGCGGCAGCGCATCTCAAGGTTGTGTACGATCCACTGTATGGTTCGGCTCGCGGTTATATGGCCGACCTGCTGCGCGTGCTCGGTGTCGAGGTCGCCGAGATTCACGGTCGCGATGATGGCGAAACCGACGCTATCCATCCCGAGCCCATCGAGCCCTGGGTAGACGAGTGTGAGCAAACGGTGGTTGCCACGGGTGCCCTGGCGGGCCTTATCAACGATGGAGACGGAGATCGTGTTGGCGCGGTAGACGAGCGCGGGCGTTTTGTGAGTGCGCAAAAGATCATCGCGCTCATCTTGGGACACCTGTGCTGCAACAAAGGGCTTACAGGCCGTGTGGTGCTGAACCTGACCTCTTCGGTGCTCGTGCGACACCTCGCACAGGACCTTGGCTGCCGCCTTGCAATCAAGCCCGTTGGTTTCATACATATATATGAAGAGATGCTCAAGCGCGATGTGCTGCTCGGTGGGGAAGAGACGGGCGGCATCGGGTTGGCCTCCCATATGCCCGAGCGAGATGGTCTGCTCATCAATCTGTTGCTCTGCGAGTTGATGGCCATTGAGGGCAAAACACTCGGCGAGCTCGTGGATGCCCTGGAAGAGGCATGCGGCCAGTATTACTATATGCGCCGCGATTTGCGTTTGGAGAGCGAGGTCATCGAGATGCTCTCAACGATGCTTCCCGGTCTTAATCCGCCTGTGGTAGCCGGTCGCGTTCCGGTGGCTGTGAGTCACATGGACGGCCTGCGCTTGGAGTTTGCCGATGAGTCATGGCTGCTGCTACGCCCAAGTGGCACGGAGCGCGCCGTGCGCGTCTATGCCGAGGCCCGATCGATTGAAATGCGCGACGAGCTGATAGAGGCTGGTTGTGACATAGCGCGCGGAGAACTGTTTTAGCCTGACGTGTCGGCCAACGGTTGAAATATGGCGGTGAACGTCATGGCAACCACTATATATGGTGGTAGAGGCGAGCGGGAAAGCCTTAATTGTGAAGGAAATGTGTATCTGCCGATTCCCGCCCCCTCCCCCTCCCGCCTCTGGCAATATATCTCCTTGCCGCGCGGG